>CALOBG010000054.1:72500-268682 GCA_942490995.1 uncultured Gammaproteobacteria bacterium
TGTTTCTTGATGGACAGAAAGCCGGGCTTTCCGACGCCATGATCATGCGTATGACCGAGATTTTCGGTTGGGACATCGACTTCGCTCTCGATATCCGTGCCCGGGACAGCTTCAGCGTGATCTACGAAGAAGCCTACAAGGACGGTGAATTGATCAAGCAGGGTCGGATCCTTGCCGCGGAGTTCGTCAATCAGGGTAAGAGTCTGCGTGCGATTCTGTTCACTGACGAGAATGGCGAAACCGAGTACTACTCCGATGAAGGACAGGCGATGCGCAAGGCATTCCTGCGTACGCCGGTAAACTTCACGCGCATCAGTTCGCGCTTCAATCTGCGGCGTAAACACCCGGTACTGAATACCATTCGTGCGCATAGAGGCGTCGACTACGCGGCGCCGATGGGTACGCCGGTACGCGCCACCGCCAACGGCAAGATCGTGATGGTCGGCACGCGCGGCGGCTACGGAAAAACCGTCGAGATGCAACACGGCAATACCTACAGCACGCTTTACGCTCACCTGTCGCGCTTTCCGAAAGGCCTCAGGCGCGGTGCGTCAGTCAAGCAGGGCAAGATCATCGGTTATGTCGGCAAGTCGGGCCTCGCGACCGGGCCTCACCTGCACTACGAGTTTCGCGTCAACGGTGCGCATCGCAATCCCTTGACGGTGGATCTGCCGAAGGCGCAGCACATCGAGAAGCGCTACCTGGCCGAATTCCGCCAGCAGGCGGAACCGCTGCTCGACCAACTCGCAACACTTACCGCCGAGCACAGGAAACCGGCCAGTAATATCGTTGCGCGGCTCGACCTCGATGAACGCTGAACACGCCCAACAACGATCCTTATCGGGCAAGCTTGACTGAGCAGCTTGCGCCAATCCCCGAAGGCCTTTTCCTTGGTCTGATCTCGGGCACCAGCATGGATGGGGTCGACCTCGCCCTGGTTGCGTTGAGCGCCGACCACATCGAAACGCGACTCACTTCGACCGAAGCCTATCCATCCGCACTCCGCGCGCGCCTCGATGCCGCAATTGCACCGGACCGGGCTACCACCGTGCACGAAATCGCGACCCTGGATATCGCGGTCGGCCAGCATTTCGCCGCTGCGGTCAATCGCCTGCTGGACGACAATGCTGTCGAACGTGACCAGATACTTGCGATCGGCAGCCACGGTCAAACGCTTCGCCATCATCCGTATGCGCCCGAACCTTACAGCTGGCAAATCGGCAATGCAGCGACCATCGCCGCCCTGACCGGGATCACGACGGTAGCGGATTTTCGCGCTCTGGACGTCGCCTATGGCGCCACTGGCGCACCTTTGGTACCGCCGTTTCACGCCTGGTGTTTCAGTACCGAGCACGGCGAGCAGGTGGTGCTCAATCTCGGCGGGATCGCCAATATCTCGTTACTTGATCGCAACTTCGGCGGTCCGGGCAGCGGTTACGATACCGGCCCCGGCAATTGCCTGATGGACGAATGGTCGATGCGCCACCAACAGCAGCCGTTCGACAAGGACGGCGCGTGGGCAGCGTGCGGCACGGTCATTCCCGAACTGCTCGAAGCGTTCATGCACGACGCCTATTTCAGCGCGCCGGCCCCGAAAAGCACCGGTCGGGAAGCTTTTAATATGGCCTATATCAGCCGTCACCTGGAAGCGGCCGGTATCGCGCGCAGCGCCGCCGCGGACGTGCAATCGACGCTGGCGCAATTGACTGTTGAATCGGTTGCCCGCGAGATCGAACGCAGCAGCACTAATCGCGTGGCGCCTGTGTATGTCTGCGGCGGGGGCGCGCACAACCTGGAATTGATGCGGCGCCTCGCGCTGCGACTTCCCGCTCGGACGATCGCAACGACCGCAGCGATCGGTCTGGCGCCGGATTTCGTTGAAGCGGCGGCTTTCGCGTGGCTGGCCCAGCGCCGCCTTGCCGGACGACCAATCACCTTGACGACGAGCGCGACACTGCATCGCCTGTGCCTCGGCGCGATCCATGAGCCGCGCGCGCACTCGACGCCGTGATCGCGACCACGCGCCCTGGTAACGGGCGCATTCCTTGACGCGCAGGGTCGATGAATAGCGCGCCCCTGGATGTCCTGTGCGTGATGGGCACGCGACCGGAGATCATAAAGTTCGCCCCGGTTATTCATGCCCTCAAGGGCTACGATGATTTACAGGTCAACACGCTGGTGACGGGACAGCAGGCCGATCTGATCGCGACCTTTCTTCGCTCGCAGCGGATTGTCGCCGAACATAGCCTGGCGCTGATGCGCGAAGGCGATACTTACGATGCGTTTGTACGCCGCGCGGGCGCTGCCCTGATCCCGTTGTTCACCGAGCTCAGGCCCCGCGTCGTGGTAGTTCAGGGCGATACTTCGACGGCGTTTGCCGCTGCTGTAGTGGCTGCCTTTCTGGCGATACCGGTGATCCATATCGAGGCCGGATTGCGCAGCGGAGACGAACACAGCCCTTACCCGGAAGAAGCCCTGCGTATCCTCATCACCCACTGCGCCACCTTGCATTGCGCACCAACACCGGACAACGCGGAAAATCTACGCGACGAAGCAGTTCCGGCGGCGGCGATTTTCACCACCGGCAACCCGATCGTCGATGCGGTACGCGGGCGCGCGCCGTACACCCTGCGCAGCGCCTCGCTTGAGCGCCTGCTTGAACAAACGTCCGACCTGCGCAGGGTGGTGCTGACGTTTCATCGCCGCGAGAATTTCGGTCAGCGCGCACACGACTACTTCGGCGTGATCCGCGGCTTTATTGCTGACAACCCCGACTGCGTGCTGGTTTGCCCGGTCCACCCTAATCCTAATGTCCGCTCGAGCGCGGCCGACATCCTTGGAGGGCACCCGCGCATTCGGCTGATAGATCCGCTCGACTATGATGACTTCCTCGCGTTGCTCGCCAATGCCGATCTCATACTTTCTGATTCTGGTGGCATTCAGGAAGAAACCGCGACCCTGGGGGTGCCGCTGATGATCCTGCGCACGGTCACCGAACGACCCGAAATCCTCGCTACCGGTCTGGCCACACTCGCCCCGGATGCCGCGGCGCTGGCACGCCATCTGCAGAACATCACTGACTCAGGCGAGTGGCCGTCGTGTCGCCAGATCCCACTCAACCCGTTCGGTGACGGCAACAGCGCTCAGCGCATCGCCGCGCTGGTGCGCGAGTTTCTCGGCACCCGACAGCCCTCGGCCTGACGCACGTCATGAACCATATTCTGACCATCAATGTTGAAGATTATTACCAGGTCGGGGCGTTCAGCCACCTGATCCCCTACCAGGAGTGGGAGCGTTTCGACGATCGAATTACGCGTAATCTGAACGCGACTCTACAGCTGCTCGCCGAGCACGACGCGCAGGCAACGTTTTTTGTCAGCGGCTGGATCGCCGAGACGCATCCGGAAATTTTTGCCCCGATACTGGATGCTGGTCACGAAATCGGCAGCCAGGGCTACTACCAGCAATCGATCCGAGAGATCCCGCCGCCGGCTTTTCGCGAAGACATCCGCCGCAGCAAACAACTTCTGGAATCCGTGCTCGGGCGCGAAGTACTCGGCTTCCGCATCGGCCGCGGCTGGATCGGGCCCGATGATCGCTGGGCGCTGGATATCATTCGCGAGGAAGGATTCCGCTACGACGCCAGCTGTTGCCCCCTCGGCAGGCAATTTGCCGCCCGGAATACCCGTTTCGTCGTCGACCAGTCGGCACCGCCAGACGCGCTGATCGAAGTGCCGATTTCGTCACTGCTGCTTGGCGGCTACGCACTGCCGTTTGCCGGCGGTAATTATCTGCGCCAGCTGCCCGGCTGGGTTACGCGCTGGGCAATCGCGCGCTGGACCGAGGTCCTGCGCCGACCGCTGGTCGCTTACTTTCATATCTGGGAGCTGGACCAGAGCCAGCCGGCGATCACCGCAGCCGGACCGATACAGACGCTACGCCACTACCGCAATCTCGACCTGATGCGGGCTCGCTTGGCCGAACTGCTGGCCAGGTATCGCTTTGTCAGCGCGCGTGAGTTTCTGGCCCTCGATCAACAACCGATTACTCCCCGGGCGACGCCGGCGGTAGTGAGCGTGACTCCGAGCCGCGTCGAAAGCGATGGCGCGCAGGCGGTACCCTTGACCGTGGTCGTGCCGTGCTACAACGAAGAGGCCTCGATCCCGTATCTGCGCCGCACGCTGGTAGCGTTCGCCGACAATGCGCGGGGTCGAATCAAACTGTCGTACGTGCTCGTCGACGACGGCAGCAGCGATTCCACCTGGGAAACCCTGAACAACAATTTCGGCACGTGGGACAACGTTGAACTGCTGCGGCTGCCTGCCAATCGGGGTATCGGCGGTGCGATCCTTGCCGGCGTCGATCTCGCCACCTCGGACCTGGTCGCGGTAATCGACGCGGACTGTACCTTCGACCCCAATCAACTGCTGACCATGCTGCCGCTGCTTCGGTCCGACGTGGTTGCCGTCAGCGCTTCGCCGTTTCACCATGACGGCAATGTTATGCACGTGCCGGGCTGGCGCCTGGCGCTGTCGCGCACGGCGGCGTTTATGTACCGCCTGGTTATGCACAACAAACTGAGCAGCTATACGAGCTGCTTTCGCATCTATCGTCGCGCACAGATCACAGGCATGAAAATTGATAACAAGGGCTTTTGTGGGGTCACCGAAATCCTCGCCCGTCTCGATCTCGCCGGCCACAAGGTGGTCGAGACCCCGGCTGTACTGCAGGTCCGCCTGCTCGGCCGTTCGAAGATCCGGCTGCTGCGCGTGATCTTCGATCACCTGAAGCTGATCGGGCGAATTTTTATGGCGCGCTGGTTAGCGATAAAAATGCATTGACCGCCGGATCATCAGCAGCAGCGCAGGCATGAAGTCAAACCGGTCCATGGCCATACTCGGCGGCGGCATGCTGGGGCTGGCGCTGGCGTGGCGTTTGTCCGCGCGCGGTGCCGCCGTAACGGTGTTCGAAGCAGCCGAAGAACTCGGTGGCCTGACGCAACACACCGCCAACAACGGCGTCACCTGGGATCGCTTCTATCACGTCATCGATGCATCCGACCAGGCGCTGCTCGGTCTGCTCGATGAAATCGGCCTGGCTACGGCTGTTCAGTGGCGCACTACCAGGACCCTGTTCTACGATGGCCGCGCGCACTATCCACTGAATAATTCCTTTGACTATCTCGCCCTGCCGGCGCTGTCGCTGATCGATAAAATGCGCGTCGGCGGAAACATCATCTACGCCGGCGCGCGGCGACGCCGCGGCGCACTCGAAACGATCAGCGCTGAGCAGTGGCTGACGCGATGGTCGGGACGACGCGCCTACGAACAACTCTGGGCGCCGCTGCTGCGCAGCAAGCTGGGCACAAACTACGACAAGATCTCGGCGGCTTACATCTGGTCGGTGATCCGACGATTCTACGGCGCGCGCGAGGGCAGTCAGCGCACCGAGCGGTTCGGCTTCATGCCCGGCGGCTATGCGCGCATCATCGCCAGCCTGAGTGCCGCCTTGCAGGCTCGCGGAGTCGAGATCCGCTGCGCCGCGCCGGTCTGTTCGGTAATCCCGGATCGCAGCGGCGGACTGGAGGTGACGAGCGGTGCAGAGACATATCGCTTCGACAGCGTGGTCGCAACGCTCGCCGCGCCACTGGTGGCGGGTATCTGCACTGGTCTCTCCGAGACCGAGAAAGCCCGGCATCGGGCATTATCCTACCAGGGTGTGGTGTGCCTCTCGGTGCTGCTGGACCGACCGCTGGGCGGGGCCTATATGACCTATATGACCGATAACTCACTGCCCTTCACCACCGTTATCGAAATGTCCGCTTTGACCGGGATCGAGAATTTCAACGGCCATCACCTGGTCTATCTGCCGCGTTACGTGCCCGCCGACGACACGCTGTTCGCCGCCGACGACGCGCAAATCGAGGCCACGTTTCTCGACGGCCTGGCGCGCCTGTATCCCGATTTCGAACGTGCCGGGATCGCTGCTTCGCACATCGCTCGAGCACGCTATGTCATGACCGTGCCCAAGCCACACTATTCGGCTACCCTGCCGGCGCTCGAAACCAGCGTCCCCGGCCTGTTCGTGTGTAACTCCTCGCGTATCGTCGACGCCAGTCTGAGTGTCACCGAGGCCGTCGCCCTGGCTGACAAGACCGCGCCCGACCTGTATCCCGCATGACGTCGCCGTCGACACTGCCTGGCGCGGGACTGTCACTCGATCTCGACAACCTGTGGTCTTATCTGCGCGCCTACGGCGATCCGCGATGGCAGCAGTACCCGTCGTTTCTCGATCGCGCCGTGCCACGCATACTCGCTGCGTTCGCCGCACTCGATATCAAGGCAACCATTTTCGTGGTCGGCCGCGACGCGGCAGATCCGGCCCACGCGCGGTTGATGGAGGCACTGGTGGCAGGCGGTCACGAGCTTGCCAACCATTCGTTTGATCATGATCCGAATTTTTCACGCTTCGATCGCGACGCCCTGGAGCGCGATTTCGAGTTGAGCGAGTCCGCGATCCGTGCATTTTCAGTGCAAGGTGCACAGGGTTTTCGCGCGCCAGCCTTCGGCCAATCGGCCGCGGCACTGGCGACCCTGGCGCGGCGCGGCTATCGCTACGATTCATCGCTGTTCCCGAGCTCCACCGGCCCCCTCGCGCGCACCTGGGAGCGATTGCGTTATCGCCGCGGGGCTGACGGTAAGGACACCTATGCTGAGACTTATGGCAACTTCGCCGCCGCCCGCGGGCCGCTCGGCATGTTCAGATGGGACGGGCAGTACAACAATCTGGCCGAGCTACCGGTTACAACCATGCCGTACTCGCGACTGCCGGTGCACTGGACTTATCTGAACTTTATCGCGACACCGTCGCTGGCACTCGGGCGCGCCTACCTGGCGCTGCATATCGCGCTGGCGAGGCGTACCGGCGTGCAGCCACAGCTGTTGCTGCACAGTACCGACTTCATCGGCAGCGACGATCCTGAGGTACCGCGCTTCATGCCGGGGATGCGGCGCACGGCGGCGGAAAAAATCGAGTTTGTGCTGGAAACGCTGCGTATGTATCGACGCTACTGGGCACTCGCCCCGCTGGCCGACTTCGTCACCGAACGTCTCGACGACCCGGCGTTACCGGTGCTCAGCCCGACGCGGTTTTTCCCGCGCCGCTGAGACACGACGGCGGTGTCGTCCGCGAATGGATAACGGTCTTGAGTTCGCTCAGACCGAAAACGAGGAGCCGCAGCCGCAGGTGGTCTGGGCATTCGGGTTACGGATCACAAACTGCGAACCTTCGAGACCTTCGGTGTAGTCGATCTCGGCGCCCATGAGGTATTGGACGCTCATCGGGTCAACGAGCAGCTTCACGCCGTGGTTAACCACGATGGTGTCACCGTCGGTCTCTTTCTGGTCGAAAGTAAACCCGTATTGGAAGCCGGAACAGCCGCCGCCGGAAATAAATACCCGCAGCATCAGGGAGTCGTCACCCTCCTCGTCGATGAGTTCGCGCACCTTAAGTGCGGCTGAATCGGTAAACACCAGTGCTTCGGTTGTCGCTTCCATCGGCTTGTCCAATAATATCTGAGGTGCAAGGTAAGGTCAGACCCGGCGAGTTTCAACCCGCAGGATTGTGTGTTTATTCCGCTTCCCGGACCGCCGGGTCATGGTCCAGCGCCAGCGGCTTGCGGGATTCCTCCACGATCCGGACCAGCTTGCCATTGACTTCGGCGCCCATGGCCATCTCGATCAGGGCATAAAACACATTACCTTCGACCCGCGCGCTGGACGCCAGTTCCACGTGTTCACTGGCGTGGACATCGCCTTTTACCAGGCCGTTGAGGATGATGTAGGGAACCCGGACCTCGCCTTCTATGGTGCCGCGGTCGCTGACCGTCAGGGTCGCCTGCTCATCGCTGTCGGCGATGACGTTGCCCTTGATGCTGCCGTCCACGTGCAACCCGCCCCCGAAACGGATATCGCCCAGCACCTGGGACTGTTGCCCAATCAGCGAATCGACCTTGGTCGGTTTGCGCTTTTTTGCCTTCCCCAACATGAAATACTCTCCTCAATCTAGCGTGGACGCCCAGTCATAGGTCTGTTTGTGCGTATGTTTGCGCCGCGATTTTTCCGTCACGGCGACCTGGATCTGGCGTGGAACGAAACCGGCCGGCATCTTCAGGGTGCCTTCGAACAAGTGAAAATGCTTGAACTTGAACGCAAATGAGTCGGGCCCGGATTCTATGAGTTTGACAAAGGCGATGGCCTTGGGACGGCCGCCGGACTCTCCCCGAACCTCCAGCGACAATCTGCCCTCAGCCATACGATCTTCTTTGTTGACGTGCGTCATTACAAGCTTATAACTGTATCGGCCCTCGCCTGCCAGTCGCCGCAGGCGCACGCCCTTCACACGGGGACCGACATCGACGTCGGTGGCGCCAAAAATATCGCGGTAAAACTCCACTTCCTTATTGAGATCGGCGATTTCCGTCTGCATGCGCACCAGTTCGCGGTGATTATCGTGGCGCGCCTGCCGTGCGATCTGCTCACCGCGGCGCAATTGCGCCAGATCCGCATGCAAGGCCTCGTTCTCGCGCCGCAAGGCCAGTGTTTCGGTCAGCAGGGAACGCTTCTCGCCGGTGGAGACCATGGCATGTGCGATCGACTTCCAGTGTCCGTAATCGAGCGCGAGCGCGACGATGAATGCAACCAGAATGATCAGTGCGAGCGT
This sequence comes from uncultured Gammaproteobacteria bacterium, assembly GCA_942490995.1. GTDB lineage: Bacteria > Pseudomonadota > Gammaproteobacteria > UBA981. Next base: position 81,222 of record CALOBG010000054.1, read on the forward strand.
GATCAGCGCTTTGCGCACGGGCCGATGGTGGGTAATGACGAGTTTCACGGTCTGGAGTCGGCCTCACATTGATCGCGGCGAACGCCGCTCCGGTGCCGGTACTCGGCCAGCCCGCTGCGACCCCCGAACGCGGTGGACCGAGCCTGGATAAGGATCCGCGCTGGCTCACCGCGTTCGGCACCCTGCGAGCGCTCCTGGAACGCGCGCAGCCTATGCCTGGCGCACCGCAGTCGGTCGCAGACACTAACTTTAAAACATATATCGGTCAACAACTTACGTAGCATAGCCGAATACCCGCGGGAATCATCATGCAAATTGCCGGTCAAATTCCTTGCGTCCCGTGGCGACGCAGTTTTCAATGCGCTCAGGCGCGGTACAGCAACGGCGAGGTTTGAACCATGGGCGTGGAGATGACGGCAACTTTGGCGCTCGCCGCGGGCGCCGCCTGGGCCAGCGGCATCAACCTCTACGCCGCCCTGCTGATGTTCGGCATACTCGGCTCTACCGGTGCCCTCGCCCTGCCCCCGGATCTGGAAATCCTTACCCACCCTCTGGTGATCACCGCTGCCGGTTTCATGTACATGGTGGAGTTTTTTGCCGACAAGACGCCCGGCGTCGATTCGGCCTGGGACGTCCTGCATACCTTTGTGCGGATCCCCGCCGGCGCGGCGCTGGCGGCGGCCGCCGTCGGCGACCTCGACCCCGGCGTGCAGATGGCGGCCTTCATACTTGGCGGTGGACTGGCCGCCGGCTCGCACCTGATGAAAGCCAGCTCGCGGGCGCTTATCAACACCTCGCCGGAGCCGGTCAGCAACTGGACAGCATCGTTGGGCGAAGACGTCATGGTCTTCGCGGGCCTGTGGACGGCACTCAATTACCCGTTGATTTTTTTCGCCCTGCTCGGCACGTTCCTGCTGGTACTGGTCTGGGCACTGCCCAAGCTGTTCCGCATTCTGCGCGCGATGTTCACCCGGGTACGGCGGTTTTTCGCCGGCGAAGCGGATCCTGCGGTAGTCAGCCCTGACAGCGCTGCCGCGGCATCCACGCCATTGGCACTGGACAAGCCGCGACCCTGAACAGCCCCGCCCTGCGTCGCGCCGTCCTGCGGCCGGCGCCCTGATCGCGTGACTCACATCGATGTATATCTGGCTCAAAGCGTTTCATATCGTATTCATGGTTACCTGGTTCGCCGGGCTGTTCTATCTGCCGCGGTTGTTTGTCTACCATGCGATGTGCGACGACGAACCGGGCAACGCGCGCTTCAAGATCATGGAGCGCAAGCTGTATTACGGCATCATGACGCCCGGCGCGGTGCTGACCACCCTTGCCGGGCTCGCGCTGCTCGGGGTGCTCGGCCTCGACTGGTTTCGCGTAACGACCTGGCTGCACATCAAGTTGCTGCTGGTCGTTGTGCTGGCCGCCTACCACGTCTACCTCGGCGTGTTACTGGCCCGTTTCGCGCGCGACGAAAACCGCCACGGGCATGTTTTTTATCGCTGGTTGAACGAAGCCCCCGTGCTGGTGCTGGTCGCCGTGGTGATCCTGGCGGTAGTCAAGCCGTGGAGCGCTTGAGCAGCAGTCGCTGCGTACGCAAGCTACCGTCGCGGCATTGCGGTCAGGTAGGTAAGACCGGACAATGCCGTACCAGCGCACTTCGACAATACCGAGCACGTTCAATTACATGAGTACCCGATCAGAGCAACTGTTTGCGGCCGCCCTCAAGGTCATGCCGGGCGGGGTGAACTCACCGGTACGCGCGTTCAACGGGGTCGGCGGGACGCCAAGATATTTTGTCCACGGTGAAGGGGCGTGGCTGACCGATGTCGACGGTCACCGTTACGTCGACTACATCGGCAGCTGGGGGCCGGCCATCGTAGGCCACGGGCATGCACAGGTCCTCGCCGCGGTGTCCGAGCAACTCCAGCACGGACTCAGCTTCGGCGCACCTTCACAAGCGGAAACCGAGCTTGCGGAAAAAATCATCGCGTTGATCGATACGGTCGAAAAAGTGCGTATGGTCAGCTCCGGAACCGAGGCAGCGATGAGCGCCATCAGGCTCGCCCGCGGCTACACCGGTCGCGATCGGATCGTCAAATTCGAAGGCTGTTACCACGGCCACGCCGACTCCCTGCTGGTCAAGGCCGGTTCGGGCGCCCTGACGATGGGCGTGCCGACCTCCCCCGGCGTGCCGGCGGGACTCGCAGGTCTCACCACGACGCTGAACTATAACGATGCCGCGCAGGTCCGCTCGGCATTCGCGGAATTCGGCGACGACGTTGCCGCGGTCATCGTCGAACCGGTCGCCGGCAACATGAACTGCGTGCCGCCGCTCGGCGGCTTCCTCGAGACGCTGCGCGAAATGACTTCCCGACACGGCGCGGTTTTGATTTTCGACGAAGTCATGACCGGCTTTCGAGTCCACGCCGGCGGCGCGCAGTCGCTGTACGGCATCGCGCCCGATCTGACCGTACTCGGCAAAGTCATCGGCGGCGGTATGCCGGTCGGCGCAATCGCCGGCCCGGCGGAAATCATGGACTTCCTGGCGCCGGCCGGCCCGGTCTACCAGGCCGGCACGCTATCCGGCAATCCGCTCGCCATGCGCAGCGGCATCGCCACCCTCGAACTGCTCGAAGAGCCGGGATTCTATGACCGGCTGGAGGAGCGCACCGCGCAGCTTTGCGCAGGTCTGGAAAGCGCCGCGGCAAACGCCGGGCTGCCGTTTACCACCAATCATGTGTGCGGCATGTTCGGCATGTTTTTCACCGACGCCGCCCAGGTTTCGAGCTTCGCCGATGTGATGGCCTGTGACGGCGAGCGCTTCAAACGGTTTTTTCACCTCATGCTGAATGCCGGCGTCAACCTCGCACCTTCGCCGTTCGAGGCCGGTTTTGTTTCCGCTGCCCACGGTGAGGCCGAAATCGAGCACACCGTCGAAGCCGCGGCGCGTGCGTTCGCGACACTGGCCGAACAAGCATGACCCGGCAGCCGCTGACCGGCCTGCGCCGCGCCTGCCTGATGCTCGGCCTGAGCATTCTGTTCATGATCCCGCCGGGGCTAATCGCCGATCAGAACGATGCGCGCCTGCCGCAGCTTTTTTCCGACCTCGGCAATGCGCCCAATGCGCACTCCGCTCGCGCGGTCGAGCAGAAAATCTGGGCGATCTGGTTCGAGTCTCGCGATCCAGCCGGACGGGAATTGCTCGACGAAGCCCGCAGCAGTGCCGAAGCCGGTGACGCGCGCGGCGCAATTGCGCTGTTTGATCGCCTCGTTACCGAACACCCGGACTACGCCGAAGGCTGGAATCAGCGCGCAATCATGCGCTATCTGCTCGGAGATGTTGCCGGCTCGTTGCAGGATATCGAACGGGTGATCGAGCTCGAACCGCGCCATTTCGGTGCGCTGAGCGGACGCGGACAATGTTTTCTGCAGCAGGAGCGATACCAGGAAGCGCTCGGCGCCTTTGAAGACGCGTTGAGCGTTAACCCGTGGATCGAGTCAGCCGCGCGCCAGATCGAAATGCTGCGGACTTACATCCAGGATCGAAATACGCCGATCTGACCTGTTGGTTAGCGCTAAAGCTGCCCCTCAGTGAATAACCCCACGCGAAGGTTTTTGCCTTCGTAAATTTTCTCGCCATCCACTTCCATGCTGGCATCGGCGATACCCATCACCAAAGAGCGCGCGATCAGGCGCCGGATATCAACGGTGTAGCGCACCAGCTTCTTGTCTGGCGTGACCTGGCCGGTGAACTGGATGTCGGCCCCGCCCAGGGCGCGGCCGCGGCCGAGGCCGCCTCGCCAGGCCAGATAGAAACCGACCAACTGCCACATGGCGTCCAGCCCCAGGCAGCCGGGCATAACCGGGTCGTTGTCAAAATGGCAGGCAAAGAACCACAGATCGGGACGGATATCGAGTTCGGCCTGGATCACCCCACGGTTGTAGCTGCCACCATCACTGTTGATCACGGTGATGCGATCGAACATCAACATCGGCGGCAGCGGCAACTGGGCATTGTTTGGCCCGAACAGTTCGCCATGACCGCAGCCGATCAATTCCTCGAAACTGAAACTCGATTGCTGTCGGCCGCTGAGTACGATCGGCGCGTCGGCATTCAAAGGTGCGTGGTCAGATGCAACCATAACTGGGACCTATTCTGTGGGGGCGGGTGGTGCAGTGGGTTTGCGATGCCGGGCGCCGCGCCGTACTCAGGTTCGCTGGTCGCAAGCTACCTGCGCGGCGCGATCCCGGTACACGGCTCCGGGTCCACACGCCGGGCAGCGGATTATAGCAAAGCCCGCTCGCCGGGCCTGCTTCATGCGCTGCACAGTTCCGCGCACACCAGCGTGCCCGCCGTATCGCTGCTCAGGGTAAGTTTTCCGCCATAAACGTCTTCAACCGTCTCCCTGACGATGGCCAGGCCGAACCCCTGACCCTCGACACTCTCATCGAGTCGCGTACCGCGCTGAGTCAGGGACGCGATGCGATCGGCCGGTATCCCGGGACCGTCATCACGCACCACGATGCGCAGGCGCCGCACCGCCGTATTTCCGACCTCCGGGGCCGAGACTTCGATGGCAACCCGCGACCGTGCCCACTTGCAGGCGTTGTCGCACAGGTTGCCAACGATCTCCATCAAATCGCCTTCGTCGGCCGGGAACGCGATCGATTCACTGACCGTAGTTTCGATCGCCAGGCCGCGCTCAGCATGAACCTTGCGCAGCGAAGCGACGACGCGCTCGACCAGCGGAGCGATCGCGAGCGGCGGCAGCATCAACGCGCGGCCGGCCGATGGGCGCTGCAGATAGTATTGTACGGTCCTGTCAATGCGCTCGATCTGCTCGCGCACCACAGGCGTCAGATTTCCGGCGCCAACTTTATCCGCCCGCGAATTATCGGCCCCATCAACCTCGTTACGCAGGACTGCGAGCGGGGTCTTGATCGAATGCGCCAGGTCACCCAGAGAATTACGGTAACGTTTGAGGCTTTCGCGATTGTGCATGAGCAGCCTGTTCAGATTGCGCGCCAGGCTCGACAACTCGAGCGGGTAACTACCCACAATCTGCTCGCGTTCACCGCGCTCGATCGCACGGACTTCATCGTCGATACTCGACAGCGGTTTCAATCCCCAGTTGAGATTCAGCCCCTGCACAAGAAGAAATGCCAGACTCAGACCACCGAACCACAACCACAGGCTGCGGCGAAAGCGATGCACCGTTTCGACATAAAGTTTCTCGTTCTCGAATGCCTGGATGGTGAAGGCGCGCGGCGCACGGTCACCACGCCCTTCCCAGATGATCCCGTAGCTCAGAGCAAACAGTTCCTCGCCGCTCGAAGTCCGGGTGCGGTCGAGACGCCATTCTCCGGTCAGCGTCGCCGATGGTGGCGGGATCGAGATCCCGAGCAGCGATGCGCTCGACCACAGCACTTGTTCAGCGACAGTAAAAATGCGGGCGTAGTGGCCGGAGGCCGGAACCGACAGCGAGGGATCGGGTAGGGCGCGGATCAGTTCGGAATCGGCAAGTGCGTCAAAGTCGGCGGCGCCGATCAGCATGAAGATGCTGCCGCGCAAGCGGTCTTCGACACCGTTGAGGGCACTGTCACGAAAAACGCGGTCGAGGAGAATACTTGCGCAACCGAGAAAAACGACCAGCACGAGACTGGCAGTCAACAGGATCCGGCTGCGGAGGGAGCGCATTTGCAGGCGATTAGCAGACTGTTGAAAAACTACTGCGGACACCGTTTACGGCGTTGCGCACTCGGCTGCGGTGCTCATTTATCCGCATAAACTCCGCTCCTCGTCTCGGGCGCGCCTTGTAACCGGCGTTCCTCGCAACGTTTTTCTTTCAGCCTGTCAGGGATCAGGCGTCTGCGCTGATCCGGGGTAGTCGCAGGCGGTAGCCATGTCCGCGAATAGTCTCGATTGGGTTGAGGTCGCGGGCGGGATCGAGTTTCTTTCGCAACCGGCCGATGATGACTTCGAGCACGTTGCTGTCGCGTTCGCTGTCATCCTCGTAGAGGTGCTCGGTAAGGTCGGATTTCGACAGTACGTTGCCGGCGCGCAACATCAAGAACTCCAGGACCTTGTATTCCAGCGCGGTCAGGTCGAGCGCCTGCCCCGCAACGCTGACCTGCTTTGCGCCGAGATCCATCTCGATTGGTCCACAAGCGATACGCGACTGGCTGAAGCCACCGGCGCGTCGTAACAGCGCGCGCAGGCGCGCGAGCAGTTCCTCGCCCTGGAACGGCTTGACCAGGTAGTCATCGGCGCCCATCTCGAGTCCGGCGACCTTGTCTTCCCAACGTCCACGCGCGGTCAGGATCAGGATTGGAAACGAGCGTTGTTTCGCGCGCCAGGCTTCTATGACGCTGGTGCCAGGACGATCAGGCAGACCGAGATCAAGGATCGCGGCGTCGATTGGATACTCGTTGCCGAGGTACTCACCGTCTTCGGCAGTACCCGCTGTATCAACAGCGTAGCCTTCATCGCGCAACTTTTTGGCCAGCTGCTCACGCAAGGTCTGTTCGTCTTCGACGACAAGGATACGCATCAGCGACGTTCGGACTGGGGCGCCACGCCATCGACCCGGATCACTTTCACGCGCCCGTCATCGAGCAGAACCTTGACGAAATACACCGGGTTGCCGCCGGCCTGGCCGTGCTGTACGTCAAGTACCCGTCCGCCGGTCATGGCTGCCGCCTGGCGCGCCGCTGCGCCGGCGTCCATGGCCCCGGCCGCAACCAGCCACGCGGCGAGATTGGCGCTGGCGCCAGGCGCGGCCGCCGCGCTGAAACTGAGGACAAGGACCAGGACGAATCTAAGCATCACGCGATCATACCGCAGGGTCGGACGGGTAACTGGAGCCAGCACGGGTAACACGTCAGGAAGTCTAGACGCGGCAGTCTGAATGCGGCCTGAATCCCACCCGCCACGCGGTGGCTCAGGGTATCGCCAGGGACACGGCACGGTCGTGGCTGAGCGCCGGGATCATGCGCCGCGCCTCCTCGACCTGAACGCTATCGACTTCGGCGATGATAAAGCCCTCTTCTTCACCGCCGTCGGCAAGCACCGCGCCCCAGGGGTCGACGATCAGTGAATGACCGTAGGTACGCCGTCCCCAGGGCCGCACCCCGCACTGTCCGGGCGCAAAAACGAAGCAGCCGGTCTCGATGGCCCGCGCGCGCACCAGCGTATGCCAGTGGGCCGCGCCGGTTTTGGCGGTAAACGCGGCCGGCACACTGATGAAACTCGCGCCGGCGTGGGCCAGCTGGCGATACAGGTAGGGGAAACGCACGTCATAGCAAATCGTCAGGCCCAGGTCTCCCCACGGCAGGCGGGCCAGTACGGCGTGTTCACCGGCCGCCACGCTGCTCGATTCCCGGTACTCCTGGCCGTCCTTGATCGCCACATCGAACAAATGGATCTTGTTATAGGTGGCGTTGATCGAACCGTCCGGCGCCATCACGAAACAACGATTGTGAACCTTGCCGTCGCGGTAACGGATCGGTACTGAACCGAGCAGTAACCAGCAGCCCAGCGCCGCGACCATGGTGCGCGCGTGTGCCAGCGCCGGGTGGTCGTCGGCGCTGTAGCCGTTGTTGTAATACGAGCCGTCGCTGCGTTCCAGTACACAGTAGAATTCCGGCAGACACACCAGGTCCGCACCGGCCTCGACCGCGTCACCGGTCAGCCGCTCGATAACCTTCAGATTGGCGGACATGTCATCGCCCGCGCAGTTCTGCACACAGGCAACTTTCCAGCGGCTCATGCGGGACTCTCCCTCTGTTCTACGCGCTCAATCGAGCCGCGTGTCGGCGATCACAACGCCGTCTTCATCGGCATACAGATAATCACCCGGTGCGATCGTGACTTCAGCGAAGCGCAATATCACATCACGTTCACCGATCCCTTTTTTGACGCTCTTGCGCGGATTCGTCGCCAGCGCCTTTACGCCTAAAGCAATGGCCCGGATTGGCGCGGCGTCACGGATACAGCCATACACGATTACGCCCGCCCAGCCGTTTTTTTCGCCCAGCACAGCGAGCTGATCGCCGACCAGGGCGCAGCGCATCGAGGCGCCGCCGTCGACGACCAGCACGCGACCTTCACCCGCTTCTTCCAGCGCGCTGCGGACCAGGGAATTGTCCTCATAGACCTTGAGCGTCGTTACCGGTCCCGAAAAACTCGAAATGCCGCCGAAATCCCTGAACATCGGCGCCATCACGCGCAGGCTTTCGCCGTGCTCGTCATACAAATCAGCGGTTGCTGTCATGTTGTTTCCTCGTTGCCGACGGCCATGCTGCCATGTGCGGCTAGGAGCCTTTCACCGGCCGCTTCCAGCCGCTGATGGTTTTCTGTCGCACCCGCGAGATCACCAGCCGCTCCGCCTCGACGTCTTCGGTGACGGTTGTTCCGGCAACGATCGTGACGCCGCGCCCAACCCTAACCGGGGCCACGAGCTGGGTATCGGAACCGACAAATACCTCGTCCTCCAGCACGGTCTTGTGTTTGTGAGCGCCATCGTAGTTACAGGTGATGGTCCCGGCGCCGACGTTGACCCTGCTGCCGATCTCGGCATCGCCGATGTAGCTCAAGTGGTTAACTTTGCTGCCGGGGCCGATGGTTGATTTCTTGACCTCGACAAAATTGCCGATGTGCACTTCGTCGGCGAGTTGCGTCTCCGGTCGCAGGCGCGCGAACGGCCCGATACGTGATCCGGCTCCCACCACGGCCGATTCGATCACACAGTTCGGCAGGATCTCGACCCCGGCGCCGATTTCCGCATCGCGGATAACGTTATTCGGTCCGATCTGTACGCCGTCACCGAGCACCACGCGGCCCTCGAATACGACGTTGATGTCGATCACGACATCGCGTCCGCACACGAGCTCACCGCGCACATCGATACGCGTCGGATCGAGCAACGTAACGCCACGCTCGAGCAGCGCGTCTGCTTGCCGGGTTTGATACACCCGCTCCAGGTAAGCCAGTTGCGCGCGGTTGTTCACGCCCATCGCGTCGTCGGCATCGGCCAGCACGCAGCTACCGACCACCATGCCTTCGGCAACCGCCATTTCGACACAATCGGTGAGGTAATACTCGGCCTGTGCATTACGATTACCGAGCGCCGGGATCCACTTTTTCAACAGCGCGCCGGACACCGCCATGATGCCCGTATTGATCTCGGTAAGCGCACGCTCCGCGGCACTGGCATCCTTGTCCTCGACGATACGCTCCAGCGCCCCGTCCGGGCCGCGTACCATCCGCCCGTAACCGCTCGGATCGGACATATGCGCCGTCAATACCGCGAATCCACTCGGTTTGGTGGCAGCGAGAAGATCGCGCAGCGACACTTCCCTCAACAGTGGCACATCGCCGTACAGGATCAGGACAATGTCGTCGACTTCGATCTGCGGCAGCGCCTGCGCCACGGCGTGGCCGGTGCCGAGCTGCTCGGCCTGCTCCACCCAGGTGATCTGACGGTGCGCGAGGCGTTCGCGCAAAGTCTGCCCGGCGTGGCCATAGACGACCGTCGGCGCGCCCGTTGAGACCGCCTGCGCGGTGTCGAGGACGTGTTCTATCATCGGCTTGCTGGCCAGCTTGTGCAGGACTTTCGGCAGGTCGGAGTGCATGCGTTTGCCCTGTCCGGCAGCAAGCACGATTACTGAAACGGCCATAGTTTTTCCCGAGTTTCAATCACAGTCGGTAATCGCCGGATGAGCAATTATCCGAGGCATTGCCGCGCACCGTGCGTCATCTAGAGACAACATCGCCGGCGTCAGGGCCGGCGATGTTGAAAACGAAAGCCGATACCCAGGCGGCACGGCGAGCACAGGCGGGCGACTTTTTCGTTTCTGCTGCTAGCGACCACCGCGACGGCGCAAGCGCGCGATGGTCTGCAACTGCGCGACGGTTTCGGCCAGTTCGGCGCGCGCCTTGGCGTAATCGATCGTTGCATCGTCATCCGCCAGCGACCGCTCCGCGGCCTCCTTCTTTCGCTTTGAGTACCGCCGCTTCGTCGAGATCCTCGGCGCGCTCGGCGGTATCGGAAAGGATGGTGACGACGCGCGGCTGTACTTCGAGCATGCCGCCGGATACGTAGAACGCGGATTGTTCGTCGTCGGGCAGCTTGAGGCGCACCTCGCCGGGCCCGAGCCGCGTCAGCAACGGCGTATGGCCCGGCGCAATGCCGACCTCGCCCAGGATCGCCGGCGCGAACACCATCTCAGCCTGCCCGGAGAATATCTCGCGCTCGGCGCTGACGATATCGACGTGAACTGTCATGGCCATTCCCGGGGGACTCCTGAATTAGATCTTCTTCGCTTTCTCGACGGCTTCATCTATTGAACCGACCATATAGAAAGCCTGCTCCGGAAGGTGATCATATTCCCCGGCCACGATGGCCTTGAAGTCACGGATCGTGTCCTTGACGGGACACATACTTGCCGGGGCGAGCCCGTGAATACCTCGGCGACGAAGAACGGCTGCGACAGGAAGCGCTGGATCTTGCGGGCGCGCTGTACAACCAGCTTGTCTTCTTCGGACAGTTCGTCCATGCCCAGGATCGCGATGATGTCGCGCAGTTCCTTGTAGCGCTGCAGCGTGTTCTGCACCTGGCGGGCGATCTCGTAATGCTCCTGGCCGACGACCAGCGGATCGAGCTGACGGCTGGTCGAGTCCAGCGGGTCGACGGCGGGATAGATGCCCAGCTCCGCGATCTGACGAGACAGCACCACGGTTGCGTCGAGATGGGCGAAGGTCGTTGCCGGGGACGGATCGGTGAGGTCGTCGGCGGGCACGTAGACCGCCTGGATCGAGGTAATCGAGCCGGTCTTGGTCGAGGTGATGCGCTCCTGCAGGCGGCCCATTTCCTCGGCCAGGGTCGGCTGGTAACCCACCGCGGAAGGCATGCGGCCGAGCAGGGCGGACACCTCGGTACCGGCCAGCGTGTAGCGGTAGATGTTGTCGATGAACAGCAGCACGTCGCGGCCTTCGTCGCGGAACTTCTCGGCCATGGTCAGGCCGGTCAGGGCCACGCGCAGGCGGTTGCCGGGCGGCTCGTTCATCTGGCCGTAGACCATCGCGACCTTCGATTTCTCGAATTCTTTGACGTTGACGACGCCCGCTTCCTGCATCTCGTGGTAGAAGTCGTTGCCCTCGCGGGTACGCTCGCCGACCCCGGTAAACACCGACAGGCCGGCGTGCTCGGTGGCGATGTTGTTGATCAGCTCCATCATGTTGACGGTCTTGCCGACGCCGGCGCCGCCGAACAGTCCAACCTTACCGCCTTTCGCGAACGGGCAGATCAAGTCAATAACCTTGATGCCGGTTTCAAGCAACTCGGTCGCCGGTGAAAGGTCGACGAACTTCGGCGCTTCGCGGTGGATGACCATGCGTTCTTCTTCGCCGATCGGGCCGCGTTCGTCGATGGGGTCGCCAAGGACGTTCATGATGCGGCCCAGGGTCTTGGTGCCGACCGGCACCTTGATACCCTCTCCGGTATTCGCTGCGACCATACCGCGACGCAATCCGTCGGTGGTGCCGAGGGCGATCGTACGCACGACGCCGTCACCCAGCTGCTGCTGCACTTCGAGAACAATTTCGGTGTTCTCGATATTGAGTGCATCGTAAATTTTGGGCACTGCGTTGGTCGCGAATTTCACGTCCACGACAGCACCGATAACCTGTACCACGTCTCCAGAACTCATTGTTCAAGTTCCTCTCAGTCGTCTAGAATTTTTGATTCGATTAAACAGAGCGTCCGCTTCAAACTGCCGCCGCACCGCTGACGATTTCCGACAGCTCCTGCGTGATGGCCGCCTGGCGCGCCTTGTTGTAGATCAGCTGCAGCTCTTCGATTAGTTTGCCCGCGTTATCGGAGGCGGATTTCATCGCGACCATGCGTGCGGCCTGCTCGCAGGCGATGTTCTCGACCACGCCCTGGTAGACCAGCGACTCGATGTAGCGCGAGAGCAGCTGGTCCATCACGTCGCGCGCTTCGGGTTCGTAGATGTAATCCCAGTGGTGGCGCAGCTCGTCCGACTCGCCCGGCACCAGCGGCAGCAGCTGCTCGAAGTGCGGCGCCTGGGTCATGCGGTTGACGAACTCGTTATAGACGAGATAGACGCGGTCCACACGGCCCTCGTTGTAGGCGTCGAGCATGACCTTGATGGTCCCGATCAGATCTTCCAGGCGCGGCGAGTCGCCGAGCTGGCTGACCTGGCCGACGATCTGCCCGCCGACCCGGGAAAAAAAGCCGACGCCCTTCTTGCCGATGACCGCAGAGGTCGAGCTCCTTACCCTCCTTCGTCCCAGGCCTGGAACTGGCGCAGGCTCTGGCGGAACAGGTTGGCGTTGAGACCGCCGCACAGTCCGCGGTCGGTGGTAACCAGGATGACGCCGATGCGTTTGGCTTCGCGCTCGATCAGAAACGGGTGGCGATATTCGGCGCTGGCATGGGCGATGTGTGCGACGACATTGCGCATCTTGTCCGCATACGGGCGCGCCGCGGCCATGCGCTCCTGCGCCTTGCGCATTTTGCTCGCCGCGACCATTTCCATGGCCTTGGTGATCTTCTGCGTATTTTTTACGCTCGCGATCTTGGTCCGGATTTCTTTGGCTGCTGCCATCGTGTGCGGTCCGTGTTGTCCCTACCAGGTCTGGTTGGCTTTGAAATCAGCGATGGCAGAACTGAGTCCCGCCTCGATAGCCTCGTCGAGGTCACCGGATTCGTTGATCTTGTTCATCAGGTCTTTGTGCGAAGTGTTGACGTAGCTGTGCAGCGCAGCCTCGAAGTCGCCAATCTTGCTGAGCTCGACATCATCGAGGTGCCCGTGCTCCACGGCATACAGGCTGACTGCCATATCCGCCACCGACAATGGCGCGTACTGCTTCTGCTTCATCAGCTCCATCACGCGTTGACCGCGTTCGAGCTGTTTGCGCGTCGCTTCGTCGAGATCAGAGGCGAACTGCGAAAACGCGGCCAGCTCGCGGTACTGCGCGAGGGCCAGGCGTACACCGCCGCCGAGTTTCTTGATGATCTTCGTCTGCGCCGCGCCGCCAACACGCGAGACCGACAGGCCGGCGTTGATAGCCGGTCGAAAGCCGGAATTGAAAAGGTCGGTCTCGAGGTAGATCTGACCGTCGGTAATGGAGATTACGTTGGTCGGTACGAACGCCGACACGTCGCCGGCCTGGGTTTCGATGATCGGCAGAGCCGTCAATGACCCGGTTTTGCCCTTGACCTTGCCGTTGGTAAGTTTCTCGACCGCGTCGGCGTTGATGCGTGATGCGCGTTCGAGCAGGCGCGAATGGAGATAGAAAACGTCACCCGGATAGGCCTCGCGACCCGGCGGACGGCGCAGCAGCAGCGACACCTGGCGATAAGCCCAGGCCTGCTTGGTCAGGTCATCGTAAATGATCAGCGCGTCTTCACCGCGGTCGCGGAAATACTCGCCCATCGCGCAGCCCGAATAGGGCGCGATGTATTGCATCGCTGCCGATTCTGAAGCGGTAGCCGCGACCACGATGGTGTGCGCCATCGCATCGTGCTCTTCGAGCTTGCGGATGACGGTATTGATCGACGACGCCTTCTGCCCGATGGCGACGTAGATGCACTTAATGCCGGTACCTTTCTGGTTGATGATGGTGTCGATGGCGACCGCGGTCTTGCCGGTCTGGCGGTCACCGATAATCAGTTCGCGCTGGCCACGCCCGACCGGCACCATGGCGTCGATGGACTTGAGTCCGGTCTGGACCGGTTGGCTCACCGACTGGCGCTGGATGACGCCGGGAGCGATTTTTTCAATCGGCTCCGAGCCGCTGGCGGCGATTTCGCCCTTGCCGTCGATCGGCGCGCCGAGCGAATTGACAACCCGGCCTAGCAGCGCTTCGCCAACCGGTACTTCGAGAATACGACCGGTGCAACGAACTGTATCGCCTTCGGAAATACCTTCGTAGGCCCCGAGGACAACCGAGCCCACGGAATCCTGCTCGAGGTTCAGAGCCAGGCCGTACACGCCGCCGGGGAACTCGATCATCTCCCCCTGCATGACGTCACTGAGACCGTGGATACGGGCGATGCCGTCGGACAAGCTGACGACGGTACCTTCGGTGCGCGCTTCGGTCTCAAGCGACAAGCCTTCGATTTTCTTTTTGATCAGTTCGCTGATCTCAGTTGCGCTGATGCTCATGGCAATCCTCTGCGACTAATACGTTATGGTTTGATCACCGGTCCGCCGACCAGGATCAGGAAATCTGCTGCTCGAGCGCGGTCAGGCGTCCGCGCAACGAAAGATCGATGACCGAGTCTCCGATCTTGATGACCGCGCCGCCGATCAGCGTGGCATCGACCTCGGCCTCGATTGTGCACTTGCGACCCAGGCGGGCCTGCATCGCGGCTTCAATCTTTTGCTGCTCTTTCGCGTTCAGCGGGTGCGCCGATGTTACCCGCACGTGGGTGAGACCAGCGGCATCTGCCCGCCGCCGATCGAACAGGACAGCGATCTGCGGTGCTATCTCCAGGCGCTCGGCGTCAACCAGGGCGCTGACGAAATTACGTTTGAATTCGTCCATCGACGCGCCCAGCACATCGGTCAGCAACTCCAGCATCTGCTGGTCAGAGATTTTCGGATGACCGATGTAATAGGCGAGCTGCTCATCGCTCACCGCAAGCGCCAGCGCGTTGAGCATGTTCGCCCAGGCATCAATGTCCGCGTGCTGCTCGGCATAGTCGAATGCCGCGGCGGCGTACGGTCGCGCGATAGTCAGTTTTTCCTGCATGACCGGTCCTAGAGACTCGCCGCGAGTTTGTCGAGAACGTCACGATGGGTGTTCTCGTCGACCTCGCGCATCAGCACCTGCTCGGCACCGACCAGGGCCAGCCTGGCGACCTGTCCGCGCAGTTCTTCGCGCGCCTGGTTGCGATGCTGCTCGATCTCGGCGTCGGCGCCGTGCTTGATGCGATCGGCTTCCTCGCGGGCGGAGGCTTTGGCGGCTTCCACGATTTCATCGGCACGACGTTGCGCCTGATTGATGAATTCCTGGGCCTTGTCCTTGCCTTCGCGCATGATTTCGCCGGCCCGTTGCTCGGCCAGTTCCAGCTCATGCTTGCCACGCTCGGCGGCGGCCAGGCCGTCGGCAACGCGCGTCTCCCGCTCTTCCAGCGCCTTCAGGATCGGCGGCCATACATACTTCATACAAAACCAGACGAAAACCGCGAACGATATCGCCTGGCCCAGTAATGTCAGATTCATATTCATGACGGGCTGCCTACCAGGTCTTCAGCGGTCTATCCAAGCTGTCCGAGGAACGGGTTAGCGAACATCAGCAGCGCGGCAAACGCGATGGCGATAATCGGCACAGCGTCGGTCAGACCGAGCATGAGAAACATGCGCGCCTGCAGCATCGGCACGAGTTCCGGCTGGCGCGCCGCGCCCTCGAGGAACTTACTGCCGAGAATACCGATACCGACACCGGCGCCAAGCGCCCCCAGTCCGATCATGATGCCGGCAGCAAGGGCTGAAAAGGCAACAACAGACTCCATAGCTTCTCTCCTTTCAATAATTCGTTAAAGCTAGTCGTGACTTTCGTGTGACTGACCGAGATACACGATCGTCAACATCATAAAAATATAGGCCTGCAGCGTAATGACGAGGATATGGAAAATCGCCCACGGTACAGACAGCGCCCACTGCAGCCAGAAGGGGATCAGCGCGGCAATGAGAACAAAAACCAGTTCGCCGGCGAACATGTTGCCGAACAGTCGCAGCGAAAGCGATAAGGGTTTAGCCAGCAGGGATACGGTTTCCAGGACCAGATTGACCGGCAGAAAAGCTTTGCCGAACGGGTGAAAAGCGAGTTCACCGAAAAAGCCGCCGAATCCTTTGACCTTGATACCGTAGAAGATCATCAACGCGAACACCGACAGCGACATGCCGAAGGTCGCGTTGACGTCGGTGGTCGGCACCATCTTCATGTATTCGAGACCGACCAGGTGCGCGAGTTGGGGCACGAAATCTACCGGCACCAGGTCCATCAGGTTCATGAGGAATATCCACACGAATATGGTCAGCGCCAGGGGAGCGATCAGCGCGTTACGACCATGAAAGGCGTCGCGCACGCTGCCGGCGACCATTTCGACAATCATCTCCACGCACAACTGCCAGCGCGAGGGTTTCTGCACCGATGCGGCGACCGCGACCATGCGGAACAGCCAGCAGAATACGATGCCGGTCAGCAGCGACCAGAACATGGTGTCGACATTAATCGCCATGAAGCCCATTTCCTTGGCTTCCTGGGCGCTGTGCGCGAAGCCCAGGGTGCCGTCCGACCGCGTTCCCAAGGTCAGATTCTGGATATGGTGGCTGATGTATTCAGCGGGAGATCCGGCTGCCATTTAGCGTTGTCCGATACTGTTTTGGTATGCGTTCAATTTACTGCGTGCTGCTGCCCATGCCATGGCCGGTCGGCGCGGATTCGTTCAGGTTCAGGACCAGAAACGCAATCCAGTTCACCAACACCATCGCCACGTAGGTCAACACCACGACCAGGAAATTCACTTCCAGGAGCACTATCGCGATGACGAACAATGCGCTCGCGAACGCTACCTTGAAAAATTCCCCGACGTAAATGTGGCGCAGCGTCTGTTCCGCCGCCGCGCTGCTCCGCCGGCGCATCAGGCGCACGGCGAAATAATAATTCGGTACCACGCCGATGACCGCGCCGACCAGGGCCGAGTAGGCCGATTCGGCCCCCAGCACTGCGCCGAGCACGCTTGCGATCGCCAGGCCCACCCCGATCTGGCCGGCGATCAACAGCAAAATCGTGTGCCTGGCACGCTCGTGCAGCGTGGGTTGTTGGCGCTGCCGGGTCCTGAGCTTAGTGAGCACGCGGATGTCTGTAGGCGTAAACCGCAGGATTCTAGCCGTTTTTGCCGCACCGCGGCAAGCCCGTTTGGGAACCCGCCGGCGGCCTTCGCGGCGGGCTATTTTATATGGTTCAGGATGCCGTCGAGCTCATCCAGCGAGGTATAGCGGATGGTCAGCGTGCCCTTGCCACCGCTGCCATGCCGGATCGCGACGCCAGCACCGAGGCGTTCCGACAAAGACTGTTCCAATTCGGCAATATTCGGGTCGGTCGCGGCCTTGGCCGGTGTATTGCGCGTACCGCCCTCGCCGCGCAGCTTGCGCACCAGGGCCTCGGCCTCGCGCACGCTCAGGCCGTGCTGGGCAATTTTTCGTCCTGCGTCGACCTGCGCGGCGCCGGACAGGCCGAGCAGCGCACGCGCGTGCCCCATCTCCAGATCGCCGTTTTCCAACAGCTCACGCGTGGCCAGTTCGAGTTCCAACAGGCGCAACAGGTTGCTGACGCCGGCGCGCGAGCGACCGACTGCCGCTGCGGCCTGCTGATGGGTCATGTCGAACTCGCGGGTGAGCCGATCCAGCGCCAGCGCCTGCTCGATCGGGTTGAGCTGTTCGCGCTGAATATTTTCGATCAGCGCAATACTCATCGCGTCGGCGTCGGCTACGTGTTTAACCAGCGCGGGAATGGCGGCAAGACCGGCCATCTGTGCTGCGCGCCAGCGGCGTTCGCCGGCAATCAATTCATAACGACCGCCATCGGCCAGCGGCCGGATAACAATCGGCTGCACGACACCCTGGGCCTTGATGGACTCGGCCAGGTCCTGCAGGCTTTCATGTTTCATATCCAGGCGCGGCTGATACTGCCCGCGTTGGATCAGATCGACCGGGACCAGTTTGAGCTGATCGCCATTGGCTTCTTCAATCGCAACCTGTTCGGCGCCGATACCGAGCAGCGCATCGAGACCGCGCCCCAGGCCGCGCTTTTTTGTCGTCATCGTATCGTTGCCTTAAAGAAAGTCACGCCGAAAATGCCGCTTCGCGACGCAGCATCTCGCCGGCCAGCGCCAGGTAGGCGACCGCCCCGCTGGAAGTCTTGTCGTATATCAATGCCGGCAGCCCGTGGCTCGGGGCTTCGGCCAGGCGCACGTTACGCGGAATAACGGTGCGGTAGACTTTCTCGCCGAAATGGTCGAGCAGCTGACGCGAGACCTCGTTGGCGAGGTTATTGCGCGGATCGAACATGGTCCGCAGGAAACCTTCGACCTTGAGCTGCGGGTTGAGAAAACGTCGGATCTTGTCAATCGTGTCGAGCAGCGCGGACAGGCCTTCGAGCGCGTAATATTCGCATTGCGTCGGGATCACGACGGCATCGGCGGCGACCAGCGCGTTGACGGTCAGCATATTCAGCGACGGCGGACAGTCGATGAGTATGTACGCGTAGGTCTCGCGGATCCGCTCCAGCGCGTGGCGCAGGCGCAACTCCCGCCCGAGCTCTTCGAGCAGACCGATTTCCGCACCGGTCAGGTCGCCGTTGGCAGGCAGAAGGTGATAGCCCGCTTCGATATTTGTAAGCAGGCAGTCTTCCAGTTCGCGCTCGCCCATCAACACGTCGTAACTCGACGCCTTGATTTCGCGCTTCTCGACGCCGCTGCCCATGGTCGCGTTGCCCTGCGGATCGAGGTCGATAAGCAGGGTTTTGCGTTTGGTCGCGGCCAGTGAGGCGGTCAGATTGACGCTGGTCGTAGTCTTGCCGACTCCGCCTTTCTGATTTGCGATGGCGAGAACCCGTGACATTACTAGGCTAGTGAAAAACTACTGCGGAGGTCGTGCGCGGCGTTACGCACTCGGCAGCAAGTCCCATTTATCGACATAAACTCCGGTCCTCGTCTCGCGCGTGCCTTGCGCCCGACCTTCCTCGCTACGTTTTTCACCAGCCTAGTGGTGAACCTTCGGTGAACTTGTGGGGCGCGCCGCCGGCAGGCCCGGGCGAAGGATTATGGCACAACTCATTTGTCCCTCGCAGCGCCGGGGGCTGCGGGTGCTGCGCCGAATATAACCAGCGTACGGTCGCTGTAGCCGGGCACGTTCAGGGTCTCGATATGCGCTCGCCCGGCCAGCGCCTCGGCCGCCACGACCTCCGCGACAGCCGGCGCGGCTTTCATCGCCAGCAGGCGTGTGCCCGCGCCGCGCAGCGCGGCGGCGGCATCGATGAAGGCCGCCAGGGAGCCAAAGGCGCGGGTGATGATGGTATTGAAAGGACGTTGCGGCTGATAGCTTTCGAGTCGCGCGCACACCACTTCAACATTACTCAATGCGAGTTCGATGCGGGCCTGGGTCAGAAACCGGGCGCGTCGCGCGCGCGGTTCGAGCAGGGTGATTTCCAGGTCAGGGCGTGCCAGCGCGAGTACGACACCAGGCAGACCGGCGCCGCTGCCGACATCGAGTACGCGCCCGGCATCGATAAACGGCGCTACCGCCAGGCAGTCGGCAACGTGTTCTCGAACGAACTGCTCAGCGCTGCTGGCGCCGGTCAGGTTCACGATACGCTGCCATTTCATTACCAGCCGCGCATAGGCGGCCAGTTCCGAGCAGCGCCTGCCGTCGAGGCTTACGCCCGGCGTGGCCAGCGCGGCGATTTCTCCGGCAAGCGGATCATCAGCCACGTTCAGGCCGAACGGGCCAGCGGCGCAACCTGTCTTTTCAAATGAACCAGCAGCAGCGATATGGCGACCGGGGTAACTCCGGCGATCCGCGCCGCCTGCCCCACGTTCAGCGGACGCGCAAGGGAGAGCTTCTGCACGACCTCATTGGACAAGCCACGGATCGCGGCGTAGTCGATGGTGTTCGGGATCGGGGTCTGCTCGCGATCCTGGTTGCGTTGCACTTCTTCGAGCTGGCGTTCGATATAACCGCTGTAACGCGCGGTATTGTTGAGCTGCTCGATAACCTGTTCGTCGCCGACGCCCGGACCGATGCCGGGCAGGCGCATCAACTGTAGGTAATCGATTTCCGGCCGACGCATCAGATCGAACAGGCGCTGCGCCTTGCGCAGGGGTTGCCCGAGGATCGCCGCGACCGCCTCGCCCTCGGCGCCGTGCGGCGACAGCCAGGTACTCTCGAGGCGTTGCTGCTCGGCCGCCAGTGCATCACGTTTGCGCTCAAACGCCGCCCAGCGCCGGTCATCGACCAGACCGAGCGCACGCCCGACCGGGGTCAGACGTTGGTCGGCATTGTCTTCGCGCAGCAGCAGGCGATACTCGGCGCGGCTGGTAAACATGCGGTAAGGCTCGCTGGTGCCGCGCGTCACGAGGTCGTCCACCAGCACACCGAGATAGGCTTCGTCGCGGCGTGGATACCACGGCGCCGCCCCGCGCACGCGCAAGGCCGCGTTGATGCCGGCCAGCAGTCCCTGGGCGGCGGCCTCTTCATAACCGGTGGTGCCATTGATCTGGCCGGCAAAAAACAAGCCTTCAATATGGCGCGTTTCCAGCCACGGGTTGATCCCGCGCGGATCGAAATAATCGTACTCGATGGCGTAACCGGGGCGGGTGATCACCGCCTGCTCGAAACCCTTGATGGACCGTACCAGCTCGAGCTGGATGTCGAACGGCAGGCTGGTCGAGATCCCGTTGGGATAAACCTCGCGCGTGTCGAGGCCTTCCGGCTCGACAAAAATCTGATGGCCATCGCGCTCGGCGAAGCGTACGACCTTGTCTTCGATGGACGGGCAATAGCGCGGTCCGACGCCATCGATGCTGCCGTTGAACAGCGGCGAGCGGTCGAGACCGGCGCGGATCACGTCGTGGGTGCGCGTGTTCGTATAGGTGATATGGCACGGCACCTGTGCAGGGTGCTCGGTGCGCTTGCCGAGGAATGAAAACACCGGCCGCGGTTCGTCGCCGTGCTGAGTTTCGAGACCGCTGAAATCGATCGTGCGTCCGTCGATGCGCGGCGGGGTGCCGGTCTTCAGACGGCCGACCTCGAACGGCATCGCGCGCAGGCGCGCGGCGAGCGCATTGGCGGGCGCATCGCCGGCACGACCGCCGCTGTAGTTGCTGTCGCCGATGTGGATGAGTCCGCCCAGAAACGTGCCTACGGTGAGGATCACCACGGGCGCGCGAAATTCCAGGCCCATCTGGGTCGCCACGCCAACCAGGCGGCCGTGTTCGACCAGCAGGTCATCGACCGCCTGCTGGAACAGGGTCAGTCCGGATTGATTTTCCAGCGCGCGCCGGGCAGCAACCTTGTATAGCTGGCGATCGATCTGGGCGCGCGTGGCGCGGACAGCCGGACCTTTGCTCGCGTTGAGGGTCCGAAAATGGATCCCGCAGGCGTCCGCGCCGCGCGCCATGAAGCCACCCAGGGCATCAATTTCGCGCACCAGGTGTCCTTTGCCGATGCCGCCGATGGCCGGGTTGCACGACATCTGGCCGAGGGTCTCGATCGACTGGGTCAGCAGCAGCGTGCGCGCACCCATGCGTGCCGCTGCCAGCGCCGCTTCGGTGCCGGCGTGGCCACCGCCAACGACGATTACGTCAAAATTTTCCGGGTGTTGCATGCGCGCTGCCTGCTGAGCGGGACGGATCTGACCGCCTAGGATAAGCGCTCGGCGAACGCGATAGAAGCGTGGCAGTGGCGAAGCGGGCAGGTTCCGATAGTGACCAGCACGACGGTCAGGCCGCGGATGCCTTGCCGATCGGGGCCGCGCAGCGGTTAACCGCCAGTGCAGCGGCAAATACCGCGGTGCACTTTTGCCATGAGAACTTGCGCGCATGAGCGATGCACTCGCGGCGGTGAATGGGCAGCGCGCGGGCGATGGCGCGCCCCAGATCTTCGTCCAGGGCGCCGCACTGCCCGTCGACGACGATGTCCAGCGGTCCGGGCACGGGATACGCCGCAACCGGCAGTCCGCAGGCCAACGCCTCGAGCAGCACAAGTCCGAAAGTGTCGGTGCGGCTCGGGAACACGAATACGTCGCTACCAGCAAGGTGACGGGCCAGATCGCGGCCGAATTTTGCCCCCAGGAAGTGGGCCGCCGGATAGGAGCGGCGCAGCTTGTCCAGATCCGGACCTGAACCGATAACCACCTTTGAGCCAGCCAGCGGCAAATCGAGGAAGGCCGTGATGTTTTTCTCTACAGCGACGCGACCCATGTATAGATGGATCGGCCGAGGCAATCCGTATACCACCGGTTCATCGGGATTGAAGATGGCTGTATCGACACCTCGGGCCCAGATCTCGAGCCCGGCGAAACCGCGCTCGCTAAGACTTCGGCGCATGGATTCAGTCGCGACCAGCGTGCGCGCAGCGGCGCCGTGAAAGCGTCGCAGGTAGGCGTAGGAGCAGGCCAACGGCAACGGCAGGCGCAGGCGCAGGTACTCGGGAAACCGAGTGTGATACGAGGTCGTGAAGCGCATGCCGCGGGTCAGCAGGCAGGCGCGTGCGGCGTGCCCTAGTGGTCCTTCGGTGGCGATGTGCACCGCGTCTGGCGCGAAGTCATCCAACAGTACTCCCATGCGTGGCCGCGGCCGCAGCGCGAGGCGGATCTCGGCGTAGGTCGGGCACGGCACGGTGCGAAACTCGGCTGGTGTAATGAGTCGAACCGTATGCCCGGTACGGGCAAGATGGTGGGCGGTAGTATCGAGCGTGCGCACCACGCCGTTGACCTGCGGATGCCAGGCATCGCTGATGATTGCAATCCGTAATGGCCTCACGCTGCGAGCCCATGCGGCAGCATGGCTGCTGCGCCTTCATGCCATTTCAGCAGTGCCATGCGACCGTCGCGATGCTCAACCAGTGCAGTGCAACTCTCAACCCAATCGCCGCAGTTGTAATAGTCCAGATTATCGAAGCGGGCGATTTCCGCGCGATGTATATGCCCGCAGACGACGCCGTCCACGCCCCAGCGTCGCGCTTCGTCAACAACCACCTGCTCAAATCTGCTGATGTAACGAACCGCGTTTTTGACCTTGTGCTTCAGGAACCCGGCCAGCGACCAATGCGGAAAACCACACCATCGTCGCAGCACATTGACGACAACATTAACCGCCAGCAGAACCGCATAGGCGCGGCCGCCCAATGCACCGAGCCAGCGCGAAGACGCGACCGCGGCGTCGAACTGATCACCATGAATCACCAGCAGGCGTTCACCGTTAACCCTGGTGTGGACAGCTTTTTCCGCTATCGTGATGTTGCCGAACTGATGTCCACCGTAGCCTCTGAGCAGCTCGTCGTGATTACCCGGCACGTAGACGACACGGGTGCCGTACCTGGCCTTGCCCAGAATGGCGCGGACGACATCGTTGTGATGCTGCGGCCAGTACGGCCTCCGCTTGATCTGCCATACGTCGACGATGTCACCAACCAGGTAAAGGTAATCAGTCTCAACCTTACGCAGGAACTCGAGCAGGCATTCGGCGCGCGCGCCGCGGAAACCCAAGTGGACATCGGAGATCCATACTGAGCGGAACCGATAGCGAGCGTTCAGGGCCCGGACTGTATTCATCGCCTGCTCCCATCCTGAGTTTGCGTTAGTTTCTGTTGGTTTTATTACTTCGCGATTAAATATTTATGAATATTTGGTGACAGAAGGGTTTAACATGCGTGCGCGCCCAGCGCCATCGGCAGCCTTGTTCCCTGGGCGAAACGACCGCGCCGGGAAACTAATCGCTGAAGACGAGGTCAGCTGTTGTTGACGCTTTCGGCGCCAGTATGAAAAACTCTGCGCGCTTTCACCGGCGGCGAAACGCACCGCGGCCCGGGAAGGCGCTTCGACATCGCGACTCAGGTCCGCGGCAGACGCACTCGTTCCGGGTGCCATAGCGTTGACGACACGAGCGCGCGCAGCGGTCGGCGCACCGCCAGCTGAGGGTGTCCTATCGATTGCTGCGCAAGCGGCACCACTCGGCGCGGAACGCGTCGCGGTTCAAAGTACACAACGATAACTTAATGAGAGGTCCGCGATAGATGGAGACCCTGATCGAAGTCGATGGCTTGAGCAAACATTTCGGCGCGCTCAAGGCCGTCAGCGACATCTCACTACAGGTGACCCGCGGCGAAGTACTGGGCTTCCTCGGCCCCAACGGGGCCGGCAAATCGACAACCATGAAGATGATTACCGGCTTCCTGGCTCCCACTGCCGGACGCGTCTCGGTGGCCGGATTCGACATCGAAGACGATCCGATCAAGGCCAAGGCCCGCATCGGCTACCTGCCCGAAGGGGCACCCGCCTATGGTGAGATGACCGCCGCCAGCTTCCTCGATTTCATCGCCGATATCCGCGGCATCGCACCCGCCGATCGCGGCGAACGTATCGCCGAGGTAGTCGCCAAGATCCACCTCGAGAAAGTTCTGCATCAGCGCATCGAGACGCTGTCGAAAGGTTTCAAACGGCGGGTGGGTCTGGCCCAGGCGATCCTGCATGACCCCGAGATCCTGATCATGGACGAACCCACCGACGGACTCGACCCCAACCAGAAACACGAAGTGCGCAGTCTGATCCGGGAAATGGCCCCCGACAAGGCGATCCTCATTTCCACGCATATTCTGGAAGAAGTCGACGCCGTGTGTACCCGCGCCATCATCATTGCGCAGGGGCGCCTGATTTTCAGCGGCACACCACGCGAACTCGCGGCGCGCTCGCGTTACCACAACGCGGCGACGATTATCGTCGCGCCGGCTGACTGTGAACGCGCCAAATCCGCGCTCAGCGCGCTCCCGGATGTCGCGTCGGTCGAGCAACAGGCCTATGGCGAAGAAACTCGCCTGACCGTACTCGCGCGTGACGGCGCCGCGCCGGCCACCGCGATCCAGCGCACCCTGGCGGAGATCAACTGCCCGACTCAGGAGTTTTTTGTCGAACACGGCCACCTCGACGAAGTGTTTCGTACCATCACCATGTCCGCCTTCGAGGGCGACGAGGAGCACCGTACATGAAGGGTCTGTCGACGATATTCAAACGCGAACTCAAGGCCTATTTCGCTACCCCGGTGGCCTATGTGTTTATTGTCATCTTCCTGGTTCTGGCCGGGGTATTCACGTTTTACGTGGGCGGATTCTACGAACGCGGGCAGGCCGACCTCGACCCGTTTTTCCAGTTTCACCCGTGGCTGTACATGTTCCTGCTGCCGGCTATTTCCATGCGTCTGTGGTCGGAGGAACGCAAGGCCGGCACCCTCGAACTGCTGCTGACACTGCCCATATCCTTGACCGCCAGCGTGCTTGGCAAGTATCTCGCGGCGTGGTGTTTCACCGCGGTGGCCCTGGCCGGGACCTTCCCGGTCTGGATCACGGTCAACTACCTCGGCCAGCCCGATAACACCGTCATCGCGGCCGGCTACCTCGGCAGCCTGCTGATGGCCGGTGGCTTTCTCGCCATCGGTTCGTGCATCTCGGCGCTGACCAAGAACCAGGTCATTGCCTTTGTTGTCAGCTTCGTGATCTGTTTCGCATTCAACCTGAGCGGCTTTCCGATGGTGATTGACGTCTTCAGCGCGTGGGCGCCACAGGCGATAGTTGACGTTATCAGCTCGTTCAGCTTCCTGACCCATTTCAATTCGATCCAGAAAGGCGTCATCGACATTCGCGACGTGGTCTTTTTCACGACCCTCATCGCGTTCTGGCTGTACGCCAATGTGCTCGCGATCGAAGTAAACAAAAGTAACTAAGGAACCGCACTACCGATGAACCGCAACCTGGTTACCGGAACCGGCCTCGCGATCGCCCTGGCACTGTTCCTTGGCATCAATATCATCAGCAATCAGGCGCTGACCTCGCTCAGGCTCGACGTCACCGAGAACAATTTGTATACCCTCTCCGAGGGCACCAGAAACATCCTCGATCAAATCGACGAGCCGATCACTGTGCGCCTGTATTACTCGGCCAAACAGTTCTCCGGCGTGCCTCAGCTGCTGAATTACGGCAAACGGGTGCGCGACATGCTCGAGGAATACGTCGCCTCCAGCCACGGGCGTATCCGGCTGCTGGTCATCGATCCGGAATCGTTTTCCGAGGCCGAGGACGAAGCGGTCGCCTTTGGTGTTCGGCAGATGGCGTTAAGCGCCGCCGGCGACGTCGGCTACCTGGGCGTGGTCGGTACCAATACCACCGACGATCAGCAAGTGCTGCCGCTGTTGAGCCCCGAGCGCGAAGACGCGCTGGAGTACGAGCTGACCAAGATGATCTATCAGCTCGCAGATCCGAAAAAGCGTGTCATCGGGGTGATATCCACGTTACCGGTGTTCGCGCCGCCACCCGACCCGACCACCGGCCAACCGACCGGCGCCGACTGGACGTCGTTCGTGCTCCTCAAGGAACTCAACGAGCTGCGCGAGCTGCCCCTCGATGTCGATGCCATCGAAGCCGATATCGACACCCTCATCGTGGTGCACCCGAAAGACCTGTCACGCAAAACCCTCTATGCCATCGACCAGTTCGTCCTCAGCGGCGGCAAGGCCATCGTCTTCGTCGATCCGATGGCCGAACAGGACGCCACGGCGCCCGACCCGGAGCGCCCCGGGGTGGTCCCCGAACTCGGTTCGGACCTTGAACCACTGTTTGAGAAATGGGGCATCAAGCTCGTCGAGGGCAAGGTTGTCGGTGATCCCAGCTCCGCGGTCCGGGTCAGTTTCCGCACCCAGCGCGGTCCCCAGGAAGTTGAATACCTGCCGTGGCTGCAGCTGCAGGGCGATACCCTCAATCGTGACGACTTCATCACCAACGAACTCAATGTGATCAATGTCGGCACCGCCGGTGCGCTCGAAAGCATCGATGGCAGCGCTCTGCAGCACTTACCCTTGATTACGGCCGCGCCAAGCTCCGGACTCCTCGACCGCGATGCCATTATCTTCGTGCGCGACCCGGCCGGCCTGCTCGAGAGCTTCGTCCCTGACGCCGCCAGTCACGTTATCGGCATGCGCGTTTCAGGTCCCGCGGAAACCGCCTTTCCGGAAGGCCGGCCGCTCGACGACACCGAGAAGCGTGGCCCCGGCGATGATTCTTTTCGCGCCGCATCAGACGGCCCGATCAATGTGATCGTGGTCGCCGATACCGACCTCCTGGCCGACCGCTTCTGGGTTCGTTTCAGCAGTTTCGCCGGCATGCGCATTCCCGAGCCGTTTGGTAATAATGCCGACTTTCTCGTCAACGCGGTCGACAATCTCGGCGGCAATGACGACCTCATCAGCCTGCGCAGCCGCGGCAAGTACACCCGCCCGTTCGAAGTCGTGCAGCGCATCCAGCGTGAGGCCGAAGCCCAGTTTCGCGATCGCGAGCAGGCCCTGCAGCAGAAACTGACCGAAGCTGAACAGAAACTGGCCGAACTTCAGAACCAGCAATCGGAGAGCGATATGCTGCTGACCCCGGAACAGCGCGAGGAAATCGAGCGGTTTCGCGCCGAGCAGGTCAAGACCCGCAAGGAACTGCGCTCCGTGCAGCACGAACTTCAACGTAACATCGAAAGCCTCGGCACCACGCTCAAGTTCGTCAATACCGCGCTGGTGCCGATCCTGATCGTAGTACTTGCGCTGCTGATCAGCGCCTACGCGGCGCGCGCTCGCCGCCGCGATACGGTTTGAACCGGAGGGGGTGCCGATGAAGCTCAAACACCTGCTTATTCTCGCTGTGACCGTCGCTGTGGTCGTGATCGCCTGGAAAGTGACCGACCACAAGGCGCCGCAGACCGAAGTCCTGCGGGCAAACCTGTTTCCGAACCTGCTCGAGCGGCTGAACGAGGTATCGAAACTCACCCTCCGGTCCGGTGACAGCCACACCAGCCTGCTGCGCGAAGGCGAGTCGTGGTTGATCGAAAACAAGGATAATTTTTCCGCCGATGGCGGTAACGTCAGACGCACCCTGTTGCAGCTCGCCGAACTGCGCACTATCGAAGCCAAAACCGATAACCCCGAGCGCTATGCGCGCCTCGGCGTGGAAAACGCAGACCACGCCGAGGCGGCCGGCACCCTGGTCGAGGTCCGCGACGCCGACGATAGCGCGATCGTGAGTCTGATTGTTGGCAACCAGCGCAGCAACGCCGCGCGCGAGCAGCATTACGTCCGGCGTTCGGGCGAAGCGCAGACCTGGCTTGTTGAAGGCCCGCTCGAAGTTGCGACCGACCCGATCCGCTGGCTCGACGCGCAGGTCGTGGACATCGATACGGCGCGGGTGCGCGAAGTGCGCATCACGCCGGCGGACGGGCCGGCGGTGATCGTTACCAAGGCCGAACGCGACGACAATTTCTTCGAACTGCAGAATGTACCCGAGGGTTTTGAGGCGAAATCCAAGGCCACGGTGTCGAGCATGGGCGCGGTGCTGCTTGATCTGCGCTTCAACGATGTGGCGAGTGCCGAGCGTATCGCGACGCTGGATCCGGTGCGTCATATCGAACTGGAGACGTTCGACGGCCTGCTGGTAACGATGGATGAATTCGAACTCGACGAACAGCCTTTCATGCGCTTTGGTTTCGAGTTCGACGCGGCGCGCGTAGTCGCCGCACCGGAAGCCGATGTTCCCGAGGCGGACGGTGAAAACCCGGAACCAACCGCGGACGAACCGGCCGCTGAATCCGTCGCCGACGAAGCAGCGCGACTGAAGCAACATACCGCCAAGTGGGTCTACGCCCTGCCCAACTACAAACAGCGCATGATCAATCGCGAATTCGACGACCTGATCAAAGCGGTCGAGAAAAACGCGCCCGATCCGGAATAAGCGCGCGGGCGAGACGAGGACCGGAGTTTACTGGTGTAAATGAGGCTGGCTGCCGAGCGCACAACGCCGCCCACGGTATCCGCAGTAGTTTTTCACCTGGCCTGCAGCAGGGTGGTGCAAAACGTAGCGAGGAATACCGTGGGCAAGGCGTGCGCGAGACGAGGACCGGAGTTTACTGGTGTAAATGAGGCTGGCTGCCGAGCGCGCAACGCCGCCCACGGTATCCGCAGTAGTTTTTCACCTGGCCTGCAGCAGGGTGGTGCAAAACGTAGCGAGGAATACCGTGGGCAAGGCGTGCGCGAGACGAGGACCGGAGTTTACTGGTGTAAATGAGGACCGCAGGCGAGCGCACAACGCCGCCCACGGTATCCGCAGTAGTTTTGCGCCATCCTGCTAGTGAATCATGTGGCTGGTGGAGCACGACGCCGGCAGCGATGTGCTCAGTGAACGCAGTACTCGCCAGCCGTGGCTGCTGCCGAGTTCGTGCCACAGCGTGTACGCATTCAGACCATCGATGCATGTCGCGCCGCTCTGCAGTACGCGCAACGTCTGCAGTATATCCATCGCGCGAACGAACTCCCGCGCCAACGAATCGTAGAGCTCGTTACGCTGGCGCGAGGAGAACTCGGCGTACGAATTGCGTCCGAGTTCAACGAAGTACGACACCGGCAGGCCTTTGCGGATCACATGCTCGGGGATCAGGCCGGCGAACAGCAGGCACTGGTCGCCGACTACGGAAGCCTTGCTCGAATCCACGTTGGTAATGCGGTCGAGACGATCCAGCAGCCCGTTTTCCAGATCGACCGGGGTGATATCGGCGCCGACGTAGCGGAACAACAGGCTGACGAGGTGTCCTTCAACCGCAGGCGACAGCTGCACGCCGGCAGCGTGCTGGGCATGGGTAAGCAGCGCGCGCCAGCCCGCAGTGGCTGGAATATGGAGTTCCTGATAGGGCATGACGGCTTCCTGTGTCGTAGTCATACTCTCGGCCGTGACGGGCGAATCTTTAGGATCCCGAGTGCGGCGCGCGCGTGCCTGGAGCACATGTCCAAGCTCCGGCTCAGCGGCTATAATCCCGCCCCCGAAAGCCTGAGCACAGCGCCCCACATGCCTTCTACCGCCGCGTCGCCGCAAACGTTTCAGGCTCTGATCTTCGAGCTGCAGCGATATTGGAGCGAACAGGGTTGCGTCATCGCGCAACCCTACGATATGGAGATGGGCGCGGGCACGTTTCATCCGGCTACCTTTCTGCGCGCAATCGGACCGGAGCCGTGGCAAGCCGCCTATGTCCAGCCGTCACGGCGCCCGACCGACGGTCGTTATGGCGACAATCCGAATCGGCTGCAGCATTACTACCAATTCCAGGTCATCATGAAACCGTCGCCGGAGGATCTGCAGGAGCGTTACCTGGAGTCGCTGCGCAACCTTGGCCTGGACCTGCAAACGCACGACGTACGCTTCGTTGAGGACAACTGGGAATCGCCGACCCTGGGCGCCTGGGGCCTGGGCTGGGAAGTGTGGTTGAACGGCATGGAGATCACGCAGTTCACTTACTTTCAGCAGGTTGGCGGACTCGACTGCCGGCCGGTGGCCGGCGAGATCACCTACGGGCTCGAGCGCATAGCGATGTACCTGCAGAGCGTGAACTCGGTCTACGATCTGATCTGGACACACAGTGACTCCGGGCCGGTCAGCTACGGCGACATCTATCATCAGAACGAACGTGAAATGTCGGCGTACAACTTCGAACACGCCGATACGCAGGCATTGTTTGGCTGGTTCGATCAGTGTGAGCGTGAGGCGCTGCGCATGATCGAACTCGCGCTGCCGTTACCGGCCTATGAGCAGATGGTCAAAGCGTCGCACACTTTCAACCTGCTCGACGCGCGCCGCGCGATTTCGGTAACTGAACGTCAGCGCTATATCCTGCGCGTGCGCACACTCGCCCGGGCGGTTGCCGAAGCTTACTACGCGACCCGCGAAGCGCTGGGGTTCCCGCTCGCGAATTCCTCGAAAACGGCGACGGCGGCGCACGCGTGAATAACACGCTGCTGATCGAAATCGGCACCGAAGAATTGCCACCCAAGGCGCTGCCGCGTCTTTCTCAGGTATTCACCGATCAGGTAGAAAACGCGCTCAGAACGGCCGAGTTCGAATTCGGGACCGTGCAGTCCTACGCCACGCCACGCCGCCTTGCGCTCAGCATCGAGGCGCTCGGCGCGTTCCAGCCGCAACGCCGTGAACAACGCCGCGGGCCGGCACTGAGTGCCGCCTTCGGCGCCGATGGCGCGCCAACCAAGGCGGCGCTGGGGTTCGCGCGCTCGTGTGGTGTCGAAGTCGAGGAACTCGGACGCCTTAAGACCGGCGATGGCGAGTGGCTGGCCTACACGCGGGAAGTTGGCGGGCGCGGCGTGGCCGAAGTTCTGCCGGCCATGATCGAGGACGCGCTGGCTGCCCTGCCGATCCCCAAGCGTATGCGCTGGGGCGCCGGTGAGGTCGAATTCGTCCGGCCCGTGCATTGGGTGGTGGTGCTTTACGGCGAGACCGTGATCGATTGCGAGATCCTGGGCTGCGCGAGCGGCCGCCTGACGCGCGGGCATCGCTTTCATCATGGCGCTACGATCGAACTCAAGCATGCCGGTGACTACCGTGAGGCGCTCGAGAACCCGGGCTTTGTCATTGCGTCGTTCGCCGCCCGACGTGCCCGCATCGTCGAACTGATAGGCGCCGCCGGCAGCGACGTCGGCGGCCTTGCGATCCTCGATGACGCGCTACTCGACGAAGTCACCGCGCTGGTCGAATGGCCAAGCGTTATCGCCGGCAGTTTCGACGCGCACTTCCTGGAACTGCCAGCCGAAGCATTGATCGCCTCCATGCAGGACCACCAGAAATATTTCCCGGTGCGAAACGCCGAGGGGGCGCTGGTCAATCGCTTTATCACGATCAGTAACATCGACAGCCGCGATGTGGATGTCGTGCGTAGCGGCAACGAGCGGGTCATCAGGCCGCGTCTGGCCGACGCCGACTTCTTCTACAAAACCGATCGCGGGCGTCGGCTCGAATCGCGCCGCGACGCGCTGGCCGATATGTTGTTCGAAAAACGTCTCGGATCCTTACTCGACAAGACCCGTCGCGTAGAAACTCTGGCGACGCTGATCGCCGCCGCCTGCGGCGCCGAAACCGATGCCAGCGCGCGCGCGGCTGCCTTGTCGCGCTGCGATCTGCTGTCCGAAATGGTCGGCGAATTCCCGGAACTGCAGGGCACCATGGGCGGCTATTACGCACTCGCTGACGGTGAAGGTGAAACCGTCGGCCGTGCAGTTGGCGAATTCTATTTTCCGCGCTTTTCCGGCGACACCATTCCAGTCTCGCCGTGCGGCCGCTGCGTTGCCCTCGCCGACCGGCTCGACTCGCTGGTCGGCATTTTCGGCATAGGCTCGGCGCCAACCGGCGACAAAGATCCGTATGCGTTGCGTCGCGCGGCGCTGGGTGCACTCAGGATCCTGATCGAAGGCAATATAGATCTTGACCTCGCCGAGGTCCTCACCCTCACCCGCGACGGCTACGCCGGCACCGAACTCGCACCCGACACGACCGAACAGGTGTTCACGTTCATGCTCGAGCGTCTGCGCGGCTATTACCTCGACCGCGGCGTACCCGCGGACGTGTGTGGCGCAGTGTTCGCCAACCGGCCAACCGCACCGCTCGAGATTGCGCGACGCATCGCGGCGGTGGTCGATTTCCGCGCCATGGATGCCGCCGTGGCGCTGGCCGCGGCCAATAAGCGCACCGCCAATATTCTGAAAAAGCTGACCACGCCAGCGCCGACAGCCTGGCAGCGCGAGCTCCTTACCGAACCCGCTGAGCGCGAGCTCGCGCAGGCGCTGGAAAACGCCAGCGGTGATCTGGAAAATTTGTTCTCCGCACGCGACTACACCGCTTACCTGCAACAACTGGCCGGGCTGCGGGCCAGCATTGATCGGTTCTTTGACGACGTTATGGTCATGAGCGAAGACGCGGCGCTGCGCGAGAATCGCCTCGCCCTGCTCGCGCACCTGCAGACGCTGTTCACGCGGGTTGCCGATATCGCGCAACTCCACGAGGCCTGAGCTCGAACTGATGCCGACCCTGCTTATCGACCGCGACGGCGTGATCAACCGGGACTCGGCGGACTTCATTCGTTCGCCGGCCGATTGGCAGGCCCTGCCGGGCAGCCTGGAAGCGATCGTGCGCGCGCAGCGCGCCGGTTTTCGCATCATTGTCGTCAGCAATCAATCGGGCCTGGCACGCGGTTTATTCAGTATCGCCGACCTGCATGCGATCCACCGCCGCGTGCAGGATGAACTCGAACGCCTCGGCGGACGCATCGATGCGTTCTTTTTCTGCCCGCACGGACCCGACGATGGCTGCGAATGTCGCAAGCCTCTGCCGGGCTTGTTGCTTTCGATTCAACGCCGGCTCGGCATTGACCTTGCTACCACCGCCTTTGTTGGTGATCGTCTCAGTGATGCCAGCGCTGCGCTGAGTGCGGGTGCGCGTCCGCTGCTGGTTCGTACCGGACCTGCGGTACTCGACGAAGACGACCAGCGGTTCGAGGTTTTCGACGACCTGGCAGCCGCGGTCGACGCCCTGTTGTGATCCTGGCCCAGGCTCGCTCGGTGCTGTTCTACCTCGGGCTGCTCCCCCTGACGGTAGTGTTCAGCATCATCGGCATCGTCATCCTGCCGCTGCCGCGCGGGTGGCGCTATGCCGTGATCACGCGCTGGTCGGTGCTGACCATGGCATGGCTGAAGCTGGCCTGCGGGCTGGACTGGAAAGTGACCGGCGCGGAGCACATCCCCGACACCCCCGGTGTGATCCTGAGCAAACATCAATCGGCGTGGGAAACGATCGCCCTGCAGCTGATTTTTCCGCGACAATCCCAGGTCCTCAAACGTGAGCTGCTGCGCGTGCCGTTTTTCGGCTGGGGCCTGGCCAGTCTCAACCCCATCGCCATCGATCGCAGCGCCGGCACGGCCGCGCTGAAAACCGTTCTGAAGCGCGGTGCGGAACGCATCCGCGACGGCTGGTGGGTCGTGATTTTCCCCGAGGGCACGCGGATCCCGCCGGGCGAACGCGGCCGCTACACGCAGACCGGCGCGGCGCTCGCCGCGCAGACCGGTTGTCCGCTGGTGCCGGTCGCGCACAACGCCGGGGTGTACTGGGCGCGCAATGCGCTGACCAAGCTGCCGGGTACCATCGAGGTGGTAATCGGCCCGCCGATCGAGGTTGAAGGCAAAACCACGAAAGTCATTTTGCGCGAGGCCGAAGCGTGGATCGAAGCGCGTTGCGCCGAACTGCCGATGCATGCACAAGCATGACTGAATGGACGCACCGCTCAGCGCTTGTGCCCGAGCCGATAGTCGACTTCATCCGCCGTCGCTGCCGCGAACGGTAGTCTGAGCAATGCCCGGATCCCGCCGTCGCCGATATCGAGCCCGCTGACCCCGAGCCGCATGGCGTCGACACCCGCCGCCGGTTGCGCCAGGTAGGTGCCGAATAAGCGATCCCACAGCGACAGGCCAAAACCGAAATTACGCTGACTTTCGGCCACCACTTCGGAGTGGTGGACCCAATGCATGGCCGGCGTCACCAGCGCGTAGCGCAGAACGCGCTCGAACGCCGGCGCAATGCGCAGATTTGAATGATTGAACAGCGAACTGACGTTGAGCAGCAGCTCGAACACCAGCACCGCGGCCGGCGGCGCGCCGAGCAGGATCACGACGACAGACTTATAAACCATCGACAGCAGGGCTTCGCCGGGATGAAAACGCACCCCGCTGGTTGCGTCGAGATCGACATCGCTGTGGTGAACGCGATGCAGGCGCCACAGTGGCCCCCAACTGTGCAGCAACACGTGTTGCGCATACAGCGCGAGATCGAGCATCACCAGCGCTACTGTAAACGCCACCGCGAAGCGCCACTGCAGCCAGTTGCAGAGCCCGATGCCCTGCGCCTGGGCGAAAAAGGCTGCGCCGGTGGCCGCCAGTGGCGCACACAGCCGGATCAGTACGGCGCCGGTCACCATGAGGGCCAGATTGCTGCGCGCACGCGCCCAGCGATCGCCACGCCGGCGGCGGATCGGCCACAGCCTTTCGAGCACGGTGAACATGGCCAGCGCGGCCACGAACACGGTCACCCGTAGAACCACTTCTGCCGACATCGTCCCGCCACGCCTGTGCGTTCGCCCGCTCGCGGTCGATCACCCCGAGTGGCTTCATTGTTCGACCTGACCTTATCATTGCCGCTCGATAAATACCCGCAATCGAGACCGCGCATGAGAACCCTGCCGCCGACCCGTTTCCCGACGACACGCATGCGTCGCGTGCGCAGCGATGATTTCGTTCGTCGTCTGGTGCGCGAGCATCAGCTGAGTACCAACGACCTGATCGCGCCGATGTTTATCCTCGACGGCCAGGGCCAGCGCGCAGCTGTCGCCAGCATGCCGGGTGTCGAGCGCCTGAGCATCGACCTGGCGGTAGACGAAGTGCGGCGGCTCGCGGCCCTCGGGGTGCCGGCCGTGGCGCTGTTTCCGGTTACGCCCGAGGCGGCGAAGACCGCCGATGGGCGCGAATCCTATAACCCGAATGCCATTGCGCAACGGGCGATCGCGGCGATCAAGGACGCGATGCCGGAAATCGGCATTGTTACGGACGTCGCACTGGACCCCTATACCAGCCATGGTCACGACGGTGTGCTCAATGAGGCCGGTGAGATCCTCAACGACGAAACCCTCGACATCCTCGTGCGCCAGGCCCTGGCGCAGGCGCGCGCCGGGGTCGATATCGTTGCCCCTTCGGACATGATGGACGGGCGCGTCGGCGCGATCCGTGCGGCGCTGGAACAGGAAGGCTACCGCAACGTCAAGATCCTGGCCTATTCGGCCAAGTACGCGTCGGCTTTCTACGGCCCGTTTCGTGACGCGGTCGGCTCCGGCGCAAAGCTCGGCAAAGGCAGCAAACAAAGTTACCAGATGGACCCGGCCAACAGCGAAGAGGCGCTGCGCGAAGTCGCGCTTGATATCAGCGAAGGCGCGGACATGGTCATGGTCAAACCCGGCATGCCCTATCTCGATATCGTGCAGCGCGTGAAAACTGAATTCGGTATGCCGACGTTTGTCTACCAGGTCAGCGGCGAATACGCGATGCTCAAGGCCGCCGCCGACGCCGGCTGGCTCGACGAACGGGCGGCCGTGATGGAATCGTTGACTGCTTTCAAGCGCGCTGGCGCCGACGGCGTGCTGAGCTATTTTTCCGGACGGGTGGCAGGGTGGCTCGCCGAACAAGCCTAGCAGGGCGGCCAAAAACTACTGCGGATACCGTGGGCGGCGTTGTGCACTCGCCTGCGGTCCTCATTTACGCCAGTAAACTCCGGTCCTCGTCTCGCGCACGCCTTGCCCACGGTATTCCTCGCTACGTTTTTGACCGCCCTGCTGCAGGATGGCCAAAAACTACTGCGGAGGTCGTGGGCGGCGTTGTGCACTCGGCTGCCAGCCTCATTTACGCCAGTAAACTCCGGTCCTCGTCTCGCGCACGCCTTGCCCACGGTATTCCTCGCTACGTTTTTGACCACCCTGCTGCAGGATGGCCAAAAACTACTGCGGAGGTCGTGGGCGGCGTTGTGCACTCGGCTGCCAGCCTCATTTACGCCAGTAAACTCCGGTCCTCGTCTCGCCCGCGCCTTGCGCACGACCTTCCCGGCTCACGTTTTGCACCACCCTGCTTCAGGCTGGTGAAAAGCTACTGGGGAGGTCGTGGGCGGCGTTGTGCACTCGGCAGCCAGCCTCATTTACACCAGTAAACTCCGGTCCTCGTCTCGCGCACGCCTTGCCCACGGTATTCCCGGCTCACGTTTTTGACCACCCTGCTGCAGGATGGCCAAAAACTACTGCGGAGGTCGTGGGCGGCGTTGTGCACTCGGCTGCCAGCCTCATTTACGCCAGTAAACTCCGGTCCTCGTCTCGCGCACGCCTTGCCCAGGGTATTCCCGGCTCACGTTACGCTGCTGACAGCATTCTTGGCGGCTAATACGGCGCTCGCGCAAGCAACTTCTGCGAGCAAGCCGGGCGCCGCAACGTGATCGCCGGCAAGCCAGACCTTTTCGCCTTGCTCGATAGCGGGCCGATCGCGCCAGCTGGTTCCAGGCAAATCGATTGGGGCCGTGCCGGCGTATGGACTTTTCTGAGACCAGGTCGTGCGATCCCGCCACCCAGCGTAATAGCGGTCCAGTACACCGTGAATGCGTTCGATAGCGGCTGGTAACTTCTCGCCTTTGCGAATACCGGCACTGCACTGGATCAATTCCTCACCGGGCGGCGCGAGATTTTTGTCATACGCAGTATATCTGGCCACGTAAACACGGTGATCAAGGTCGAGTACTGCGGCTGGATCGTCTCCATCAGTTCGTACGGCGACATCGAATAGAGCGGTCGACGTGCTGGTCCAGTGCAGTTTGGCGTTTTTGAGCAGGCGCGCAGCCGATTGCAATTCGGTGGCAACAATCGTCGGGCCAGCGGGGAGTTTGTTGATCGCAGATTGGGTTTCGATCTCGACACCCAATTCCCGCGCCCGGCTCTCCATAGAAACGATGAGTGCCTCCCAGCCGCCAAGCAAGTAGCAAAAGCCGTTCGGTTCAAACGCGCGCCGCAGCCGTTCGTGAGCAAAGGCGGCCGATAGCTCGCCCGGCTCTGCGTAGTAAGTGGGTAACGACAGGAAACCAATTGCAGCCTCGGCGCCAGACTCGCCCATATGTTCGGTCGCCCAATCGCGATAGGAACGATCCTCTGGCGCGGTCATTGGTAAGGCAGGCATGACGGACTCAAACGCCGACGGAAACGCCTGCCTTTCGCCTTGCCACACCATGGTAAATGCGCCTTCGCTGGGGGGCGTGGTCGCAGGCAGCAGGTTGCGTTCCTCTAGCCAAGCCGACAGGCTGCCGGTGTAGAGTGCGTGCGGTCCGATATTCGTTTTATACGGTCCGGCCCGGGTTTGCCCACGACCGCCGAGGGTCGCCTGTTTTTCGTGCAATCTGACCCGACATCCCTGTTCGGCAGCACTGATTGCGGCGACGAGGCCGGCGATACCTCCGCCGATGACTGTGATGCCTGCTGTTGTCATTTATCAGCCTCCTGACTATTGCTGAAGTGTCATTGTCCGGAAAGTTTGCATGCACGTTACGTGCCTGCATTTGCACCGAGTTGGCCGCCCCACCTCCGGACGTTGAATTCTCGGGAACTGCCGCCGCGTGTGATGAGGCCAGAGAAACGCCGGGCTACTCAATGCACGGCATCCAGTTCTTTGAAACCGGCTAAAAATAACCAAAATAACCAATAAATGGACAATTTTAGCCAGGTATTCGAGCGCCGACTACGCGGTCCCACGGCCACGGTGTCGTCCTGATGCTGCATTGATGGTCCGGCCGATCGGTTGGCCGCCTAAGGCTTTAACAACCCGCTTACTCGCTCTCGTGCTCACGTCACGACACAGAAATTGCTGAAGCGATGAGCTTTGGCATGTGTTGTGCACTCCTACCCACACAACTCTACTGGTTTGCCGTTGTGGCTATAAGCAAAAACCTGCGATTGGTGCGGCGTGGACTCACAAACCTCCAATCGCGCTACGACGCCTTTTTCGTTTTCTCGATATCGGACCGGCGAATATGTCACGTCCGACGTAATTTGGGGGCAAGGAATAATGAGTACGATTGAAGCCGCAGACATTGATCTGTATTGCGATGAAAGCTTGCTGGATCCTTTCGATAATTACGCAGTTATCCGAGATAGCGGCCCCGTCGTCTACTTAAACAACCTTGGCATGTACGCGACCGGGAGATACGAGGTCGTCAAGGAAATATTGTCTCGATCCGACGTGTTTATTTCCGGTAACGGCGTAATGATGAACGATACCGTGAACGATATTTTCAAAGGCGGGATCGGTCTGTGCACAGACAAAGAAGAGCACATGCGCATACGGCGAGTGGAGGCACGCCCGCTTAGCCCGAAAGCGCTCATTGAACTGCGTGAAACGATCTCGCGAGAGGCCGACACGCTCGTCGCAAGACTCGTCGACCGCGGGTCTTTTGATGCGGCAACAGAACTGGCCCAGCATCTTCCTCTCACAATCGTCTCCAATCTCGTCGGTTTACCTGATGAAGGACGCGAGCGCATGCTGGAATGGGCGGCAGCGAATTTCGATTCATTCGGACCACTGAACGATCGGGCCACCACGGCACTCGATACGTTTCAGGAAATGTACGAATACGCCATGAATCAGTGCGTCCGCGGAAAGCTGAAACCGGGTAGTTGGGCCGAAATGCTTCACGATGCCGCTGACGACGGTGAGATAAGTCCGGACGAGGCGCGATTGATGGCGTTGTCGTACGTCGGACCTTCATTAGACACGACAATTTTTGCCATCGGCAGTGCCATCTGGCTGTTCGCCAATAATCCGGAGCAGTGGAAACTTTTGCGCGATGACTCAAAACTGATACCAAGTGCCATCAACGAAACTTTACGAATCGAATCACCGATCCAGGGGTTTTCGAGGTTTGCCGTAACCGATCACGAATTAGACGGGGTCACATTGCCCAGTGACTCGCGAATCATCGTGCTTTTCGGATCAGCAAATCGGGACGAACGCCATTGGGGGGAATCCGGAGACATTCGACATTCGCCGCAAAGGTGTCGCACGGCACGTCGCGTTTGGTTATGGCGAGCATGCGTGCATCGGAATGAACCTGGCGAGATTGGAAATCGGCGCGATCCTCATTGCGCTTGCAACAAAGGTCGAGCGGTTCGAGTGCATTTCGTCTGAGCGAGCATTGAACAATACCCTGCGGGGATTTCGGCATCTCAACGTCCGCGTCCACACAGATTAACTGCGTACGAGCGGTCCAACTCATACCTACCCAGCCAACAAGGGAGAAACGACATGGTTGCTACGGAAATCTCGCGAAATACAAACGCTCTCAGTAACGAACTGCTTGAGCGCGTTAATGCGTTGTTACCTGGCATCGCCGACCGCGCCCAACAAGTGGAAGCCGA
This sequence comes from uncultured Gammaproteobacteria bacterium, assembly GCA_942490995.1. Taxonomy (GTDB): domain Bacteria; phylum Pseudomonadota; class Gammaproteobacteria; genus UBA981. The sequence goes on from CALOBG010000054.1 coordinate 120,865, forward strand.
CCGCCGGCCGCACGACGATACAATCCGCGAACTCGTCGATGCCGATATTATGCGCATGCTGGTGCCGAAACGGTTCGGTGGTCACGAACTGGGACTTGAAACGTTAACCGCTGTCGGGCGCGCACTCTCCCAGTCCTGCATGTCAACCGCATGGGTGACGGCGTTTTACCTCGGCCACAACTGGATGCTGACTAAGTTTCCGGAGAAAGCGCAAAAGGAGTTTTTCGCAGAGAAATCCTACACCATGGCGCCGATTCAACCGTCACCCATGCTCAAGATAAAGAAGGTCGACGGCGGCTATGAAGTGAACGGGCGATCGAGCTACTCGTCCGGAATCATGCACGCTGATTGGGTGATCCTGGCGAAGTCTGGCGGCCCCGATGCGCGCGCGTTTGTGGTTCGCAAAGAAGAGGTCGAAGTCGATGATGTCTGGTTCATGAGCGGCATGTCGGGCACCGGCAGCAACGATGTGATCGCGCATGATTTGTTCGTTCCGGAGCGCCGAACGCTTGATTCGGCCACACTTTTTAATACCGCTGATTCAATTCACGACAATTGGGTCTACCACATACCACTTCTGCCATTTATCTATTGCGAGGTAATGGGTGTTTACGTCGGTGGCCTGGAAGGGGCCACGCGCGCTTACGAGGACATTGTCCGAAGAAAAACTCGTGCGCACATCGGTGACAAGGTTGCCGAACGACAATCAGTGCACGTGAACCTGGGCGAAGCGCATGCATGCATGCAAGCTTGTGGTGCGCTTCTCGATCGCCTGGTAGCCGAAACGGAGTCGGCCGCTCAGGCCAATGCGTTTGATATTGAAAAGCGCCTTGAGCTGAAACTTCGCGCCGGACTCATAAATGACATGTGCAGGCGAAGCATCAACGAAATGATCTCACTTAGTGGTACCAGCGCGTTCAAGCAGGATTCGCCATTGCAACGTTCTTTTCGCGACATGAATACGCTGGCGACTCATGCGTTTACGGACCGCCAGGGCGCGTATGAACTATGGGGTCGTCAGCGGCTGGGTTTTGAGCCCAACAGCCCGCTAATCTGACGCACTACCACTTAATTTCCCCAAGAGACCTTGATAACGAACGATCAAGTAACGAGTTAACGATCGTTCGAATCAGCTAACGGAGATCGACATCATGGCCCAACCCACACCAGGTGCCCACGTTTTACGCCATCACCACATCACAATCGCGACCGGTGATGCGAAGGAAGATTACGACTTTCATACGAAGGTTCTTGGTCTGAAGAGTGTGAAAAAGACATTGTTTTATGACGGCCAGATGCCCATTTATCATCTGTACTACGGCAACGATAATGGTGACGTCAGTTCACTGATTACAACGTTTCCGATGCGCCACACTGGCGTAAAAGGAATACCAGGTTCCGGGCAAGTAAGTTACGTGGCGTTGTCGGTTCCAGCAGGGGCCATTGATTACTGGCGGGAACGTCTGGCGGGCCACGGGTTCGAGAGCAAAGAAAACAGGCGATTTGGCGAACGCTACCTGGATTTCGCCCACCCAAGCGGGGTGAATTACGCTCTTGTGGAGGTGGAAAACGATTTGCGTCCGCCGCGAACTAACGGGCCGGTATCCGAAGAGTTCATGATTCGGGGCACGCATTCCATCGGAGTCAGTTCGCGAGATATCGATATGATGGAACAATTCATGCAGATCGGCTGGGGCGGTACACGGGTTAGCGACGATCGCAATATAGTGCGCTACCAGGTCGGCCAAGGCGGTACTGGCGCGTTAATTGATTTCGTGGTGGAGCCGAATCGAAAACTCGGTAGCTGGATTGTGGGCGAGGGAACCGTGCATCACATGGCATTTGAAGTAGCGAGCCATGAACACCAGAACGAATTGCGATCGTTCCTCGAGGGGATCGGGTACACCGATATCTCGGAAGTGAAAGATAGGGGTTATTTCGATTCGATCTATGTGAGAACGCCGTCCGGCGCGCTGTTCGAAGCGACGGTTTCACATGATCCTTCGTTTACCTGCGACGAAGCTTGGGAGAGCCTTGGCACCGAGGTCATCGTCTCTCCCCAGTTTGAGAAAAACAAGGACGAACTTATCTCGCAGATCGGATATCTGCAAGACTAACGCTTCGATTACATACGCCGGGCCGGTATCACGTTGTCCTCAATCGCACGAAGCCGGCCCATCCCATCAGTCAGCCTTTATCCCGCAAACGGTATCGAAGTTGCGAGCGCGTCAGGCCCAGCTTGCGCGCCGCTGCCGACACATTACCATTAGAGGCCGCCATGGCTTCGCGAATTGCGATATTTTCGATTTCCTCAAGCTGCGATTCCACGTTCAGAAAAGCGGATGCATCGCCGTAAGCCGCTGCTGGATTCTGCTCAACGAGGCTGCCGGATTGCTCAGGAGACAGAACCCCCTTGTGCAGATGGTGTCGACCATGGAACAAATGGAACGTTTCGATGGGTTCTTCATCGAGCGTTAATATTGCAGCGCGCTCGATCATATTCTCAAGTTCGCGCACGTTGCCGGGAAATTGATAGAGAAAAAGTGCATCGACGGCCGATTGAGTAAATCCGCTTACTTTGCGCCCGGTTCGCTGGTTGAACCGATCAAGAAAGTGCTGGATCAGAGGCGGGATGTCGTCTCGCCGATCCCGTAATGACGGCACATGGATGGGAAAAACATTCAGTCTATGCAACAGGTCAAGGCGGAAATTTCCGTGCCGTACTTCGTCTTCAAGATTGAGGTTCGTTGCACAAACAAGCCGGACATCCACCTGCCTTGTTGTAGTTCCGCCGACTCGATTCACCTGGCCTTCCTGAATAACACGCAGGAGTTTGGCTTGGGCCGCAATATTCAGTGTGCCTATTTCGTCTAGAAAAAGCGTGCTGCCTTCCGCGGCCTCGAACCAACCGGCTCTTGCCCGGTTTGCCCCCGTGAAGGCACCTTTTTCGACGCCGAACAATTCCGAGTCAACGAGACCTTCCGGAATCGCGGCGCAATTGACGGTGAACAGTTGTTTATCTCCACGAGGGCTTTGCTGGTGAAGGGCCCGCGCGAAAAGTTCCTTTCCAACGCCTGTTTCGCCCTGCAATAGCACCGTGGTGGACATCGAAGCGACCCGTTTCAAGAGGTACCATGCGCCGAGGAAACCGGGTGAGCTACCGACCACATCCTGGGGCATGTCGTCGAATCCGCGCGCGGAAATTTCGGTTGAATCAGTTGATGGGCGCGCGTAAACAGAACTCGTTTCGTCGGGCCAGCGCTCGATCGGTTTTCCAACAATCCTGCAAGTTGCGTCACCGCACGCAATACACTCGGTTTCGCGAAACAGGATGGGGCGTTCCATGATAGCGCTCGTGTACCCGGAAGCGTAACCAAGCTGCATCGAGCACACTGGTTCTGAGCTACCGCCGAAGCATGCGACATGCGCTTCCGCCTCAGATGAGTTACGCCAGATCAGTTCGCTATAGTAGTGACCAGCTTCAACATCCGCCTCGATCACGACCGGCTCGACCAACACCTCGCCACGCAATGCATGGAGCTGCGGTCCTACCATGAATGCGTCAATCTGCGGCTGGTCCTCGCGCACTTTACGCGCTATTTGGGCCTCGCGAGTTCCTGCAACATGACCCATCCGAAATAAGATCTCACGTGATTTCCGCGGACCCAGTGTTTCAACGAGTTCGCGTCGCATTGCGATAAGAACTGCCAGATTAAGAACCACGGCCCGCTGATCGTCGAGCCACACCTGGCCTTCGTGTGGAAAGAATCGAAGCCTTGCGGTCAGGTCCGACAGTTCGGGAAGGGCCGACGATTTTTGAGCGCGGCTTTGATCGGAGGCGGAATCTTCGCTCAGCGAAAAACTCGTAAATCGCGCCTGTTTTTTGTTTGCTTTCACCATGATGCTACCTAACGACCATTCCTCAACTCTAAGATCTTGTGATCGCGAGGTATTTACATTCGCAGTTCAAACTTTAGTATCTCGAGCAAGATACGCTTTGTGCGATAGATGCAGTCCTGCTCAGTTACCCTCTGAGCATACGTTTAAACCGAGTACATCGATATAAGCTGTAATTCTATTTCCTACGGCATCGGGGTTCCTGGCCGACTACGGTCGTGCGCATTGCGGTGTGGTATGTCTGGTTTCGGGGGTCTAACGGGTGCTCATAGGTCGGATCTTATAACCCGTTGAAAAGAGGGAACCAAAAGCGCTCCATCCGATCAGATCATGAAATCAACGCCAATCAACTTCGTGATCTGGGAGTATCGGATGGAGCGCAGCGAAATTAGCATGGTGAGCCGCCAGTTAAAACGCACACTTGGCGAGCAAACGCTCAACGATTTGGGTCGGGCGACGCGATTCTGTCGTCGCGAACGAGAGATCACGCCGTTTCGTCTGGCGGTGAGTCTGATTGAGAGCTTCGGGGATAGATCGGCGAACTGTATTGCGGATATGCGGCGTGCATTCAATGCGCTTTGCGCAACCTCGATCCGCTACAAACCATTTCATAACCAACTGGCCAAACGACAGTTTCCGATGTTCATGCAGGCGCTGCTGAGCGAATTGCTCGATGGCCTGGCGTGCGACGTCCTGCGTTTCGAATCGAACAGTCCGTTTGCCCGGTTTGATCACATCCGCATCCAGGACGGCACCTCATTTGCGCTGAAACCGGTGTTGCAAGACACGTTTCCTGGCCGCTTCACCAGTGTCAGCCCTGCCGCAGTAGAGCTCCATGCCGATCTCGATCTACTCCAGCCGAGACGGCGAACCAGATTGTACTCAGCTCCCGATAGCTCGGCGTGAGGGCAGTTCTTGCCGCCAGTCGAACAGGTCGTTGGCGGATTACTGCTCGACGATCGAGGCTACTTTGCGCGACCCTACTTTGAGGCCCTCGACACAGCTGGCGGCCATTTCATCGTGCGTGCGGGACAGAGCATCAACCCGCTGATCTTGAGTGCTCGTCAGAGCAATGGCCGACGGGTTAAACGCTTTGCCAACCAGCGTATGAAAACCGTGGCATCAATGTTGAAGCGTTTCGATTGCCTCGACATGATGGTGCAATTCGACGGTGTCGATGGACCCTGGACCTGTCGATTAGTTGTCCACCCCAACATCAAGAAAGGCGCGGCACCCCGGTACCTAGTCACGAATCTTGATGCGGCCGCGTTCACGCCCGAGCACATCAGCGATGCCTATCGGTTGCGTTGGCAGGTCGAGTTATTGTTCAAAGAATGGAAGTCTTACGCCAATTTACGCGCCTTTGACACCGCTAATCCGTACATTGCCGAAGGCCTGATCTGGGCAGCACTGTGTGCCGCAACCCTGCAGCGTCATTGCGCGCATGTTACCGAGCGCTTGCTGAACGTCGCTATCTCCACGCACACCGTTGCCAAGTGTCTGCATCACGTGCTCGGAGAGGTATTGCATACGCTCATACATCGTTCGCATGCGTTGGATCTGCCAATCGAACGCGCGTTACATTACCTGGCCAGCAACGCCCAGCGTGCTAAACCCGACCGCGACCGATGCTCGGGACGACTCAAACTCGGGCTGCGCCATATTCATGTGGCCGCTTAAGAACTAACCTATGAACGGGTGCTAACGATGTGTAGCCCAGAGGTTACCAGGCTAGCTCGCTACGCCATCATGGCCGAGTCAATTGCAACGGAGGTTGCGGGATTTCGTAGGAGCTTGCGGGAAACTTGCGGGGCACGGTGAAGCCTCGTTGATGCTTCGTCACACAATGTGGGGCAACGGGCGACCTGCGCTCGTTAATAAAAACAATCAGTTAAAAAGCGGAGTGGCCCTCGTCTCCCCCGCGCCTTGCGCCCGACCTTCCTTGCTACGTTTTTGGCCACCGTGCTGCGGGGTGGTGAAAACTACTGCGGATACCGTGGGCGGCGTTGTGCGCTCGGCAGCCAGCCTCTCTTACACGACTAAACTCCGGTCCTCTGTTTACACAAACCGGTCAGGATCCGTCGCGGGGCGGTGTGGTTGACGCGCCCACTTCCAGGCCCAGTTCGTTGATTTTGCGGGTTAGCGTATTCCGTCCCCAGCCGAGCACCCGCGCGGCTTCCTGGCGGCGGCCGCTGGTGCTGGCCAGCGCTGCTTCGATCATGATCGCTTCAAAGCGTGGCAGGGCCTGATCCAGGATCGGACCGGCGTGCTGCCGCAGGCGCCGCTCGGCCCAGCGTCTCAGGGCATTCTCCCAATCATTTTCGTCGGCGCCGGCAAGCGCGGTATCGGGGTTGAGCAGCTCCGCCGGCAGGTCATCGCTGTCGATTTCACGTGCCGGGGCCATGATCATGACGCGGCGACACACGTTCTCGAGTTGCCGCACATTGCCGGGCCAGTCGAAGGCGCGCATCACCGCGAGCGCGCGCGGCGTGAACTGCTTGACCTCAACCTCGAGTTCAGTCGCCGTGGTGCGCAGAAAGAACGCCGCCAGGGCTTCGATATCATCGCTGCGCTCGCGCAGTGATGGCAGTCGCAGGCGGATCACATTGAGGCGATGAAACAGGTCCTCGCGGAACGCCCCATCGCGAACACGCTGCTCAAGCATTTGATGCGTCGCGGCGATGACCCGCACATCGACTCGGATCGGTTCGTGACCGCCGACCCGGTAAAACTCACCGTCCGCCAGGACGCGCAATAGGCGAGTCTGCAATTCGGCCGGCATGTCGCCGATTTCGTCCAGGAACAGGGTGCCGCCGTTGGCCTGCTCGAAGCGGCCGATACGCTGGGCGGCGGCCCCGGTAAAAGCGCCTTTTTCGTGTCCGAACAGTTCGGATTCGAGCAGGTCCTGAGGGATCGCCGCGGTATTGAGTGCAATCAGTGGCATGTGCGCGCGCGGGCTGTGACGATGCAGGGCGCGCGCTACGAGTTCCTTGCCGGAACCCGATTCTCCGGTCAGGAGCACCGTCATATGCGAATTCGACAGCCGCCCGATGGCCCGGAACACTTCCTGCATGGCCGCCGACGAGCCGATGATCTCGGGTACTGCGGCGGTGTCCTCGGACGAAATTTCCGCGAGCGGATTTTCGCGTGCCTTGCGCAAGGCGCGGCGCACGATGGCAGTAACGTCATCGACGTCGAAAGGTTTTGCCAGGTATTCGAACGCCCCACCACGAAACGCCGCCACGGCGCGATCGAGATCGGCGTAAGCGGTCATCACAATGACCGGTAACAGCGGGTGATGTTCCTGCACATGACGCAGCAGCGTGAACCCATCGGTGCCGGGCATACGCACGTCAGTGATGATCACCTCGGGTTCGAAATTCTGCAGCCGCGCCAGCATCTTGTCGGCCGCCTCGAAGCTGCGCGTGACGAGCTGCTCTTTCTCCAGCGCGCGCTCCAGCACCCAGCGGATGGAGCGATCGTCGTCGACTATCCACACCTCGTTCTGTTTGTTCACTGATCAACTCCCAGCGGCAGCCAGACCGAAAATTCGGTGTGCCCAGGCTCGCTTTCGAAACCGATTAAACCGCCCTGGCGGTGGATAAGAGACTGCGCGATCGGCAGGCCGAGGCCCGAACCACTCGCCCGCCCGGAGACCAGGGGTATAAAGATGCTGCCGGCGAGTTCAGGATCGATGCCGCTGCCGGTATCAATAACCTGCACACGCACCACCTGCCGGTGCAGGGTGGTGCCGATGGTGAACTTGCGCTCGATGCGCGTGCGCAGCGTCACGCTGCCGCCACATTCAACGGTCGCTTCGACCGCGTTACGAACGAGATTCAGGAACGCCTGGATCATCTGGTCGCGATCGATCATCACCGACGGCAGGCTGGGATCGTAGTCGCAATCGATAGGGCTGGCGCCGCCACTCTCCGCATTGACGATCAGGCGCACGTGCTCGAGCACGTCATGGATGTTGACCGCGACCATATGCGCTTCGCCGCGTGGTCCGAGCATGCGGTCGACCAGCACGCGCAGGCGGTCGGCCTCGCCGATGATGACCTGGGTATACTCCGCGAGCCGCTGGTCCTCGAGTTCACGTTCCAGCAGCTGCGCCGCGCCGCGGATACCGCCGAGCGGGTTCTTTATTTCATGCGCCAGGCCCTGCAGCAGGGCGCTGGAAGCGGTGTTCTGCATGGTCACCGTACCTTCGAGCTGGACGTGCTGATGGCGATCGGCGTTGCTGATTTCAATCAGCACCTGGCTCGGCGCCGCCCCGTCGCGCCACAACGGCGTAATCGAGCAATCGACCGGGGTCGGGCGCGAGCGGCTCAAACGCAGATCGAGTCCGCGTTCGGTAAACGGGCGCTCTTCGAGCAGGGCGCGGCGGGTGGCGCCGAGCAGTTCATCGGCGCCCGGCAGTATGCTGGCCAGCCCGGTGTCGAGAATTTTGCTTTCGCTGGTGGCGAGCAGCGTTTGCGCGGCGGCATTCACTCGCACCACGCGCAGGTTGGTGTCCAGCAGCAACACCGCCGTGGTCAACACATCGAACAGCTCGATAGCTTCCGGCGCCGGCCGTGGTGGTGTTTTACCCATAACGCACTATTTTGGTGCAATCCGTTCTCGAAAGTCGATGTTTACCGTCAGCGGGCCTGTCGCGTGTGCGCCGGACGTTAATCGATAAGGCACCGCTTAACTGCGGTCAGGGTGCAGCAGCGCGTCGCTTCGATACGCGCAACAACTGCGCGTCGTGCCGGCACCGCCGCGTATGCGGCTGCCTATAGACCAGAAGGCAAGATCCGGACCAATCAGCGCGCGATGGGGTTGGCGGGGGCGGGATGCCGGATAGATTCTTTGTGCAGATAAAACACCACGTTCTCGGAGCGCTTGAGCTCGCGTCCCTGGTTGTCGAGCACCGCTGCGGCAAGTTGATGTTCACCGCGCTCCGCCTGCTCGATGACGAATTCGGTTTTCACCGCCGGGTCACCGTAGGCAGCGCCGTCGACGTAGAGCTGCACGCGGTCTCCATCGCGCAGACCCGGCTGCACGGCGACTCGCACGCTGACGTTCTGCACGTTGCGCAGGGTCTGTTCATGACTGGGACTGGTGATCGTAATCGAGGTGTAACCGCGCGCCGGCGCCGGCGAGCGAACTTCGGTTTTTCGTGGTGGCTTGAGGGCCGGTACTACCGTGGTCTCTTTGAGCTCGATTTTTTCCGCGCCCTCCTGCGGGGTATCGGAGAAAATAATGTTGCCCTCGTCGTCTTTCCAGCGATAGACGTCAGCAAACGCGCTGAAACATACCGCAGCCGCAATGAAGGCGAAGATGAACCGATAGCCCATGGCGTGTTACCGATTGAGAGACAGGTGATCCAGTTTAGCGCCACGATAACGAAAAGCTACCGACTGGCGCATAAAAAAGCCCCCTTGCGGGGGCTTCGCAGATCGGGCGCGGAACCGCGTCAGACGCTGTAGTACATATCGTATTCGACCGGGTGCGTCGACATTCTGAGGGTCGTGACCTCCTGCATCTTGAGCTTGATGTAGGCGTCGATGGCATCGTCAGACATGACCCCGCCAGCCTTGAGGAAATCACGATCGCCGTCCAGCGCCTCGAGAGCCTGGTCGAGGGAATGGCAGACCGTGGGAATACCTTCCTCCTCTTCCGGCGAGAGGTCGTAAAGATCCTTGTCCATCGGCGGGCCCGGATCGATTTTGTTCAGGATGCCGTCAATGCCGGCCATCATCATCGCGGTAAAGGCGAAGTAAGGGTTGCCAGTGGAGTCCGGGAAGCGCACTTCGATGCGACGCGCCTTGGGGCTCGAAACCCATGGAATACGCACGGATGCAGAGCGATTGCGCGCCGAATAGGCGAGGAAAACCGGTGCTTCAAAACCCGGCACCAGGCGCTTGTAGCTATTCGTGCTGGCGTTGGTGAAGGCGTTGATCGCCCGCGCATGCTTGATGATCCCGCCGATGTAATAGAACGCCGTTTGCGACAGGCCGCCGTAACCGTCGCCGGAGAACAGGTTTACACCGTCTTTTGAGATCGACTGGTGGACATGCATGCCGTTGCCGTTGTCGCCGACCAGCGGTTTGGGCATGAAGGTCGCGGTTTTGCCGTAGCCGTGGGCGACGTTGTGCACGCAGTATTTCAGGATCTGCAGGGTATCGGCGCGCCGCACCAGGGTATCGAAACGGGTGCCGATTTCGCACTGTCCGGCGGTCGCCACTTCGTGATGATGGACTTCGACGGGCAAACCCATTTCTTCCATCACCATACACATGGTCGAACGCAGGTCCTGCAGCGAATCAACCGGTGGCACCGGGAAATAACCGCCTTTTACTCCGGGGCGATGGCCGATGTTGCCGTCCTCGAAAACCTTCGCCGAGTTCCACGAACTTTCGTCGGAATCGATCGAATAGAACGATCCGCGCATATCGATGCCCCACCGGACATCATCGAAAACAAAGAATTCCGGTTCCGGACCGAAATAGGCCGTATCGCCAATACCCGCCGCCTGCAGGTAAGCCTCGGCGCGCTTGGCCACCGAACGCGGGCAACGTCCGTAACCTTCTCCAGTCGCCGGCTCAACGACGTCGCAGCGAATGATCAGGGTTTTGTCTTCGAAAAAGGGATCAATCACCGCGGTTTCGACGTCGGGCATAAGGATCATGTCGGACTCGTTAATGCCTTTCCAGCCGGCGATCGAGGAACCGTCGAACATTTTTCCATCTTCGAAAAAATCTTCATTGATCTCGCGGACAGGCACGGTGACATGCTGCTCCTTGCCCTTGGTATCCGTGAAACGGATATCGGCAAAAAGCACGTCCTCTTCCTTGATCGTTTTTAGAATGCTCTCAATCGACATGTAGTTCTCCTCTAACCATGCGCTGTTTTGCTGTTTGCGGTAATGCGTTGCCTAAAGTGCCGGCACGTGCAGTAACCCCACGTGGGTACTCGCTGCTTTGGATTCAGCATAATGCGTGCCAACGATAAGGCATTGAATTCTTCGTCACGGAATCGCTGCTCGACGCCGCGCGCACCATTGTAGGGCGAATATACTGTCGGACGCCCTATTTTTGTGCTCAGTCCTGCTCCAACAGGGCGCGCTCGTTCGTCAATAGCTGGTCCACGGTCTCGCGGGCGCGGATCAGCCGGTAGCTACCGGAGTCGATCAGCACTTCCGCCGCGCGCGGCCGGCTATTGTAATTCGAGGCCATGGCGAAACCATAGGCGCCGGTGGTCATGATGGCGAGCAGTTCGCCGGCCGTAGCGGCCAGCTCGCGCTCGCGGGCCAGCCAGTCGCCCGACTCGCAGATCGGGCCGACCACGTCGCTCAACACGGCGTCACCGGGCGCGCTGCGCCGGTAGTTACGCACGTCGTGATAGGCCTGGTAGAGCGCCGGACGCATGAGGTCGTTCATCGCCGCATCGACGATAACAAAATGACGTGCCTCGTTGTGCTTGACGTATTCGACCCGCGTCAGCAGCAGCCCGGCGGCGCCAACGATAGAGCGACCCGGTTCCATGACCACGGTGTAATGCGGCGGCACCACCTTGAGCAGCGCGTCGACCAGCTCGGCGACCGCCGGCGGCTGTTCGTCGCGATAACGAATACCCAGCCCGCCGCCGACGTCGATATGTTCAAGCTCGATGCCGGTATCGGCAAGGGCACCGGCCATGGCAACCACCTCCCGCACGGCATCAACTACCGGCGCGATGGTGGTCAACTGCGAACCGATATGGCAGGCGATCCCGCGCGCCCGCAGCGCCGGCAGTTCGGCGATACGCCGGTACAGCGCCATGGCCTCGGTGATCGGCACTCCGAACTTGTTTTCCTTCAGACCAGTGGAAATATAAGGATGGGTGCGGGCGTCGACGTCCGGGTTAACCCGCACCGCGACATCGATGCGCCGTCCGGCGCGCGCAGCGCTGGCCGCAACACGCTCCAGTTCAGCCGCGGACTCGAGGTTGACACAGCCGACGCCGATAGCCACGGCGCGCTCGATCTCGGCGCTGGTTTTACCGACCCCCGAAAAAACCACGTCAGCGGCGCTTGCCCCGGCCGCCAGTACCCGTTCCAGCTCACCGCCGGAAACAATATCGAAGCCGGCGCCGATCTGCCGCAATGCCCGCAGGATGGACAGATTGTCGTTGGCCTTGACGGCATAACAGACGCGATGTGCGCGGCTACCGAAAGCGCTGTCGTATTCACGCCAGCGCGCCTCGATAGCGGCACGCGAATACACGTAACAGGGCGTGCCGAACTCCGCGGCGATGTCGCCTACATCGACGCCATCGACGTGCAGACGTTCGTCAATGTATTGGCACAACATGGTGACGGTCTCAACGTGATTCGGGCCGCGTCAGCGGCAGGTCCGGTTTACCCTTCGGGCTCCTCGCCGTCCGGTTCCTCGCTCTGCGGCCGATCGGGCAGGTACAGCCCACCTTTCTGGCCACAGCCGCCGAGCAGCGCGGCGCTGGCGCTCAGCAGCAGCAGCGCAAGCAGCAATACGACTAATTTTCTGGCCATCAATCCTGACTCCCGTAGCGGGCCGGTGCGACGCCTGGCTGGTGTGACCCTGCCTGGAGGTCGGCCGTGCGCGGCATTCTATACGCCAGGCGGCGGCTTTTCCGCCCGTACCGAAGTTGCCCTGGCAGCGCCGCCGTGGCCTGCCCCCGGGGTCGCGGAATCGGTTCGCGATAAGCCGGGAAGGACGCTTGCAATTGCGTTTCGGATCGGTCGAAAATGCCGTTTACACAACACTTAGAGACCCACCCTTAGATGAGCGAACAATTGATTTACGTAACCGACGACTCTTTCGACGCGGACGTATTGCAATCCGAAACGCCCGTGCTGGTCGATTACTGGGCCGAGTGGTGCGGTCCGTGCAAGATGATAGCGCCAATCCTGGACGAGGTGTCGACCGAATACGTGGACAAGCTGAAGGTCGCAAAACTCGACGTCGATCAGAATCAGGCGACCTCGATGAAGTACGGGATCCGCGGGGTACCTACCCTGATGCTCTTCAAGGAAGGCAACATCGTCGCCACTCACGTTGGCGCCCTGACCAAATCACAACTCACCGCTTTTATTGACGGCAACGTTTGACCCTGCCGAAGGCCGGCGACTGAGGTCGCCGGTCGACTGATCCGGCCGCGCAGGCAAAGGTAGACGACGCCCATACGGCGTGCTATCGTTTCCAGCACGGGCCCAAGCATTCCTGCCCGGCCGTTACCTCCACATCAATCCCGGTTGTCCCTCGAACTGCGCTGCGCGCGATCGACGCATGACTCAATCTCACCTGCAAGCTTCATGATGAACCTGACCGAACTCAAGCAAAAACCAGCTTCCGAACTCGTCGATATTGCCGACGAAATGGGCCTCGATGGGGTCGCCCGCTCGCGCAAACAGGATGTCATTTTCAGCATCCTCAAAGCGCACGCCAAGAAGGGCGAAGACATCTCCGGCGACGGCGTACTGGAAATACTGCAGGACGGCTTCGGCTTCCTGCGCTCAGCCGATTCCTCCTACCTTGCCGGCCCTGATGACATCTACGTCTCACCGAGCCAGATCCGCCGCTTTAACCTGCGCACCGGCGACACGATTTCCGGCAAGATCCGCCCACCGAAAGACGGCGAACGGTACTTCGCGCTGCTCAAGGTCGGCGAAATCAATTTCGAACCACCGGAAAACGCCAAGAACAAGGTCCTGTTCGAAAACCTCACGCCCTTGTTCCCGCAGGAACGGCTGCAGCTCGAGCTTGGCAATGGCAGTACCGAAGACCTCACGCCGCGCGTCATCGACCTCGCTTCGCCGATCGGGAAAGGTCAGCGTGGCCTGATAATTTCGCCGCCGAAAGCCGGCAAGACCATGATGCTGCAGAGCATTGCGCATTCGCTGAACGTCAATCATCCGGACTGCTATCTCATTGTCCTGCTGATCGACGAACGACCCGAGGAAGTCACCGAGATGAAGCGCTCGGTGCGCGGCGAAGTTATTTCCAGCACCTTTGACGAACCGGCCAGCCGCCACGTGCAGGTCGCCGAAATGGTCATCGAAAAAGCCAAGCGTCTGGTCGAACACAAGCTCGACGTGATCATCCTGCTGGACTCGATCACACGCCTCGCGCGCGCTTACAACACCGTTGTGCCGTCGTCCGGTAAAGTCCTCACCGGCGGTGTCGACGCCAACGCGCTGCAGCGACCGAAGCGGTTTTTCGGCGCGGCGCGCAATATTGAAGAAGGCGGCAGCCTGACAATCATGGCGACCGCCCTGATCGACACCGGATCACGTATGGACGACGTGATCTACGAGGAATTCAAGGGCACCGGCAACATGGAAGTCCACCTCGACCGCAAGATCGCCGAGAAACGCATCTTTCCGGCGGTACACATTCCGCGTTCCGGCACTCGGCGCGAAGAGATCCTGACCAAACCCGATGAACTACAGAAGATGTGGATCCTGCGCAAGCTCCTGCATCCGATGGAAGAAGTCGCGGCAATGGAGTTCCTGCTCGAGCGACTCAAGGCGACCAAAAACAACGCCGAGTTTTTCGACGCGATGAAGCGCTGACGGCGCGGTTTGCTTGCCGGCAGGTTTCAGCCCGGCGGCCAGCTGAATTTACGCCCGCCGAGAACATGCACGTGGATATGGAAAACGGTCTGTCCGACCGCCGCCCCGTTATTGATGACCAGACGAAACGCCTCGCCGTGACCTTCATCGGTCGCGATCGCGGCGGCCCGCAACAATAGCTGACCAAGCAACGCGGCATCGTCCGCTCCCGCATCCGAAACTTTCGGCAGCGGTTTCTTCGGACACACCAGGATATGCATCGGCGCCTGCGGATTGATATCGCGAAAAGCAATGATGTCGTTATCTTCGAACACGATATCGGCCGGGATCTCGCGGTCGATGATTTTTTCAAATAAGGTCTTGTCAGCCATATTCAGTTTCCTGTCGATTTCGCCGCGGCGTTTACCTGCCGGCGCCGCTATAGGGTGCTCGCCGCGCCGCGCGGACGCCGGCTATGGAGTACCGACTCCTGGCCGTCGCGAACGATATCGCCGACGTGCAGATCGAAACGGCCACGCTTCCTGTCTTCAAAATAGTATTTCAAGGTATGGGTAATGGTTGGAAATGCCAGCTCCGGCCAGGGTATTTCCGCTTCGCGGTAGAGCCGGCACTCGAGACTTTCCGAGCCGGGCGCAAACTCCAGGACCGGCAGGTGGGCGAGAAACATCATGTAGACCTGGTTGATCTGCGGCAGGTTGAACATCGCGAACAAGGCGCCCACTTCAACTTCCGCGGTCGCCTCTTCCCAGGTTTCGCGCGCCGCTGCTTCAGCGGTTGTTTCACTGTTTTCCATGAAGCCGGCGGGTAGCGTCCACCAACCATAGCGCGGCTCGATCGCGCGCTTGCACAGCAGCACCCGGTCGCCGTAAACCGGCACGCAGCCGGCGACGATGTTCGGGTTCTGATAAAAAACCTGGCCGCACTGGTCGCAGATGTGACGCGGCCGGTTATCGTCGTCCGGAACCCGCCAGACCATGTGCTCCGAACCGCAATGGCTGCAGTATTTCACTGCGCCAGCGCCTCCGGCATGTCGTCGGCCCGCAGCGCGGTCGCGATCGATGGCCACAAGGTCTCGAGGATGCGCGGTTGCACCGCCGCGGTCGGGTGCAGGCCATCGTTCTGAAACGCGGCGCGGTCGAGGGCAAACTGTTCGAGCATGAATGGCGCGTAGATGACTTCGTCGGCAGCGCCGAGTTCGTCGAACATGCCCTCGAATGCGCGCGTGTACTGCGGCCCGTAGTTGGGTGGAATGCGTACTTTGAGCAGCACCACACGCGCCTGCGCGTCCTTGGCCTGGCGAATAATCGAGGACAGGTTTCTCCGTGTGGCGGCAATGTCGAGCCCGCGCAGGCCATCGTTCGCGCCCAGCGCGACGACCACCGCGTGCGGTTGATGGCGGTCCAACAGCGCTGCAATTCGACGTGCTCCTCCGGACGTCGTCTCGCCGCTGATACTGGCGTTCACTACCGAATATGGATAGCCTTCTTCACGCAGACGCGTCTGCAGCAGAGTCGGCCAACTGGCGTCGCGGGCTATCCCGTAACCGGCGCTGA
Organism: uncultured Gammaproteobacteria bacterium; assembly: GCA_942490995.1. GTDB lineage: Bacteria > Pseudomonadota > Gammaproteobacteria > UBA981. The sequence continues at coordinate 136,894 of CALOBG010000054.1, forward strand.
GGCTGTCACCCAGGATCACCACGCTACCCAGAGCAGCGGCGCCCGCGGCCGCGCTCGCGAGCAGCATCGTCACCATGACTACCAGTACCCTTAACACGCAATCAACCTCCATCATCGAGGCGTCCAATGTCTCGAAAGTCGTAACCGGACCCGACGGTGAATTGACAATCCTCGATGATATCAATTTTGCGCTCAGCGCTCGCGAGCGGGTCGCTGTCACGGGCGTCTCCGGCTCCGGCAAATCAACCCTGCTTGGCCTGCTCGCCGGGCTCGACAGCGTCACCGGCGGGCGCATAGAGGTCCTCGGCCATGACCTCACGGCGCTCGACGAGGACGCCCGCGCGCGGCTGCGCCGGCGTCATATCGGCTTCGTGTTTCAGGCCTTTCACCTGGTGCAGAGCTTCAACGCGCAGGAAAACGTCATGCTGGCGCTGGAACTCAAAGGCGTTCGCGATGCGGCAGGCGCCGCCGAACAGATGCTCGAACGCGTCGGGCTGGGCGGCCGCCTGCATCATTTTCCGCGCCAGTTGTCCGGCGGTGAACAGCAGCGGGTCGCGCTGGCCCGCGCGTTTTGTACCTCGCCGGATATCCTTTTCGCCGACGAACCGACCGGCAATCTCGACCAGGCCACCGCGCGCACCATCAGCGAGCTGTTGTTTGAACTGAATGACGAGTTCGGCACAACACTGATCATCGTCACCCACGATGCCGGACTGGCCGGCGCCTGCGGTCGGCGGTTTGCCCTGGCCGGCGGACGCATCGTTGACTGAGTCGCTACCCATCCTGCGCTTCGCGGCACGCCTGCTGCGCCGTGACCTGGCCAGCGGACGGCTGCTGGTGATGTTGCTGGCGGCGGTCATTGCGGTCGCCAGTACGGTGTCGGTCAATCTGCTGGTCAGCCGGGTCAAGCAGGTCGTGGTTTCCGAATCCAGTGCCTTGCTGGCCGGCGACCTCGCGCTGGCAACAAATGCGCCGGCGCCGGCGCGCTACGCCAGCCGCGCGCAGTCACTGGGTCTTAAAGTCAGCCACACCGTCAGCCTGCGCAGCGTCGTTGCGAGCGACGGCCGTTTGCAGCTGGTGCGCCTGAAAGCCGTCGATGACCACTACCCGCTGCGCGGTGAATTGCAGGTTGCCGACAGTGCCATCGCCGCCATCGAACGCGTGCGGCGGGGACCGGCGACGGGCGAGGTGTGGGCGGACGCGCGCCTGTTCCAGTTACTCGACCTCAAAGTCGGCGACGTGCTCGAGATCGGCAGTGCCCGTTTCGTATTGCGCCGCCTGCTGGTCCTTGAACCGGACCGCGGCGGGGATATGTTTGCTCTCGCGCCGCGCTTGATGATGCATCTCGACGACCTCGAACGCACCGCGTTAATCGTACCCGGCAGCCGCGCCAGCTATACCCTGCTCATGGCCGGCACTCCCGCCGCGCTCGCACGCTTTCGCGACGGCGCTCGACTCGAAGCCGGCCACAGCCTGATGGAACCGCGCAGTGCGCGGCCGGAAATGGACAGTGCTTTCACCCAGGCCGAACGCTTTCTGACCCTGGCCTCATTCGTCGGCGTGCTGCTCGCGACCATCGGCATCGCGCTGGCCGCGGCGGCCTACAGTGAACAACACGAACGGACCGTCGCGATTCTTAAAACGCTGGGGCTGGAAGCGCGCGCGGTCGCGCGCCTGCTGGGTCTGGAAATCGTTTTCCTCGCCGTCCTCGCCAGTGTGCTTGGCAATACGCTCGCCGTGCTGGTCCACGAAGTCCTGATCCGCCTGTACCTGCCCGGCACCGCGCCCGCGATGACCGAACTGCCGTTGACGCCGTTCGTACATGGCGCCTGGATCGCGCTGATCGTATTAGGCGGATTCGCCCTGCCCGCGCTGCTGCGTCTCGCGCGTCTGCCGGTGACCGCGATCCTGACCCGTGATCGCACCACGCTCGGGAGCGGCGCAGTGGTACCCGTCGCGATCATGATCCTGGCCACCGTACTGATCGCACCGTGGCACCTTGGCAATACCCGCCTCGTCGCGATCACCTTCGTCGGCATGTTCGCGGCCGCGCTCGCCATCGCCGCGGCGGCGCTGCTGCTGGTCATGCTGCTCGGCCGCGCCCGCGCGCGTACCAGCTTCGGATGGCGCTTCGGTCTCGCCAACATCGCGCGGCGCGCGCGCCTGTCGGTAGTGCAGTCAACCGCCATCGGTGTCGGCATCGCCGTCCTGCTGTTACTGGGTGTCGTACGCAACGATCTGCTCGAACAATGGCGCGGCAGACTGCCGGATAAAGCCCCGAACCAGTTTCTGATCAACGTTCATGGCGATGAAGTGCCGGCCCTGAAAACGTTCCTGGCCCGGCATGTCGAACACCAGGTTCGCCTCTATCCGATGGTGCGCGGCCGGCTTACCGCGATCGACGCACGCGAGGTCGACGTCGAATCCTACAGCGAACCGCGCGCGCGGCGGCTGGTCGATCGCGAGTTCAACCTGTCGTGGGCGGAACACATGAAAAGCGATAACCGCCTGCTGTCCGGACGCTGGTGGCAGGCCGGCGCCGAGGCCGAGATGTCAGTCGAACAGGGCATCGCCGATACCCTTGGCATTGAACTGGGCGATCAGCTCAGTTTCAGCGTGGCGGATCGCACTATCACCGCGGTGGTGACGAGTCTGCGTGAAGTGCAGTGGGACAACTTCGAGGTCAACTTCTTCGTGGTGACCACCCCGGAATTGCTGCGCGGCGCACCGGCAACCTATATCACCAGCTTCTACCTCGATCCCGCCGAGCGCGCGCTGATGGCCGAACTGGTGCGACGCTTTCCCAGTGTTACCGTGATCGATGTCGACGCCCTCATGCAGCAGGTGCGCGGCGTCATGGATCGTGTCGCGGGGGCACTGGGCTGGGTTTTTGCATTTGCCTTGACGGCCGGCATCGTGGTGCTCGCCGCCGCGGTTCAGGCCAGCCAGCGCGAGCGCAGCCTGGATATCGTGCTGCTGAAAACGCTCGGCGCACCGCGGCGGTTTATTTCCACCACGGTGATCATCGAGTTCGCCGTGCTCGGCGCACTGGCCGGCGCGCTCGGTAGCGCCGGTGCGCTCGGTACCGGCGCCCTGATCGCGAACTACGTGTTGCAGATCCCCTATCGTCCCGATGTCATGGTCGCGCTCGCCGGAATTGCCGGCGGCGTGGTCGGGATCGCCGCCCTCGGCGGCGGCGTTGTGTACCAGAGCCACCGTCGCGCGGTTGTTGCCGGCCTGCGCGAGGCCGGTTGAACGGTTCGAGCACTCATCCGGAAACGGCGCGGACTACAGGCGCTCGTCGCCGTCCGCGCACCACGGTGGCGAAACCACCGCGACGAAGCGCAGCACCGATGCCTCCAGGTTCTCGATCCACTGCACTGAGCGCGCCGGGATCACGACCGCCTCGCCGGCTACGATTTCGGCGCTGTCGTCATTGATGTGCATGAGCCCACGCCCCTCGACAACGTAGTAAACTTCGGTCTGATCCAGACGGTGACGATAGCTGGCCGCATGTCCCTCGAGTTCCGCGATCGCAAACGAGTACGGCAGATCGAGCGCGTCGTTGGCCGGGTGCAAGAGTTCGAATATGCGACAACCATCATTAGCGATCAGCGCCGGACAGTTGCGCTGCGACTTTATTTCCATCGACTCCTCCACGGACCTGTCTGTGGCGAGCCATGATATCGAAGCCGAGTTGCGCGGCGGGCAGTCATGAGTGGCTTGCGCGGGCGCAGCGACTTCAAACACGGCGCCCCGGTGCGCACGGGGATCCTGCTGTGCAACCTGGGAACACCTGACGCGCCGACGACCGCGGCGGTGCGCCGCTACCTCGCCGAGTTCCTCAGCGACCCACGCGTCGTAGAGCTGCCGCGCTGGTTGTGGCTGCCGCTCCTGCACGGTGTGATCCTGAACCTCCGTCCGCGCCGCTCGGCGCATGCCTACGCCAAGATCTGGGGTGACGACGGCGCGCCCCTGTTACGCCTGTCGGAACGACTGGTGGCCGCGCTGGCGGGCGAAAGCGAGGATACCTGTGTCTACGCGCTGGGTATGCGTTATGGCACACCGGCCATCTCGACGGCGCTCGACCAGCTCATTGCCGCCGAAGCGCGCCGCATCCTGGTGGTACCGCTGTATCCGCAATACGCCTCGGCCACGACCGCATCGGTACACGACGCGGTGTTCGATTATTGTCGCGCCCTGCGCTGGATCCCGGAACTGCGATTCGTGTCGGATTATCATGACGACCCGCGCTATATCACCGCGCTGGCCGAGTCGGTGCAGGCTCATTGGCGTGTTCACGGCCGCGGCCAACGCCTGCTGATGTCGTTCCACGGCATTCCGCACGATACCTTCATCGCCGGCGATCCCTACTATTGCCAGTGCCAGGCCAGCGCTCGAGCGCTGGCCGAAGCGCTGCAGCTTGAGGACGGCGACTGGCAGGTCAGTTTTCAGTCACGCGTGGGACCGAAACGCTGGCTCGAGCCCTACACGGAAAAAACGCTGATCGAATGGGGTGGCGCCGGGCTCGGCGATATCGATGTGATCTGTCCCGGCTTTGCCGTCGATTGTCTCGAAACGTTGGAGGAAATCGCGCTTCAGAACGCTGAACGTTACCGCGACGCCGGCGGCGGCGCGCTGCGTTATATCGCCGCCCTCAACGACAATCCCGCGCACGTTGCGGCGCTGTCCGGGATCATCACCGACCATCTCGGCAACTGGCTCGAGGCCAGCAAGCCTGACGCCGAACGCACCGCGGCCGCCGCGCGCGCACGCGGGGCGGGTGGCATGTGAGCGGCGCCGTGCTTATGGATGCTGGAACAGTTTTACAACCTTGCTGACGCCACCGACCCCGGCCGCGGTATCCGCCGCTGTGTTTGCCGAGCCCTTGTCGATCAGCCCCATCATGTAAACCACCCGCGCCTCGGTGACGACCTTGATGTTGCCGCTCGGCATATCCTTGATCGCGAGCAGCTTACTTTTGACCTTAGTGGTGATCAGTGAATCCGCGGTGCGCGCCGACAGCGGGCTTGGCGCCGCCACGGCGATTTCGTTGAAAATGTGCGCAACCTTGGCCACCCGCCCGGCGTATTCAGCGGCCTTGGCGCGCAGTTGCTCGGTCGGGCATTCGCCGGTCAGCAGGACCTGCTGGTTATAACTGGTCACGTTGAGATGGCACGATTGCGAAATCTCCGCATCGGCATTAAAGAAATCGGCCGCCTTGCGTTCGATACGCTCGTCCTCGATGACCGTACCGGTGGTACGCGGGTCACCACTGACCGCCGCGGTTGTCGCGGTCGTCGCGGTCAGCGGCGAACAGGCGGCAAGGGCGTACAGGCAGCTCACGATGAGCAGGATCCAGGCAGGTCCGACAAGTCTTGAAATCACGATAGGAACTCTCCTCGCGGTGTGCTCGCGCACGGGTTTCGATGGCCACACGATGGTATTGGCGCCGCACCGGGATCGCGCGGAAACGCAACCGGGCGGATCACGGGCGCCTGCGCGTCACGCCTTCGTCAGGCCGGCGGATTATGCAGCAAATCGACCTCGTCCGGCACCTGCGCGTGTGTGATCCGATCGACGAATGCCAGAGGCGATAAACTTCTCACCAGGTTGCGGGCGCCGAGCGTTCGGCGCGGACCAGCAGGATAACAGCCTGGAAACGAACCAGCAGCAGAGAGATCGCCTCATGACCGACAAGGATGCACGCCCAGCCAGTCCCCTCGACTGGGAGCCTATCGATTCGACCTACGACGACCACGCCGGCCTGATCCTGTTCGAGAAACGCATCGATCGGCTGCGTAATCCGCGCAACAACCAGGTCTTTGATCGCCTGGTGCTGGAGTCGGTGGACTGGGTCAACATGGTGGCACTGGATCGCGAACGCCGCTGCGTGATGATCCGCCAATATCGTTTCGGGGTCGGTTATACGACCCTCGAAACACCCGGTGGCATGGTCGATCCGGGCGAGGATTCATTTGCCGCCGCGGCACGCGAACTACGCGAGGAAACCGGCTACATCTCGGATCGCTGGACCTATCTCGGCGCTGTGGAGCCGAACCCCGCGGTGCACAATCACCTCTGCCACCATTGGCTGGCGGAGGACGCCAGTCCGACGCACGCGCAGGATCTCGGCGCCGGCGAATCGATCGCGGTCGAACTCATGAGCGAAGCTGAAATCCGCGCCGCGGTAACCACGGGAGAGCTGAAACACGCGCTCGCGTTGTCGGCCCTGGCGCGGGTCTACCAGCTGTGGCCGTTACCGTTTCGCGTCGAGCCGCCGAATTAGCGATCAAGTCCTGCCTGTTGCGGCCATTCAGCTGGCGCGCGTCGTGGGTCATAATCGCAGTCATTATTCGGTTTGAAACGCTCTGGCTTGAGGTTGCGACCATGAACTGTCCAGCGAAGTTTTTTATCCTCGCCCTCGTCATGACGGGCCTGTCTGTCACCGCGGCCTCGGCACTCGAGGTACAGTTCGCCGATCCGGTGTGGAACGGCGAAACCGTTCCGGCCGGCCACCAGTGCCAGAAATTCGGCGGCACCCACGGTTCGCCCGCGCTGGTGGTCGGCGGCTTACCGGCACGCGCCAATGCGCTGCTGCTTGAATTCAGCGACCGCTCCTATGCGCCGATGGATAACGGCGGCCACGGCAAGCTCGGCTATGCGTTCGAAGCGGGCGCGAAAGCCGTGACCGTGCCATCCGCACCGGCGCATACCACCGCACTGCCACCGCCCTGGTGGACCGTCGCCGAACACGGCGCACCGGGCTGGGACAAACCCGGCGCCTACCTGCCGCCCTGTTCGGGCGGGCGCGGCAACGCCTACTACGTGACGGTCAAAGCGATCGAGCGCAAGGGCGATGCGGTGACCGAACTCGAGCAGGCGATCCTGGAAATGGGGCGCTACTAGGCGTCAGGTTTGCGCCGCGGCACAGGTCAGATGTTTGACCTATCGGTGCGGATCTGACCATGCTCCCCGCACATCGACGGATCGGGCGACCGACCTTATGCCGATAAGCGCGCCTACTGAGGAAAACTACGCTGCGCTTGAACGCGAGCTCGCGGCCCGCACGGCCGAGCTCGGACAATCACACGCCTACCACGAAGCAATCGGCGATATTCTGCGCGTGATCAGCGAATCTCCCGGCGAGCTGCAGCCGGTGTTCGATGCCATTGCCGAACGCGCAACGACCCTGTGCGGGGCGGATGTGGGCATGGTCGGCCGTTACAACGGCGAACAATTTACTATGGCCGCGATCAGCGGCATGCGGGGGCAAGCCCGGGACGCCCTTGAGACGTTCAAAGCATACACGCCACGACGTGACCTCCCCGGCGGTCGCGCAATCATCGATCGAATCCCGGTGCACAGCGCCGATATTCTTGCTGACCCGGAATTTGACCCTTCGGAACCGATCCGCCGGGCCAATCTGCATGGCGCCCTCGCCGTACCGCTCCTGAAAAACGGCGATGCTATCGGCGCTCTGGTCGTGTTTCGCTCCAAGCCAGGCCTGTTCGACGACCGGCTCGTCGCCCTGCTCCAGACTTTCGCCGACCAGGCCGTGATCGCGATCGAAAACGCACGCCTGTTCAATGACACCCGCGAGGCACTCGAACGCCAGACCGCGATGGCCGAGATCCTGAAAGTCATCAGTGGTTCGCCGACCGACGTCCAACCCGTGTTCGAGGCGATTACGAAACGTGCCCGAGTACTGTGTGGCGCGATGGCCGGATTTACCACGCGGCTGGATGGCGACACCTTATACATCATGGGGCAATCGGCGGATGTTCACGTCGGCGCCGGACTATCTGAGGCGCTTGCCAAGAACTTTCCGGCCAGGCTCGACAGCAGCGTGCTCAATGCGCGCGCCATCGCGACCGGCGCGCCAGCGCAAATCGCTGATATCGCCGCGGAACCGGATTATCCTGAGGAGCTCAGGCGCGCATCCCTCGCGGCCGGATCACGCAGCCTGCTGGCCGTACCGTTACTGCGCGGCAGCCAGGCAATCGGCTCGATCATGATCGTGCGAGCGGAAGTCGGCGCCTTTCCCAATGAGTCGATCAAGCTCCTGCAGAGTTTCGCCGACCAGGCGGTCATCGCGATCGAAAACGCCCGCTTATTCAACGAAACCCGTGAAGCCCTCGAACAACAAACGGCAACCGCCGAAGTGCTCAAGGTGATCAGCAGCTCAGTCGAAGACACCGCGCCGGTATTCGAAAAGATATCGGAAAGCTGCCAGCGTCTGTTCGCAACCGAGGAACTCGGTATCTTCGTCGTTGACGAGCAGGACATGATCCATCTCAAATCCTATCGAGGAATATGGATGGAAACTGTACAGCGCGTGTTCCCGCGTCCGCTCGAAGAATCCATGGCGAATGTCGCTATTCGCGAACGTCGTACCGCCTACATTCCGGATACAGCGACCGCGACGGAACTCTCGCCCGCCTTGAAGGATATCGTTGCTACCGTCGGTCATCTGTCCATCATCATGGCGCCCATGTTGCGCGAAAACCGCGGTATCGGCGCTATTTTCGCCGTCCATGTACCGCCGCGGCCGTTCTCGGAAAAAGACGTCGCGCTGCTGACGACCTTCGCCGACCAGGCCGTGATCGCCATCGAAAATGCGCGCCTGTTTCACGAAATCGATGACAAAAGTCGCCAGCTCGAAGTCGCAAATCAGCACAAGTCCGAGTTTCTCGCCAATATGTCGCATGAACTGCGTACGCCCCTGAATGCAGTGATCGGTTTTTCCGAGGTTCTGCTCGAACGCATGTTCGGCGATCTGAACGACAAGCAGGCGGACTATCTGAAGGACATCCACAGTTCGGGCAAACATCTGCTGTCTCTGATCAACGATATTCTCGATCTATCGAAGATCGAGGCCGGGCGCATGGAACTCGATGTGGAGGAATTCGACGCACGTGCGGCGCTGGATAACACACTGACCCTGATCCGCGAGCGCGCCCAGCAGCATGACATCGAACTTAACCTCGAGACCGAAGCCGGGCTTGGTCAGTTTCGTGCCGACCAGCGCAAGTTCAAGCAAATCATGCTGAACCTGTTATCGAATGCGGTGAAGTTCACGCCCGACGGTGGACGTATTGATGTCCACGCCCGCTTTGTCGACGATGCCCTCGAGGTGGCGGTCAGCGACACAGGCATTGGTATCGACGAAGTGGACCAGGAAGCCATCTTCCAGGAGTTCCGCCAGGCGGGCGGACACTACACGAACAAGCAGGAAGGCACCGGGCTCGGGCTGTCGCTGACCCGGCGTTTTGTCGAACTGCACGGCGGCTCCCTGCGTGTCTCGAGCGTCCTGGGTCAGGGTTCGACGTTCACTTTTAGCTTGCCGGTTCAGCCATGAGCACGATCCTCATCGTTGAAGACAATGCCATGAATATGAAGCTGGCGCGCGACGTGCTCGAAGCGAAAGGCCATCGCGTGCTGGAAGCCGACAACGGCGAAGCGGGCGTACTGCTGGCCACTGAACAGGTACCCGATCTGATCCTGATGGACATTCAAATGCCCGGTATTGACGGCATCGAGGCGCTCCGGCAGCTACGTGAAGCGACGATTACGGCGACTATCCCGGTGGTAGCCTTTACCGCCTCGGTCACCGCCGGTGATCGCAGCCGCGTTACCGCCGCCAGCTTCGACGCCTTCGTCAGCAAGCCGATCGATCTGAAACCCTTCCTGGCGACGATCGAGCGCCTGACTGCCGGCACCCGTTCATGAAAGCAGACACGCCGGCAGCCATCCTGGTCGTCGATGACACCCCGGCCAACGTCAAACTGCTGGTCGATGTGCTGTCCGTATCCGGATATACCGCGACGGCGGCGAGCAACGGCGAGGACGCGCTGGCGCAGATCGCCACAGACTCACCCGATTTGATCCTGCTCGACATCATGATGCCCGGCCTTTCCGGCTATGACGTATGTCGGCGCATTCGCGCCGATCCCGATACCGCCCTGTTGCCAGTGGTGCTGTGCACCTCGCTCGATCCGCAACAGGAGCGCATCAAGGGGATCGAAGCCGGGGCGGATGATTTCATCACCAAGCCGATCAACCGGCCCGAATTGCTGGCGCGCGTTAAGTCGCTGCTGCGAATCAAGGCCTTACAGGATGAGGTGAGATCCCAGGCCGCACTGCTCGAAGACTGGAATCACCAGCTCGAACAACGCGTCGCTGAACAAGTCAGCCAGATCGAACGCCTCGACCGTCTGAAAGGCTTTTTCTCGCCGCAACTGGCCGAAGCGATCGTCGCCGGTGGTGAGGAACTACTCAAAGCCCACCGCCGCGAAATCTGTGTCGTGTTTATCGATTTGCGCGGCTTCACCGCTTTCACTGACAGCGCCGAACCCGAAGAGGTGATGGAACTGCTGCATGACTATCACGCGCAAATGGGCGCACTTGTGCTCGACCACGGCGGTACCCTCGAACGCTTCGCCGGCGATTCGCTGATGGTTTTTTTCAACGACCCACAGCCGGTCGAACAACCGGCGCACAAAGCGGTGCATATGGCGCTCGCGATGCAGAAGGCCTTTCTGCCGTTGGCCGCGACATGGCACAAACGCGGCTTCGAACTCGGGCTCGGCTGCGGCATCGCGCAGGGTTACGCGACGCTCGGCCTGATCGGCTTCGAAGGGCGCCGCGATTACGCCGCGATCGGCAACGTCACCAATCTCGCCGCACGCTTGTGCGGAGAGGCCGTGGCTGGCCAGGTACTGGCTGACCGCAAGATCATGGCCAGTATCGAAGCTGAGGTGAGCGCAGAGCCGGTCGCGCCGCTTGAACTCAAGGGCTTCGCTCAGCCGGTGCCGGCGTTTGCGTTGACCGCACTCGCCATCGACGAATGACGCTATGCCGGTTTGAAGCCGACGTCCGACGGGCTCCTAGCCACCATAAATCGTCACCGCAATCCGGCGCTGATGGGGCCGCGCCCGGTGCTCCCAGAGATAAACCCCCTGCCAGGTGCCGAGCGCCAGTCGCCCGTCCCGAACCGGCAGGCTCAATTCGGTCTGGGTCAGTACGCTGCGCACGTGCGCCGGCATATCGTCAGGACCTTCGGCGTCGTGGGCAAACAGCGGGTCGCCGTCCTGCACCAGGCGCGCCATGAAGCGCTCGAGATCGGCGAGTACGTCGCTGTCGGCGTTTTCGCACACGCTCAGCGAGGCACTGGTATGCAGACAGAACAGTGAACAGATCCCGGCGCGAATGCCGCTGCGCGCGACCAGCGCCGCGAGTTCGCCACTGAGCTCATGGAAACCGCGGGCGCGGGTGCGGATCTCGATCTCTGCAGTAAACATCGCTGACACCGATCCGGAATCAATCGACCCGGGTCACGAAATGCTCCGGCTCGCGACGCTGCTGTTCACCTACCCGCGCCGGCCAGCCATACCAGAACAGGCCGACAACCTGTTCGGCGTGCGGATCGAATCCGACGCACTCGGCGAACGCCGCCGCGCGCACCACCGCGCCGGTGGTCCATTTCGCGCCCACCCCCGCTGCCCACAACGAAAGCATCAGGTTGTGCGCCGCGCAGCAGCAGGCCGCGTAATCCTCCTGCTCGCGCAGGGCGTCGTCGCTGAGCGGTGACGTAATGACCAGCCAGCCGGGCATCGCCATCCAGCGCGCCAGTTTGACTTCCGCGGCGCGTTCGCCGTGCGTCGCCAGCACCATCGCGGCATTCATCTCGGCGATGGTGTGCTGCGCGCGCGGCCCGAGCAGGTACACCCGCCACGGCTCGGTGCGGTGATGATTCGGCGCCCAGCGCATGGTTTCCAACGCCGCGCTGAGAATGTCGTCGGCAACCGGTTCGGCCGTGAACTCGTGGACCGTGCGTCGCTCCCGCAACACGCGATTGACCGCGGCGTAATACCCGGGGTCTGCAATTCTGCTCATGACTACTCCTCGACGAGGCGGTCGTCGATCAGGGCAAAAAATGCCGTGACGGCCTGATCGACAAATTGCCAGCCGACATGGACACCGCAGCCTCGGCAGCTAGCGATGCGCCAGGCGAGTGGCGGAAACCAGCTGTGGGCATGTTCAGCGGCGCCTGTCGCCGCGCAGCCACCCGCGCGACTGAAGGTGCGCAGCCGAAAGGCTATCCCGGCCGGATTAACGTGCCTGTGCTCGGCTTTTCCAGCGATGGTGATGGCATCCGCTGCGGCTGCCAGAACATGCCGACAAGCCGCGCAGCGCAGCGACGCCGCGTCTTTCGTGTCGCGCGCGGTACTCGGATCACTGTCCGTGTCGCCGCGCGTAACGCCAAACCAATCGCCGCGCTGATTGTCAAACCTGTCCAGCACCGCAATACCCGTTACTGTCGCGCCGCAAAATGATTGCGCCGAAATGCCGACAACATGGACAGCAAAATCGCGCTGCATCGATTTACGGCATTCAGAGCCCGTAACGTGCAGTTTACTTGATGTCATCAGGCGACGGTTAAACCGAAACGCGCGCAGTCGATCGACTGTGACTCAACATATTACCCTGCACACGGCCCGGCGCGAGTAAAATGCCGGCATCCTATTGCAACGATCTCAGCCCCGCGCACATGCTTCGACCCCTGATTTTCTGTTTTTTCCGCGGCAGCGTTCGGCAGTGGCTGGCTGTGGTCACGCTATTGTGTTGCGCATGGCCCGCCGCGGGCCCGGCCGCGGACCGCTACCTGACCCAGCGCACGAGTTTCGAGAAGGTACTCAAAGCCCAGGCGGCCGGCAAACACAGCCTCGCCGAGCAACTCGTGCGCGGTCTGGAAAACTACCCGCTGTATCCCTACTACCTCTACTACGACCTGCGCCGACGCCTGCACCAGTTTCCATCGCAAGAGGTCGAGCACTTCCTGACCAGCAACGATGGCACCTACCTCGGCGAGCGACTGCGCCGCGAATGGCTCGATCAGCTCGGCCGCGCGCAACGCTGGTCGGACTACCTGCGCTTCTACCGCCCTGATGGCGATCCCGAACGCCGCTGCCTGCAGCTCCAGGCGCGCATCAATACCGGTCTGCCTGACGGTGTCCTGGCCGACACGCGCGCGGTGTGGCTGAGCGCAAAGTCGCTGCCGGACGCCTGCGATCCGCCCTTTGAAAAACTTTACGCCAGCGATCTGATGGGTGATGAATTGCTGTGGCAACGCCTGCGACTGGCCATGCAGGCCGGTAACAACAGCCTCGCCCGCTACCTGGCACGGCGCCTGCGCGACCCCCACTACCAGGCTGCCCATGCGCTGTGGGATGAAGCGCATCACAGCCCGGCGCGCGCCCTGGCGCGTGCCGATCTCGACAACAGCGCGGATACTCGCGCCAGCCTGGTCCACGCTGTCAGCAGACTCGCACGGAGCAGACTGGAAAGTGCCGAGCAGGCCTGGCAGAAAGTCGCGGCACGAGTGGCTTTCACTGCCGAGGACACCGCGGCGGTCGCTGCGATCCTGGCCGTAGCCGCCGCCAGCGACGATCATCCACGCCGCCTCGCCCTGCTCGATGCGGTCCCGGATAGCGCTGTGAATACTCGAGTCGCGCAATACCGTCTGCGCGAAGGCATTGCCGCTGAAGCCTGGCCACAGGTGCAGCGCTGGACCGCCGGTGAACCGGTCGACGGGGTCAACCCCCTGCGCTGGCGGTACTGGCACGCGCGCGCCCTGCGCGCCCAGGGACGCGACGCCGAGGCCGAACCACTGCTGCGTGAGCTGGCCCTGGAACGGGATTATTACGGCTTCCTGGCCGCCGATATCCTCAAGCTCGACTATCAGATGAATTTCCGGCCGGTGGCGCCCAGCGCCATTGAAACCGATACCCTGCTGGCAATCCCGGGCCTGCCGCGCGCGCGGGAACTGTATCTCCTTGACCGCAAGTTCCAGGCGCGACGCGAATGGGCGTTCGAACTGGCCCGCTTCGATCGCCGGCAACTGGAGGTCGCGGCCAGTATCGCCGCCAACTGGGGCTGGCCGGACAGCGCGATTTTTGCCCTCGGACAGGCCCAGTCCTACGACGACCTCGAACTGCGTTTTCCGCTGCTGTACATCGACATCGCAAAAAACTACGCCCAACGCCGGCAGCCCGCGACCGCGCATATCATGGCCATCATGCGCTCGGAAAGCGCCTTCGTCGCCGACGCCCGATCATCGGCCGGGGCGCTGGGACTGATGCAGTTGATGCCGGCCACAGCCCGCGAAACCGCACGGCGTATAGGCCTGAAACTGGCCAGCGCCCGTCAGCTTTCCGATCCGGACAAAAACATCGCGCTCGGCAGCGCCTATCTTGCCGCCATGCTCAAGCGCTACGGCGGCAACTTCGCGATGGCCGCGGCAGCGTATAATGCCGGGCCTCATCGCGTACGCGGCTGGCAGAAGTCGCATTGCATCGAGGCGGAGATCTGGATAGATACGATTCCATTCACCGAAACCCGGCGTTACGTCAGACGCGCCTATTTCTACGCCACCGTTTATGAATCGCGAATGGGCGAAGAACTGACCAGGATTACGACCGTCATGCCGCCAATACCGGCGCGCGGGTCGAGCACGATTGCGGACTGCAGAACATGACCAAGATTGTAGGATTGCTCGGAGGCAGCGGCTTTGTCGGCAGCGTGCTGGCCAATCAGCTCGTCGAAGCCGGATACGCGGTCAGGATCCTGACCCGTCGACGCGACAACGCGCGCGAACTCTGGCTGCTGCCCGATACCGAAATCGTAGCCGTCGATATGCGCAAGGCAGACCAGCTCAGCGATGCCGTGGCCGGCTGTACGGCGGTCGTCAACCTGATCGCGATCCTCAACGAGCGCGGCGACAACGGCGAGCAGTTCCGCAATGTTCATGTCGAGCTGCTGCGACGCGTGATCAAAGCCTGCAAGGCAACCAAAGTTCCACACCTGGTGCAGATGAGCGCGCTCAACGCGGACAGCTTCGCGGCTTCTTATTATCTACGCAGCAAAGGCGAGGCCGAAAAGCTGCTCGGCGACGAGACCGGCAAGCGCTTTCGCGCCAGCATCGTTCGCCCTTCGGTGATTTTCGGCCCGCATGACAGCCTGACGAATCGCTTCGCCCGCCTGTTACGACTGAGCCCCGGCTTGTTTCCGCTGGCCAGCGCCGATACCCGCTTTCAGCCGGTTTACGTCGGCGATGTCGCGCGCGCGATCGTCAAAATCATCAGCGACCCGGCGGTGGCCGGACAGCGTTACGACTTCGGCGGTCCGGAGGTAATGTCGCTCGGCGAGCTGGTCGAGTACGTTGCGCGCGTTATCGAACGCCCGACGCGGGTCATTCGACTCGGACGCTTTTTGTCCAGCGTGCAGGCCAATGTGCTCGAGTATGTTCCCGGCAAACCGTTTTCCCGCGACAACCTGCGCTCGCTGCAGGACGACTCGGTGTGCCCGCAGGTCAATGGCCTCGAGCGCCTGGGCATTACGCCGACGCCGATGCGCGTGATCGTTCCGGCCTACCTCAGAGGGCAGAACTCGCGGCACCGCTATTACGCCTTCCGGACCGAGGCGGGGCGTGACTGAACGGTAGCGGTAGTGAAAATCTACAAAGTCGGTGGCGCGGTTCGCGACGAACTGCTGGGTCTGCCGGTCAGTGATCGCGATTGGGTTGTAGTGGGCGCCTCGGCGACGGCGCTCTCGGCGCTCGGCTACCGGCAGGTCGGCGCGGATTTCCCGGTGTTTCTCCACCCTGAAACGAACGAGGAATACGCGCTTGCCCGCACCGAACGCAAGGCGGGTAGCGGCTACAAGGGATTTACCACCGACGCCTCGGCCAGCGTTACCCTCGAAGAAGATCTCGGCCGGCGCGACTTCACCATCAACGCCATGGCAATGGACGACGCCGGACGGCTCATCGATCCCTACGGTGGGCGCGCGGATCTCGACGCCGGCATCCTCCGCCACGTCGGGCCGGCGTTCGTGGAGGACCCGCTGCGGGTATTGCGCGGGGCCCGTTTCGCGGCGCGCTTCGCTTTTGCGATCGCACCCGAAACCCTCGACCTGATGCGCACCATCTCGCGTTCCGGAGAATTGACCACGCTCGCGCCTGAACGGGTATGGAGCGAACTCAGCCGCGCCCTGATCGAACCCTACCCGGCGCAATTTGTGCGGGTACTGCGCGATGCCGGTGCACTGGAAATACTCCTGCCGGAAGTCGATTGTCTGTTCGGGGTCCCGCAACCGCCGCGTTACCACCCGGAAATCGATACCGGCGAACACATCCTGCTGGCGCTGGAACAGTCCGCGCGCCGTGACGCCGATGAAAGCGTGCGTTTCGCGGTTCTGGTGCACGATCTCGGCAAGGGCACAACGCCGGCCGACATTCTGCCGTCCCACCATGGCCATGAAGAGCGCGGCGTGGCATTGATCGGAACCGTGTGTGATCGCCTGCGCGCGCCGCGCGAGCACCGCGAGCTGGCGCAACTGGTGTCGAAACTGCACACCCGCGTCCACCGCGCACTGGAGATGAAACCGGCGCGCGTGGTGGCCTTACTCGAACAGGCCGACGCCTACCGCCGCGCGCCGCGTTTCGAAAAATTCCTGCAGGCCTGCACCATCGATGCCACCGGCCGCAAAGGCTTGAGCGAACAGGGCTACCCGCAGGCCGATCGCCTGCGCGCAGCGCTGCGCTCGACCGCCGAGGTCGACGTCGCCGCGATCGTGGCGCGCGGTATACAGGGCCCGGCGGTTGCCGAGGCCGTTCATCAGGCTCGCGTGGAAACGCTCACTCGCAGCGGAATCTGATCTCGAACGCGGTGGCGTCGCCCTCTGGCATGCCGGGGATCACGACGCCGCTACCCAGCAATCGGAACGATTCGCGCTTGAGTTCGTACTTGCTGCCGTCGTCGAGCCGGATCATCGAGCCGTTGGTGCTGTTGTCGGTAATGGTGCAGCGACCGCGACTGAACTGCGCACTCAAGTGCTGCCGCGATACCAGGTCTTTGTCGACGACCAGATCGTTTTCCGCCTGACGCCCGATAGAGATCACGGGGTGGGCGGTATCGACACGCACGCTTTGCGTGCCATGGGTGAAAGTCACCGCATTGTAGCTGTTTTCGTCGCGTGGGGGCAGTTCGCCATTGAAGGCGGTGATGGATTCGACGTCCCAGATCACTTCGTGCAGCTGGACGTGCTCGAGCGAAACGAAATCCCAGGTTTCGTCGTCGACGTAGCGGGAAACGGCGCGGAAGATCCGCGGCAGTTGTTCGATCAGGGCGCCAGTCGCAAGGGTCTGTTCGGGTTTGGCCTTACTCGACGCCCAGTCGGCAATCTTGGCGGTCTGCGAGCCCAGGATCGAACCGGCTGGCGGCAATGGCCCATAGTGCAGGCCGATACGCAGGCGGATACGTTGGCCGGTTTCCTTGCCGTACTGTTCGTGCAGGTGGGCGTGGATCTCCGATGCCGTACTCGCCGCGTCGGTCGGGTCGACAAACAGCGCCACCAACTGGTCGCCGATTTCGGCAACCGCCTGGCCGTGGTGTTCCGCGCAATAGCCTTTCAGCGCCGCCAGGCAGTCGTTGACCATCGCCTGCGCCCTGGCATCGCCATACGATTCATACAGTGCGGTACTGCCGACGACATCCGCCGACAGCACGACTTTAGTGTTGGTTTCGAGTTCTGCGCTCACTGGACGCGGGCCAACGCCTATTCCGGATCACGGGGCTGATCAAACCTGCCGCTGCCGGCATCAGCGCCAAAATAACACGGCACTAGGCGCGCAACCAAAACTTCAGGAAGATGGCCCCCACAGCTCCTGCAAGCGCTGATCACGGCCACAGTTGTAACGATAGAACTTATAGCGCAGCGGGTTCTTGAGGTAGTAATCCTGGTGATAGTCCTCGGCCGCGAAAAACTCAGTCGCGGCAACGATTTCGGTCTTGATCGGGGCCTTGAATGATTTGCTGCGTTCAATGTCACTACGCGAAGCTTCGGCTGCGGCGCGCTGCGCCTCATCATGATAGAAGATGCCCGGGCGGTATTGACTGCCACGGTCGCAGAACTGGCGATCCGGGGTGGTTGGGTCAATATTGCGCCAGAACACGGTGAGCAGCTCCGCGTAGCTCACGCGTTTCGGATCGTAGACTACCTGCACTGCCTCGGCATGACCGGTATTACCGGCTGAAACCTGCTCGTAGGTCGGCTTGTCGAGGGTGCCGCCGATATAACCCGAGGTCGTGGACGGCACGCCGTCGAGTTTGTCGAACGGTCCTTCCATGCACCAGAAACAGCCACCGGCGAAGGTCGCCACGGCACGCTCACCCTGGCTCGAAGTGTCATCGGCCGCGGCTGGCGAATCACCACCGCCGACGGCGCCGACACCCAGCGCGAGCGCGACCGCGCCGAACGCAAGCAGCGCGGCCAGGATCAATCGATGGGACCTCAGCATTACAGTCTCCGCGGGATGGTCATGACACTATCCGACTTGAACGCGGCGCTTAAGTTCGAAGCACGTTGCGATCAGAAGAAAAAAACCAGCAGGAAAGCACCCAATACGAAGCGGTAGATGGCGAACGGCCACATGCCAAGGCGTTCGATAAATGTCAGAAACAGGTGGATGCAGGCGTAGGCGCTGAGCGCCGAGAGGGCGACGATCAAGCCCAGCTCATGCCACGGCTGAGTAACCCCGGCCGCTGCCAGCTCACGGATCTCGAGCGCGCTGGCAAGCACGATGACCGGGATCGAAAGCAGAAACGAAAAGCGCGCCGCGGCCTGGCGGGTCAGACCCAGCGCAAGCGCTGCGGTCATGGTGATCCCCGAACGCGAGGTGCCGGGGATCAGGGCAAGCGCCTGCGCGCAGCCGATCACAACCACATCGCGGATCCCCAGGCTCGACTCGGTGCGTCGTTTCGCGCCCTGCACATCGGCCCACCATAACAGGGCGCCGAAACCGATCGTGGCTGCCGCAATGACTGATGTCGAACGCAGTTCCGCGGCTATGAAATCGTGTGCCAGCAGGCCAGCCAAGCCGACCGGCACGGTACCGAACAGGACCGCCCAGGCGAGTCCTGACTCGCCGACCAGGCGGCGCGCCCCAAGCGAAGCGAACCAGTCCTGCGTGAGACGGACCAGATCGCGGTGGAAGTAAGCGCATACCGCCACCAGGCTGCCCAGGTGGGCGGCGACATCAAACGCCAGGCCCTGATCAGGCCAGTCGGTGAGCTGCGGGATCAGGATCAGATGTGCCGAACTCGAGATCGGCAGGAACTCGGTCAGGCCCTGGACCAGCGCCAGTACAATTATCTGCAATTCGCTCATGCGCGCACCCTCAAACAAAACCGGCCAGGCGCTGACGCTGGTCGCGCGCGAAGCCAGGCAGCGCGGCCTCGTAGTCGACAGCCAGCGCCATAAACTTGCAGGTTTCGCCCATCTCACCGGGTAACAGCAGTCGCTTGGCTTCCTGTGCGAGCCGGTAATCGGCGTCCGTGGCGCCACTCATGGCCGCAACCATAATCCGCTCAAGGCCGCAGTCGAGCAGAAAATGCGCCTGGGTGGTGAATCCGGCAACCGCCAGACCGGCGTCCACGGCGGCTTCGGCCAGGTCGCTGAAATTGACCGCCGTGGTCAGGTCCTGCAGGCCCGGGAACACGAACGGGTCGTCATGGACCTGGTGCCGGTAGTGGCATTTGAGCGTGCCACTGCTGCGCTCGGGATGCAGGTACTCATGGCGCGGATAACCGTAGTCACACAGCAGCACCACACCGCGCCGCAGCCAGCCGCGCAGGTCCGCCAGCCACGGCGCAAAATTCGGGTTCGCTTCGCAACAATAGCCATCCGCGTAAGACGCGATCGTCGCACTGAGTTCGGCCGGCACCGTGGCGCCCGCCAGCGGCCGCCACGCGAAACCATCGCTGTCCATCGTCACCCCGATCTCCTGCACTGCGCTACCCTCGACCCGATAGCGACGCGCCGGCATGGCGTCGAGCACTTCATTGGCGATAACCACACCGGCGAGCGATTCAGCGGGGTGATCGGCGTGCCAGAACATGTGTGCATAAAGATCCGGTCGGCGCGCTTTTATCCGCTGCTGTTGACGCTCGCGCAGGTGGGCGCTCGGTTCGACGATATGGTATTCCAGCGTCTGCCCGGGGCGGGCCTGCACGAGCCGGGCAAACACTTCCAGCGCCAGGCTGGCGTTGCCGGCGCCGTACTCGATGACCGCGCTGTCGCCCGAGTGGTGCAGGACCTGGGCGCAGTGTTCGGCCACGCAGCGCGCGAACAGCGACCCCGATTCGGGCGCGGTAATAAAATCACCGTCGGCGCCAAATATCGCGTTATCGCTGCTGTAGTAGCCGAGTTCGGGAGTGTACAGGGCCAGTTCCATGTAACGGTCGAAGCCGATCGCGCCGCCCGGCGCCGCCGCGATCGTCTCCTCGATCAGCCGTGCCAGCCGTCGCGAGCGTTCTAGCGCGGCCGGATCGGGATCCGTTAAGCTTGACTGCCTATTCATGAACCGAGGTGGCGCCGCGTGATGGCGGGCCAGTCATCATCAGCGATCCGCCGCACACCACCGCGACGAACGACCTGCGCCCGCTGGCGCTGATCACAGGCGCCGCCCGGCGCCTCGGCGCGGTCATGGCGCGTTACCTGCACGCGCGCGGTTACGATCTCGCCATCCACCACCACGCCTCGTGCGCGGACGCGGCCGCGCTGGTCGCCGAACTGAACGCGCGCCGCTCGCATTCAGCGTTTGCGCTGGTCCAGGATCTGGCCGCCGGCAACGCCGCGACCGCCCTGCTTGCCGAGCTTCGGCGGCAGCGTGACCGCCTCGACCTGTTGGTAAACAACGCCTCGGTGTTCGAACCCACCCCGGTGTCGCACAGCGACGTGGCGGACTGGGACCGCATCCACGCGATCAACGTGCGCGCGCCCTACTTCCTGGCGCTCGAGGCCGCGCCGCTGCTGCGCCATACGCGCGGTTCGATCGTCAACATCGCCGATATCCATGCCCGGCACCCGCGCCTCGAGTACTCGATGTATTGCATTTCGAAAGCCGCGCTGGTCGCCGCCACCCGCGCCCTGGCGCTGGAACTCGCACCGGAGGTAAGGGTTAACTGCGTCGCGCCGGGCGCGATCCTGTGGGCCGCCAGTGAAGACGCCGCGCTGCAGGCGGCGGCGGTTGCCGCCACGCCGCTGCAGCGCTGCGGTGAGCCGGAAGATATTGCCGCCGCGGTCGCCTACCTGGCCGGCGCTGAGTATGTGACCGGGCACGTGATCAACGTCGACGGCGGTCGCGCGCTCGGCGTGTAGTCGGCAGCGCAGACACTTTCGCGGGTTCCTAAGGCTGCTCGTCAACTCGGCCGAAGTCGGGTAATGGCGAACCCAGGTACCAGCGCTTGGCGTCGTCGTCGTGCCACCAGAATTGTTCATCGCGCAGCGTTTTCAGCACGCCGGAATCGATTTCGTAGTATTCGATCAGCGCCAGCACGCGACCTTCACGGCCATTGTCGGCCTGGATCTGGTTGATGTTTTTGTATGCGGTTACGCGGTAACGCGCCATTTTGTTGAGATCGTAGGGGATCTGCGCGCCGTCCTGCGCGCGCAGGTATTTCACCGCTTCTTCGAAATATCCCCAGCGGATCAACTTCGTATAGGTAATGACTGCCGCTTCAAAGGCGTTGCTGCGGCTCTCGCGACCGATCGACGGCATCCGTGTGCACGCGGCAAGCAGCACCATCACCGCAATCAGAACAGCGACACGCCCCGCGCAGCGCCGGGATATCACCGTCATCACGGCACGACCTCGAGTTCCATCGACGCAGCCGTGTCGCCCGCGTTTACCGGCGTCAGCGCTGGTGCGGTCGCGGCGACCTGCTGCCACAGTTGCGCCAGCGGCAAGCCCGCCTGCGGATGCAGCCAGTCGGGCGCGAGTTCGGCTAACGGCGCCAGCACGTAGCTGTGCGCGAGCAGGGCTTCGAGCGGCAGATCGGCCTTGTCGCTGGCGCCGGCATGACCGCACAGGATGAGGATATCCAGATCGAGGGTAACCGTGGCGTGCGACTTATCGCCCCGCCGCCGACCGCATTGGTCTTCGATACTCTTCAGCTGAGCACGCAGTTCGGACCAGTTCAGGCGCGTGTTAAAAGCGACAACGAGATTATGAAAAACGCGTTCGCCGCCGTCGCGGTCGGCGCAAACATAGATCGTGGACTGTTCGATCTCACCGAACTGGCGTTGCAGCGCGGCCAGCCCGGCCGCTACGCTGGCGCTCGGCGCAATATTGCTGCCAACCCCGACATAGGCGCGCCGCGCGGTGCGGCTCATGTGCGCGTGCCGCGTTCGATCATGATGCCGACATCGCGAACGTGGCGCAGCACGCCTTGTTTATTGATTTTCAGGCGCATCCATTTGATCCCGAATTCCTGCATGACGGTGCGCGTGATCCCTTCGCCCAGGGCTTCGATCAATTTGAACTCACTGCTGCGGGTAAATTCCATGATGCGGTCGCTGATCGCCTTGTAGTCGACGGTGTCGGCAATGTCATCACTCGCGCCGGCGCGGCTGAAATCGGTACCGACCTCGATGTCCATGATCAGGGTCTGCCGAATGCGGCGTTCCCAGTCCCACACCCCGATCACGGTATCGACGCGCAGGTCGTGCAGGTAAATCGTATCCATAGGTGCCGCTGCCGGGGCGATATCGAAGTGGCGCAATCCTAACAGAGTTGACGGCGCCTTGATCGGCCGTCCCGCTTCAGTTGCAATAGCTCGATGATGCTGCTTGTCGCGCTGGTTGTCGCCGCTTATTGCCTGGGTTCAATCTCGACGGCGATCCTCGTCAGTCGAGCGCTGGGGCTGTCGGATCCGCGCGAAGTCGGGTCCGGAAATCCGGGCGCGACGAATATCCTGCGCTACGCCGGCAAAAAGGCCGCCGCGGTCACTTTTCTCGGCGACGCGCTGAAAGGGGTGGTGGCGGTCCTGGCCGGCTATGCACTCGGCTACCAGGCGCCGGTGGTCACCGCGCTCGGCCTGGCCGCGTTTCTCGGCCATCTCTACCCGGTGTTCTACGGCTTTCGCGGCGGCAAAGGGGTGGCGACCTTCGTCGGGGTGAACCTTGCGCTCAACCTGTGGGTCGGACTGAGTGTGATCGGCGTGTGGCTGGCGGTTGCCGTGATCACCCGTTATTCCTCGCTCGCCGCGCTGCTGGCAACCGCGGCGACACCAGCACTGACATGGTGGTTCGGCGAACCGAGGGCGGCGATTGCGCTCTACGGCGTGATGTCGGCGCTGGTGTTCTGGCGCCACCGGGCGAATATCCGCAAACTCATGGCCGGCGAAGAAAAACGCATCGGCGAAAAAAGCGCGACCTAAACGGCAGAGGGCGGATTACCGACTCGACGGCGCGCGCAGTTCGTCGAGCGGCCAGCGCGGTCGCACCCGGTAGCCGGCGCCGTCGTGTTGACCGCGGCTCAGGCGGCACCAGCCGGCGTAGGCGATCATCGCGCCATTATCGGTCGCAAAGCGCAGCGGTGGAAAAAACACCGCGCAATCGAGTTCCTCGCCGAGCGTCTCCAGAGCCTGCTTGAGCGCACGGTTGGCGCTGACACCCCCGGCCACAACCAGACGTTTCAGGCCAGTCTGACGCAGCGCGCGCCGGCATTTGATGATGAAGGTATCGACCACTGCGTCACTGAAGGCCCGCGCAATGTCCGCGCCGCGGGCATCAGGTTCGCCGCTGAGGGTATTCATGACCGCGGTCTTGAGCCCGCTGAAACTGAAATCGAGACCCGGCCGATCGGTCATCGGCCGCGGAAAGCGAAACCGCGCCGGGTCGCCGCTCTGCGCGAGTGCTTCGACCGCGGGTCCGCCCGGATAGCCGAGCTCGAGCATTTTCGCGACCTTGTCGAACGCCTCGCCGGCGGCGTCATCCAGCGATTCGCCGATGATGTCGTAGCAACCGAGCGCACGCACATGCACCAGCTGGGTGTGGCCCCCCGACACCAGCAGGGCCAGAAACGGCATTTCCGGGCCGTCGGCGGCGAGCATGGGCGCGAGCAGGTGGGCTTCCATATGGTGGACGCCGAGGGCCGGGATTTCGAGTCCGAAGGCCAGCGCGCGGGCAAAGCCGGCGCCGACCAGCAGGGCGCCGGCCAGCCCGGGCCCGGCGGTATAGGCCACCGCGTCGAGTTCGGCGGCGTCCAGGTTGGCTACGCCGAGGGTCTCCCGCAGCAGGGGTACGAGCTTGCGGATATGGTCACGGGAGGCCAGTTCGGGCACCACGCCGCCGTAGCGGGCGTGGGTTTTGACCTGGCTGTAAACAGTATCGGCGAGCAGCCCGGCGGCGCCGTCGTAAATCGCCACCCCGGTCTCGTCGCACGAGGTTTCAAGGCCGAGAACCTTCATTCGCGCGCCCCTTGAGTAGCTCGACTTCCGCGTCGATCGCCGCTATATTTCGCCGTTTCCCCGCGCAATTCCCAAAAATTAAGGTTGTAACTCACGTATGCCAAGCGTCCGCGTCCGAGAAAATGAACCGTTCGACATCGCCATGCGGCGATTCAAACGAGCCTGTGAAAAAGCCGGTGTGCTGGCAGAAGTGCATCGTCGCGAATTCTACGAGAAGCCCACCCAGGTAAGAAAGCGCAAGGCTGCTGCTGCCGTCAAGCGCTGGCAGAAAAAGGCCGCACGCCAGTCACTACGCCGCATACGCATGTATTGACCGCGGGATCAGCGAGCTTGGGTCAGGCCTTCAAAGAGCAACTCAGCGCCGATATCAAAACGGCAATGAAGGCGCACGAAAAGGAAAAACTCGGTGCCTTGCGCCTGATCGCCGCGGTCGTCAAACAATACGAAGTCGATCAGCGCGCGGAGGTCGATGACGCCGTCGCCGTGGACCTGCTGACGCGCATGGCCAAGCAGCGTCGCGAATCGATCACCCAATACGAAGCAGCCAATCGCGACGACCTCGTCGCTACCGAACAGTTCGAACTCGATCTAATCACCGCCTACCTGCCGGCCCAGCTCTCGGCTGCGGAAATCGATCAGCATGTCGTTGACGCCATCGCCGCCAGCGGCGCGGCCGGCATGCGCGACATGGGAAAAGTCATGGGCCGACTGAACGCCGAACTCAAGGGTCGCGCCGACATGGGCGTGGTCAGCGCCGCGGTCAAAGCCCGACTCTCTGCGTAGATCCGCTACGGCACGGTTCACTACCGCCGCCGCACTGCCTACAATCTGGTCCCCAGTGACGCGGTAGTAAACAAGCTCCATGGCCGGCCGCATCCCCGATCACTTCATCGACGCGCTGCTCGCCCGCATCGACATTGTCGATCTGATCGAATCCTACCTGCCCTTGCGCAAGGCCGGCCGCGATTTTCAGGCGCTGTGCCCCTTCCATGGCGAAAAAACCCCGTCGTTCACCATCAGTCGCGAGAAACAGTTTTATCACTGCTTTGGTTGCAGTGCCCACGGCACCGCCATCGGGTTCCTGATGAACTACCGCAATCTCGAGTTCCGTGAAGCCGTGGAAGAGCTCGCCGCCATCGCCGGCCTCGAGATCCCGCTCGAAGCGCGCGGTCCGCAGACCGCCAATACCCGCGAGATCTACGCGGTCCTCGAACGCGCGCGCGGCCACTATGAACAGCAGTTGCGCCAGGCCGCGGACCGCGAACGCGCGGTCGCCTACCTCAAGGGTCGCGGCATTACCGGCGCGGTGGCCAAACAGTTCCGCCTCGGCTTCGCTCCGGATGGCTGGCGCAACCTGTTCGACGCGCTGGTCGGTGACGGCGTCGAAGCGACCCTCCTCG
Source organism: uncultured Gammaproteobacteria bacterium (assembly GCA_942490995.1). Lineage (GTDB taxonomy): Bacteria > Pseudomonadota > Gammaproteobacteria > UBA981. The sequence continues at coordinate 162,608 of CALOBG010000054.1, forward strand.
AGCGCGCGGGACTCGCCATCCAGCGCGATCGCGGCGGCCACTATGACCGCTTTCGCGATCGCATCATGTTTCCTATCCACGACCGCCGCGGACGCGTGATTGGATTCGGCGGCCGGATCCTCGACCAGGGCGAACCCAAGTATCTCAATTCGCCCGAAACCGAAGTTTTTCACAAGGGCCGCGAACTCTACGGCCTGCACGAAGCGCTCAACGCCGGCGCCGCCGATACCCTGATCGTGGTTGAAGGCTACATGGACGTGATTGCGCTCAACCAGTTCGGCCAGAACAACGCCGTTGCGACGCTCGGCACGGCCGTCACCGAGGCGCATCTCGAACAGCTGTTCCGCCACGCCGCGCAGGTCACGTTCTGTTTCGACGGCGACGCCGCGGGACGGCGAGCGGCCTGGAAAGCGCTCGAGATCTCGCTCGGCAAAATGGAGGGCAATCGCGAGATCCGCTTCAGTTTCCTGCCCGACGGCCACGATCCCGACAGCGCCATCCGCGAATTCGGCGCTGCCGGCTGGCTTAAGGCAGCGCAGAATTTCGGTCTCTCTGACTACCTGATCGATACCCTCAAGGCCGACGTCGATATCACCACCAGCGAAGGCCGCACGCGCCTGGTCGCCCAGGCCGAGCCGTATCTCAAGCGCGTACCCGATCGCGCCCACCGCGCCATCGGCGCGCGCCGGCTGGCCGCGGAAACCGGCTTTGACGAGGAACTCATCCGCCAGCAACTGGGATTCGGCCAGGGTCGTGGTCGCGCCCGGCCGGCGGCCGCGAGGCTCGATCGCTACGCCACCCGTGGTCTGCACGAACAGGCCCTCGGCCTGCTCCTTCAGCACCCCGAAATCGCCGTCGAGCTGAATCCCGATACGGCGGCGTTCATCGGCGCGGAACTCGACGAGTGCGCGTTGCTGCTCGAGGTCTGGACGGTGGCGCTGAAGGACTCGATTGGCCCGGCGGCGCTGCTGGAACGATTTCGCGGCAGTGCAGTCGAAGCTGCACTGACCGCCCTGTCGGCGATGCCGTTCAACATCCCGGACAGCGCTGTGACGCAGGAATTCGCCGATGCCGTGCAACGCCTGCGGGTCAAGGCGGAGCGGCAGCGCTACGAACGCATCGCCGCCACGCCGATGGCCGAACTCAGCGCCGAACAGAAGGATTTTCTGCGCAACTACCGGCGCAAAGTCTGAGCGCAGGGGAAGGTCCGCGGTGGGTTGCTTTCGCGCCCCGGCATGGACCCACGACACGATGGAAATACTGGTCAGGGACCGGCGAGTTGACGTATACTGGCCGGCTATTTTGTTGCACTTTCGCAACTAGCGGATGGTGCGCTTTATACTAGACTTTCACTGGTCCGCGTAAGCGGTTGACCCCAAAGAGGCTGTCCCAGATTGAGCAAAACAAAACCAGAACCTGCGGAAGTACTGGAAGAAGTCGAAAGACCCGACCAGCAGTCCCAGCTCAAAATGTTAATCGCGAAAGGCAAGGAGCAGGGCTTCCTGACCTATCACGAGGTTAACGATCATCTGCCGAACGATATCGTCGATCCCGAGCAGATCGAAGATATTATCAACATGATCAATGACATGGGCATCACGGTGCACGAAACACCGCCGGACCAGGATGCCATGTTGCTGAACGACAGCGACGTTGACGAGGAGGCCGCCGAGGAAGCCGCGGCGGCGCTGGCCGCGGTCGACAACGAGTTTGGTCGCACCACCGACCCGGTGCGCATGTACATGCGCGAGATGGGCACGGTCGACCTGCTCACCCGCGAGGGCGAAATCAAGATTGCCAAGCGCATCGAGGACGGCCTCAAGCAGGTCCTTTCCGCGCTGGCCGATTTCCCGACCGTATCCCAGCTGTTCCTGCTCGACTACGCGCGCACCGAGACCGCCGAGATCAAGATCACCGACATGATCTCGGGCTTCATCGACTACAGCGCGGAAGCGGCAATCCCACAGCCCGCGCAGCCGCAGAACAACAGCGACGACAAGGATGATAAGGACGACGACGACGACGAGGACGAAGAAGAGGCGCCGAACCCGCTCGATCCCGAAGAAGTCGCCGAGCGTTTTGCCGACTACGCCAAGCTGTTCAAGAAGGTCCAGAACTCGACCAAGCGCAACGGCCGCAACCACACTCGCACCGAAACCCTGCGCAAAGACCTGCAGGAGAAATTTCTCGAGTTCAAGCTGGTCCCCAAACTGACGGACAAGCTGACCGAACACGTGCGCGTGATTGTCGAAGAAATCCGCCGCCAGGAACGCGCAATCATGGACATCTGCGTGAAGCAGTGCCGGATGCCGCGCAAGGATTTTCTCGGTCACTTCGTTGACGCCGAGACCGATCCGAAATGGCTGCGCTCGGTGGTGCGCCAGAAAAAACCGTACGCGGCAGCGATCAAGGAGCGCCAGGAAGAGATCATGATGGCGCAGAAGCGCCTGCAGGAAATCGAGGAAAATCACGATATCGCGATTTCCTCGATCAAAGATATCAATCGGCGCATGTCGATCGGTGAAGCCAAGGCGCGCCGCGCGAAGAAAGAGATGGTCGAGGCGAACCTGCGCCTGGTGATCTCGATCGCCAAAAAATACACCAATCGCGGCCTGCTGTTCCTGGACCTGATCCAGGAAGGCAACATCGGCCTGATGAAGGCGGTCGACAAGTTCGAGTACCGCCGCGGCTACAAGTTTTCGACCTATGCCACGTGGTGGATCCGGCAGGCCATCACCCGTTCGATCGCCGACCAGGCGCGCACGATTCGAATTCCGGTGCACATGATCGAAACGATCAACAAGCTCAACCGCATCTCGCGGCAGATCCTGCAGGAAAAAGGCCGCGAACCGACCCCGGAAGAGCTCGCCGATCGCATGGAGATGCCGGAAGACAAGATCCGCAAGGTCCTCAAGATCGCGAAAGAACCGATCTCGATGGAAACCCCGATCGGGGACGACGAGGATTCACACCTCGGCGATTTCATCGAGGACCAGAATATCTACGCGCCGATCGACTCCGCAACCTTCGAAGGCCTGTGTCGTTCAACCAAGGAAGTGTTGTCCGGCCTGACCCAGCGCGAAGCGAAAGTGCTGCGCATGCGCTTCGGGATCGACATGAACACCGACCACACGCTCGAAGAAGTCGGCAAACAGTTCGATGTCACCCGCGAACGCATTCGACAGATAGAAGCGAAGGCCCTGCGCAAACTGCGTCACCCCTCGCGTTCGGAGCGTCTGCGTACGTTTCTGGATTGATCGCGACCCCCGCGGTACGGTGAAATTGCCGTACCGCGGGTCGCACCCTCCCCACGCATCAGTGCTGTTCGCGGGCCTGTAGCTCAGTTGGTTAGAGCAGGGGACTCATAATCCCTTGGTCCCAGGTTCGAGTCCTGGCGGGCCCACCAATTTTTTCAATTACTTACGCTTCAAAAATGACTTGGAGCAGTGTTTTTCACGAAAAGATTCCCAATATTCCCCGCCTCGACGGCGTCTGTTCACGCGTCCGGTTGCAGGAATGGGTGGCAGCTAAAAATGAAGGAGACCTAATCTTCTTCCTCGAACGCGATCCGCCACCGCTTTTTCGGATTATCGAATTTCACCCGCCCGGGATCGAATTGCTCGGGGTTGAAACGATCCCCCACCCACTCGCGCATTTCCTCGTACTGTTCGTGATCAGGGTCATTCAAGATCTCGAGCAACATTTGGTATCCCCCTATACCTCCACAATCTTCGGGCGGGCATGCGCGTTCGCCTCCCGAGCATTGCGGATATTTCCCGCCTTTCTCACGATCCGTAATCTCTTGCAGCAGGACACGGTGGCTCCAACCGTCCCCGAAATCATATTCATACTCCGCGCTGGCCCCCGGTTTACTCAGATAGGACAGTATCGGAACCTCCCATCCTGCGAGGACGGGCCGGTCATTAAAATCATCGTCAAGCGGAATGCCAATCTCTGCAACGCCGCGGGTTTTCGGATCCCGAATGCGAAATGCATGGAGGTGATAATCGAGCCATCCCATCGCGTCCTGAATGGCAACGTGCAAGTCCCAGAACGAGTAAGACGATGGTACAACGATCTCCCGCCAGATCGACGGCGCTATCCCTTCCAGCTCGATGCGAAAGTGTAACAATTGCTTCTTACTTGCCATGTGGTTACCCCGTAAACCGGTCGTTAACAAAGGCTCGTAGGTTCGAACATTTCCGTTCGCGCCTACTACAGTCACAATTTCGGGCAATTTGCTTGCATTGCGAAGGATTCAGCTTGATAGCCGAACTTTAATTCCTTCCGTACCACGTACCCTTCCCTCTGCCGTACTGGCTGAGATGGTTGCTGAGTACAAGTGCCTGGAGGTGCTTCTTGATTGTGTTGCGATTGGCACCCGTGATCGCGACGATCTGTGCGTTCGTGACTTTGCCGTGCTCTCTGGCAAGCTCGAGGATCCGTAGCGACAGTTCCGGCAACGTGTCGATCATCAAACGCTCGCGATCAATCTTCGTCTCTAACCGTTGTTTCTGGCGCCGCAGCGCGTTCAGAAAATATCCGATCCACGGCTGCCAGTTCGGCTTCTCGCTGCGAATCGTTCCTTGCGTCTGACGCAGCGCGAGGTAGTACTGCTCCTTTGTGTTCTCGATAACGCTCTCTAGCGAGCTGTACGGAACATAGGTGTAACCACTGCGTAGCAGCAGAAGCGTCGTGAGGATCCGTGACAGCCGTCCATTGCCATCCTGGAACGGATGGATCTCCAAAAACACGACGATGAAGATTGCGATCACCAACAATGGGTGCAGCGGTCCGTCGTTCAGTTCCGCCCGCGTCCACGCGATCAATTCTTCCATTAACTGCGGTGTATCGAACGGCGTGGCGGTTTCGAAGACGATCCCTACCTCCTTGCCATCCGCATCAAAAGCGCTGATATGGTTCGTGTTGGTTTTGTAAGCCCCGCGGTGGCGTTCGTCCTTTGCGCTGTGAAGGAGGAGGTCACGGTGCAGCTGTTTAATATGGTTTTCGGTGAGGGGGATCTCGCCTGCGTGTGCAAACATCGTTTCCACGGTGGCGGCATATCCCGCGACCTCTTGTTCGTCGCGCGTCGCGAATGTCTTGATCTCAAGATTGGATAGCAGACGCGCGATTTCCTTATCCGAAAGCCTGCTGCCTTCGATCCGCGTAGAAGAGCCAATGCTCTCTATTGTTGCTACCCGGCGGAGCGCCGAGAGTCGCTCCGGAGCCAGGGTACCAAGCGCGCGCCAGGCGCCTTTGAACTCTTCGATTTCAGCGATGAGCGCGAGGATTTCAGGGGTGATCACCAGATTGTCGGTACGAAAGCTCATACCCACATATATACCCATAAATATCCATATAGGCAAGGTAAAGCCGTATACCCACAAGATTACTCGTAAATATCCATATTTTAGGTTAGTTTCAAGCTCTAAGGCTTTGTGCTGAACACGAGAACCATCGGGATATTTGCGATGGCATAACGATTCATGAGACGGCTGCCGGGGCCGCGAAATTTTGTTCGCGGAGCAGAAAAAGCTAGCGTCCCTCATCGGAATTCTCTCATCTGGACTGCAGTGCTGTAAGGGAACCGCGCCGAAGCCACCTATTCGGTGAACCCGTCGAAACTGGTTCGCTTCTGCGGAGCTATATCGTCAATACTTTGTATTGACATTTTAATGTTGTCGGCTATCCTTCCCTAATGGTCAAGTCGCGGCAGCTACAAATCCGGGTCACTGATGGGGAAAAGTCGCAGATCCAACAACGTGCCGCCGTGGCCGGGATGGATGTTTCCAAATGGGTGTTGATGCAAGTCCTGCCGCCCGCGGCAGAGCGTTTCCAGGCGATCTGCACCTCGCTGGCCGCAAGCCCGGATAATCGCGTTTATGCGCTCGCGGAGCTCAATGATTTTCTTTCGTCTCTTAACAGGAACGTACTCGCAGCGGCGGTGCGCGAACCGCCGCGTGTTGAATTGCCGCGGTTCGAAGCGAACTACGTGGCCGCGATGGTCGGGCACACGGCTGCCCTTAAGAACATTCCCGGGCCGCGTTGGGTCCGCGACATCGAGCCACTCGATGAGCCGTGGTTTGCATCGTCCTTAAAAAGCCTGCGGCTTCATCTTCTAACGCGTTCGCCGCCAGCGTTCAGAACTAGAAATTTGTTCGTCGATAGCACCATTGGACAGAGGGTCTAGTGGCACTTGAACGAGTCGAAATTATCAAGCTACTCAATTCGCTGAACAATGAATTAGCAAAAGACGGCGTAACGGGTGAGCTATATGTCCTCGGCGGCGCCGTGATGTGTCTCGCGCTTGAAGCGCGCCCGTCAACGCAAGATATCGATGGATACTTCAAACCAACGAGCAGCGTGCGCGCTGCAGCTAAGCGCGTTGCCGCAATCGCCGGCGTTGCGGACGACTGGCTGAACGATGCGGCCAAAGGCTACATCAGCGAGAAAGGTGATTTTGATCCGTTTCTCGAACTGTCGAATCTGCGGATCATGACGGCCAGTCCGAAGTATTTGCTCGCGATGAAATGTCTCGCGATGCGACTGGGGGCAGAATTCCATGATGAAAACGATGTCCGCTTTCTGCTCCGTTACCTGGATTTAACGACCTACGAAGCCGCGGTAGACATTATCTCCCGTTACTATCCGTTAGAAAGATTCCCGCAGAAATCCCTTTATGCGCTTGAGGAAATATGCGCGGAACTCGGATGAACCCGATCATGACGGAAACCCGCCATGAATAAAGTCGCTGAAACAACTTCCGGAGGATGTATTTGTGGGGCCGTTCGATACGCCTTCTCTGGCACGCCCGATGAAGTGTTGGTTTGCCATTGTCCAGACTGCCGGCGTGCGGCTGGCGCACATTGCGTCGCCTACTTCTTCGTCTCGTTGTCGAAGTTCGAATTTACGAATGGACATCCGGCCGAATATGTGTCGTCGAAAGGCGTAGTTAGAAAATTTTGCGCGAAGTGTGGCACGACGCTCAGCTGGGAAGGCGATAAACAACCAGAACGTATTGATGTGACGCTCGGAAGTCTCGACGATCCGGAGCAGTTCGTACCGACCCGCGCTGTGTACAAAAAGCACAAATTGTCGTGGGCGTCGCCGCTTTAGATTTCACTTTTCCGCGGAACACTCACGGATCACCGCCCAGTGTCACCTCCCTGCGCCACCCTATCCTAACCTGCTGATCCAAAAATATTTTCCCTAACTGATCCGCAGATACACTAGTCTAGAATAATCAGTACCCTATTGATTTTTAAGGCCCTCATAATCCCTTGGTCGTAGGTTCGAGTCCTACCGGGCCCACCATTTACAAAACTTTTCGCGTCAAGCGTCATGCCCAGGATTGAGCGCGCCGCAGCAAAGTGAATCGCGCCGGGATTCCCGGAGGCTCCAAACCTTGAGAGACTGGAGTCATGAAAACACAAAAATGTTATTCCCCGGAAGTCTGGGAACAGGCCGTCAGGCTGCTGTTTGAACATCGTGGCGAGTACGAGTCGGAATGATCGGCATTGACTTCGATCGCCTCGAAGATCGGTTGCACTGCGGAGACGCTGCGCAAATGGGTCCGGCAGGCCGAGTAGGACCAAGGGTTGCGCGCCGGCCTGACGAGTGACGATCCGGAGCGTCTGAATGCGCTGGAGCGGGAGAATAAAGAACTCAAACGGGCGAACGAGATATTGAAGACGGCGTCAGCGTTTTTCGCCCAGCCGGAACGGCACTTCTTTGTGGTGTTTGATGACGGCTTCGTTGCCGATCCAGCACATTGTAGGCATTCGCGTTTCCGAGTTCTTTCTATTTTTTTATTGGCGGTCGTTGGCCGAGACCGATCCACTTGGCCCCACGCCCCTTGCCGGTAGGGGCAATCAGGCCTTCAGTTTTCATGGCACGCAGTACTAGCCGGACGGTGTCGCGGCTGACGCCGGGGCAAGCTTCCTCAATCTCGGAAATCGAGAAAGGTAGGTTGCGCTTGAGGATCTCGGCGCGCACCCGGTCGCCCTTGGCCCCGCGCCCCCGTTCGATGGTGCCAACGCGCTCCTCGAATTCCTTGTAGGCGCGCAGCAGGGCGCCCCAGAAGTAATCCAGCCAGGGCGCAATATCGTGTGCGGCCTCGTGCCAGTCCTGTGAGCTGGCTTCCAGCGTTTCGTAGTAGCTCTCTTTCGATTCTTCGAAGATGCGCTCCAGACTGATGAAGCGACCCACGGCGTAGTCGAAGTGGTAGAGCAGTTGCAGGGTGAGCAGGCGCGCCATGCGGCCGTTGCCGTCCGGGAAGGGATGGATGCACAGGAAGTCGAGGATGACCAGCGGTACCAGCACCAGCGGGTCGGCCAGATGCTGATCCAGTGCGGCGCGATAGCGCGTGATCAGGTCCGCCATCGCTATCGGCGTCAGATGCGCGGCCACCGGGCGGAAGCGGATGCGCGAGCTACCGTTCGAATGGCGTTCGACGATGTCGTTGTTAGTACCTTTCCAGCGACCGCCGGGTTGCGGCATATAGCGGTACAGGATGCCGTGCAACTGAAGCACCGTGCCTTCGGAGAACGGCATCTGGTCGCCGCTTTCATGGATCAGGCCCAGCGCGTCGCGGTAGCCTGCCACCTCTTGCTCGGAACGGCTCTTGGGCGCCGCATTCTTGAGCACCAACGATTTCAATCGAGCTGCTGCGACCACCACCCCTTCCAGCCGGTTGGATGACTCGGTCGACTCGACCACGGCGACCTGCCGCAGATCGCTCAGCACTTCGCGCGACTGGGCAACGTACAGGCGTTGTTTGCCCCGGTACTCCCCAAGGGCGCGCAGTGTCGTCAGTTGCTGCGTGTCAAAGCGCAGTCGGGCAAGGTAGTCGGGCGAAAGTGAGTGCATGGCCTTATCGCAGGCTGTGTTAATGGGGTAATCGTACTGGATATAAGGGTATTTCAACACTCCATTACCCCAATTAATTAAAGATTACCCCTTTAGAAGCAATTCACGCCAGCGCTGTGTCAAGGTTGTTGCTGCGCACGCAGATTTGACCAGAATATCCCAACCCTGCGCGCCCAACGTTGACCAGCAAATAGACGCCGGAAATTCCAATAAATCCGAGCCATACATACTCGTGTGGATGGTCAGTCATCAACACCCCCCGCTGGTCAAATCTGCGTGCGCAGCAACAAATATCCGCCTGTGAATACTCCACCGCCTAAAGGCGGTGGCTTCGGATGACGGCTGGAAGCCGGATTGATCGGCCATGCGGCCGATTACACCACCGTAAAGTCATCGTCCGGTTCCGGCGCCTTCTGGTTCTTGATGTACTCCTTCCATACTTCGTCGGTGACGTTCCCGCTCGTCGCCACCCAGTATCCCCGTGCCCATAGATGCTGACCCCAGTACCGCTTCTTCAGGCTCCGATACTCCGTCAGAAGCCGGTGCGAACTCTTACCCTTCAGAAACTGCACCGCACGCGACACCGATAACTGTGGCGGGATCCCAATCAGCATATGAACGTGATCGCGGTTGATTGAACCCGCGTAGATCAACATCTCCTTGCTCCGAGCAATCTCCCGCAGAAGCTCCCGGCACCGTTGCCCCACATCACCGCCCAGCACCTGATAGCGATACTTCGTAGTCCACACCAAGTGGTATTTGCAGTCCCACACCGTATGACTACCGCGCTTGTAATCTTCCATCTCACAAGCATAATTCAAACGACCTATCCGTCGCCTAAAGGCGAGGGGTTTACGGATCCCCTATCGGGGACTCTAAAAAGATTTCGAATGTACATGCTCGTTTACCCTTTGGATTTCCTCGGAATAAGTACCGCCTTGATGAGATCTCTGATGCCGAAATCGCCATACCCATCCACGCTCTGCAAGTCCACTGTTGATGACATTTCGTTGCGGCCACAGAGCCATGGCCCCCACTCGACGGGCAAGAAATTCAAAACCATTCGGTCTACGGTTCCGGGATATATCTTGAACATGGTCAGACGCCCTAGGTCTTCCTCGGTTAACCGGTCAAAAACATGGAAACCCGATTTCACGAATCGGTCACTAATGTAGACTTCTGGGATAATCAGGAACTGGTATCGGCTTTCGAACTCGGCGATTTCCATATGATGTGGTTCGCCGTTCTGGAGCGTAATCCTGATTTTTTTTCCATGAGATCCAATGACCGGTGCTTCCAGATACCGAAACCCATACTTAGTGTAGTATTTGATATTCAATCCAGAACCAATGAATCCATCAACCTCAGCAGTCCTGAATATGTGTAGCCCCCCCACATTTACGCAGGCTTTATGGGCCTGGCGACTAAGGGTGTAAATGTCCCAGTTCGCGGTTATTTCCCACGCCCCCACTACGACTATGGTTGCGGCAAGCGCTTTTCGAAACGCGTGAGCGGAGCGTCGAATGCGGAACACCGTAAGCGCTATAAAAAACGTGGCTATCGCGATCAGAATGGCCAATGCTTCGACCGCGCCCCACGAGTAGTACGGCATTCCAAACCACTCCGGTGGATTTTTTAGTGCACTTGCCGCGGAAGACGCGACGCACAAAAGCGTTCCAATGGTCCTCACGGCGATATTTTTTACTGTCACATCCATCATTTTTCTCATCACTCATGATGCGGCGTAGTAAGCGCAACGTAAACGACGCCCTATTCGAGTCCTTCCCGGACGTAGTAGAAATGCCCGCTGTAAATTTGGCGGAGCATTTTCGATGGCACGACGTTCACAGGCGGATTGGCAGGCCCTGATAGAGGCGCACGCATCAAGTGGGTTAACAGCCGCGGCGTTCTGCCGCCAGCACGGAGTTAATCCCAAGTCTTTCAGTTTTCGGCGTCGTCAGCTGGGCAAAACCGCAGTGGCACCGCGCAGTCCCTTTGTGGCGATGAAGTTGAGCGGTGGTTCACGCGCTGAGGTACTGCGGCTCCATGTGGGTTCGAGCACGACGCTGGAGCTGTCGCCAGGCGTTGACGTGGCCTGGTTAACCGGGCTGCTGCGTGCGCTGAAGGATTAAGCGATGGAGATGTTTCGTGACGTGCCGGCGGTCTATGTGCATCGTGAACCGGTCGATTTCCGGAAGTCGATCAACGGCCTGACGTTGATCATTGAAGATGACCTATCCCACTCGCCGTTCACCGGGGCGTTGTACGTGTTCTGCAACCGCAAACGGGATAAGTTGAAGATCGTGTATTGGGACCGCAGTGGTTTCGTATTGTGGTACAAACGTCTCGAGCAGGACAAATTCCGCTGGCCAATGCGGTGGCCGGAAGCGTTGATCGAACTCAACGAAACGCAACTGCATCGGCTGCTGCAAGGCTACGCGTTCATGCCTGAGGAAGGTCATAAAACATTGCATTATGCGAGTGTTTTATAGCGACTCAGATCAATCGTTTTGCTATACTGCCGCGCATGTCAACGGTGCTCGAACAACTCCCTGATGATGTTGACGCACTGAAGTTATTGGTCGTTGAACAGGCTGCTCGCAATGAGCAGTTGATGGCCGATAATCAGAACTACAAAACGCAAGTCTCGCTCCTCCAAGAACGTTTAAACCTCGCTTTGGCGATCCGCTTTGCCGCACGCAGTGAGAAGGTGTCGCCCGATCAAATCCGATTGTTTGACGAAGCGGAGGCTGACGCCACTGAGTCTGGCGAGACCGACACACCCTTGGCGATTGAGATCGCCCCGCACACGCGCCAACGCGGTGGGCGTAAACCGCTGCCGGAGAATCTGCCACGCGTCGAGGTGGTGCATGTGCTGCCCGAGTCCGAGCAGGTGTGTACACACGATGGTCGGGCCGCTGAAAATGATCGGCGAGGTGGTCAGCGAGCAGCTGGATATTGTGCCGGCGGTCATCCAGGTGATCCGTCATATCCGCAAGCAGTATGTGTGCAATTGCGGGCGGTGCATCAAGACTGCGCCGTTGCCGGCCCAACCCATTCCAAAAAGCATGGCCTCACCGGGCTTATTAGCCCATATCGCGGTCTGCAAGTATGTCGATGGCTTACCGTTGTACCGGCAGGAGACGATTTTAAATCGTATTAACGTCGACCTGCCGCGCGGTACGCAGGCGAGTTGGATGATCAAGGCCGGCACATTGGTGCAGCCGTTGATTAATCTGATGCGTGACCGGCTGCTCGATTATGACATCGTACAGATGGATGAGACGCGGGTGCAGGTTTTGAAGGAAGCCGGTCGTCGCGCGCAATCACAATCCTACCTGTGGGTGCAACGCGGTGGACCGCCGGATGAGCGGGTCATCTTGTACGATTACGACGCCTCGCGAAGTGGCGCGGTGCCGCAACGGTTGTTGGCGGGCTATCGTGGTTACCTTCAGACTGACGGTTATGACGGCTACAACGCGTTGGTTGCGACGAACGGGTTGAAACAGCTCGGTTGCATGGCCCATGCGCGTCGTCGTTTTGACGAGGCGGTGAAAGCACAAGGGAAGAACAAGCGTCGGGGTAAGGCTTGGCGCGGTTTATCACTCATACAAAAGTTATACCGGGTTGAGAAACAGGCGCGGTAGATGGCTACCGATGAGCGTTACGCCTACCGCCTTCGGCACGCGAAGCCGGTGCTCGACGAGATGCGAGGATGGCTTGAATCCGTGCTACCCCAGGTCCCGCCGACTGGTGCAGTCGGTAAAGCCCTGAATTATTTACATCACGAATGGGACAAGCTCACGCGCTACCTGGATGACGGACGGCTGGAGATTGACAACAACCTGTGCGAGAACGCGGTGCGTCCGTTCGTGATGGGCCGCAAGGCCTGGTTGTTCAGTGACTCGGTCGCCGGGGTTAATGCCTCGGCCAATCTTTATTCTTTGGTTGAGACCGCCAAGGCGCACGGACTGGAGCCCTATGCCTACCTGCGCGAGGTGTTCACGAAACTGCCTGGCGCGACGACGGTCGAAGACATCGAAGCACTTCTGCCGGGCAATATCAGTCTCTAACGTACTAATCCACATCGAACAACGGTGGGGTTTATCGCGCGCTTACGCGGCGTACCCTGCCTTCGATTGTTATTCGAGACCAATTGCGGGACAGGCACTGAAGAATCCCCACGATTTCTGGAGGAAATATTTTTAATAACAATAAGTTAGATTTGGGGAACATTCACGGTGCGCGGCGATCTGATCGGATTACAACAAACGGTCCTATCGCAGGTGCGCACCATGAATGCAATTTCGATCCTACAACAACAGTTACATCAATTGTGTCCGACGGTTATTAAAACCCGCCTCGCTGCGCTGATGACCAGCGTCGAAGCGTTAGTCGCTGGACAAACGTTAACGGTAACCGCCTTAGGGCGGCATTCGCCGCGTGACAGCAAAACCAAACACGCTATCAAACAAGCCGACCGCCTCATTGGTAACCCTCATCTTTATGCACAACGAGACGAGTTTTATCGAGCGCTAACGCATCAGTTACTCAAGCATCAATCACGGCCTGTGATCTTGATTGATTGGTCCGATTGTCCTGACAATCGAACGTTGGTCTTACTTCGTGCCTCAGTCCCAGTCGGCGGCAGAGCTTTCACGCTGTATGAAGAAGTTCATCCGATAGCGTGTTTGGGAAACCCGAAGATCCAACGCCAGTTCTTGTCGACCTTTGCGACGGTTCTGCCGACAACGTCACGTCCAATCATCATTACTGATGCGGGTTTCTTGGTGCCTTGGTTTCGGGAGATCACCGCCTTAGGTTGGGACTTCATCGGCCGTATCCCCACTAGCATTAACGTGTCATTTGATGATGGCGAAACCTGGGAGAAAGGCGCCACCGCTATATCAGCGACCTTACGGCCCCGCTATCATGGCGTGCTACACATCGCCAAATCGAACCCCTGTCGCGTTCATCTTTACGCCTTTAAAGAAAAGCCTAAAGGACGAAAACAACGCACTCGCTTCGGACTAAACGCCCGCAGTGAACATCACCGTAAATACTCGCATCGCGCACAACGCCCCTGGATCATCGCCAGCTCTCTAGACGATGGCTTGACCTCAAAACGGGCCATCGCTTTGTATCGCACGCGGATGCAAATTGAAGAAAGTTTTCGAGACGTTAAGAGCACACGCACCGGCTTCGCCTGGACTCAGACCCGTTGCCGATCTGTACGACGAACCGCCAACTTGTTACTCATTGCCCTGATTGCCAGTTGGCTGATCATGCTGATCGGGCGCCTGGCTGAGCAGCAAGGAAAACACGTCGCTTACCAAGCCAATACGCAACGCAAACGACGCGTACTCTCTATCGCATTCCTCGGGCTGGCTGTCCTTAGACGCGAGCGACTGCAGATCAAACGCACTGATTTACTCACAGCGTTGGACTTCATTCGTTTCGATAGCGATCAGCAGGCCGCGCTCAATTGAACCCTATTTCGTGGGGATCCCTCAGGGACAGGCACGTATTCGGCCTGCGCTAAATCACTGAACGCAAGAGATTAATTCTGGCCGTTAATCATGCCTGTCCCGATATCCGCCCTCCGGGATCGGGGTCATGCGACCTAGCTCAACGCGCGCCAGGCCGATCCGGGCAGGGAACCGCAACGTTGGCTCTATCGTGGCCGCCTGTACCACTAAGGCGTCGATGTCGCCGCTCTGGGTGAGTTTGTCCACTTGAGCAATCTCATCACTATGTACGTCCAGGTAACCTTGCCCGGACGACGTTTGGACGAAATGCCTGGACATAATTAAAGAGCGAAACCGCTTGCGATAAGGCCAGTCCGAGACCGCCTATCTGCTGTAGGTCGGCTTCTATTAGATCTTTCTGTAAATCGCTCACATCGGTCCCGCGAATACCAAGCACTTTCTCATTCGTATACTCATTCGTGAATAACGACGCGGCGAATCCGGTATCACTATCAGTTGGACGAAAGTCCGCGACTTTCCAACCTTCGCTGACATTCGCTGTATCCTCCGGACGCAAGAAGATCTTGTCGCCAAGCGTGCGATCATTCTGATCATTACGGACGCCTGGCACTCTCACAGAATCATGAGCATCTCTGATCGGGAATTCTGGATCAGGTTTATCGCCGTACGACATGCTGCGCCAATCCACATATGCCAGATCCGCGAACCAGGAATATTTAAAGAACTCTCGAATGTACATGTTCTTTTATCCTTTAGATTTTCTGGGAATTAGCACTGCTTTGACGAGATCAACGACGGTGAAGTTGCCTGCTCCATCTGCATTCTGAACGTCTACCCTTGACGTCGGCTTATTGCGACCACAAATCCATGGCTGCCACTCGACGGGCAAGAAATTCAAAACCATTCGGTCTACGATTCCAGGATATATCTTGAATACGGTCAGATGCCCAAGCTCTTCCTCGGTTAAACGGTCAACGACGTGAGCGGACAATTTCACGAATCGGTCGCTAATATAGATGTCAGGGATACTGCGGTACTCGTATCGGCTTTCGAACTCAGAAATTTCCTTGTAATGCGGTTCGCCATTCTGGATCGTAATCTTGGTTTTTCGTCCACGAAAACCTGTCACATATGCCTCCAGATATCGAAATCCATATTTAGAGAAGTATTCGATACTAGATCCAAATCCAACGAATCCATCGACTTCGGCGGTTTTGAATATGTGTAACCCACCCTCATTGGCGCAAGCTGTTTTAGCCTGGCGACTAAGGGTGTAAATGTCCCAGTTCGCGGTGATTTCCCACACCACCACAATGACTATGGTTGCGGTAAGCGCATTTCGAAACACGTGATCGGAACGTCGAATACGGAACACCGTGAGCGCTATAAAAAACGTGGCTATCGCGATCAGAATGGCCAATGCTTCGACCGCGCCCCACGAGTAGTACGGCATTCCGAACCATTCCGGTGGATCTTTTAGAGCACTTGCCGCGGAAGACGCGGCGCACAAAAGCATTCCAATGGTCCTCACGGCGATATTTTTTACTGTCACATCCATCATTTTTTTCATCACTCATGAGGCGGCGTACCCTGTCTTCGATTGTTATTCGAGACCAAATGCGGGACAGGCACGTATTCGGCCTGCGCTAAATCACTAAACGCAAGAGATTAATTCTGCCCGTTAATCATGCCTGTCCCGATATCCGCCGTTGGCGGCAACGCGATCCGGCACGCGCAATGCATCGCTAGCCGCGCTGATCATTGGTAAGCGCGCGATAAACCCCACCGTTGTTCGATGTGGATTAGTACGTTAGAGACTGATATTGCCCGGCAGAAGTGCTTCGATGTCTTCGACCGTCGTCGCGCCAGGCAGTTTCGTGAACACCTCGCGCAGGTAGGCATAGGGCTCCAGTCCGTGCGCCTTGGCGGTCTCAACCAAAGAATAAAGATTGGCCGAGGCATTAACCCCGGCGACCGAGTCACTGAACAACCAGGCCTTGCGGCCCATCACGAACGGACGCACCGCGTTCTCGCACAGGTTGTTGTCAATCTCCAGCCGTCCGTCATCCAGGTAGCGCGTGAGCTTGTCCCATTCGTGATGTAAATAATTCAGGGCTTTACCGACTGCACCAGTCGGCGGGACCTGGGGTAGCACGGATTCAAGCCATCCTCGCATCTCGTCGAGCACCGGCTTCGCGTGCCGAAGGCGGTTGACGTAACGCTCATCGGCCGCCATCGGCGCGCCTGTTTCTCAACCCCGGTATAACTTTTTGTATGAGTGATAAACCGCGCCAAGCCTTACCCCGACGCTTGTTCTTCCCTTGTGCTTTCACCGCCTCGTCAAAACGACGACGCGCATGGGCCATGCAACCGAGCTGTTTCAACCCGTTCGTCGCAACCAACGCGTTGTAGCCGTCATAACCGTCAGTCTGAAGGTAACCACGATAGCCCGCCAACAACCGTTGCGGCACCGCGCCACTTCGCGAGGCGTCGTAATCGTACAAGATGACCCGCTCATCCGGCGGTCCACCGCGTTGCACCCACAGGTAGGATTGTGATTGCGCGCGACGACCGGCTTCCTTCAAAACCTGCACCCGCGTCTCATCCATCTGTACGATGTCATAATCGAGCAGCCGGTCACGCATCAGATTAATCAACGGCTGCACCAATGTGCCGGCCTTGATCATCCAACTCGCCTGCGTACCGCGCGGCAGGTCGACGTTAATACGATTTAAAATCGTCTCCTGCCGGTACAACGGTAAGCCATCGACATACTTGCAGACCGCGATATGGGCTAATAAGCCCGGTGAGGCCATGCTTTTTGGAATGGGTTGGGCCAGCAACGGCGCAGTCTTGATGCACCGCCCGCAATTGCACACATACTGCTTGCGGATATGACGGATCACCTGGATGACCGCCGGCACAATATCCAGCTGCTCGCTGACCACCTCGCCGATCATTTTCAGCGGTAGGCCATCGTGTGTACACACCTGCTCGGACTCGGGCAGCACATGCACCACCTCGACGCGTGGCAGATTCTCCGGCAACGGTTTACGCCCACCGCGTTGGCGCGTGTGCGGGGCGATCTCAATCGCCAAGGGTGTGTCGGTCTCGCCAGACTCAGTGGCGTCAGCCTCCGCTTCGTCAAACAATCGGATTTGATCGGGCGACACCTTCTCACTGCGTGCGGCAAAGCGGATCGCCAAAGCGAGGTTTAAACGTTCTTGGAGGAGCGAGACTTGCGTTTTGTAGTTCTGATTATCGGCCATCAACTGCTCATTGCGAGCAGCCTGTTCAACGACCAATAACTTCGGTGCGTCAACATCATCAGGGAGTTGTTCGAGCACCGTTGACATGCGCGGCAGTATAGCAAAACGATTGATCTGAGTCGCTATAAAACACTCGCATAATGCAATGTTTTATGACCTTCCTCAGGCATGAACGCGTAGCCTTGAAGCAGCCGATGCAGTTGCGTTTCGTTGAGTTCGATCAACGCTTCCGGCCACCGCATTGGCCAGCGGAATTTGTCCTGCTCGAGACGTTTGTACCACAATACGAAACCACTGCGGTCCCAATACACGATCTTCAACTTATCCCGTTTGCGGTTGCAGAACACGTACAACGCCCCGGTGAACGGCGAGTGGGATAGGTCATCTTCAATGATCAACGTCAGGCCGTTGATCGACTTCCGGAAATCGACCGGTTCACGATGCACATAGACCGCCGGCACGTCACGAAACATCTCCATCGCTTAATCCTTCAGCGCACGCAGCAGCCCGGTTAACCAGGCCACGTCAACGCCTGGCGACAGCTCCAGCGTCGTGCTCGAACCCACATGGAGCCGCAGTACCTCAGCGCGTGAACCACCGCTCAACTTCATCGCCACAAAGGGACTGCGCGGTGCCACTGCGGTTTTGCCCAGCTGACGACGCCGAAAACTGAAAGACTTGGGATTAACTCCGTGCTGGCGGCAGAACGCCGCGGCTGTTAACCCACTTGATGCGTGCGCCTCTATCAGGGCCTGCCAATCCGCCTGTGAACGTCGTGCCATCGAAAATGCTCCGCCAAATTTACAGCGGGCATTTCTACTACGTCCGGGAAGGACTCGAATAGGGCGTCGTTTACGTTGCGCTTACGATCATTGCATCCTTATTGGAGGTGTTTGCAATACTCCATTCGATGTAGGCTAGATTCGCGAACCAGGAATATTGATAGTAGTCCATGTAGTTCATCATGGCGCTCCATTAACGTCCCTTAGTGGTTTGATTACCAAAGCGACAAGGTCGTCGCTAAATATCAGGTTATTTCTTGTGATGTGACCCGGCCCGGTACAACCAGGCGCGGACCGTTCGACTGGGATCAATCGATCGAGGGAGCTGCGATGTATGCGAATATTTGATGCTTTTCCGAGCACTTCACCGGTATCGATCACACGGACGACAATATTGAACGCACTGCAACACGGCGGAAATGATGCTTCTTGCAAAGAAAACTCATATTTGCTCAGAAAGTTCTCGACCTCAGTACGCCTGATTTGCGGTCTAGCTTTTCCGCCCACTGGCTCCATCGTCCTGCGAAACATCTGCCTTCCGGCTCCCCTACTCTCAACGTAGCGGAACCCGCGCCTCGCCCAAAACTCGATATCGGTTGTTCCCAAAAACCCCTCTGCCTCAACGGTACGAAACACCTTAATCCCGGCTTCCGTTTCACACAGCATCTTGGCCTGCAGCGCAATCGCGAACGTTTCCCAGTACGTGCACACCGCGAGCACACTCCAGAGCGCCAACATGATCGGAACGCGACGCTTCGTCGTCTTCACCGAAGGCGCAATAGCCCAAAGATAGACGACCGGCATAAGCGTTATAGACATCAGCACGAGAGCAATCTCGGGCCCGCCGTAGGTGATGATGTAGGGTTTGAGCGCTTCCCATCCGGATAACAGGTTCAATTTCGTTAGCTCCTCGAATGTTCTTGATGCCAGTGCTTCGGCCGTAAAATAGACTTCGAAGCGGAAGAGCAATTACAGGACTGGCATAGATTCGACCTGTACCTGATGCTGCGCACGCAGATTTGACCAGAATATCCCAACTCTGCGCGCTCAGCGTTGACCAGCAAATAGATGCCGGAACTTCCAATAAATCCGAGCCATACATACTCGCGTGCATGGTCAGTGATCAGTGCGCACCGCGTGTAGCGCGACAATCTGGATGAGAACTCAGCGACAATCAGGGTGAGAACCGGGCGTCGCGGCCAAGGCATGATTACCGGGTGTCGCGCGGTTAGCAAGCGTCGTCGGTTTGTTTGTCGTTGGGCGGCACCGGCGTGGTGTTTTTGATTGTCGCGCGGGTAGCCGGCCGCCCGCGGCCGCGCTTGTCTTCAAGCGCACTTTTTCGCCGATAGCTGTCGACGTTGAGCTCGAAGATTGTGGCGTGGTGAACCAGTCGATCGACGGCGGCCAGGGTCATGGCGGGGTCCGGGAAGATCCGTCCCCATTCGCCGAACGGTTGGTTGGCCGTGATGAGCAGGGAACGGCGTTCGTAGCGGGCGCTGATCAGCTCGAACAGCACGCTGGTTTCCGCCTGATCCTTGGTCACGTAGGCGAGGTCGTCCAGGATTAACAGGTGATACTTGTCGAGCTTGTCGATGGCGGACTCGAGGGTGAGTTCGCGGCGCGCCACCTGCAGTCGCTGAACGAGATCGGTGGTGCGGGTGTAAAGCACACGATAACCGTTCTCCACCAGGGCTAAGCCGATCGCTGCAGCCAGATGGCTTTTGCCGCCGCCGGGCGGGCCGAACAGGATCAGGTTGGCACCTTCATCGAGCCAGCGGTCGCCGCTGGTCAGCGCCGTCACTTGCGCTTTGGAGACCATGGGTACGGCGGTGAAGTCGAACGCATCCAGGCTCTTGCCAGGCGGTAACCGGGCGGCATTGAGATGACGCTCGATGCGCCGGTAAGCGCGCTCGGCCAGCTCCTGCTCTGCGAGGGCCGAGAGCAGCTTCGCTTGCCGGCCAGCCTTCGCGATCGGCCTGCTCGGTGAAGCGCGCCCAGACGGCCTTGATGGTCGGCAGGCGTAGCTCGTTAAGCATCAGGGTCAAGCGTGCGGTATCGATCAGGGGTTGCCGGCTCATACGCCACCTCCCGCCGGGACGAGGGCTTCGTAAGCGGCGAGGGAACCCAGCGGGATCTCGATGCATGGCACCGCCGCCGGGTCCGGCGAGAAGCGCCTGCGCAACTCAGCCGGATCCGGTAGCTGCCCGGTATCCAACAGGGCGGCCAGGTGCTCGGCGAGCGCCGCTTCACAACCGCGCTCGTGGGCCAGGGCCAGCAGCTCGACCATGCGTCGGCAGGCCGGCCGTTCACCCAGCGCGCTCAGCAACGCCTCAAAGGTGCGCCGGTAAGCGTCTCGCGGGAAGAGTTGATCGCGGTAGACCAGGTTCAACAGGGCCATGGGTTTACGCCGCAACCCCTGGATCACATGATGGTAGTTGACGACGTGGCCGTGTTTGCCATTGTGTTGGGCACGTCCCCTTGGCAGGGTCATCAATGCCGTCCCCGATGAACAGTTCCAGGCGGTCATCGTACAGGCGCACGCGCAAGCGGTGGCCGATCAGGCGCGAGGGCACGGTATAAAAGACCTTGCGCAAAGTGAAGCCGCCGGAGGAGGTCACTCGAACCAGCACCTCTTCGAAGTCCTGGGTCCGCAGCCTGGGCAAGGGCCGAGGACTGCGCGCTCCGCATCGATACGTGCCTGATGGCGCCGATTGCGTCGACTGACCAGTTCATCCACGAAGGCCCGATACGCCGCCACGGTGTCGAAGTCGCGGCTGCCACGCATCAGCAGGGCATCGCGCAGGGCGTGCTTGAGATGGCCGTGCGGGCCTTCGATGCTGCCGTTCTCGTGAGCCACCCCGGGGTTGTTGCGGCTTGGGACCATGCCGTAGTGACGGCACAAGTCATCGTAGCGCCGGGTCAGATCCTCGGCGGCTGCGTGGTCGAGATTCTTGAACGCCGCCGACAGACTGTCGGTACGGTGTTCCCGTGGCACACCGCCGAGCGACCACAACGCGTTCTGAAGTCCTTCCGCCAACGCCACGAAGCGCTCGCCGCCGAGCACCACGTGGGCATGGGAGAAACCCGAGTAGGCGAGCCGGAAATGATACAGCCGATGATCCAGATCGGTGCCATCGATGGTCACGCCAAGATCGGCCATATCGGTGAAGTCGGACAGCCCCATCCGACCGGGCTCGTGGGTCTGGCGGAAAATGATCTCCTGCTCGGGACCGTAGAGCGCCTGCCAGGCGCGCACGCGTCGCTCGAGGGTACGCCGGACGCCGGGGTCGAGTTGTGGATGCCGGCGCATCATCTCCTCGTACAAGGCCACGGGCCGGAGTCCCGGCGAAGCGTTCAACAGCGGCACGACCTCCTCGTCGAAGATCCCGGCCAGCGGATCAGGCCGTCGCCGGCTGCGCCGGGTGACTTTCTGCGACGGTAACCGCGTGTCGTTTTCGATTCGGTAAGCACTCGCTGTGCTCAGCGATGCCTTGGCGGCCGCTGCCGCGGGGGTATCAGTCTGTCGGAATTTCATGTAAAGCCTCACTTGGTGATCGGTTAGGTGTCGACCCGGCATCGGGTATTCCTCTTTGGTCAGAAGAACACCCTAAACGGGGTCGTACCGCGATCACCGGGCGGGGTTCCTTCGGGAACCCCGCCGCCGTTTGGCCGTTGACTTCGGTCGGGCTACGCCCTTCCTACGTCAGCGGCCAGACGGCTCGGCTTTCTCATCTTGATTGTCGCGCTGTTCTCAGCTTGATTGTCGCTGCGCAACCGCGGGGGTGCGGACAAGAACTTGGACTACCTGGAGGTAGTTCATGTACTCGTACGAAGAGAGGATCCGCGCAGTCGAGCTTTACATCAAGCTGGGTAAGCGCGTGAAGGCGACCATTCTGCAATTGGGTTATCCGACTAAGAACGCGTTGAAGGGCTGGTACCGGGAACACGAGCGGCAAGGCGACCTTACGAAGGGATTTCACCGTGTGCCGAAGTACTCGATGGCGCAACAGCAGGCTGCTGTGGATCATTTTCTCCACCATGGACGCTGCATCGATTTGACCCGGAAAGCGCTGGGCTATCCATGCCGGTCGTTGTTGCGGAGCTGGATTTACGAGGGGCACCCGGAACTCTGTCAGCGCAGTGTCGGGCGCAGTCGCGCAGTGCCGAACTCCCTGGAGGCAAAGCAAGAAGCCGTGATTGCCCTCTGTACGCGGCAGGGGAAGGCGCTGGCCATCGCGCAGGATCTAGGCGTCTCGAGGGAAACCTTGTACAACTGGAAAAATCAGCTACTCGGTCGAGAGGCACCTGCATCCATGAAACGCCAAAGCAAACCGCCGGCCGATCCGGACAAGGCCCAGTTGGAGCAACAACTGGAAGCATTGAAAGGCGAGCTGCGACGACTCCAGCTGGAACACGACTTGCTGAAAAAGGCCAACGAAATCACAAAAAAAGACCTGGGTGTCAACCTGCAGCTCTTGACCAATCGGGAGATGACGATGCTGGTTGACGCCCTGAGACCGGCCCATGCCGTCAAGGAATTGTTGGCGGCGCTGGACTTGGCGCGCAGCTCCTATTTCTACCACCGTGGCCAGATCCGCCTCGGGGACCGGTATGTCGACGTGCGTCGTACACTGTCCGAGATCTTCGAGAGGAATCGTCGCTGCTACGGCTACCGCAGGATGCACGCGTCGTTGCGACGGATGTGCATCTCGCTCTCGGAGAAGGTTGTGCGGCGCCTGATGAAGCAGGAAAACTTGATCGCTGCCACTCCAAAGCGGCGCCGGTACGGCTCTTACCTGGGCGAGATCAGCCCCGCGCCGGAGAATCTGATCAATCGCGACTTCCGGTCGGCTGTGATCCTGCCCGCTAATGATGGACACCTTGTTAAGCGAATAGCATACGCAACAGAGGTGAACCATGACCAAGCAGAAGCAAGGCAAGACAGTCCGAAAACGGCATGCGCAAGCGTTTAAGGACGAAGCACTGAGGCTGGCCGAGAAGGTCGGCGTAGCGCAGGCCGCCCGGGAACTCGGGGTCCACGATCCCCAGCTCTACGATTGGCGCCAGAAAGCGAACCGGCGAGCGTCACAGAGCTCTGTGGAACAGGCGCAGGCGACTGAGATTGCACGATTAAAGCGGCAGATGGCCGAGCAGGCGGAGGAGCTGGCGATATTAAAAAAAGCGGCCACGTACTTCGCGAAGAACCTGAAGTGAAGTACGTGTTTATGGCGGAGCACACCGCAATGTTCAAGGTAACCACGATGAGCCGAGTGTTGCAGGTATCGCGCAGCGGCTTCTACGGGTGGCGAAAGCGCCGGGGCTTACCCTCGGCTCGGCAGCAGCGCAGTGAGAAGCTTGATGTCGCCGTCAAGGCGGCCTTCGTAGCGGGCAAGGGCCGCTCTGGCTCGCCCAGACTCACCTTGGACCTGGCGGAAGCGGGGACGCCGTATGACCGCAAAACCGTCGCCAACAGCCTGCGCCGCCAGGGGCTTCGTGCCAAGGCGGCGAAGAAATTCAAGGTGACGACGAACTCGACACACTCGCTGCCGGTGGCACCGAATCTCCTGGAGCAAGATTTTGCGACCACCGCGCCCAATCAGAAGTGGGTGGGTGACATCACGTATCTGTGGACGGATGAAGGCTGGCTCTATCTGGCCACCGTCATCGATCTTTACTCGCGTCGTGTGGTGGGCTGGGCGATGTCCGAGCGCATGACGGCACATTTGGCCTGCGATGCTTTACAGATGGCGCTATGGCGTCGCCGCAGGCCGGCTGGCGTGATCGTACACTCCGATCGTGGCAGTCAGTACTGCTCTGCTGCTTATCAATCGTTGGTCAGCAAGCACGAGCTGCTGTGCTCAATGAGCGGCAAGGGTAATTGCTACGACAATGCGTGCGCCGAAAGTTTTTTCCACACGCTCAAGGTCGAGGCTATCCACGGCGAACGCTTTCCCACACGAGACGGCATGAAACTCGCCGTCTTCGAATACATTGAGGTCGATTACAATCGAACCCGAAGACACAGCGCCAACGGCTACATCAGCCCGGAGGCATTTGAGGCTAAACGTCTCGTTTAAGCAGATGTCCGTTGTTCGCGGGCAGGATCACTGCGCCAAATCAGAAATGGCTCACCGACATCACGGAGTTCCAGATCCCGGCCGGCAAGGTGTACCTGTCACCAATCATCGACTGCTTCGACGGTCTAGTCGTCAGCTGGTCGCTGGGGACAAGTCCAGACGCTGAACTCGTGAACACCATGCTCGACACGGCCATCGAGACGGTTGCCGATGGTCCTGACCGACCCATCGTGCATTCCGATCGCGGCGCCCACTATCGATGGCCGGGCTGGCTGTCTCGAATTGATCACGCAGGCCTGATTCGCTCGATGTCCCGCAAGGCCTGCTCTCCGGACAATGCGGCATGTGAAGGCTTCTTCGGCCGCTTGAAGAATGAGATGTTCTATCCAGGGAGCTGGCAGAGCACGACCATCGAGCACTTCATCGCTGAGGTTGATTCGTACATTCGTTGGTACAACGGAGAGCGGATTAAAATCTCACTGGGTTCACGCAGTCCCATGGAGCACCGCGCGAACCTCGGATATGCAACCTGAACCAGTCCAAGGTTCTGTCCGCACCCCCCGCTGGTCAAAGCTGCGTGCGCAGCAACATCGCTGGCCGCAATTGCACTCACCCCGGGGTATGCATCCGCAGTAGCTGCATTACCGAGGAGGACGCAGCCTTTTTTTCACCGACGGCACGCACCAGAACGTGGCCGCCAAAAGATTCTTCGCGGAACACTCACGGAACACCGCCCAGTTTCACGTTCCTAGTGTGCTGTCCCGCAGACAAGTTTAGAAAGTCTAGCGAGTTTTTCGAAGATGGAATCTGCGGTTGCGGTCCATTTGAACGGGACCCCGGATTTGTTGTGCGAGGCGATGTAAGCCTCGATGCGCTCAATCAGGGCTGGACTTGCCGGGTTTTAGTGGACACCCGGTTTAAGCTGCGTTGTGCAGCAGGACATAGTTTCTCTCAAATTCCATCGGACTGACGTAATCAAGAAATGAATGTCGTCTAATCCGATTGTAGAACACTTCGATATAGTCGAATATTTCACGGGTTGCCTGCTCCCGGGTACGGAATAGCGCTCCGTGAACGAACTCGACTTTTAGCGTCGCAAAGAAACTCTCAGCTACGGCATTATCCCAGCAGTTTCCCTTGCGGCTCATGCTACACGTCATACCGCGGGCTTCGAGTAATTTGCGGTAATCATTCGCCGCATATTGACTGCCGCGATCGCTGTGGTGGATCAATCCTGCGACCGCCTTACAGCCGTCCGAGGCCATGTCCAGCGCGCGCAACGTCAAGGCCTGGTCAATGCGCGGGCCCATCGCCCAACCGACGACGCGCCGCGAATACAGATCAAGGATGACGGCCAGATACAGCCAGCCTTCCAGCGTCCAGATGTAGGTAATGTCGCTAACATAGGCCGCATTGGGCTTGTCGACGGTAAACTCACGCTTGAGCACATTCGGCGCTATCGGGTGCGCGTGAACCGATTGCGTCGTATTGCGAAAACGTCGCTTGCGCTTGCCTCGCAGGGCATTTTCACGCATCAAACGGGCGACGCGGCCACGACCCACTGTGTGGCCCTGGGCCAATAACTCACGATGCACCCGAGGGCTTCCATAGGTGTCGCGAGAAGCCCGATGCGCCGCCTTGATATGAACGACCAGTGCGCGGTCAGAACGCCTACGAGCACTCTCCGCACGCTTGTCCCACGCGTAAAAACCCGACCGCGAAACCTCAAGAAGCCGGCTCATCAGCGTCACCGGATACAGCGCCTTCTCCGCCGCCATGAATCGATATCTCACGTCGATTCCCTGGCAAAGAAGGCCGTCGCTTTTTTTAATATTTCGCGCTCCATCCGCAGCTGTCGAATTTCCCGGCGCAAGTGCAACAGCTCCTCTCGCTCCGCTGTCGTCAATACTTTCTGATCCCCGCAGCTCGCAACCGATTCACTGCCAGCTACCCATTTGCGCACCGCTGACTCCGTTAAATCCAAGTCCCGCGCTACCGCCGAGATCGCTTTGCCGCCAACTCGCACCAGTCCGACTACCTCGGCCTTGTACTCCGGCGTAAACGTACGTCTTTTCCTAGCCATATTTCACCTCTATTGAGCATTCTCGCTCTATCTGAGGTGTCTACCAATCCCCGGCAAGTCCAGGCTTTGACGTTACGGAATGAGCCGCGCTTGATGGCGCGCTGGCTGATGAGGCCGAACCAGCGTTCGACCTGGTTGAGCCATGAGGCATAGGTAGGCGTGAAGTGCACGTGGTAGCGCGGGCGCTTGGCGAACCAGGCGCGCACCTTGGCGTGCTTGTGCGTGGCGTAGTTGTCCATCACCACGTGCACGTCCAGCTGCGCGGGCACACTGCGCTCGATGTGATTGAGAAAGGACAAGAACTCCTGATGGCGGTGACGCGGCTTACACTGGGCGATGACGGTTCCGGCGGCGATGTCGAGCGCAGCGAATAAAGTGGTTGTGCCGTGGCGGAAATAATCATGGGTCACGCCATCGACATAGCCCAGGCCCATCGGTAACACCGGTTGTGAGCGCTCCAGCGCTTGGATCTGAGTTTTCTCATCGACGCATAGCACCAGCGCATTGTCGGGCGGATTGAGATACAGGCCGACGATGTCGCACACTTTCTCGACGAAGAATGGGTCGTTCGACAGTTTGAAGTGTCGGGTGCGGTGCGGCTGGATGCCGAACAGGGTGAAGTAGCGATGCACTGTGCTTTTCGACAGCGGCGTTTCACGCGCGAACGAACGCACACTCCAATGCGTCGCATCGTGCGGACGACTATCCAGAGCCTGTTGCATCAGCCGCGCGACTTCCTCGTCGCTGTAGGTGCGGGCACGCCCGCCCGACGGCAGGTCATAGAGCCCTTCCAGCCCCTGCTCGCAATAGCGTCTGCACCAGTTGGTGATGGTGGGTTTCGAGACATCGAGCTTCTTGGCGATGGCAGAATTACTCAGCCCATCAGCGGCGAGCAAGACGATTTTGGCGCGACGCACTAACGCGTGAGACAGGCTTCGCGAGCGTGCGTAGGCCTCGAGCTGCACGCGTTGCTCGTCGTCGAGAGTGATCGCAAAGGTTTTCGGACGTCCGGTACGCATCGGTTAGCTCCTGGTTGCGAGACTAACCGATCTGATCCCCGTGTCTTAGGCAAGTTCAATGCGGGACGCTACACTAGGCCACCCTCATAGGTCGGATCTTATAACCCGTTGAAAAGAGGGAACCAAAAGCGCTCCATCCGATCAGATCATGAAATCAACGCCAATCAACTTCGTGATCTGGGAGTATCGGATGGAGCGCAGCGAAATTAGCATGGTGAGCCGCCAGTTAAAACGCACACTTGGCGAGCAAACGCTCAACGATTTGGGTCGGGCGACGCGATTCTGTCGTCGCGAACGAGAGATCACGCCGTTTCGTCTGGCGGTGAGTCTGATTGAGAGCTTCGGGGCTCGTTCGGCGAACTGTATTGCCGATATGCGGCGTGCATTCAATGCGCTTTGCGCAACCTCGATCCGCTACAAACCATTTCATAACCAACTGGCCAAACGACAGTTTCCGATGTTCATGCAGGCGCTGCTGAGCGAATTGCTCGATGGCCTGGCGTGCGACGTCCTGCGTTTCGAATCGAACAGTCCGTTTGCCCGGTTTGATCACATCCGCATCCAGGACGGCACCTCATTTGCGCTGAAACCGGTGTTGCAAGACACGTTTCCTGGCCGCTTCACCACGGTCAGCCCCGCCGCAGTAGAGCTCCATGCCGATCTCGATCTACTCAGCGAGACGGCGAACCAGATTGTACTCAGCCCCGATAGCTCGGCGGAGAGGCGGTTCTTGCCGCCAGTCGAACAGGTCGTTGGCGGATTACTGCTCGCCGATCGAGGCTACTTTGCGCGACCCTACTTTGAGGCCCTCGACACAGCTGGCGGCCATTTCATCGTGCGTGCGGGACAGAGCATCAACCCGCTGATCTTGAGTGCTCGTCAGAGCAATGGCCGACGGGTTAAACGCTTTGCCAACCAGCGTATGAAAACCGTGGCATCAATGTTGAAGCGTTTCGATTGCCTCGACATGATGGTGCAATTCGACGGTGTCGA
Source organism: uncultured Gammaproteobacteria bacterium (assembly GCA_942490995.1). GTDB lineage: Bacteria > Pseudomonadota > Gammaproteobacteria > UBA981. The sequence continues at coordinate 191,188 of CALOBG010000054.1, forward strand.
TGGACCCTGGACCTGTCGATTAGTTGTCCACCCCAACATCAAGAAAGGCGCGGCACCCCGGTACCTAGTCACGAATCTTGATGCGGCCGCGTTCACGCCCGAGCACATCAGCGATGCCTATCGGTTGCGTTGGCAGGTCGAGTTATTGTTCAAAGAATGGAAGTCTTACGCCAATTTACGCGCCTTTGACACCGCTAATCCGTACATTGCCGAAGGCCTGATCTGGGCAGCACTGTGTGCCGCAACCCTGCAGCGTCATTGCGCGCATGTTACCGAGCGCTTGCTGAACGTCGCTATCTCCACGCACACCGTTGCCAAGTGTCTGCATCACGTGCTCGGAGAGGTATTGCATACGCTCATACATCGTTCGCATGCGTTGGATCTGCCAATCGAACGCGCGTTACATTACCTGGCCAGCAACGCCCAGCGTGCTAAACCCGACCGCGACCGATGCTCGGGACGACTCAAACTCGGGCTGCGCCATATTCATGTGGCCGCTTAAGAACTAACCTATGAGGCCACCCTAGCCTAACCTACTGAATCAACATCTTTTTCCCTAACTGTTCCACAGGTAGCCTGACCTAGAATAATCAGTAACTTATTGATTTTAAAGCCTCTCATAATCCCTTGGTCCCAGGTTCGAGTCCTGGCGGGCCCACCAATCTTTTCCAGTTCTTAGCAAAACGGGAATTGTAAAGTGCTGTCCAATCCTGCGCGCGCCAAAGAACTGGACTGCAGTGCGAAAGGCGTCTCTGAAGGTGGTCAATGCGGTAAACGGTTCCTAACTAGTAACCGTCGTAGGTAATGCGCGCTTTACCAAGCAGACGACATCAGAGATCCCACCCGTGCGGTAACCGCATGAAGCACTTGAATCCCACCCAAAACGGGCATTAATATGCCCGAAATGGGAAACATGACAACCGCGCGCTCCTCCCGCCCGGCCCGGCGCAAAGCGGCAGCAGGGCGCGCCGGTACGCCCGTGAGTCTTGCCGACGCGCTGTTCACCACCACGCAACAGCGCGTACTAGCGTTAATTTTCGGCCAACCGTCGCGCAGTTTCTTCGCCAGCGAACTGATCGAGCTCACCGGCTCCGGTTCCGGTGCGGTACAGCGTGAACTGCAACGCCTGGCTTCCAGTGGACTAGTGAGCGTTACACGGATTGGCAAGCAGAAACATTATCAAGCGAACCCCGACTGCCCGGTTTTCGAAGAGCTATGCGCCCTAGTGCGAAAGACTGTTGCTATGGTGGAACCAATTAACCTGGCGCTTGCACCATTCGCCGAACAAATAACGCTAGCGTTGATCTATGGCTCTGTCCCAAAGGGTATGGACACCGCAAGCAGCGACATCGACCTGCTCGTCGTTGCCGACGACATTGCCCTGGAAGCGTTGTACTCGGCACTCTCCCCGGTAGAATCGAGCCTGGACCGAAAGATTAATCCGACCCTTTATACTCAAGAAGAATTCGAACGAAGGCGTGCTGCAGAAAACCCATTTCTCAGCCGGGTGCTCGCCAGTGAACATCTGATCTTGATTGGAAACGAAGGTGGCGCATCCGCAGCTCGATAATCTCGTGAAAACCGGCCAGCTCAAAGCTGAGCCGCCAGCGGACGCGGAGCTTACAGGCCTGCTGCACTCCGGAAGCCGGCGGCTACTCGATGCCGAGCGCACCGAACTCTCAATCGAAAGCCGATTCGATCTCGCTTATAACGCTGCTCACGCTTTGGCGCTCGCCGCACTACGAGCGAAGGGCTACCGTTCCGCGTCGCGTTACATCGTGTTCCAATGTTTGCAACACACGCTTGACCTACCAGCCGAACGATGGAGGGTATTGGACCAGGCTCATCGCAAGCGAAACCTTGCCGAATATGAGGGCGAGATGGACGTAGACGAGCAACTCGTCGAAGCGATGCTGAGGGTGGCTCGCGAAGTCGAGAAACGCGCGAAAAGGTTGATTGGGATGTAGTCCCAGGTCACTCCGGCTGCGAGGACAACCTGATCTTTGCAAAAGGGGTCCGTACGGGTTCAAGGCGCTCCCGGTACGATCTCGGTCTGGGGTTCGCCGTGGTAGACGGTATCCGAACGACCTGCATGGCGCCATCCAATTGTCCATCCATTTTGATCCATTTCAGAAAGTTGAACTATCGCAGCGGCTTGACGTAAACAGGTCCGCCGCGTTTCTGCGCGAGGCTTTCGCCACGCCCGTGGCCGTCCGTCCTCGAACCGCACCTGGTGAATACTCCACCGCCTAAAGGCGGTGGCTTCGGATGACGGCTGGAAGCCGGATTGATCGGCCATGCGGCCGATTACACCACCGTAAAGTCATCGTCCGGTTCCGGCGCCTTCTGGTTCTTGATGTACTCCTTCCATACTTCGTCGGTGACGTTCCCGCTCGTCGCCACCCAGTATCCCCGTGCCCATAGATGCTGACCCCAGTACCGCTTCTTCAGGCTCCGATACTCCGTCAGAAGCCGGTGCGAACTCTTACCCTTCAGAAACTGCACCGCACGCGACACCGATAACTGTGGCGGGATCCCAATCAGCATATGAACGTGATCGCGGTTGATTGAACCCGCGTAGATCAACATCTCCTTGCTCCGAGCAATCTCCCGCAGAAGCTCCCGGCACCGTTGCCCCACATCACCGCCCAGCACCTGATAGCGATACTTCGTAGTCCACACCAAGTGGTATTTGCAGTCCCACACCGTATGACTACCGCGCTTGTAATCTTCCATCTCACAAGCATAATTCAAACGACCTATCCGTCGCCTAAAGGCGAGGGGTTTACGGATCCCCTATCGGGGACTCTAAAAACAATCTGATCGTATTGTTTTACACCACAGCTTCCACTAGAGTCACCCGCAGGCAGGAAACGACGAAGTGATCGTGAGTATGCACGCAATACGCGAGCCGGGAGCGCGGCAAAAAGCGAAAAGCCTGCGCACGCACAACACGGTCGTTGAGGCGGTCGTGGTCTGTCTCAGTCGTCGCGGTTATGCCGCAACATCGATCAGCCGCGTACTGGAGCTGGCCAGGGTTTCTCGCGGCGCCCTGCAGCATCATTTCCGCACCAAAGAAGATCTGATCGCCGCCACCGCTGAACACCTCATGCATCGTTCACTGGCCGTGATGGCGGCACCGCAAACCCGTCCCCAACGGTCACTGCGGCGGGAGCTGCGAGACTTGTGGAGCACCTTGATCCACACTCAGGAATATCACGCGCTGCTCGAAATTCTTAATGCCATGCGCACCGATCAGCCCCTGCGCGCCAGGATCCGCCCTATCCTCGAAACCTGGAACGCGGCAATCGATCAACGGATGGTCGAGCTTTACGAAAGCAACGACGGCAACGATACGGAAGTGATCGAGATCATGACCATGAGCCGCTGCCTGCTGCGCGGCCTGGTAATCCACGAGGGCTTCAGCGTCGACCCCGGTCGTATCCAGTCAATTATCGAGCGCTGGATTGACCTGGTTTCACCGCTCATCAAAACGCGGCTGACAGATGCGAGGGCGTCCGGATGAACTTCACGTTCAGTACCGAACAACAGCAGATCCGCGACAGCGTGCTGAAGCTGGCCGCCCGGTTCGACGATCAATACTGGCTCGCGCGCGACAACGATGGCGTTTTCCCCGAGGATTTCTGTCGAGCGATTGCCGACGACGGCTGGATCGGCATTGCGGTTCCGGAAGCCTACGGCGGCAGCGGCCTCGGCGTAACCGAGTCCGCGATCGTGCTGCAGGCAATCAGCGAATCTGGCGCCGGAAACAGCGGGTTGTCGGCGATTGGTGTCGGGTTTTTTGGTCTGAATCCGCTGATCTCGTTCGGATCCGACGAGCAGCGACAAACCTGGTTGCCGCGCATTATCCAACGCGAAGACATTGCCTGTTTCGGCGTCACCGAACCGAACACGGGCCACGATACCACGCGGCTGAAAACCCGCGCCGTACGCCAGGGCGACCGCTACATCGTCAACGGCGAAAAGATCTGGATCTCGACCGCGCAGGTGGCCAATAAAATCATGCTGATCGCGCGCACGACGCCTGTCGAACAGTGCGAAAAGGCGGTCGACGGGCTGTCGCTGTTTTACACCGATCTCGACCGTAACTACGTCGATGTCCGGGTGATCGACAAAATGGGAAGGAAATGCGTTGACTCCAACGAAGTTTTTTTCGATAACCTGCCGGTTCCAGAGACGCATCTGATCGGCGAAGAGGGCAAGGGATTTCGTTACCTGCTACACGGGCTCAACGCTGAACGCATCCTGGTTGCTGCCGGTCTCGTCGGCCTTGGTCGTGCAGCGCTCGCGCGGGCTGTTAATTACGCCCGCGAGCGGGTCGTGTTCGGGCGGCCTATCGGCATGAACCAGGCCGTGCAGCATCCCCTTGCGGCAAATTGGGCCGAGCTCGAAGCAGCGAACATGCTCGCCTTCAAAGCGGCGGATCTGTACGACCGTGGCGAAGCCTGTGGCGCCGAAGCCAATGCGGCCAAGTATCTCGCCGCGGAAGCTGCGTTCGAAACCTGCACGAATGCGGTCATGACGCACGGCGGTATGGGGTACGCCAAGGAGTATCACGTTGAGCGTTATTTGCGGGAAGTCATGATCCACCGGATCGCCCCGGTCAGCCCGCCGCTGTTGCTGTCTTATCTTGCCGAGCGTGTGCTTGGACTTCCGAAGTCCTACTGATCCCGGGCCATGGCGCTAGAACCAGAATGACGTGACAGGCAGTCCTGGTGCAAGGGACGAATACTACCAACGCCTCGTGCCCCTCAGGAAACGCGGCATACCTTCGGACTCGAAGAGTAACGACATGAAATTCGACATCATCCTGGCCACCTCATCGGACAGTTGGAAAGTAGCGCAGCGGGCCGAGGCGCTTGGCTTTGCTTCGGCCTGGTTTGAAGACAGTCAAATGGTGGCCGCGGATCCGTTTGTGGTGATGGCTGCCGCGGCGATGAACACCTCGCACATTCGGCTCGGCACCGGCGTGTGTATTCCATCAAACCGGATCCCACCGGTTACGGCCAACATGCTGGCAACGCTCAACGGGCTCGCGCCGGGGCGCATCGACTGGGGTGTCGGCACCGGATTTTCGGGGCGTCGCGCGATGGGGTTGCCGGCGCTCAACGTTGGTCATACGCGGCGTTACATCGAAACCGTTCTCGGTCTGCTCGCTCGCGATACCGTTGAATGGTCATTCGACGGTGAAACACGAAAAATCCGCTTCCTCAATCCCGAATTCGACCTCATCAACACCACCGATCCGATCGCCTGCCACATCGCGGCCGGCGGTCCGCGCATGCGCAAGCTCACGGCCGGAAAGCGCAAGCCACTGGATCGCGATCTATGCCAACGATGCGCAGGCGCGCGCCGACGCGCTGGCAATGGCAGACGCGTATCGTGCAGCTGGGCGCGATGCCGACAGCTTTCGCAAAACTATTTATCTATTCGGCAGCCTGATCCGCGACGGCGAAACCTATGACTCAAAAAGGGTCCGGCAACAGGCCGGGCCGACGGCGGTGATGGTTTTGCACAACCTGATGGAACGCCAGTACGGCGATCTGGGCACCGGCGGCATCGACGACGAAGTCTTACTTGATGCGTATCAGGCGTTATACGACGGCTATCAGCCCGACGACGCCCGCTATCTGACCCTGCATCGGGGTCATGCCCTGTTCATGCGCGAAGACGAAGAACCGCTGGTGAGCGGAGATTTCATTCGCAACGTGTCCTGCTCCGGTACCGTCGAAGCGTTGTCGGACCGCGTGAAAGCACTGGCCGATATGGGCTACACCAATGTGTGTTTTCTGGTACTGCCCCATTTAACCGACGCGCTCGACGATTGGGCCAGAGTCATGGAACGAGTGCGCGATTAAGCCGGCGGATGACGTTGCACGTGCCCGTTGCTTACTCAGGCGCGTGCGAACGGATCGCACGAACCTGGCTGCCTTACATGCCGCTCGGTGTATCGGCGGTTGAGGTACAACCCAGGCAGCGTTTGAAGGCGCTGCGCGCCGGCTGGGCGACAAACGATTCGGCGGCGTCGCCGACGTTGCCGGTGACCGCGCTTATCGGCAGTGTGACGACGAACAGGCCGGCGCCAATCGCCGTACCCACCAGGGTCAGCGGGCGCATGAAAAACGCGTCGTAAATCATGGCTTCAGCGCTCGGCGGTGGCTTCGGCGCTGCCTCGTCGGCTGCAACAGTTAACGACGCGATCAACAGCACTGCTGCTACAAGGGATCTCAACATCGAATTTCCTCCAGGTGGCCCGAACGTGCCCGCGTAGTATAGCGTTCCAAGCACGGAAACTGTGTTCCGAAAAGTGCGCGCTCGGTCGGTGCTGTGTCCCGGCGCCCCGGTTTTTGCTACGCGCAAGACTGGCCGCCGGCCACCACTCGTTATCGCGTCACCGCCCAACTGTCCCAATAAGTGCGCTCGGCTGCAGGGATCCGCTTGCCCGGTTTGAAGTCATCGCCGGTGTAATGGGCGACGGGCAACAGCGCTCCCTGGGTGATGGTGTCGGGGATCGCCAGCAGCTCCGCCACTTCTTTTTCATAGGCGAGATGCAGCGTCGTCCACGCGGCGCCAAGCCCGCGCGACCGCAGCGCCAGCATCAACGACCAAGTTGCGGGGAGTACTGAGCCGTAGCGGGCCGCCTGCGCCATCGGTCCGGCGTTTTCTACCCGCCCTTCGGTGCAGGTAATGATATGCACCGGCACTTCGTGGAAGTGTTCGGCGAGGTATTCGGCGGACGTATAAATCCGCTTGGCGTAATTTTGTTTCTGAGCCGCGAGATAACTCTCAAAGCTCTTGCGGTAGTAGCCGGCAATCGCGGCGCGCTTGACGGGATCGGTGATCACCAGGAAATGGTACTTGCCCTGGTTGCCGCCGTCCGGGGCCTGGATCGCGAGATCGAGGCATTCTCGAATAACGGCGAGATCAACGGGACGCTTGAGATCGAGACGTTTGCGTACTGTTCTCGTGGTCATGAGCACGTGGTCGATTGAGGCAAGATCCATTCTGTATTTCCATTGCTTGTCGGATTGCGTTCGATATTAGCCGCTGGCTTGATTCTTTTACCAGTTCGACTATTCGGACCGGGGTGGGCGAGGGACGCTTTCTCCCCAATTTCTGTTGCGGCCGTATACTCCCCACCCATGAAAACATCGGATAGCCTGCAGCCGTTGCTCGAGGACGGCGTCATAGACGAGGTCATCCGCTCCCTGCGGAGCGGCAAGGAGGCCTCAATCTACATCGTGCGCTGCGGCCCGGACCTGCGCTGCGCCAAGGTCTACAAGGACCTGCGCCAGCGTAGCTTTCAGCAGCGCGCGCAATACCAGGAAGGCCGACGCGTACGCAGCAGTCGACAGGCGCGCGCGATGGGACGCAGCACACGTTTCGGGCGCAAGACGCAGGAAACGGCATGGAAAAGCGCCGAGGTCGACGCCCTGCAGCATCTCGCCGCCGCCGGCGTGCGCGTACCGGCTACGTTCGGGTTTTTCAGCGGCGTTCTGCTGATGGAATTGATCACCGGGACTGACGGCGAGGTGGCGCCGGATCTAGGTGAGGTAGAACATTCGCCGGCGCAGGCCCGCGCCTTCCACCAGTTTCTGATCGCTCAGATCGTACGCATGCTGTGTGCCGGTCTGGTGCACGGTGACCTGTCGGAATACAACGTGCTGGTCGGCGCCGACGGGCCTGTGATCATCGATCTGCCGCAGGTTGTCAGCGCCACTGGCAATAACAACGCGCGCGCGATGCTGTTGCGGGACATCAACAATCTCACCGCGACCCTGGGGCGCTTTGCGCCGGAGCTGCTGGCGACCCGTTTCGGCGAAGAAATGTGGCTGCGCTTCGAGCGCGGCACGCTGGAACCCGACAGCGTCCTTACCGGTGAGTTTGTCGAGGATGACCGCGCCGCAGACGTTGCCGGTACCTTGCTGGCTATCGATGATGCGCGCGACGAGGCGCTGCGGCGCCAGGCCGGGCGCGAAGCCGCCGAGCGGCCGGATGGCGGGTTTGCCGCAGTCGAAGCAGAGGCAGATCAGCGCGGCTTCGACTGACACTGCAATCAAGGTGGCGGCGGGATCATATTTTCACCGCTGCTCGGTTTCTGAGTCGGCGGTCCAACCCCCCTCTGGCCGTAGCCCGTTTGCTTTCGTTCTCCTGGCCGCACACGCGAGAAATTGACCGCACCGCCGGTGGCAACCCATACTCATTCAAGCAGGACGCTTCTCGCCATCGGAGCATGCCTATGACAACTCGATTCCTTGCGCTGGTGTTCTTGATTTGCTTAACCGGCTTCGGACCGTTTCTGATCCTGCCCGGCGGTGAGCTGGACGGCGAACTCAACCCGATCCCGGCCGACTGGTCGATGCTCGAAGCGGTCAAAACCGTCCAACTGGAGACCGCCCCGGACGATCCGTATTCCGTCAACATCTGGATCGTTGGCGTCGAGGGCGTGCTGTATATCCATGCCGGCGCGAACCGCACGCAATGGGTCGAAAACATCGAGGCCAACCCGGACGTGCGTATCCGGGTCGGCGAGTCGCTTTACGAACTGACGGCCGAGCGGGTCACCGAGGCGGCCGAATTCGCGCGATTCAGTTCAGTTTACGAAAAGAAGTACGGCCGCCGCCCGCGCAACGAGAACGTTGCCGAAGCCTATTTGTTTCGACTTACGCCGCGATAGAAGACGGCCGGCCTGGGCCGCGATCAACTTCGGGCCGAACACGGCCACCGAGCGGTACGCCCCACGTAGTAGAATGCTCCAGGCAAACCTCACGCCGCAGGACGACTACCTATGATCACCTACCTTTACTGGGGCTTCGTTTTTGCCCTGGTCATCGGCGCCATGGCGCTGCTCGCCGGCAGAATGAACAACGTGCGCGCGGCGCTGCTCGCCTCGGCCGTGATCCTGGCGACCGGCTGGGCGGCGTACTACTTCCATTTTCAGCAGATTTTCGTGAAACGCTTCGGCGGCGTGATGTCGCTGTCGGTACCGGCTGGTCAGCACCATATCGGCGCCACCTGGAAAGACGACAACCTGTGGATCGAAAACTACGACCCCAAAACCAACACCTGCATTTTTGCCGAGTACTCGCGTGGCAACATGCTCGAAGGTCGGGTCCGGATCAAGGAATGTAACCCGCTGCTGCCGCGCACCACGCCGTAGCCGAGATCAAGGCCTGGCCGGTCACTGTGCGCTCTGCGCCACGGTCTTAGCCTTCGCCAGACTCGCGCGCGCTTTGTGGCGCACGAAATGCTGGATCGCGCGCATGTCCTCGACGTTGTACATGCTGCCGAAATCGGGCATGCCACGACTGACACGCTCACCCTTGAGCACGATCGCGGACAGGGCATCGAGATCGAACACGATGCCGGAGGCGCGCAGATCGGGTGCACCACCGCTCGCGACCGCGCCGACACCGTGGCACCAGGAACAGGTTTTGGACCAGATGTCCGCGCCGCGCTCCGTCAGTGCCGCATCGATCTCGAAGTTCGGGTCGTCGACCGGGGTTACCATCATCGGCGGCGGTGTCGGCGGCAGTTCGGCCTGACCATCGAGCGCGAACACCAGCAAACGCCGCGGATGCACGCCGTAAGGCCAGCCGTGCTGGGCGCCGTTGGAGCCACCCAGCATCGCCGTCGCCCCGCCCCAGCCCACCGGCAAGGCAATAAACTGCCGGCCGTCCACGGCAAACGTGATCGGCGGCGCGGAAATGCCGTGTTTGGCATCGTACTGCCAGACTTTTTCGCCATTGTCGGCACGGTAGGCGATAAACAGGCCATCGGCCCGCCCCTGGAAGACGAGATTACCCTTCGTCACCATCGTGCCGCCGTGCCACATGCCCGGGTTGGCAACTTTCCAGCGCACGCTCTGCGTCACCGGATCCCAGGCCATCAGCCCGCTGCTGGCGTCACCGGGATCGGCGTCCTCGGCGCCGAACGCAACCCCGGCTTCGAACTGAAAGCCGCTGGCCTGGAATTGCGCCGGTTTGATTTCCTTGTCGTTATACGTGCCGGGTACGTCGTGGTAGGGGAAATACATCAGCTGCCGGTCCGGCTCCCAGGACATCGGTTGCCAGTTGTGTGCGCCGATCGGCCCCGGCCACATCGTGACCTCGCCGGATTCATAGCGCGAACCCGGTACTTCGACAGGACGACCCGATTTCATGTCGACCTTGCTCGCCCAGGTCACCTTGGCAAACGGTTCGGCTGACAGCAATTTCCCGTTGGCGCGATTGATGATGTAGAAAAAGCCGTTTTTCGGCGCGTGCATCAGCGCTTTGACGACCCGGTCGTGGACCTTGAGATCCACCGAAACGATGTCCATCGCGGAATTGAAATCCCAGGTTTCTCCCGGCACGGTCTGGTAATGCCATTTGTATTTACCGGTATCGGCGTCGAGCGCAACAATCGCGCACAGGAACAGGTTGTCGCCGCCGCCAGGACTGCGGATACGCTGATTCCACGGCGAGCCGTTACCGGTGCCAAGATAGATATGATTGAAATCGGGATCGAAAGTGATCGCGTTCCAGACGTTGCCGCCACCGCCGTGTTTCCACCATTCGCCGTTCCAGGTTTTCGCCGCCATTTTCATGGCATTGTCTTCGAACCCGTCGGCCGGATTGCCAGGCACGATATAGAAGCGCCAGGCCTGCTCGCCGGTGTCCGCGTCATAGGCGGTGACGTAACCGCGGGCGGGGCCCATTTCGGTACCGCCATTACCGATGATGACCTTGCCATTGAACGCCCGTGGTGCACCGGTGACGTAGTAGTAACTGCCGGGCTCGACGGTCATCGTGCTCCAGATCTTCTCGCCGGTCCTGGCATCGACCGCGATCAGTCGACCGTCACCGGCAGCAATAAAAATTTTGCCTTCCCAATACGCCACGCCGCGACTCGAACCCCACAGCACGCGTAAGGTGTCGCCGGCGTTGGCAATGACTTCCGGGTCATACTTCCACAACACCTTATGGGTGCGTGCATCGACCGCGGTCACCACGCTGAAGTTACCGGTGACATACAGCACGCCGTCGACCGCGAGCGTGGTGGCGACGAGATGACCGCCTTCCGGCAATTCCAGCGACCAGGCCAGGCCGAGCTTGTCGATGGTCTCGGCGTTGATCTCGTCGAGCGGCGAATAGCGTTGCTCGCTGTGGGTACGGCCGTAGGTCAGCCAGTTGGTGCCGCTCGATTCGTCGTCAAACTCGGCGGCATCAATATCCGCGGCAACGTAAACCGGCATCAAGGCCAGAATGCTCCACACGAGCAGTAAGGGTGTGCGCAGTGTCATAGGTGGTCCTCCCCTGGCCGGGCGCGAACGTATCAGCACCGTGCCGCGACTAAATAATCTGTCTGCGTTTGAGAAACCCGAGACAGGCCTCGGCGAGCTTCTCCGGCTGTTCCATCATGATCAGGTGGCCCATGCCCTTGGCAATACCGCCCTCGCCCAGCCCTGCCGGCAGCGCCGCGAGCGTGTCGGCCACCGCCTGATCGGGGATGTGATAGTCGGCTTCGCCCTTGAACAGGAAAATCGGACACTGAATGTTATGCAGCTTGTCCGTCACGTCATGATCGTTCCAGGCGTCCATGTCGGCCACGCAGGTCTCCTGGTAGGTGCAGCGATGCTGCCACTTCGATTCGATGACCTTTGCTTCGTCGCACGGATAGTACATCGCCGAAGTCGAGGCGTTGTCGACCAGCGCCGGAAAACCGGGAAAGGTATGCGGCTCGGTGTAACCGGACAGGAAGGAAATAGAGCCGGTTTTGGCGGCGCACTCGAAACCCATGCCGGCGGCGATACCGCCGGGATGATGACAGGCGATATCCAGCGTCATGTCACCGCCGATGCCACTGCCGCAGACCACCGGCTTTTCACCCGGGCACACGGTTTCGATGAAATGCCAGACCCACTCCGCGTAGTCGTGCATTTTATTGAACGGCTTCCAGTTCACCGGCAGCGACTTGGCGTGGCCGGGCAGATCAGGCGCGATGACGCGCAAGCCAGCCGCCGCCATCAGCGGCATGAAGTAATGCCACTGCAGCGAACACGCCCAGCCCATGTGGATGCAGATCAGCGGCACCCCGGCGCCACACTCATCGTAGTAGACGCGGGTGTTGTCGACCACCGCGTAGCGCCCGATAATTTCTTCGGCCATTGTCGATATCCTCTCAGCGCGCGGCTTTCAGGTCACGGATCATCGTCACGATCAGGTGCGTCGACTCGTACATGCGGTTGGCCTGCAGCAGATCACCGTCGACCATGATGTCACCGCTGTCGAGCAGATGGCCCTGGGCGCGCGAGCCGTCGCGCAGTGCGGTCCAGTGTTCCAGTGAGGCGCTGATCATGTAATCCCAGCCGAGCGGGTTGGCCATCGGGAAATACACCATCATGTCGATGACTTTACCGCCATAGAGTTTCAGCCAGTAGCGCTCGGGCCCGAAACACAGCAGCACTTTCACGTCCGACCAGCGACTCGCCCGGGCAAAGGGTTCGCTGGCGTTGAGTGCGTCGACCAGGGCCTGCATATAGTCCGGATCTGGAAATTTCATCGTTGCCTCCGGATTGGGCCCGCCATGAGCAGTTCATTGTTCATGCCTGTCGATCACATCTCGAACAGGACGTCGGTACGGATAATGTATTTCGTGCCGCTGTCGATCGGCTCGGAACTGTGCAGGCAGTGCAGCGGATGCAGCCCGTGCGGAAAGCACAATACCTCGCCGGCGGCGGTGCGGACGTTCACCGCCAATGCCTGCCCTTCCCCGCGCGCGGGCCGCGACGGCTGCGCGGCATCGAGGTAAAACTGGGTGTGGCCGCCGCGGTAATCATCGCTGAGAAATACGATGAACGAGAGCTGACTCCAGCGGTCCGAAAACGCGTTGCCGATGAGTTCGTGGTCAACAACCTTGCTGCCCGGCCAGGCGCCGTCGGTGTGGGGCTTGAAATAATCGCCTGGCTGGTAACGATAGAAACGGAACCGCGCGTTCAGGCCCAGCGCGCGCTTGCCGGAAAACTGGTTGGAATCGAACACCATCGCGCCCGCACAGCGCCGCCACAGGATGTCGGTGGTGTGTTCGTCGGCAACCCAGGTGACGTTGTGGTTGTGCCGGATCGAGCGCGGCAACGATACCGCGGCATCGGGCAGGTAGCCGAGCGCCTCGCTCAACTCGACCAGGCGCCGGCATTCGGCGGCGGAGAGTACGTTCGTCAACTGAAACGCGCCCGGGACACCATCGATCACTCGACGCGTAACCGCCGCGTTGTACTCGACGTCCAATGCGGCCGGGTTTTCGCGATCGTTGGCCCAGGTCGGTAACGCCGGGTGTTCGGCGCCAGGCTCTCGAGCGACGACGTAAAAACTATCCACGGCAGCACTCTGCTGGCTATTCATCGGCATGTCCGTGAGCTGGGTTTTGCATGGCCTGAGCTGTCGCGACGCGGGTCTAGCACCAGCCGGGCGTGGATTACCCAGGGTTCGCGGCCGCGCCCATCAGTTTGATCCTTGTTTCGATAATTGCCGCTTGCTTAAATAGAGTAATCGCCCATCACACAAAAAACCAAGGAGAACGACGATGCTGGATTACACCGTGCTCAAAGACAAAGGTGGGCTTACCCCGTGGCCGCCGATGGAAGAACTGCCGTTCGTCAAGGTTCTGGCCGGCAAGCCGGTTCATTCCGGGCGCTTCGATATCGGCGGATTCGGTATGCGCACCATGGCCGGTGTGTGGCAATGCACCCCGGGCAGTTTCGAATACACCTACCCCGGCGACGAAATCTGCACGCTGCTCGAAGGCCACATCAGCCTTGTCGATGAAGACGGCAAAACCCATGAATACCGCGCCGGCGATACGTTCTACACGCGCAAAGGCGAAGTGGCGACCTGGACCGTGCACGAAACTATTCGCAAGATTTTTCATATCCACGATCCCGACGCCGAAGAACTGGCGCACAAGGCGGCCTGAACGTGGCCGGCGCGCCGCATCGGGAACGCAAGTCCGGATACTGCGCGCTATGTTGGTCGAGCTGCGGCTGCACGGCGGTTGTCGAGGACGGCCGCCTGGTTGCGGTTGAACCCGACCCGGAGCACCCCACCGGCAAAGCCTTGTGCGGTAAGGGCCAGGCCGCCCCCGACTATGTGTACAGCGACGCGCGCGTACTGCACCCGATGAAGCGTACGCGCCCGAAGGGTGATCCGGACCCGGGATGGGAACGGATCTCCTGGGACGAAGCGCTCGATACCACGGTCGAAAACCTGCAGCGTATTCGTGCCAATTCGGGCAGCGAATCCATCGCCTTCAGTATTACCACCAGCGCGGGTACGGCCATGCAGGACGGCTATCCGTTCGTCGAGCGCCTGCGCCAGGCCTTCGGCACACCGAACGCAGTGGCATCGATCGAACTCTGCGATTTTGCCAAGGACTTCGTCTACCCACACACCTTCGGCGTATCCATGCCGACCAGCGAGGTCGAAAACAGCGATTGCATCATTTTGTGGGGCCACAATCCTTCGACCTGCTGGATGGCGTTCGCGACGCGCATCACCGAAGCGGTACGGCGCGGCGCCAGACTCATCGTCATGGACCCGATTCGGGTCGGCTTTGCCGCCAAGGCCGATCAATGGCTGCAGGTCCGGCCCGGCAGCGACGGCGCGCTGGCCCTGGCGCTGGCCCATGTGATGATCGAGGAGCAGCTTTTCGATCACGACTTCGTGACCAACTGGAGTAACGGCCCGTTTCTGATCCGCGACGACAACGGGCAGTTTCTCACCGGCGCGGACCTGGCCGCGGACGGCAATGCCGCGACCCGCGTGGTGTGGGACGAAGCAAGCGCGTCAACCGCGCTTTACGATACGGCTACCGGCAGCTATCTAGCGACGCCGGCAAGCGTCGCCTTGCGCGGCGCTCGCCAGATCCAGACCAGCGACGGCAACATCCGTTGTCGCACCGCTTTTGATTGCTACGCGGCGCTGTGCAGCGACTATCCACCGGCTCGCGCGGCGGAAATCTGCTGGGTCCCGGCTGCGCAGATCGAGCAGACCGCGCGGCTGATCGGGACCAGCAAGGCGGTCTCGTGTTACGCCTGGGCCGGGCTCGAAATGCATTCCAATACCAGCCAGACCGGGCGTGCGCTGGCCTGCCTGTACGCCCTGACCGGCTGTTTCGACGCGCCAGGCGGCAATGTGATTTTCGAACGCGTCCCGACCCGCTCGATATTCGGCCGCGAACTGATGCCTGCCGAGATGCTCGATCGCTCGCTGGGGCGCGAAGAACGCTCGCTCGGCCCGGAGGCGATTTTTGGCTGGATCACCAGCGACGCCCTGTACAAGGGCATCCTCGATCGCCGCCCTTACGGGGTCGATGCGCTGGTCAGTTTCGGCCTCAACCTGCTGGTTTCACATGCCGACGGCGAGCGCGGAGCGAAAGCACTCAATGCGCTGGACTTCATGG
Source organism: uncultured Gammaproteobacteria bacterium (assembly GCA_942490995.1). Taxonomy (GTDB): domain Bacteria; phylum Pseudomonadota; class Gammaproteobacteria; genus UBA981. The sequence goes on from CALOBG010000054.1 coordinate 206,647, forward strand.
TCCACGCCGATCTCTTCATGACCCCGACCGCCACCCATGCGGATATTTTTCTGCCGGTCAATACGCCGTGGGAACGGGATGGGCTGCGCACGGATTTCTACGCCGATCAGCGCAGCAGCGCGCTGCTCCAGTACCGCCAGCCGATGATCGAATCACGTGGTGAATCGCGCTCCGACGCCTGGATCGCGTTTCAGCTCGCCCAACGGCTCGGTCTCAACGACGCCTTCTGGGGCGGCGACATCGATGCCGGCTACGCCGAAATACTCCAGCCGAGCGGCGTCGATCTGCAGACCCTGCGCGACAACCCGCGCGGCGTCGCGCTGCCGTTGACCACCCGCTATCGAAAATATGCGGGTGACGCCGAGCATGCGGCGAGCGGATTCGCGACCCCCAGCCGCCGCGTCGAGCTGTACTCCGAAACCCTGCTCGCGCACCATTACCCGCCGCTGCCCGAGTACATCGAACCGGCCATGGGGCCGATCGCGCGCCCCGATCTGGCGGCCAGCTTCCCGCTGGTCCTGACCGACGCAAAATCCACCCACTACATCCACAGCCAGTATCGCCACGTCGCCCGCCTGCGCCGTCATGAACGCGACCCGCGACTCGACGTACACCCCGAAACCGCGGCCACGCGCGGGATCAAGGAAGGCGACTGGGTAAAACTCTGCACTCCGCACGCCAGTGCGCGAATGCGCGCGCGTTTATCCGCCTCGCTCGATCCACGCGTGGTTCGGGCCACGGTCGGCTGGTGGCAGGCCTGCGATGCGTTGTCGAGCCCGGGCTTCGACGCCGAAAGCAACGACGGCGCCAATCTGAACCGCACCATCGGCAACGACGCCTACGATCCGATCGGCGGCTGTGTACCGCATAAATCCTATTTGTGCGAGATTTCCTTAATCTAGCCACCCCCCTGCTCCGCGAAGGAACGCCGGCTACCGGGACTTCCGTGCGCCTGCCCGTCAAACTTCGAGCATTTTTCGGTACACTCTGCGCGCGCGCCTGACCCGAAATATGACCCGCCTGCGGTCGCCACGCGCCGACCGCAGTCAATGTGCCGAGGAGGTACTCAATGCGATGGATAGTGATCGGTCTGGTTCTGACCCTGGTCCCGGTATCGGCCCAGGCAGCCGGCCAGTTCCTGCGCGCCAATGAACTGGTCGAGATGTGTGAAGGCGAGGAGCGCGCGGCCAATCGCGACTGCTACAGCTATCTGATGGGGGTGCAGGACGCCGCCATCTCGCTCGTCAACGGCCTCAAGCTCGAGCCGATATTCTGTACCCCGAAAGTGATCTCGCTCGACGAGCTGCGCCTGAAGATCCTCAAACACCTGGCCGACAAAAGCGGTCTCGACGACGCCTCCGCGAGCAGCATGGTGCTGAGCGGGATGCAGGAAGCCTACCTGTGCGAATAACACGCGGCAGGCCGGGTATAGTCGCGATTCAAACTCTTGAGGATCAGCTATGAACGAATCCCAGATCCTGGCGCCAGCCGCGGTTTTGATCGTATGGTCGCTGGTGGTATTGGTGTGGCTCACCGTGACCCGCTTTGGCGCCTTCGCCAAGGCCGGCATGAAACTTGGCGAGGCTGAGCCCGGCGCGCGCTACAGTGATGTCGAACCGACCATGCCGGCGAAAGTGAATTGGGTATCGCACAACTACACGCACCTGATGGAGCAGCCGACTCTGTTCTACGCGGTGATTGCGGTACTTGCCCTGGCCGGCGCCGGCAGCAGTGTCAACATTGCGTTTGCCTGGGGCTATGTCGCGATCCGGATCGTGCACAGCCTGTGGCAGGGCGCCATCAATACCATCCCGGTGCGGGTCACCCTGTTCACGCTCTCGACTCTCTGCCTGTGGGTACTGGGTATCAACGCGCTGCGCGCAACCTTGCTGTAGCCGCACGCCAACGACAGGTTCGGCTCAGGTTGCGAGGTCTTCGCTCAGGCGTTCGCCGCTGACGCTTTTGTCCTGCTGCCGAGGGCCGCTGTGCGCGCGGCGTACCGGTCCGGACGCGGCAATCACCGGTTTCTCGATACAGCGCTCGCTGTGGGCGAGATAAAAATCGATGAACGTGCGGATCTTGCCGGCGATGTGTTCGCGGCTGCCGTACAGTGCAAACAGCGGCACCGAAATCGGTTCCACGTCGTTGAGCTCGATCTCCACGATTTCGCCGTGCTGGAGTTCCTTGCATACCGCATAGCGCGGCACGTAGGAAACACCCAGGCCTTCGATGGCCGCCTCGATCACCGCCTCGGTACTGAGCGAGGAAAAATTCCCGCCCACGGCCTGAGCCACCCGGCGCTGCCGAGCGACAAAATCCCAGTTGCCGTCGCACTGGATTGAGCCATCAACGATACAGTTGTGCTGTACGAGATCGGCCAGCACCTGTGGCGCACCGTGACGGCCGACGTACACCGGCGAGGCGCACAGGACAAACGGCGCGTCGCCGACCTGGCGCGCGACCAGCGAACTGTCGCGCAGCGTGCCGAGACGGAATATCAGGTCCAGCCGCGAGGCGATCACGTCCGGCTCGTCGTCCTGCAGACCGAGTTCGATGCGGATCCCCTGATTCTCGCGCATGAACGCGGCAATGACCGGCGTCAGCACATGGGTGCCGAACGACGGCGGACAGCTGATCCGCAGCACCCCGCGCGGGCCGCTGGCGAGCTGCGTTGCGGCCACATCGGCGTCCTCGATGTGCTGCAGAATGCTGACCAGGCGGTCGACGTAGAGTTCGCCAGCATCGGTCAGGGAAACGCCGCGCGTGGTCCTGTGCAGCAAGCGCACGTCGAGTTCATCTTCGAGGTGGCGAACCTGCTTTGACATCATCCCGGGGGTCACGCCCAGGGCCTTGGCTGCGGCCGAAAACGAGCCGAGCTTGGCAACCGTGACCAGCGCGCGCATGTTTCTGAGTTTATCCATGTTCCTTCGCCTCGCTGTGCGAGCGGGTTCGCAGGCGCCGGCGGCACCGCGAAACCCGCATCGTGCTGCAATGCACCATTACCCCCAGCATAGGCGCATGTTTCGCTTGATGCAATGCACAACCGGGCACAGCTCGCAGTTTTGTCTGCCGTGCTCAACGCACCCCGAGGATCCACCCCTCCAGGCGCACATCGCGACGCTCGGGCAGGGTCAGGGGCGGGTTGAAGTAATCCGGCAGCGCACCGCGGGTATCCATATCCTTCAGCCAGCTTGCCACCACGAAGGCATCGTGTTCGTCGGGACTGCGCTCGCCGCGCGGATAGCGGCGACGGAACAGGGTCGGAAAAATTTCCGCGACCACGGAAAGTCCAGGCTCGACGGTAAACCCGTCGAACGGCCAGAAATGGGTCCGCGCGCTGAGCTTGCGGTCATGGCGTAATTGCTTGAGCCATGGGATCCCGGCGTGGGTCGATTTCGCCACCGAACCCTGGACGTCAAACTGAAAGACGCTTTTGGCTGCACTGGTCCAGCGTTCACACAGGCGCAGCTCACTCGGCGGTCCACCCGGCGGGGTCTCACGACGTACATAGTCGACGTACATGTGGTCGCGCTCGGTCGGCCAGTAATCGCAGAAATGGCGCAGAAACGCGTCCCAGCTTTCGAGTTCGTGGCGCCGGAAATACGCCAGCGGAAATGAAAATCCGTGATCGATGCCGATGATCGCCGGCTCGGGACCGCTCAGGACCTCGCGTACGTAGCGCGCCACTTCCTTGCGACACCAGTGGCGTGCACCCCGGTCGTAGGGCGTGACGGGGACTACGGCATCGCTCGCCCCACCGGCGTAGACCTGCAGCTGGCGCAACCGCGACACCGGCGCCTGGGCGCCGGAATAATCGATGCCGACGTAGCGCGAAAACAGGTTCACGACCGGTCACCGCGAAACCCGTTTTGCTCCTGGGCGAGCAGCACGTCACGCAGACCGTGCACCTCCTCGTCGTGGACATCGAGTTCGCGCAGGGTCTCGGCCAGCCGCAACAGGTATTCGCGGTTCGGTCCGCTCGGTCCGTGGGCGCCGGCGATCTGGCGCGCCATATCGCCGAGCGCGGCGGGTCCGACGAAACTCGGGTTATCCGGTCCGGCGACGTAGGTGATCCCGCGCGCCACGCTGCCGTCGTCGAAATGCAGATCCAGTTCCAGCATTTCGTAACCGTTGCGTTCGCGCACGTCCAGCGCGGCGATGATCGCGCCGTAATCTTCGGCCGAAGGTTTGAATGCCACACCCCAGCAGCGCGCCGCTTCTTCGCGCACCAGCGTGACAACCCGCCCCGGCGCCTCCGGCACTCCGCGGTGGTCGGGCGAGGCCTGCCAGAATCGTCGCCGCCAGCCGCTGATGGCGGCGCGCCGGCGTTCGCTATAGGGAAAGTCCGGGCGCCAGATCAGCGAGCCGTAGCCAAATATCCACGTCATGACCGGCGCCCCGAGCAGCGATCGTCAGCCAGAGTGTGTGTGTTTCCGTTTTGCATCAGTCCCTCTATGATACGACGCACCAGTGCGCAGCATCAGTAGCGCGACGCTTTCAAAGTCTGAGGCACAGCCTCGAGATCACCATGTCCGCTAGCGGAGGCAGCCTGAACATGCTCGTCCTAGGGCACCGCGGTGCCGCCGGCCAGGTCGCCGAAAACACCCTGGGATCGATGCGCTTTGCGCTGGCCAGCGGCGTCAATGGCGTAGAGTTCGACGTGCGCATGCACGACGGTCGTCTGATCGTGCTGCACGATGTCACGCTCGATCGCACCACCAACGGGCGCGGTCCGCATGCGCGTTTGAGTTTTGCCGAGCTGCGCGCGCTCAAGTGTGCCAATGGCGAACGAATTCCGCTGCTCAGCGAGGTCCTTGCGGTGGTTGCGAATTGTGAGATCGTCAACGTCGAGATCAAGGAACCCGGTATCGCGGCGGCCGTGATCGCGACGCTGGACAGCTTCGTCGACGACCATGGCCCACGTGACAAACAACTCCTGCTGTCGTCGTTTGACGGCGCGACCACCGCCGAACTCGCGCGCCGGCGTGGCGACAAGCGGCTCGGCGTGCTGTACGAAGGCGATTACGACGAGGCGCTGGCGCGCGCCACGCAGCTTGCTGCCTATTCGATCCACGCGCCGTTCGAGGACGTCAGCGCAGAGCGCGTGGCCGCCGCCCATGCTCGAGGCCTCAAGGTTTTCGTTTATACCGTCGACGCACCCGCCGCTATTGACCAGTGTCGACGCGCTGGGGTCGACGCGATTTTTTCCGATTTCCCGGATCGCGCGCTGGCCGTCCTGCACCAGCACGGCGAGCGCACGCGCTGAGCGATGGCCTGCCTGCTCGCCCTCGATCAAGGTACCACCAGTTCGCGTGCGCTGCTGTTCGATGACAGCGGCGCGATCCTCGCGCTGGCTCAGGAAGAGTTTGCTCAACACTACCCGCGCGCCGGCTGGGTCGAGCACGATCCGCTCGCGATCGCCCGCAGCCAACTGGCCGTCGCTGAGCGCGCGCTGGCCGATGCCGGCGTGTCCGGGCGCGAAGTGGCCGCCATCGGCATCACGAACCAGCGCGAAACCTGCCTGCTGTGGGAGCGCCGCAGCGGCGCACCGTGCTCCCCGGCGCTGGTCTGGCAGGATCGGCGCAGCGCCGATCTGTGCGCGGATCTGCGTCGCCAGGGCCGCGAAGAAGAGGTGCGGCAAAAATCCGGCCTGGTTCTCGACCCGTATTTTTCCGCGTCCAAACTGCATTGGCTGCTGGCCAACGACGCCAGCCTGCGCAGCCGCGCCGAACGCGGCGAACTCGCCTTCGGGACCATCGACAGCTGGCTGTTGTGGCAACTGACCGACGGGCGCTGCCATATGACCGACGCAACCAACGCTTCGCGTACCCAGCTCTACAACATTCATGACAACAACTGGGACGAGGCCCTGCTCGATATGTGGCAGGTACCGCGCGCGCTGCTGCCCGAAGTCGTCGATTCCAGCGGCGTATGCGCGACCACGCAGCGCTTTGGCGGCGACATTCCCATCGCCGGAATTGCCGGCGATCAGCAGGCGGCGCTGTTCGGCCAGGCCTGCTTCGAGGCCGGCATGGCCAAGTGCACCTACGGCACCGGCTGTTTTGTCCTCATGCACAGCGGACAGCGCGCGCCGGTTTCAGCCAACAAGCTGTTGACCACCATCGCCTGTCGTATCGACGGCGTTACCGACTATGCGCTCGAAGGCAGCGTGTTCATGGGCGGCGCGACGGTACAGTGGTTACGCGATGGCCTCGGCATGATCGCGAGCGCCGCCGAAATCGAAGCGCTGGCGCGCCGCGTTCCCGACAGTGACGGCGTGGTGCTGGTGCCGGCCTTCACCGGCCTGGGGGCGCCGCACTGGGACGCCGAGGCGCGCGCTTTGATGATTGGCATGACCCGCGGCACGACCCGAGAACACATCGCGCGCGCAGCGCTCGACGGTATCGCCTGGCAGGTCACCGAGGTGGTGCAGGCGATGGCCGGTGACGCCGCCACCGCAACCGGCGAACTGCGCGTCGACGGTGGCGCGAGCAACAACGATCTGCTCATGCAACTTCAGTCTGACTATCTCGACGCCCCGCTGTTGCGCCCCGCGATCAGTGAGAGCACCGCGTTTGGCGCGGCACTGCTGGCCGGCCTGGCGGTAGGGGTGTACCGTTCGCGCGAGGAAATCAGCCGCACGTGGCAAGCCGAGCGGCGCTTCGAGCCGGCCATGGATAGCGCCGCACGCGAACGTGGCGCGGCGCACTGGCGGCGCGCGGTTGAACGCTGCCGGGGTTGGGCCGGGACGGATTGATGCAGACGCGCGCGGCAGTCATCGCCCAGCTCGATCGACGCGGCGCATCCTACGACATCGCCGTTATTGGCGGTGGCGCCAATGGCGCCGGCATCGCGCTTGACGCCGCCAGCCGCGGTCTCAGTGTGGCGCTGTTCGAACGCGGCGACTTTGGCTCCGGCACCTCGTCGCGCAGCAGCAAGCTGATCCACGGCGGCGTGCGTTACGTCGGGCTCGGCCAATGGGGCCTGGTTCGCGAGGCCCTCGCCGAACGCGCCGCGCTGCTCAACAATGCCCCCGGCCTGGTCACCACCCAACGTTTTATGCTCCCGGCTTACAGCCACCTCCAACGCGCCAAATTCCGCCTCGGACTGAAACTCTACGACTGGCTGGCGGGCAGCCGCGGCCTTGAAGCCAGCGTCGGTCTGGCAGCAGCCGATGCCGCCGCGCTCAGTCCAGCCTTACGCCGCGACGGACTGCGCGGCGCCGTGACGTACGACGACGCCATGTTCGACGACGTGCGGCTGCTGATCAGCATCCTCGAGCGCGCCGGTGAGTACGGCGCCGCACTGTTGAACCACGCCGAGGTGAGCGCAATCACGCGCGATCGCAACGGTCGCGCCAGCGGCGTTGTGGTCCAGGATCGGCTCGGTGACCGCGAACTCGAACTCAGCGCTCGGGTTGTGATCAATGCCACCGGCGCCTACGCGGATGCAGTGCGCAAGCTCGACGACCCGGCGGCCGCCGTCACGCTCAGCCCCAGCCAGGGCACGCACATCGTGGTGGCCGGACGCTTCGGCGCCGCACCGAACGCACTCGTTCTGCCGCACAGGCGTGACGGCCGCATCCTGTTTGTACTGCCCTGGTACGGGCACACCCTGATCGGTACGACCGATACCCTGATGCCCGAGGCGCCCAGGGAACCGCGCGCGCTGGACGCCGAGGTCGAGGATATTCTCGCCGTCGCAGCAAGGTTTCTCGATCCGGCACCGAGGCGCGCCGACATTGAAAGCGTGTTCGCCGGGCTGCGGCCGCTGGTCGGCGTACCCGATGGCGCGCCGACTGCGCGCCGTTCTCGCGAACATGCCTTCGACGTCAGCCGCAGCGGGCTGGTCACCGTCAGCGGCGGAAAGTGGACAACCTACCGCCTGATCGCGGCCCAGGCCGTCGACCTGGCGGTCCGTCACGGCGATCTGCGGGCGCCGCCATCGAGCACCGCGGGGCTGGCGCTGGTGCGCCCTGATGCCGATGCAGAACAACGCTACGCGGACTGGGGTGCGGCCGGGGCGGGCCTAAGCGCGCTGGTGCGCGCGCAACCCGAACTCGGTATGGCCCTGCACCCCGAGCTGCCCTATTGCGGCGCGCATTTCGTGTGGGCCGCGCGTAACGAACAGGTTCTGACCGTCGCCGACGCGCTGGCTTATCGCAGTCGCGCCCTGTTTATCAACGCCGCGGCGGCGCTCGCGATAGCGCCGACGGTGGCGCGGCTGATGGCCCGTGAGTTGAAGCGTGACGAGGCCTGGATCAACAGTGAAATTGCGAACACGCGCCTGCGCGCCCAATATTTCTCGCTCGCACCGTTGTAAAGAAAACACTATTCCCATTCCAGTTCGCGAAACGCACGCGAAACGTTCAGCGGATGAGCCCGTTCGCCGAGCGACCAGTGGCCACGTTCACCGCTGGCGACACTGTCGCTGGCCTCGTCGATGAACAGCCCGCGCTTGATCGCGGCACGGGTGTCGTCACGCAGCGCGGTGAGATAGCGCTGCTGGGCTTGCGCCCCGGCCGGCCAGTCGCGATCCGGGGCGCCGTGCCCCGGTATCACCAGGGTATAGGTGCGCGCCATGGTCTCGCTCATCCATGCCAGCCAGCCGCTCAGGCTGCCGTCCAGGATCGGCATGCGATCGCGGAACAGCAGGTCGCCGCTCCACAACGTGTTGGAGGCGCGGTCGTGGACCGTCAGATCGGTGGTCGTGTGCGCGGTGCCAACCGCGTGCAGGACCAGCACGCGCTGACCGAGGTCGAGTTCGACGGTGTCGTCGACCAACAGCCCGGGTCCGATCACGTGTGCCGCGCCGTCCGGCCCGAGTTCGGCGGCGAAGGATTCGGCAAAAAATTCGCGATTCGCGGCCATCGCTTCGGCCAGTGCATGGTGCCCGGCAAACTGCGTGTCGGGACCCTGAAAAGCGCTGTTGCCGAGCACGTGGTCGAAATGGACATGGGTGTTGATCACATAACACACCGGCTTGTCGGTGACCGCGGCGATGGCCTTCGCCAGCGCCTCGCCCGTTGCTATCGCGCCACCGCTATCGATCACCGCGACGCAGCGGGCGCCGACCACAAAGCCGATATTGGCGCTGTCGGCGCGCGCCGGGCTGTCGAGATCGACGAGCTGACCACGGTGCAGATACACGCCTGCGGCCACTTCCTCGACTTTGAAGGCATTGTCGGACGACGCATACAGGCCGGTACCGGACACCAGCAGCAGTGCCGCGCAGGCGAACTCCAAAAGCCGCTTCATTACAAATGTCCGCTGATCACGATGCGCCCATCATAGCGGCAGGCGCCGGCCGCAGGCAGACGCCTTTAACTATTGGCGGCGTTGGCCAGGGGCGCGATCGGGGTGGCAAGCGTTTCGCGCGCGGTGCTGAGATTGGCGTACAGGTGGTCGAGGATATCGCGCCCTTCGAGGCTGCGTTTGAGATGGCTGCTGGCAACGCCGATATAAGGTTCCACGCTGTTCTCGAAAAACGCCGGATAACCGGTCAGCAGATCACCGGGCCGCTCGTAACCGACCAGTTTGTTGAAGCCGATTTCTTCGAACTCGTAGAAAATTGCCGACAGCTTGTGCAGGTAGCGCGGGTCGCTGAGCTGGCCGATCAGATCCGCGGCACGAACCAGACCCGGGAAGTCGTCGGTCTTTTTATACCAGGGATCGTCGGGGACCGGAAAGCGGGTGCGCTCGATGCAGGCGTTGATGAAGCCGACATCAATCAGATCATGCTCGAGATAGGTTTCTTCCACGAAGCGCTTGCCGCGGTTGACGTGGATTGGCATCAGCACCGCGTCGGAACTGCCTTCGACGTTCTTCAATGCCTGGCCGTCAAGGCCGGTGGCGAGGAGTTGTTCGGTGTCGCCGCGGCACAGGCCGCGAACGTAGCCGATATCGTGGCACAGCAGCGCGACCGCGGCATTGGCCCAGGTGCGTACCGGTAAGGCGCCCTCTGCGCGCTGCTTGTTTTTCAGGATCTCAAGACCGACCAGGGTGACGTGGGTGGTGTGTTCGACATTGTGGTAGAGGGCGTCGCTGCTGCTTATTGCCGTCAGCGCGGCCTCGGCGACTTCACTGACCAGATCCAGCGCGGCACCGTCCTGCCCGGGGTATAGCGTGGCGAAATGCTCGGCGGCACGCTCACGGATGATGGTCGTCAGTACTGTAGTGACGTTTAGCATACGGGGCGTCACGCTCTGGTTGGTTCTATTTTCGCTGCACCGCAGCGCCCGAAGCCGAGTTCATCAAAATTCAGTATATGGGTTGGGTATCGGGCTGTTTCATTTCAGCGACCGAAATGTGACGAACTTGAGTTAATCGCAAGCGTGGCGTGGCAGCCTTATGCTGCAGTGCGGTAGCGCCAGACCATGAAGGCGCGGTACAGCATCGGGATCATGACCAGCGTGAGGGTGGTCGAGAACGTCAGGCCCCAGACGATGGCGGTCGCCACCGGGCCCCAGATAAACGATTCCCCGGCCAGTCCCGCGGCCAGCGAAAACAACCCGGCGATGGTCGTCGCCGAGGTGATCAGGATCGGCACAACCCGGCGCCGGGCGGCGTAAATGGTCGCGTGGATCAGGCTCATGCCGGCCTCGAGGCGGGCGTTGGCGGCGGAGATCAGCACGATCGAGGCATTCACCGCGATCCCCGCCAGGGCAACCATACCGTACATGGTGTAGAGGCTGAGCGGGTTGCCGGTGACCAGCAGGCCCAGCACCACGCCGGTAAAGGCCAGCGGCACGGTAAACAGGATCAACAGCGGCTGCAGATAGCTGCGGAACTGGGTGCCCAGAATGATGTACATGAGGCCGAGACCGAGCACAAACAGCAGCGTGATGGCGTCGAGCGACTCCTCGATGTCGTCGAGCTCACCGGAAAAATCGATATCGATATTTGGATACTCGCCGGCCATGCGCTGCCATTGCTCCTGGAGCAGGCGATTGGCAGCGACGGTGTCAATACGAGCGCTGTCGATGTCGGCCTCGAGCGTAATCGCGCGTTTGTAGTCGTGGTGACGGATGTTGTACTGGCTGGTGCCCTGTTCGGCGTTGAACAGCTCGCCCAGCGCAATCGACAAGCCGCCCGGCATGGCGATGGTCTGGCGCAGCAAATCGTTGATATCCGAAACGCCGTCACCCTCGGCCCGCACCCGCACGCGGACCTCTTCGCCGCGGTGCTGAAACTCGGTGACGATTTCACCATCGACGTTCAGGCTGACCGCGCGCGACACCGCGGTCGGATCGAGTCCGGCGCGCTTGATCGCCTCGCCATTGTGGCGCAGGACCAGTTCGGGGTTACCGGGCCGGTAGTCGACCGCCACATCCTGAAACAGGTCGTTGCTTTCGAGGAAGGCCTGCAGTTTGCCGACCACCACCAGGATCTCCTCGTAGCGATCGCCGCGGATCTTGAGCTTGACCGGGCGTTGGGTCGGTGGTCCGTCGGTGAGACGTAACATCCAGATTTTCTTCGGGCCGGGGTAATCCGCGACCGCCGTCTCGATCGCGTCGGCGACCTCGAACACGTGTCGATCGCCAGGCCGGGCCGGATTGAGACTGATCAGGATCTGGCCGACCACGTCGCCGAACACGTTGTCGGTTTCGGTAAACAGCTGGCCGGCATAAGTCAGCGTGCCGCGCAGTTCGTCATCGTCGATAACCGCTCGCGCACGCTGTTCCAGGGCGCTCACCGCGCGCGAGGTTTCCTCGAGGCTGGTGCCCGGCGGCATCTCGACGCTGACGTACAGCAGGCGCACGGCGTCGCCCTGGAAAAAATCGACCCGTACATGCCCCGAGGCCAGGGTGCCGACCGCCAGCGCGATACTCACGGCGGCTGCAAGGATGGCCAGCCACGGCCGGCGCAGCACGGCGATCAGAATGCGCGTGTAACGCAGGCGCAACCAGTGCGTGAAACGCTCGCGGCGACGATGGATCGCCGACGGCCGCGAAAAATCGATGCGCAGCGCGATCACGTGCGCGGGCAGCATCCAGTACGCTTCCAGCAGACTGACGCCGATCGCGACGCTGACCACGATCGGGATCACGCGCATGAATTCACCGAGTACGCCCGGCAGCAGCGCCAGTGGCAGAAACGCGGCAACCGTGGTCAGTACCGAGGTCGTGACCGGGGCCGCCACCTCGAGCAGGCCGCCGAGCGCCGCATCGAGGGCGTCGGCGCCGCGCTGCAGCCGCTGGTAGATGGCTTCGACCACCACCACCGCGTCATCGACCAGCATGCCGAGAGAAATCACTACCCCGAGCAGGACCGTGTTGTTGACCGTCATGCCGGCGACATTGAGCACAATAAAGGTGGCGGCGAGCGTGAACGGAATACCGATGCTGGTCAGCACCGCGATCCGCGAACCCAGGAACAACCACGTCACGAGCAGCACCAGGGCCAGTCCGATCGCGGCGTTGGCCTGCATCAGGTCCAGCGCCTCGCGCGTACTGACGGTCTGGTCGTCGACCAGAAACAGCTCGACGCCGGTCTTGGATGTGAGTTGATTGCGGCGATCGATGTAGGCCTGCAGGCTGGCAACGAGATCGAGGACGTTCGCGTCCTCTTCTTTCGTCACCGCCATCATCATCGCCGGGTGGCCGTTGAAGCTGACCAGTTCTTCGGCTTCCTCGGTGGCGAAAGAAATGTCGGCCAGGGTACCCAGCTCGACCACGCCGCTGGCGGTGATCACCGGCAGGCGCGCCAGGGTTTCGGGATCGGCGGTGGTCCCCGCGATACGCACCAGCCAGCGACCGCTGGCGGTGGCGACGTCACCGGCCGAGACATCGCGAAAATAGCCGCGTACGGTATCGGCGACGTCGGCGGCCGTGATCCCGAGTCCGAGCAGACGCTCCGGGTAAAATTCGATCAGCAGTTCCGGGCGCGGCTGGCCCAGCGCGTTGATCGCATCGACGCCGGCGATTTCTTCGATGTCGCGCTTGGCATAGCGTGCCTGGCGGCGGAGGTTGTCATCCAGGCCCTGGCCGTGGATAACGACCGTCGCGGTCGGAAACCAGGTCGACGAGGTCAGCTCGTAGAAAATCGGATCGTCGGCTTCGGCCGGCAGCTCGTCGTTATAAACGTTCTGCACTTCGCGCCGCAGATCGATGACCCGCTTGTCGTAGGTCGGACCGTCGATGTAGTCGAAACGCACGATGATATTCGAGGTATTTTCGCGCGAGGTGCTGGACACGAACTTGATGTCGCGGACCGAACGCTGAATGGCCTCCTCGATCGGATCGGTGACGCGCTTCTCGACGTCCTCGGCCGAAGCGCCGGGCAGGACCGTGATGATGTTGACCCAGTTGAGTTTGATCTGCGGATCCTTGGCCCGCGGCATCTGCACGTAGGACACCGCGCCGAGTACCAGGACCAGGGCGAAAACGAGGTTGGCCAGCACATGATTGCGCAGCAACGCGGCGAGCAGGGTCATGGCTGGTCGAGCAGCTCCACCGCTTCGCCGTCGCTGAGCGCGTAGTGACCGTCGACAACGACCACGCTGGCGGTGTCGATCGCGACCGGACTGGCGCGTCCGGCCTGCGCCCGCGGTGCCGCTACGAAGCGTGCCCGGCCCTGTTCGACAACAAAAAAGCCCAGCGCCTCTTCACGCCGGACCAGGTATTTGCCCGGCAGGTGCGCGCGGCTGTCGCGCCACACCAGCTGGCCGGCGCGTCCGCTCAGTGGACGCTGGTCGGTGAAACGCAGGCGCACCTCGCGGTTACGGGTTTCGGTATTGACCGCCGCAACTGCCTGGCGCACCACAACCGGATAACGTTCGTCGCCGGCCACGAACTCCAGCGCTGCGCTGCGTTCAATCGCGGCGACATCGTCGACTCCGATCTGGGCGGATAACTCCAGATCGTCGACGTCAATGACCCGCGCCACCGGGTCACCAACCGCGACGTAGCGGCCGACCGGTGCCAGCCGCGAGCGCAGCAGCGCGCGATACGGGGCACGGATCGCACAGCGGCTGACGGCCACCTCGTCAGCAGCGATGCGCGCCTGCGCGGATCTGACCTCGGCCACCAGCACCGCGCGTTCGGCTTCGCGCTCGTCGAGTACTTCGACGGCAATTGAATTGCGCTCACGCAGCTCGCGCGCCCGCACCAGGCGTCGCTCGGCCAGCTCGAGGCGGGCCGCGACCACGTCCAGGGCAGCGCGTGCGGCGCGCAGTGCGATTGTGTAGTCGCGACAATCGAGGCTCGCAATCACGGCGCCCGCGGCGACGATGTCGCCGACGCGAGGGTCGAAAGCCACCACCCGGGCCGCGACCTCGGCGCTGATTTCCGCTTCGCTGTTTGACACTACCGTCGCCGGCGCCGTGCGTTCCGGATACACCGCGATCGAAGCCAGGGTATTGACGCGTACCGGCGCGGCGCCGGCGTCCGCCACCAGACACCAGGCCGTCACCCACAACAACACGGCGAGCAGTCGGCGGGTGCAAACGGTTTTAGCAGGTTCAGGATTATTCACGTCGGCGCCAATCGTTGTGGCCGGCGCTGTCGGGCCGGGGTCGGGCTAAAAACAACGCAGAATACCACCCTCCGCGGGTGAAGCTCAGCGTTGGTCGTGAACAGGCGGCACGAGTCGCAGGATCGTCGCGGTACGCGCAAACACCGCGGCCGGTACACCGAGCGCCGACTTCAGCGCGATATCGCGGTCGAGCGGATTGTCGAGCGCGGCTGCATAACGCAGTTCGGCGAGCGGCGCGCTGCCGACGTGCCAGCCCGCCCACACCAGCGGGAAAAACTGCAGCGGCCAGTCGCTGCCGTGGAGCATGCGCAGGTCGACACCGGGTTCAGTGCGCGACGCGGATAGCCGAGCTTGTTGACCTGGGTCAGGCTCGAGATCTCGGTGAACAGGTTCGGATAAGCCTCGAACAGTTTCAGCAGACGGGTGAAATTTTCCTCGCCGCCGTTGTCGCCGGTGGTCGCGATATGTGCGGCGATGACCGTGACCCCCAGGTCGAGGGGACGCAGGAGTCGTTGCGGATGGAGGGGTTGTCGGCGTCGTGAAAGGCGCGTTTTTCGTCACCGAAGCACCAGAGAGCAGCCCCGGCGCGTCAGACGTCGAGAGACGCGTCAGGCGCGGGTCGAGCAGGTCGATGGCCATGATCGCCGGGATCCATTTGAGCAATACCGGCGGGGGGGCCTCGGGTTGGCCGGGCGTGGGCGATACGGTTGATACTCGGGGGTTCGCGGGGGGGCGGCAGGTAGTTATTGGGACGTAAATGGGTGGGTAGTGGGCGGCAACGGGGGGGGTGAGGGGACGGGATAGGCCGCCAGCGTTAAGGGCCTTATACGGCTGGCTTTCCTCAGAGGACAAGAGGGACGCCGATTTATATCTGGGTGGGGGGGCTGCGGGGGGATGGGGCATATCGTGTGGTTTACGGGGGGGGCGGCCTTTCGAACCTCGGCGGCGGTCGCGAAGCGTCGTCGGCGCGGCGCACAGCGCTGCCGCAGTAATCGAAAGATAGCGAAATCGGCGGACTCGATCAGATCTCGGCGTCGATGGCATTAAACACGTCCTGCGCGAGTTTGAAGCCATGGTTAGCGGCCGGCACCCCGCAATAGATCGCCGCATGCAACAGCACTTCCTTGATCTCCTCGCGGGTGAGGCCGTTATTCAGCGCCGCCCGTACGTGCAGTACCAGTTCGTCACCGCGATTGAGGGCAAGCAGCATCGACAGCGTCATGAAACTGCGGGTGCGCCGGTCGAGCCCTGGACGCTGCCAGATCTCGCCCCAGGCGTAGCGGGTTGCGAGGTCGTGAAAGTCCGCATTGAACGAAGTTTTATTGTTCTCCGCACGCTGCACGTGGGCATCGCCCAGCACTTCGCGACGGGTCGCTATGCCGGTTTCGAATCGTTGTTTGTCATCCATCACTCGGGGTCCTCGCTTGCTTGCTGGAAGCGTTTTCTATTGTGGCTGCACGTGCCAGTACCTGCTCGACGAGCGCCGTGGAAACGCCGAGAAAATTATTCGGATCAAGCGCCGCCCGCAGTTGCTCCGCATCCAGATGGCGGCATACGATCTCATCCGCGGCCAGTATGTCGCCGAGCGCGGTTGCGCTGGATTCGGCCCGCACCACGGCGCCTTTGACGAGGTCCTGGGCGGCCCCGCGACCGAGCGCCGGGGCCAGCGCCATCACCACCGCCTCGCTCATGACCAGGCCTCGAGTAAGGTCGAGATTGGCGCGCATTCGCGCGCGGTCGACTTCGATCCCGGTCAGCGATTTATCGAGCTGTTCGGCGGCGCCGGCACTGACCACAAACAGATCACACAAAGCCGCGTTTTCGGCATGCCAGGCGCCGGCGGCACGCTCGTGCCAGTGATCGAAGGCCGCGTAGACCGTCGCCAGCAGGCCCGGCGCCCGTCGCGCGCTGGCGCACACCGCGATCGCCGCGACCGGGTTGCGTTTGTGCGGCAGGGCCGATGAACCGCCGCGCCCGACCGCCGCGGCCTCACGCAATTCACCGACCTCGGTCTGCGCCATCAGCACGATATCGCCGGCAATCTTGCCGCACGTCGCCGCCAGCTCGCCGAGTGCCGCGGCCAGTTCGCGCACCACCGAGCGTTCGGTGTGCCAGGGCGCGATGGCATTGAGTCCGAGACGCCTGGCGACCCCTGCCGCGAGTTCCGCGCCGCGGGTATCAAACGCGGCCAGGGTGCCACTCGCGCCGCCAAACTGAAGCGGCAGACCGGCGTTCAATGCGGCCAATCGCAGGCGCACGTTGAGCAGGCCGTTCAGCCAGGTCGCGACCTTGCCGGCAAAACTGCCGGGCGCGGCGTGCTGCGACAGGGTGCGCACGACCATCATCGTGCCGCGATGTTCATCCGCGAGCGTGCACAGCGTCGCGCTGATGGCGCCGAGCACGTCATCGATCTGCCTCAGCGCGTCGCGGCAACACAACATGACGGCGCTGTCCATGACGTCCTGACTGGTCGAGCCCCAGTGCACATAGCGCGCCGCCTCGGCGTCTTTTGCGGCAACCCGCGCGGTCAAAGCCCGGACCAGCGGAATGGCGGGGTTACTGGCTTCCGCCGTCGCCAGGCGCAGCTGCTCGAGATCGTAGTCCGGCGCTGCGGCCTGCGCCGCGATGCACGCCGCCGCGGCGTCCGGAATGAAGCCCAGATCGGCCTGCGTCTGCGCCAGCGCGGATTCGAATTCGAGCATGCGCACGAGCAATGCCGGCGCATCGAAACAGCGCGCTACCGTGACCGAGTTGAGATAACCGTCGCTGAATGCGGAGCCTGCCATGCGCGCCGTTCAGAACCGGCCGACGTAGTTTTCGGCAAAGCTGGTTTTGGCCGCCTGCGAGGAAGCCAGGTACTCCAGTTCGGCGGTCTGCACACGCTGCTGAAACGGATCGTCGTCGAGACGGTGGGTAAGGCGGGTAAACCACCACGAAAAGCGTTCCGCCTTCCACACCCGCTTGAGGCACGTCGCCGAGTACCCGGCCAGACCGGTTTCATCACCATCGTGGTAATACGCTCGCATGGCCTGCGCCAATACGCTGACATCGGACAGCGCCAGGTTCAAACCCTTGGCGCCGGTCGGCGGCACGATATGCGCGGCGTCGCCGGCCATGAACAGGCGCCCGTAGCGCATCGGCTCGAGGACAAAGCTGCGCAGCGGTGCGATACTTTTTTCGATCGATGCGCCGGTGACGAGGCTGGCGGCGGCAGCCGCCGGCAGACGCTGCTTGAGTTCATCCCAGAAGCGGTTATCCGACCAGTCCTCCAGCACCTCGTCGAGCCCGACCTGAACGTAGTAGCGCGAGCGGGTCGGCGAACGCATCGAACACAGCGCGAAACCGCGCTCGTGGCGGGCATAAATCAACTCCGGCGCGACCGGCGGCGTATCCGACAGCACGCCAAGCCAGCCGACCGGGTAGACACACTCGTATTCGCGGCGCTGCTCCTGCGCGATGCTCTGCCGCGAAATACCGTGGTAGCCATCGCAGCCGACGATGTAGTCACAGTCGAACTCCAGCACCCGGCCTGCCTGTCGCGCCCGCAGCCGTGGCGCGCTGCCGTCGCAGCCGTGGACACTGACATCCTCGCACTCGTAGCGGATGTCACTGCCGGCATCGGCGTGCAGGGCCTGCAGATCGCGCGTGATCTCGGTCTGGCCGTAAATGGTCACCGCACTGCCGGTCAGTTCGCGAAAATCGATATGAATGGATTGATCTCCGAACGCGATGTCAACGCCGTCGTGGACCAGGCCTTCGTCGTGCAGCCGGCTAGCCGCGCCGGCCGTTTCGAGCAGTGCGACGCTGCCGCTTTCGAGCACGCCCGCGCGGATCCGACCGGCGACATAGGCGCGGCTCTGCCGTTCAAGGATGACGAACTCGATACCGGCCTGCGCAAGCAGGCGGCCGAGCATGAGCCCGGCCGGACCGGCGCCGATAATGCCGACCTGTATACGTGAAGCCATATCAGAACTGGAAAAATACAGTTTCGTTTTCGCCCTGCAGGCGAATATCGAGGCGGTAATGGTCGCCCTCGCGGCGCGCGATCACGGTCTCGCGACGTGCTTCGGGTACGCGCGCGAGGACCGCATCGCTGGCATTGGCGGCCGCCTCGTCGGCGAAATAGATGCGCGTGTTGAGGTGAACCAGCAAACCGCGGGCAAACACCGCGAGATTGATATGCGGCGCCTGCACGGTACCGCCATCGTCCACCGGCCCGGGCTTGATCGTTTCGAACAGGTAGCGGCCATCGCGGTCGACAGCGGTCCGCCCGCTGCCGCGAAACGCGGCGTCGGCTTCGCCGTGGTAGTGACCGCTGGCGTCGGCCTGCCAGATCTCGAGCAGTGCATCGGGCACCGCCTGGCCATCGCCATCGAAGACCCTTCCCTGCACCACGATGTGTTGTCCTCGGGTCGCGTCGTCAACCAGCCGATTGGCGGTTTTCCAATCCAGGCCGAGGCTGAAGTAAGGGCCGACCGTCTGCGACGGCGTGAGCGGCTGCCTGCTCACGACGCGTTCTCCAGCGGCGTTTGTTCGACACCGCGGAGCACGATGTCGAAACGATAAGCGATGGCGTGATCGGGCACGCTGTGCTCGAGGTCAAAGCTTGCCACCAGCCGCTGGCGGGCGGCGGCATCGGTCACCGCGTTGTAGATCGGATCGAACGGCAGGGTCGGATCGCCGGGGAAATACATTTGGGTGACCAGGCGCGACGCAAAGGTCGCGCCAAACAACGAGAAATGGATGTGTTTCGGTCGCCACGCATTGTGGTGATTGGCCCATGGATAGGCGCCGGGCTCGATGGTCACGAATCGATAGTTGCCGTCGGCATCCGTCAGCGCCTGACCGGTACCGGTGAAACACGGGTCGAGCGGCGCGTCGTGCTGATCGCCGCCGTGCAGATAACGGCCGGCGGCGTTGGCCTGCCAGACTTCGACCAGGGCGTTACGTTCGGGGCGGCCGTATTCGTCGCAGACCCGCCCGTGGACAATGATGCGCTGGCCGAGCGCGGTGCCGCCGCCCGGCGCACGGGTCATATCACTGAGCGCGGATTCGAACCGTTCCGCGCCGTAATGCGGACCGCTGGTTTCCGACACCGTCGCCTCGATCGCAATCGGTGCTGCGCGAGGCGCGCGCGTGACGGACGAGCGGTAACCGGGAAAATTATTGGCCGGATGCGCGCCCGGTGCGACCGCGGGCAAACGCGCCATCAATATCGCTCCGATGCCGCGCCGCCGACCGCGCGCCAGGTCTTCTTGTGGCTGTGCATGATTGTCATCGTGCGCTCCTGAATGCGCCGGCCCGGCGCCGCATCGCGACCTGCCGCGCCGGCGCTGCGTGGGCCGGAGCTGCTGCCGCCGGCGGGCGTGATTATGCTCACAAGGTACCCACCGCGATCAACACAGGCACCGTTCCGCACTGAGCGCAGGTCCGCTGGCTGGCGATGCGCAGGGCAGCCAACACCATTAACTGTGTCGGCGCGCACGCAATATCAGCAGCTATACTATTCCCCGTCGTCGTCACGAGCGCGTAGAATCAAGCCCTGTCACGCTCAAGCAGCGTGGCCGATGCCCGTGGGGCCGTAGCTCAGCTGGGAGAGCGTCGCGTTCGCAATGCGAAGGTCGGGAGTCTGATCCTCCCCGGCTCCACCATTTATTAACCGTTCGCTTAGGCGGTTTCCGACACTGCCTCAGACGACGCTTTCTAGCGTTCGGGGCGCGCTGTAAGTGCAGTCAGCGATATAAAGCTCCGTTGCATACAGTTTCGGCCAAAGCGTGCCAAATGGGATATGGCATGCGAACGAGTTTCCGACTCACTTTCGATAGCAAGAGCAGAGATATTGCGTTTGGCGAGCATTGGCGCGACCTGGTGACGCGAAATGCATAAAGCTAATTGAGTATTGCCAGTGAGTGGGGGCCTAGCGGCAGCGTGCGAAGGAGCGGTCAAGTCGCGGACTCGATGCGGTTGTTAGCCCCATTTATTCTTTTCGCAAACTTGGCTCAGATTCGGTTAGTTGTTCGGCTACTTTTTCGGGTTCGTCCGACAGGGATTCCAAAGTTTCGCCAGCGAGTACAAGTTTCTCATTGCGCGACGGTATTGTGCTACCGATGGCTTAAGCGAACAGTCATCCCGAAATTCAGGGTTGGATAGCTCTTCGTAGATTTCTTGGTAATCGTGCCAAGCAGCCATTTTCCATTCGTCTTCCTCCGGAAGATCTCGAAAATACGCGTCTTGCGCCCGTTGTGCGTCAACACTAGTGATTCTAGTCGGACACTTTAACTCGAAGAACTTGAAAAATTCCTTCTCCATTATCGATGCAGAACGTTTGTCCCATTGGGCTCGCTTTTCTGGATCGCTCATGAGCAATGCGACTTCATGACGCGCTCTGGATTGATTGAATCTCACTCGTTTAACCTTGAAGAAGCGCAATACTTCCAAATCCGCGTCCTCCGGTTCCTCTAAAAGACCAATAAGGTCGGATGCTTGCCCTTTAGAAAAAGTAGGACTTTTAAGTAGGCCCCACAAACCGTCTCTTTTTAGTCGTTCAATTTTGGCTTTCTGTGATCTGGTCGTAAAACCAATCTGGGAATACCTTCGAGCTTAGAGATTGACGTTCCTTGATCTGCAAGTGCCCAGCGTACTTCCAGCCATTCCATATTTGCTCTGAGCGCTTTTTCTTCTTCGCTGATGGCACTAATTTGGGAGTTTCCAGTGGCGTTCGAGCCCTGGCTGTAGATGTAGTAGAGAACGAGTACGGCTACAACGATGATAAATGCGATTTCCATGACACCGACGGGCTCGAAATAAAACTAACGCCGAGTTGAGCGGCGCTTGAGGACGACCGGCGGGAGCGAGAGCGAAGTGAAAGGAGCGATCAAGTATCGGACTCGAACATAATGTTAGGTGTCGCGGATTCACAAAGTAAGTGCAACACTTGAGAACCTCCCTGTCGTAGTAAGTGAGGCGAGCTGGGATACTCGCAAGCGTTCAATTCTTGCCGGAATAGGATGCTTACGATGAGTTACCACCAGCTCACCTCAGGTGAAAGATATATGCTTCAGGCCCTGCGATTGCAAGGCTTGAACAACGCTCAGATTGCCGAAGCCATGGGCCGCCATCGCAGTACCATTGGGCGAGAGCTAAAGCGCAATCGCTACTGGCGCAGCTATCAGCCAGGCGAAGCGGATCAAGCTGCGCGGGCCCGGCGTTCCAAATCCCGCCGGCGCTGGCACTTTTCCGACCGACAGCTTCAGTTCGCCATCAGCTTGCTGAAACTTCAATGGAGTCCCAGACAAGTCTCCGGATGGTTACGCCGTCATCGTGTATTGAATATCAGCCACCAAACGCTCTATCGATTTATCTGGTACGACCAATGGGCTGGAGGCATGCTCTGGCTACACCTTCGGCAGGCGGGGAAGCGGCGGCGAAAACGCTATGGCGCCTACGATTCGCGGGGCGTCATGAGCGGCAAGCGGCATATCTCTGAGCGACCGCTCAGTGCCGATAATCGTTCGCGTGCGGGGCACTGGGAACTCGATACTGTCATCGGCAGTGATGACCAGCACTGCATCGTGACTCTGGTCGAGCGCAAAACCAAATACACTCTCATCGGCAAGCTCTCGCGTCGAAACACCGCTAAGACCAACAAGCGGCTAATACAGCTCATTCGACGTGAACCGGAACGTTTCAGAACCATCACTTCGGACAACGGTACTGAGTTCCATCAGTACGCCGCTGTCGAGAAGGCGACGGGAGTACCGTTCTATTTTTGTACGCCGTATCACTCCTGGGAACGCGGATTGAACGAGAATACCAACGGGTTGATTAGACAGTACCTGCCTAAAGGAAAGAGCATGGCCGAGGTCACCCAACGTGACTGCGATACTATCGCGAGGAAACTCAACAAACGCCCGAGAGAAACGCTCGGCTTTAAGTCACCGGAAGAATGTTATGCACGCCAGTAACTATTTCTGTTGCACTTCGGTTGGAACGCCTAAGTGTATTCTTCATTTCCAATAAGAACAAGACCTACGAAGTGCAGCGACTAGTAAACATTCCGTGGAAGAGAACTAGCATAAGAATAAAGAACAGTTTCCCTAGCCTCCTATTTGCCTCATGATGCGAATCAATCTTCGCAAGCAATTCTTCGAGTTGTATTTCTGATAGATGCGCGCAATGGGAACATGCATCCGCAGACTTACCATAATATAGGCCACATCGATCACTTCTTGTTTTGGCTTCTGCAGCTTCGTCGCCGCTGCCTTTATACCCAATCCCCGAGACTCATGTCACTAGTACACCTAACTTAGCGGTGAGCCGCGCATCGGCCTCGATCGCTTTGTTATACGACATCGTCACTAAGTCACCGGCCTGAAGCAACGACCATGTATTTGTGCAACATCAAGAAATACAACGCCGCCATAAGGATGACGAACAAATAGGTGCTTCCATAAAGCTAGATACATTCCAGCTTTATCCATCATCGTCGAGATTTGCAACGAAATCACAGCCACAACGCTGCCCAAAACAGCGAAAATGATCATCAATCGTACCCCGACAGGCCAAACTTAGCGCGGCGGAATCTTGAGAAAGAATTCCTTTCCGTCTCCTTTTTGTTGGCCTGATACTTCACAGCCAAACTCCGTACTACGTATTGCAGCTGAGATGAGAAAGGAGACAATCCATCCGGCAACCTGAGCGGTTCAGGTTCCGCACTTTCTACCAATCGCACTGGTACCTCAATGCCGATTCCACTCAATATCATCGCGACCAAGACATGCTTCACCGCTCGGTACTCTGAGATCGTTTTTCCGATCTCCAGTTCCTCCAGCATGTCGCGGACGCCGAAATAGACAGACGTCAGCTAAAAAACTCATTTTGTCGTATAACGCCGAGGCAAGCTGCACTTGACGGAGACAGACTGGTGCGGCAGCAAAAGGAGGGAGCAATCAAGTGTCAGGTTCAACAGGAGGTTAGGTGCGGTTCACTGAAGGCAATGTAACGCTCCATCTTTCGACTTGCTCGGCCAAAGATGAATAGTGTGAGTACGGCGAAAGACCAGAGCGATACTGGAACTTCTATCGGAACAGGTCGCGGTATGTTTTGAGCGACTACGGTATCGATTTGCCCTGCGAAATTTCCTATAGTAGACGCTTCAATGAACAGTGTGGACCAGACCGGATCCGCCATAAAGTCGATGCTTGTGGGTATGGTGTTGAGGTTCCAAAGCGCTTGCCCGTCGAAAGAAAAAAGCGCATGAAATTGATTGACCTCTATACCTCCAATCAAATTGCCGCTGTTGTAAATCGGACTAGAGACCTGATACGTAGTTATAAACCCGGATGGGAACAAGACAGGGTAGGAGTTGTCTGCGGCTTCGGATATGAACAATCGCTCATAGGAATTGGCGGAGATACTGTCGCCCGCAATTTCCAGGGAGAACTCTACTATCGTGAACAATCTTGCCGTCCACCCGCCGGGCTCCGAATAATCCGAGCCGACAGTCGACGGATCTACAGTCCAATGGCCGGAAAACGGGACTCTAGTTGGCAGTGGATCGGGTCCATATATTGGGTATGTTCCGGTAAAGTCATATCTCACGAGTTCCGCAAAAGTAAACGTCGGGAACATCGCTGCCGCGCAGGTACAGACCAGTATGATAAAGAGATACGGTTGGTTATCGACTTTGTTCATGACTTCATCCTTGCGCGTACAGTAATGTGCAGTGACGGGAGCTAGGGCACGCAACGCCGCGACGAGTCACGCGTCGGCCTCGATCGCTTGTTTAGCTTGAAGGTTTTTCACGATTTTTTGTATGCGGTTTAATGCGAACGCTAAAGGTACGAAGTAGATAAACAACCAGTACATGGGCTGCCTAAAAGCGCCATCAATACCCTCCGCGCTCATCAGAATTATTGCGACAAATATACCCAGGGCTAATCCCACGTATATCAAACAGCGCGCCCACCTAGTTCGAGACAACCACGCTTCCGAAGCGAAAACGCTGATATTCAGTGCTACAAGTGAAAGCGATATCGAGAGCATGAACAGTCCCATTAAGGCAAATTCGCTGCGAACTCCCGACGTAAGCATCTTCATTACGGTCCCTATAACGAACAATATCGCACCTAGCATGCACAAATTGACTGGTACGAGCATCGCTGCCTTCGACACAAGTACTAGAGTTTGCGTAGCCATTCTTCAAGCTAACGCCGCGATGAGTCGCGCTTGACCGGCAGACG
Source organism: uncultured Gammaproteobacteria bacterium (assembly GCA_942490995.1). Taxonomy (GTDB): domain Bacteria; phylum Pseudomonadota; class Gammaproteobacteria; genus UBA981. The sequence continues at coordinate 231,362 of CALOBG010000054.1, forward strand.
GGGCTGCGGCAGCAGCCCTGGCTGACTGTCAATGCGTCGACTCCAACTACACGTTAGGCGGCAGGAGTACATTAGTCCTATTCACCCTTGTCCGTAGGCCGCCTCTTCTGTCGTCGCCTTTTATATCGAGCGGCTATTGGTTCAAGCGAAGGCGTACACGACTACAAACAGCATGATCCTCCGGATGAATTCCTCGGTTACGCGGATCCCTCCTGCTTCTAGTATCCCGGCGAGCAGCTGCACAGCCACAAAGATTATTAGGATTCCGCCGAGGGTCGGGAAGAAATTCGGATACTCGTCACTAGCGAAGCTCATTATTGCGCCTACTGCAACGATTAGGAGTATTGTGAAGAGCAATCCTGCGGAAATGCTGCTTCCGGAACCGACCCAACCCCTTCCGGTCCATTCGCCTGACTCGCCAAACGCAAATGTAGAGCAAAATGCCAGAACAACGATGACAACTGGTGCCGGCCAGTTCAGGAAGCGTTTCGACATGCCGCCTAACGCCCGCATGAGCCGCGCTTGAGGGCATAGAGCCGGCGCAGCAGCGAAGGAAGAGGGGCAGTCAAGCGTCGGACTCCAACAGGATGTTAGGGCGCGGGCTTTTTGTGCCTGACACTTTATCCATACCGCTTAAACGGGTCCGCTAGATTGACAGTCGATTTCCACAATTGCGAGATCCCGATGGTACAAAGCCAAGTGGACACTAGATTTCCTCAACGTAGCGGATAGATGATTTCCGGATATAAGCTTCTTCCCGGTTTCCGGAGAGAATAACCAGCATTCCGTCATACCCTGCGAATGAGAAATTCGGATCGCCTCCTTCGACTGTGCCGAGCATTTCCGCATTCAAGAGCTTTCTACCGTCCGACAGATGAATGTTGTACCGAATTCCTATAGTAGGAAGATCCTGAATCGAGGGAAGAGATTTTTCGCGGATCCTGCGCTTTTTTCGTTCCTCGAGTTTCGACGAAATCATTCCGTAGACGATCAGAAGAATGATCACCGAAACAATGATTGCCCAGACTTCTGACATCGACGTTCGTTCTCCGCGCTCTAACGCTTGGATAACCGGCAGGTTACAGCGCGCGCGCTTCGCGGAAGCGAAAATGCGAAGCCACTGAAAAAAGGCCGCTGTAACGCGTCCGCTTCGAACCAGTTGTCAGATTTCATTTTCAAACACTTCGGTGTACCTGCGGGGACCTGGTTTCGTATTGAACTTTGGCTGTAATGCCAAGATCAAGAAGAGTTCTAAAGTTAATCGATCCGTACGGTTCCGCATCTGAATGAACCTAACTGAATCCTGCAAGACTTCCACCAGCCAGCGATTTTATGAGGTGACGTTACGTGATGCATTCGCCTTTTGATTGGACGGCTTGATTCACCAACGTACAATGCAGTTCCGGCACTGTCGAAGTATGCGTAGACGGCACCCGTTCCGTCATCTCCTAACTTACCTGTTGAAAAATAATCAGCGCGATTCTTTGGGCTTGTGCGTGCGAGGAAATACGCTCTCCCATCTTCGCAAGCCTTGGCTAGCGAACCACGAATTACTTCGGCGTCAGGCATGCTCTGAAATCTAACGCAACGAAGAGCCACGCTTGACGGCGACCGAACGGAGCGACAGCGAAGTGAAAGGAGCGGTCAAGTGTCAGACTCGATCGTTTCGTTAGCCGCCATTTGCGTTAATCGCATAATTTACTAGTGCTTCGGTCGCTCTATTTAAGTTTGACGATCTGTGCCGAGTTATTCCACGCATGCTCCAATGCACGCGATATGGCGAGTGGATTCTTCTTCAAGCCTCCTGGACTACCATAATGAGCATATGCAGCATTCAGACTGTTAACCCATGGCTCCCCAATATCTTCAATAACTGCACTTTCGATATTTGTTTGCCACATTGTTACGTTGCCTCTCTCCACGTGCGCAGTCGGCCACTCAGATACGTCAGAGTTTTCCGTAAGAGCCAGGTTAACTATTGTCGGCCTTATGTTTCTCGATCTCATCGACTTTCGTTTTGTCGATATCCGCGTCTAACACCACGTACGCGGGGATATTCAGGCGCTTCGCTATCGCAAGAGGTCTAATTATTTCCGATTTCCCACCTGTCGGCACCAAATGGCAATGGCAACGGCGAAACTCTGAGAGTAGACCGGTCAGTTCCAGATAACTTGTCAAATACGCGACATCCGCGACTCCCTCCACAAATACTATTACGCGACAGAAAAATAATTCGTTTATCGTTGGATTTAGTGCCGGGTACAGTTTCGCAAGCATGCCTGATTCTTTAAGCAGCGGCTGCCCAGCTTTCTTTAGCTCTGCTGCCAATTCATCATAGCTAACCTGCGATACGTAAGTGGCACTAGGGTCCCCTTGCTCTCGCACCATTCGAACTGCCTCGAAATCATCACCCGGTACGAATAGCGGGCTATGCGAACAAACGACTATCTGCGAGCCAGATGTCGAAAGTTGATGAAGTACTTCTGAAAGATATCGAGCCTGGGGAGGATGCTGGTAAAGTTCCGGTTCCTCGATGCCCATGACCAGTGTTGGTGCATTATCCGCCTCAATTGCCGCAAGTTCCTGTAGCAATGTGAGCATGTAGGAGCGCTGCATTCCGTGCCCAAATCGCGCAGGTTTGCTTTCGAAGCCACGCTCTCCGACTTGGATATAAGCGGACGGTTCTTCGACTTTTACGGATTTGTCGGATCTTGTCTCCATAGAACTTTCGCGGTCGCGTTTGGATGGAACCAATTCTTGAGCTTAATCTGAAGCGAGCCGGAGATGTCATCTAGTACCGCCTGCTCACTATCAAGGATTTCTCGATACTCTTTTTCGATTCCTTCTCTCAGCTTGCCAATTTTGTCGGTGAAATTAACCTTCGCGCGTATTGTTCTCGCCAATAACTGCCCGAGGCCGGAGTTTTTTCGATTCTTGGCTGCAAAGTAATGTCTTTTGCAGCCGGAAGAAATACCCACTGAACATGCGGCGCAAGTCCGGGATTTAGCCCCTTTTGTAGCTCCGTAAAACTGATCTTCGCTGGGAATCAACACGCATTTTTCGGCATTCTCGCTCTCGAATTTATGTAGAGCGGCAACCATTGCTGGTTTTTTGATGCTGCCGAGTCGATCCCTCATGAGTTGCGCACAACTCAGCAAAAGTCTTTCTTTAGATCGACCGCATTAGATCCAGCTTTTTCTGCTTCAGTAATACCGAAAATCCTCCATTCCTAATCGATTGCCGAATTGCTTCACATCGGCTCTTTGAGTCGTTGCATCGTACGTTGCGATGGAGGATACGATAAGCTTGTCCTGCCTCACGTAATCTGCGAGGTCCTCTGTATCAGGAGATAAATCAGTAAATGTGACAGTGATTTTTATCGGCTCGGACACATCGCGATGGTGGTAATCCTCCTGCTGATAATTTACTCGGATCAGTTTTAGATCTTTGTGCTGTCGGAAAAAGACGTTTAGAGCAGCTAGCACCGTGAACTTGCCCGCTCCATTTGGACCAACTAAGCACATAATCGGCTAGAAATATCTCCTCATCTTTGAAGCTACGAAAATTCTCGATTCGAATCGACTCTATTTTCACAACACTTTCCCAAGCACCAAAATCAGGATGACGGCTAACGCAATGTTAAGCTGCGTTTGACGGCGACTGACCGGAGCCGCAGCGCAGAAAGGAGCAGTCAAACAGCAGCTGGAACATTGTTTATGACCCAATTCCATCATTCCTCTTCTTATCCAGCGTCTTGAATCTCGACCGCAGTTCCACTACTAGCGCTGCTCGGCCTTCTTCGTTGTTGAGGTACTTCAAGTATCTGTGATGTTGGAGATCGAGAATGTCGTTCTCCGATTGAGCTATAGGTACGACATGTTTCCCAAGGGTGTGCGCTATTCCCGCTTCATAGAATACGTTGGGATTTCATTGAAAAGTCGCACACAACAATAAAAGACCCGAGAAATAGAAGATTAAAGATATCTTGGACGATTGTGGAATCATCCCAGATGTCATCTGCCTTTAAGCACCGAAATCCATTTTTCGGAAGCTGCATCGTTAACTGCCGCATATACATCTGCGAACTCGCGACTAAACGGCAGCATCACGGCAACGAGGTCGGATTCAAGACCGACGGGAGGCAATTCAAATATTTCGGGTGAGAAAACCACTTTTCGTCTTCCTCTAGAGTTGCTAGAAATATCTTCGCCAACAGTTGTGCATTTTTCGGCAACGTACTCACTTACTATTTCTAAGTTCTCGTCGTTCTCCCAATCATTTTTCGCAAGAACGTAAGCGCTAACCCGTCATAGTCGGGATCGCTCCAACTCAAACTTCGAAGCAATCTAGGGTGTTTTTCAACTTCGTTGATGGTGTTCGTTAGCGCGCCGAGTTCTCGCCAATTTGAAGCGGTGAAATCTTCGACAACCGATTTCTTCAACTCAACGAGCTGGAGCCCGGAGAATCTAGATGGCAAATTCATGCTCCTGAGTGATCATTGGTTACAACACAATGTTGAAGGCCGCGCTTGACGGCGGTGACTGGAGCGGCATCGAAAGGACGAACGGTCAAGCGTCGGACTCCAAAAGAATGCTAGGTGCGAGATTTTTAGTCATTCAGTTTTTGGCCAGGATACGCGCGCGTACGTTCCTTTGCCTTTACTGAGTTTTTTTCGGTCAATTAGCTTGTCCTGAAATTCGAAATTCGTGCTTATTCGCACCACAAGGAGTTTATTGAAGTTTCCGGCTCGTTTGGACTTTGATAATTTCGGTAGATTTCTCGGGGTGAAATCGTTTTTACCTCCACGCAGTCGTTACCAAGCCTTCCATCTGAACCAGCAGTACCGGGCGCATGACGGACCAGACCGTACTTGATCTCAGCGTATAGTTCGCCGAGTTCTCCCCAGATCTGGAGATATCGGCCAGTCGCGTCGAAGTACTCTTGGGCCGCGCTCACAAGGTCTTCGAACACGCGGATTACTTCCAAGTGTGGCTTTTGGGTACTCGGACTGCCGCTCTTGGTCTGCGAGCTGAGAATTAATCCAGTCCCAACTTATCCATTCGCCATCATCCCATATCCCCTCGGATGAATCGTGCGTGGGCATTCCTGTCATTGCACAGCGCATGTGAGTTTCTCCCGTACACCTAACCGCAGCAAAGAGCGGCGCTTGACAGCGGCCGACCGGAGCGGCAGCGAAGGGCAAGCCGCTGTCAACGCGCGCGTTCCATTGCTGCGTTAGCTTTCAAATTTCTCCGCGATTCGTTCGATTCTCGCAGAGACTCCCCAGGAACTTCGGACTTGCCCGTTGCGATCAACCGCTTCACGTAGTGCAGCTAGCGTGCTTGGACGTGAGGTATTTCGATCCCCTCAATGAGACCAATTAGACTCTTGGATTCTGCGAATGAGCTTGCATCGGCCAGTTTCTGAACCAAGGCACCTGTTATTTTTGGACCGACATTCGGCGTTTCGTACATTACGGTAAAGATTTCTTGGGCGATCATTTCGGTCGTCTTACTGTGCCCTTGCAGCGCCTGATACTTCCCAATAAACCCGTACGGGTCTAGACCTAAGCGAACAGACACAATTGGGATTTGCCGGCCTATCCCAACTCCTACTTCTTGGTCGCACCAATTGCTTTCACGAAAGCCCGGAGATAGGAATGCGACTAATCCGTCCATAGACGCGAGAGCAGACTCGATTTCATTCTGCCAATCTTGCGTCGGTTCAATGTCCTCGTGGGCTACGAAGGCGGTGATTCCGTATTCGGCAAGAGCTTCTCGGATTTCGGCAATAACCGCTTTATCGGAGGCAAGGTGGCTCAGAAACACCCGAGCCTCATTCTCCGACCAGAATTTTGGTTCCTCAGATTTCTCTAGTTGGCTCGCTACACCCAAGTGTTTAGCCAGTTCCAACAGTGGAGCATCTTCGGCGCCGCTCAGCATGTCGATCACATAGTCTTCTTTCCCGCCGCTCCATGTATCGGTCCAAGGCAGGCCGAATTCACGCAAGGTTAAGTCCAAGAGCCCCCACTCCTCTTGGGAAAGCTCTTCCGTTATGCCCTTTATGTACTTTATGCGCTCTGAGGGGTGCATGTTTCGACTTGAAAGCTAACACGCAGGTTGATCCACTGGTTAGGTGAGATTTTCATTGCCCTTTCTCCAACAGCACTTTCTCGCTATTTGTTTCGTGAATCAGCGGCATTCTGCGTAACGATGAGGAACACGATATAGGCAACGATTGGGAAAAATAGCTCAGCAACAAGCCAACCGAATTTGGCGCCACCGTGGGATCGGACTGAAAACAATATATGTAGCACCGGCCCGACATACATTACAACCGCCGCTGCAATTAGCAGCGCTTCCCAGGCAGGAATTCCTCCGATCAGTACCATGCGGTCCGAATCGCACCTAACAGTTGTATGTACAGAACGCGTAAATAGTGTGCTGGGCAGAATCCGTATCGCATCAGATCTAATCGCCAATTCGTGCATTGCTGAATATATCAGCCACTCGCGTCCGCCCGGCATGCCTTTATTTAGCCGGACGGAAGCCCGAGCACACCAACGGACCTTCGTGCTGCACTGCGGTGAAAGTCGATTCCGGGCTACTTCTGGATAGGCCGCTAGGAACCCGTAGCTGGTTCCTAACGCGCAAACCGCAACCCCTCTGCCGAACTTTGCATCCGCCGGCCATAATTTGGTGATGTTTATTCAGGCGCGTAGTATTCGTCGGGAGAACTCTAAGCACGGTGTGCCCACCTCAAGACCTCAAAATGCCCAGCATTCTTGGGTTTTACCAGAACGCGCCAAACGTCCCACAGCTTGCGATCGTGCCGAAGAGCACTCTGTGTGCGCGATGGACGAGATCTCACGCTAGGAAGAAAGTACTTTCGTTTGGCGTTGCTTGAAGGAGAAGCTTCCAAGAAGCAGAGATTCAAGATTGGCAAACTTGCTCTAAATCGGCTTTGGAAAACGTTCACGCACCGCTGATGCAGGGCTCGTACGTTCCGCCGCGTGTCAGATTTTTGAAAGGATTCATATGCTTCGGAGGGTTCTACGCTTCCATCCCGCAGTCTTACGAATCCCGATAAGTGTTCCGTAAGTGCTGCCCGCGCGACGCATCCACATTCTCTTTTGCCGAAAGGATGCTTCATACGTGCTCTGCCGCGAGATCTCGCACTGTGATCGAAACAAAGACTCAAAAATTCAGGATATAGCGCTGGACGAATAGCGGAGCGCCTGATGCTCAATTATCGGCGCTTCGAACGCTGCATTGCTTGCCGAATTAGTTCGTCCGGCTCCACGCCAAGTTGTTCCGCGAGCGCGAATATCGTGGTCAGAGTTGGTTGACGCTTGGCACGCTCGATCAAAGAAACGTACGTCCTGTCGATGCCGCACGAATATGCGAGTTCTTCTTGCGTAATTCCATTTGACGTTCGTATATCACGCAGCACTGCGCCGAATGCCGTAATGATCCCTTTATCCCGAGCTGCCATCTTGCAAACGCTCGATGTTCTGAGACCATATGTCGACGGACTATAGTCCGCAATTAACGTCGACTAGTTCAGACAGAAGGAGAATCGAGATGGCGCTTAAGAAATGTGATGATTGCGATCACGAAATTAGTAGAAGGGCTAAGAACTGTCCAAATTGCGGAGCGCCGCAAGGACCAAAACAGTACAGTCTTGGAAAGCTCATCCTATTTTTGCTTCTAGGAGGCTTCCTCTATGCGTTGATTGGTGGGACCTCCCAGCATGAAACTAAACGACAAGAGCCAAGACGCAGTTTCGAGAACGTGTCATCTAAGTCGTATCCTGGCACTTGGCCATTTTATGTGAAAAAAGGGATCTTTTACTGTGACGAGCGCGGAGCGATTACTTTCAAGGCGGACGGGAAAGTCTACGGGATTAACGGTACCGCTAAGACAGATGGGTTTGCGCCGCCTGATGAAATATGGAAGCTAGATCCCAATTATGAGGAAAAGGTAGCGTTGTATGCCGAAGCGTCGAATAAGTCGTTGAAGGAAGTGCGAGAAAAAATGGGCCCGACAAGGGTATCCATTCAGCCAGTACTCGATGCGGGTCTACGAATTTGTCGAAAATAGCTCGCCTCTTTATGTGCCAAACGTCCTCTAAATAATTACTTTCGCATGCAAATCCTCAAAGCGACTGCTTCTAAGACGAATGCGGCAATTTTTCGCGACAACCCCGCAAGCTACGTACTTTCTTTGCACCGCTAGGGCGACCGTCAGAAAAGGAAAGGAGCGAGCAGCCAAGCGGCATACTCCAGCGTTTCGTTAGGCGAAGGTTTTCACCTCAACACGTTCGCGTTTTCGCCTAAAACCGAGTCCAGCTAAAGGCACGGAGACCAGGTAGATTCCGGCAGGCACCGGTACTACGCTGGAGCTAAACGGTAGGCCCGTACCTGAGTCTAAGGCTAAGCTCACCGACGAGTTGTAGGTGGTTAATCTCCAATCCACGCGTTCCGCAGACGAAGCGGAATGTTTAAATTCCAGCGCAATCACCGACGTAGATTCGCTTCCCTGAGTGATGTAGATATAGCCGATTGGGAAAGAGTGCGACGCTTGTCCTTGGTTCAAGTACTCAAACGAATTCGCGTCCCCAGTGAAACCGATATTTTCAAAGTCGATAGCGTAACCCGTGTCAAAGGAGTATGTGTCACCGCTCGCATGCTGGAAGAAATAATCCGATACGCTGTCCGCACTCACGCCGGCGTTTGCCATCACATCGTCATCGGCAAACTCGATATACCCGGTCAATCCTGGGTCGACACCGAATATTCGGTCACCTGAGGAGGAGTAACATCCCGACGGGCAATTTCCAGCATAAGAAAAAGTAGCCGCGATGCAGTACGAAACCTGCGTAAGCAAGAGGACAATTAAAACTACCCTAGCTCTGGTTACGGCACCCACTGCATTTACCATCCTATTGCGGAATCTCTCAGACTAACCGATTTATTATGGGTTTGAATTTCAAAGCCATGAAACGACACCGAAGTTCACGATCGGCACCAATCTGCATGAGGCTCACTGTCCGCCGTACTTCTTCTGTGTGGACGAAACGTGTAAATGGTGTGCTAGACACGATGCGCACAGCACCGAATCTATTCTCCGATTGGCACGCTCTTAAAGATACCTGCGGCGCGGTCGCGAAAGTAAGTTTCCGGTAGTTCGCCCGCACCTCGCCCTAATCCCGCAACCGCCTTCCAGTCCACAGATTGCAGAATTCTTTCTATCCGTACGACCCTTCCCGCCCCCTAAGCGAAGGAGCCCAAATATTTTCCAAACTCCCTTCCAATGCTTATTCGGGTACATCGGGTTTGTCGGTAGATCTCTGGGAACAGCGAACTCGCCTCGCCGTTCGAAAGCACTTCGATATCTGGTCAGCTGCCAGAACGAGCCAAACGTCCCTCAAGACGAGATCTCGCCGAGGAGCTCGCAGAGCACGAAAAAGATTCGATCTCTTGGCAGGACGAAAGTATTTTTGTTTGGCGACATGTGTCGTGGCCCGCCATCGATGTATAAGTGGCAAAAAGCAATTGTGAGTTGTTCCCTGAATATTTAGTGCTTTTTACCATGAACAACAGCGGAGGCGTTCGCAGGATCTTTAGAACTCCACACGCACGCGTTCCCGTTTACCTGACTGGGACTTAGAGATCGAGACCCTCTCCCGTTTTACGATTTCAAAGTGATGGCCATTCTCGAAAAAAGGCTCACAACGTCGGCGTGTGAAGCGAATTGCTGTTTCGCCGAAAAGTATCTTTTTGATAGACCAAAGGAACGGGCGCATTTCGCTAACATCATGTGGGCCCACAGAGAAAAGCATTCTTAGATCGATGACCGACTTAACGACCTCGGAATCGGTGCCAACTCCAAACAGTTCAGCTTTGCTGTAAATCTCCACACTCTCTAGCTTGGCTTTTGCCTTGTTCACGACGTATAGAGCAACGCACTTTGGTCCTAGGTGAAAGGGGATCCGGATACGTTGTGCTCGGTAGGCGACGTATTTCGCTTGCCTCAGCAATTCAGGATCATATTCAAACTCTCCGGCATCTAACGCTCGGAAGAAGTAGTAGGGATCCTTGAAAACAACTTGGGGGAGAGAGTTACCGACATATGGGCCGGTATAGAGGGTTAGCCATTTCATGTTTATTTCTCTTCGACTAGATTGGACCACGTTGTTTGTCTTTGGCTTCAGTTTTGATTTGCGGAGGTCGTATCGATGGCATTTTCTCTGCTTGCCTACGGTTTAGTCGTGCCCTTTGAAATCATAGTGTTAGGAATGTAAATGCGATGATTACTGACTAACTATATCGAGGGAGTCCAACTGCTCGGATATATCGATCTTTTTGAACGCTGTGGGTAAAAGCGGGTATCGGCTGCGGTAGCGGTCGATAACATCTTGGATCGATGGGTCGTGAAATCCGGAAGTCCTGCTGAGCCGAAAAGCGAGCTGGCCTCGATAATGGAATTCGTTCCGCCTGTATCCTTTTCTCCCTCGAATCCATGGGGTCCTCCGGCGCGTGCGCCGGCTAAGCACTTTCCCTAACCTTTCAAGATCGACGTCCACGAGTTGTAGGTGACGCGCCCAGAACGACTTGTGATCTAGCTTCTCTATCGCGACCAGCGTTATAACGCTATTCGAGAACAATGCTTTTTTCCAAGACAGGCGGACTTCGATCCTCGCCGCGAATCTATGCGGAGTTTTTCGATTCTCGAAACTTTTCGAATAATGGACGATGTTTCGGGTGTCGGAACGAGCCGCGAAATACTTCGTGCTACGGAAAACGTTGACACGTCTGTTGCCTCGCCATTTCATTATGTGGTGATAATCGAGGAATTCACGTAGGCACTCGGCCTGCCTCGCTGAGACTGCTAAAAAGTCGAGCGCAATATCCACCCTCGTAATTTTGATGCTCAGCTCCCGGGAATCAACGGCCTGCTGAAGCAGCCGAATTGTCCTTGTCGTTGGCTGATGCGCGGCGTATCGTTGCACCCAGTACCGGTTCATCGGCATGGGGAGGGCACCGCAATGAACTATAGAGCCTGTGATTGCTTTTAAAGCTTGAAGTTCTCCGCCAGCTAGCCGCCTGTTTGTCCAAAAAAATATGGAATCGATCGAACTTTCGAGCTTGCACTCAACGCCGAAGAAAGTAACGTTTCGACGCCCGCAGATTGAAAGCTTCTGTGGTATTTCATCGCAGTGGTCGGACATGATAACCATGAACGAATCCCTCGAACTGAATAGATTTTAAGAACTCGATCCGACCGAAGCCGATGGCTATCCGGAACGCGATTGCGGATTCGTTGGCCTTTGCCTGTGCTCATTTATCCAAGCATCCAGGTCCGAAACTGAATAGCGGACACTGCGGCCTATTTTGATATACGGAGGGCCCGCGGTCCGTCCTTCTCTGCTACCGTTGCATCTCGCCTGACGTAGAAAGGACACGGACATGCCGATATATCTTGCGGCCTCGGTATCCCGGATAGTGCCTGAGTCCGACATCGATCTTTTCCTACTTTCCAGATATGACGCTAGCTTGCCGCATTAGGCGCGGAGTGTCCGGAAATTAAGTGTCGGAGGTTCGGTTCCTAAAGTGCGCCGAAGTTTGCGAGGACTTAGTAACGTGTTCGCGTCGCTACGACTTCTTCCAGTCTTCGAGTTTCTTTTCCGCCTCTTCAGTCCGTTTCTCAAGTATTGAAAATTCAAAGTCGAGGGAGGTAATCAGTTCGTCGAAATCGTCAGAATTCGAATGTTCGATAACGTCGCGAAATTCGCGATAATCTTTTAGCGCAATTTTCTCGACTTTAGATATGCTGGGGCGATCTCCTTGAGTGAGATTCCTAGCCGCAGTTGTTTCCGCCTTTCTCCTGCTATCGTTCGGAAACTTAGAGATTTCCGCTTTCATCAAGAATGCGTTCTTCAATCGATCCGTTAGCGTGAGGTCCCGCTCTCGGTGGCCACGTTTCGGAAGATTGAATAGCACGTTAAGATCTGGACGTAGCCCTTTTATATCGCTCTCGCGTGTCCTTAGATACGCATGCCCATAAAGCGCAATTCTCAAGAACTTCGGACGAAAGTAGATCAGAACATCTTCGTCAATATCATCGATATCTCTAGCTCTCAGCCTCTCAATTTGGTCAAGTAGGGTTTCGAACGCCATGCAAGAGGCGAAGAACTCGATGTCTTTTTGATCGTCTCTTTCGGCTGCACGGAGCAAAATGTGGATTGAGCTTCGCGTCTCCAGTTTTGGGTCAAGTGGAGAGTCTGTTTTACGTCGGCGTCGCAAAAGCAATGGTCGAAGCAGGCGCGTTTTAAGAACGTCAAGACGGGCGCGATATCGTCGTGGTTTTTTGTCATTTCTGGAGGATCAGAAGTTTTGAAACAGCCTCCATTTTATGCTCTGGCGCGAGGTGCGCATATCGTAAGGTCATATCCAAACTCGCATGCCCTAGCAGCTCCCGGATCGTATTGAGGTCGACCTGCCGCATTGCCAGGTTGCTGGCAAAAGTATGACGAAGATCGTGCCACCGGAAATCGTTCAACGCGGCTTTTTTTTCGAATCGTCGTCCATGATTTTTTGACATCGACTGGCGTACCTTCCTTCTAGCTCGGGAATACTAATTCAGCATTTCGCCGCTACTGCTGCCGCCAGTGCGATAAAACTGAAATCGCTTCATCGTTCAGCGGGATCATTCTTGTTTGCCCCGACTTCGCGGCGTCTCCGCGGACCGTCATTATGCGTCGTTCCAAATCAATGTCCGACCACTTGAGTGCTCCAAGCTCTCCCTTTCGAACCCCCGTGTTGAGGCTGACGAGCACCATCGGTCTTAGGTGGTCAGCGAAATACCGCTCGGCCAATTCGGGCATGATTCGATAACCTCGAGCACGCCGCCACCGATTTCCTGACGCCCGGCCCCGCTTCAGCTTGTGTTCACGAGTGATTAGGGCGTCTCTCAGCCGTTTCTCTTCATCTGAACTCAAATAGCGGATCAGCGGCGATCTATCCGCTTTCGCAGGCCGCAAGCGTGCTAGCGGAGATTCTGAAAGAAACCCCCAATCGGTGGCTCGGGACAACGCAGTCTTGAGCGGCGCGAGATCGCGATTGAGCGTTATCGGCTTAATACCCTTCTTTAGCCGAGCCGTACGCCATTTTTCGACATTCCAAAGCGTGATTTCGGCGAGGGGGACCTCTAAGAATTCGGCGAAATTCTTATTGAGGCGTTTCAGCTCGGCTTCACCGCGCTTGAGACGCTCCCGATACCAGGGGCCGTATTCCTCTTCGAAAAAAGACTTGAGGGTGTGAGCCTTTTGGGGCGTGGCTTCCGGTTCAGGGTCATTTCCCTGTGTACCGGCAAACAGAATCGATTTTGCGCGGTCTCGCGCTTGAGCAGGCGTTACAAGTTCGGTGCGGCCGATGGTGATGCGTTTTCCGCGTTTGTACTCACAGACGTAACTCATAACCCCGGAGGGCTGGACGCGGATCAGGAACCCAGCAAGTTTGCTGTCGCGAACTTCAAAGGGTTTCTCTCGCGGCTTGATATCCGCAAGCAGACGTTTCCCAATCAGAGCTTTCATCTTGCTCTAGGGCCGATAAGTGCACTGTAAGTGCAAGATGAATGTAAATCGGTGGTAACGCATGGCAACCAGTGCAAAAGTAACCCTTTGAATTGATTGCCATTTTATCCCTATCGGTTGATTTCTCAACTCATTCTAGGTCGCGTTCGCAATGCGAAGGTCGGGAGTTCGATCCTCCCCGGCTCCACCAATCAGCAGGCTGGTCAAAAACGTGAGCCGGGAGTGCGAGATGCAATGCGCGCGCGAGACGAGGACCGGAGTTTACTGGTGTAAATGAGGACCGTAGGCGAGCGCGCAACGCCGCAGATCGCACCCGCAGTAGTTGTTCACCAGCCTGTTAGAAAATCCCTGAACGAATCGTGGCTTATACAAAAGGCCGCTATGTCTCGATTGACGCCAAAGCCGCTTCGCGTTCCTTGCCGGCAGCACTGTAGACTTCTCGAGCGGCATCCAGGTTTACCAGGAAAATCGCCAGCCCCACGATAAGGTCCGGCCACGCGTTGCGGGTGAATACGGTCACGACCGCCGCGCCGATGATCGCGATATTCGCGAAGGCATCGTTCCGAGCGGACAGGAAGGCGGCGCGGGTCAGACTACTCTGATGTTTCCGATAGCTTGCGAGCAGGAACGCGCACAACAGGTTGACCGCCAACGCGCCTGCACCGGTTACCGACAGCAATGTCGGATCAGGCGCGACCGGAGCAAGAAGCTTCTCCCAGGCCGCCCATAAGGCAAAGAATCCAGGCACCAGGAGGGTGCCCGCGAGTACCATTCCGACCATCGAGCGGAGATGCAGCGTCCAGCCCAACGCAACGAATATCAGAAGGTTGACCGTTGTATCTTCGAGAAAGTCGATTGAGTCCGCGAACAATGAGACGGAGCCGATGGAACGCGCGACCGCAAACTCAACAAAAAAGTAAGCGAAATTCAACAGGGCTACGGTCAGTACTATCCGGCGCAGCGCGGATGTGTGCGTAGCGTCCAGGTTCAATCGAGGTCTGCAGCTACATTGAAGCGCGCTTGATCGCTGGCGGCCGGAGCGGTCGGCCAACAACCTCGATTGCGACCTGGGAGTCTGTCGAACCTGGGCAATCGTCGCGAGCCCGTTGGGAGGATGAGGTCGAATAGCTGCATTTTCGCGGCGCCTGATGGTTCTAAGTAACGAGGAATTGCAGGTGCCCTGGTCGCCGGCCCGGTAGCCCGTAGATTGTTGCCAGGTCCGACGGACTAAGTCCCGGTTAATCTTGCGCGAAACATGAAATAAACCGCCCCCAGGATGCACAAGCCGGCCCAAAGATAGTCCAGTTTCAGCGGCTCGCGTAAGTACCAGATTGAGAATGGCACGAACACCGACAAACTTATGACTTCCTGCAGAATTTTCAGCTGTGCGACCGATAGTTCCAGGTATCCGATGCGATTCGCCGGAACCTGGAACAGGTACTCAAACAACGCGATCCCCCAACTGATGAGTGCGGCGACGATCCACGGTTTGTTGTTCAGCGCTTTGAGATGAGCGTACCAGGCGAACGTCATGAATACGTTGCTGATCGACAGCAGGAGTATTGTTAAGCCGATGGTGCGCATTCAGTCTGACACTAAGCGCCGAGTTAGCCCGCCTGTTGTCGCGGCCTCGTTCCGAGCGAAAACTCGAAGCCGTTCAATATAAGCCCGCCGATGCGGTTCAGCTTGACCGACTTGCTGACGTATCGCCACCAAACCCGGTCATTCAGCGAGCGATAAATGTCAGTAAGTGGATCCACACGTGGATATGGAACCGCGGACCAGCGCTCGGTTAAGCGCCGCCGCCGCTATCGTAGCATGGCGCCACCCTTGCACCTGCCATTCGAGCATTCGGTCTTGCGCCTGGTCGGCACCAGCACCCCGGCGTGTCAGTGGCGCTGCCCCCGGGGCGGTTGCAGAAACCTCGTCGGCGGTGCAGAAACCTCGCCGGTGGGTCGTGCCCCGGCCTCAAGATCCATGTTTTTCGACCGATACGCTCGCTACGCTCCCGGCGCATCGCCGGCGAACCTTGTACCGAAAGTGGACCTCAGCAACGACCCATGAATGCGGCGACCCAGAGTGCCATCGAGACCGCCAACGATGCCCTGTTGGAGCTGCCGCCGTCCGAACTGGCGGCCTGCGCCCGGCTGCTTGCGGTCAGCATTGCTCATCACCGCGCCAAGTTCGGCGTGGTGCCGCTGTCGACCTCGCGCAACGAAATCGAACGCGATCCCAGCAGTGCCGGCGCGCAGACACTCAGGCGCGCCGGTGAAAAAACGTTTGACGAAGTCCTGTCCCTGGTCCGCGAAGCGGAGGCTGCGCGTGCCGCGGCAGCCGCCGGCAGCGCTGCGGCCGGTTCGCCGTCAGCGTTTTCCAGCGAAGAACAGCGCCGCCAGATGCGCATCAGCGTGACCGCGCCGGTCAAGGTTTCCGACCTCGCCGGCGAACACGTCTACAGCGCCAAACTGCACAACATCTCCTGGGGTGGCGCGGCGGTACGTTGTCCGGAGTTCGACAGTGCCCTTGGTGAACGCATGTGCCTGCTGTTGCCGGCCGCGGGGAAACGGCTGATCCGGATCGAGGCGACGGTGCTGCGCGACAGCATGGTCGACGGCGAACGTGAATATGGCCTGCGTTTCGACAGTCTCGACCCGGATGACGAAGACCGGCTGCTCGAAGTGCTCAAGATCCTGATGGCGTCACCCGACCCCGAACAGCGCCGCTCCGAAGTGCGCCTCGTACAGCGACTCGAAGTCGAGTACGGCGACGCCGGCGAGTTCCGCGCCACGCTGGAAGATATTTCCACCAAGGGCATGATGCTGACCGTTCCCGATCCGATCGAAATCGGCGAATCGCTGCTGATTTCGATGAGCAGCGTCGACACCCCGTTCGGCCTCAACCTGCGCGCTCGCGTCGTGCACCAATCGCTGGTCGAAGGTATGGAGTTCAACATGTACCGCGTCGGCCTGCAGTTCGAACATCCCAGTCCGCGCCTGCACGAACGCATCTCCGCCATCCTCCACGAGCTGGCCATCCTGCGTCCGCAGGAGTTCATGCACCTGCTCGACGAAGAACAGACCGTCGATCCGGCCTGACTCATCACACCACCGCCCCGCCCTCAGGTCGACAACAATTCCAGCGCGGCCTCGGCGCAACGACTGACGGCGAACTTGAACTTATCTATATCGACGTCCGCATCACGTCCCATGGCGCCTTCCAGGTAACGCTTGTAGACGCCCTGGCGGATGGCTGCGATGCGCCAGTAGGAAAACGCCCGGTAGTAATTAATCTGTGAAAGGTCACGTCCGCTCGCTCGCGCGTAGCGTGCCGCCAGTTCATCGCGCGGCATAAAGTCGCCGGCAACAGTTGGCATCTGTTCGTCGACGTCGGCGATCGCCTCCTCGGCATTAACCCAGGTGTTGAGCAGGTAGCCGACATCGGCCAGCGCATCGCCGAGGGTACACAGCTCCCAGTCCAACACCGCGGCGATGCGGCCGTCGGCGACGATGAAATTACCCAGTCGGTAGTCGCCGTGCACGATCGTGGTGCCGACCTGCGCGGGGATCTGTTCGGCAAGCAGGCGACTGCTTTCTTCCATCGCCGCGATCGGGTGGGTGGTGGTTGCCTGCCACTGCCGGGTCCAGCGTTTGAGCTGCCGCGCGATGTAACTGTCGTGGCGGCCGAGATCGGCGAGTCCGACCGCGGCCGGATCGATGCTGTGCAGTGCGGCCAGCACCTTGACGACGTGCTCGCCGAGGCTCGCGCGTTGCGCCGTGGGCAGCGTTGCGGCGGTGGCTTTGTCGTGCAGCACGGTACCGGCCACGAATCCCATCACAAAAAATGGCGCGCCATTGACCGCCGGGTCCTTCACACAGTCCGTAGGTCGGCGCCACCGGCACCGCGGCATTCGCCAACGCCGTGACGATGCGGTATTCCCTGCCCATATCATGGGCCGACTGCAGAACCTGACCGAGCGGCGGTCGCCGCAGGACATAAGCGCGGCCGGCCGCATCGGTGCAGCGATAAGTCAAATTGGAGTGGCCGCCGGCCAGCAGGGTAAAACGCAGCGGCGGACTCAGGTCCGCTACGCGCTCGCCCAGCCAGCGGCTTACGTTGGCGGCGTTGATACCTTCGACGACATCCGCGTTCGCTTGCTTGTCGCTGCCGGCCATCGCTAGTGATCCTCACTCGGCCGCTGACGCAGCTGTTTGGTTTTGCCGCGTCGGGTTTTGCTGTCGACGCGTTTCACCCTGGCCGCGCGACTCGGCCGCGTCGGTATCCGCGGGGCAAGCTTGCGCTGCGCCTGCTCGAGCAAAGCCACGAAGCGCGCCAGTGCCGCTTCCCGGTTGCGCGTCTGGGATCGCGATTCGTCGGCATGGATAATGATCTCACCTTCGCTGGTCGCACGCCGCCCGGCCAGCGCCAGCAGTCGGCGGCTAACAGCGCTCGGCAGGCCGGCGCGGTGCACGTCGATGCGCAGCTCGACCGCCGATGAAACCTTGTTGACATGTTGACCACCGGGGCCGCGCGCACGTACAAAACGGTAGCTCAATGCGTCGGTTGGAATGTCGGCGATGGAGATCATATTCGGTTCAGGCAGCGCATGTGACCCTGGAGCGGCAGTATAGTCGGCTTCAGCAAGGCACCACGAACGCCCCACCTCCGGAATGCCGCCGGATCACTATCATTGACCAGGAGTAACGCAATGAAACTGTACGACTGCCAGGTGGCGCCGAACCCGCGCCGCGCACGCATGTTCCTTGCCGAGAAAGGTATCGATATCGAACGCGTCGAGGTCGATATTCTCGGCGGCGCCAACCTCGAGCCGGCGTTTCTGGCCATCAATCCCCGCGGCATGCTGCCGGTACTGGAACTTGACGACGGCACCCGCTTCGATGAGGTGATGGCCATCTGCCGCTATTTCGAGGACCTGCAGCCGGACCCGCCCCTGCTCGGTCGCGACGCGCTCGAAAAAGCCCTGGTCACAAATCGCCAGCGCAAGATGGAATTCGAGGGCATGCTGGCAGTTTCGGAAATGTTTCGTAATCAGAACGAACATTTTTCCACACGCAGCCTGCCGGGCGCCGGCGGCGAGATCCTGCCGGCCATCCCGGCCCTGATCGAACGCGGGCGACAGACCCTGGGGCGCTTTTTTGTTGGCCTGGAAAACTACCTCGAACACGATGCCTTTGTCGCCGGCGAGTTGTTCACCATGGCCGATATCACGGCGCTGTGCGCAATCGATTTCGCCGCCTGGGTACACGTCTCGATCCCGCCCGACCATCGCCGCGCGCTGGCGTGGTATGACAAGGTTTCCTCGCGCCCCAGCGCCAGCGCCTGAATCAGGATCTCCGCGGCGCCGACGCGCCAGCGCCGCGCCGCATCAGGCTGAGCTGGCTGAACAGGGCGAACAGCATGAAGGCCAGCATCAGCAGCGCCAGGTTGGCCGCGTTGTCATGGCTGACCAGCCCGACCGAGTAACCGCCGAGGGCGCCAAAAAAATGCTGGAATAAACCGGCCGCGCCGGCCGCCGTGCCGGCCAGTGCCGGAACCAGCGACACGGTACCGGCCAGCGTCGAGGGCATCAGCAGGCCGTGGCCGATGCCGAGCAGCATCAGCGGCAGGGCGACTGCAAACGCGGAGCGCACATCGAGCCAGGCCAGCAGCAACACCAGCGCGATGCCGGCCAGCGCACAGATCTGTCCGAACATCATGAGCTGCATTTCGCCGCGGTATTTGATCAGACGGCTGGTCAGGAAATTGCCCGCGATATACGACAGCGGAATGAACATGATGTAGAAACCGATGCTGGCCGGGCCGACCCCGTAACTACCGAGTACGGTCGGCGCGCCGGCCAGGAATACGTAGAACGTGCCGGTGCACATGCCGAGGATCGCGGCGTAGGCGAGAAATGCCGGTACCCGCGCCAGGGCCGCATAGGCGTCAAACATTTCGCGCAACCAGTGCGCGCGGGTGCCGGGCTGGCGGCCATCGGCCGGCAGTACCCGCCAGGTCATGACGACCAGGCCAAAGGCCAGCCCGGCCGTGACCAGAAAATTTGCCCGCCAGCCAAATACGACATGCACCTGGCCGCCGACGATGGTTGCGAGCGGCGGGCACATGCCCATCACCATGCCGATATAGGCCATGACGCGCGGCCGCTCGCTGCCCTCGAAGAAGTCCTGCACCATGGCGCGGCCGATGACCATGCCGGCCGCCGCACCGGCGCCCTGCAGCGCGCGGGCCAGGACCAGCAGATACAGGCTCGAAGCCAGCGCTGCCGCCAGTGAGCCGAGGCCGGCGACCACGAAGCCGAACAACAGCAGGCGACGGCGTCCGAATCGATCCGAGAGCGGACCGTAAAACAACTGCGCGGCGCCAAGACCGAGCACAAAGCTGCTGAAGGTGAGCTGGACCTCGCCCTGACTGACGTCGAACAAGGCGCCCCATTCAGGCATCGACGGCAGGCAAATGGTCATCGATACCAGGCCGAAGCCGACCGCCGCCAGCAGGTTCGCAATCAGCCAGCGACTGATAACCGGCGGCACGGTTTCGGCGGTGGGATCGTTCACACGGAGCCTGCAGACATGGTCAAAGACGGGCGCGCATGGTAACCGATGGCAAGCATCGGCGGGCAGCGTTGATGGTCGGTGACGTCGTTCCTGCGCGCTATACTGCGGCTCCGCCCCAACTGCGTCGCGTGCATGTCTGACGTTTCAGGAAACCCGGCGATGCTTCCTTTCGGGCACCGCGCACCGGCTGCGCAGGCAATGCGGTTGGCGCCGCCGGCATGAGCGCACCCGATGCCGCCGTACCACCGCGCGCTGCCGCGGATGTCCCGCTCTACCACGTTGCGGTGTCGGCGCGTCGGGTCTGGTGGCTGGCGCTGACCCTGATTGCCTATGGCTCGTTGTACCCGCTGCAGTTTGCCGCGCCGGCCGCCAACGACTGGCACGAATTCATCGATTCCTGGGGGGCGCGCAGTTCACTCGGCGATATCCTTGGCAACATCGCGCTGTTTGTACCCTATGGACTGTGCGGTCTGCTCGCCCTGCACAGACACCACGGCATGGTCCTGCGCGTGCTGCTGGTCGGCGTCAGCGCGCTGGCCTTCGCGGCGGTCCTGCAGGTCGCGCAATTGTTTATTCCAACGCGGGTGCCGACGTTGATCGACGTGGTCTGGAACGCGATGGGCACCGGCTTGGGGATCGCGGCCGGGTACGGGCTTGGTGCGCACCTCGGCCGGCGCAATCTGACCACTTCCACGCTGCCGGTGCCGGGTCTGCTGGTGCTGGCGTGGCTGCTGATCGAGCTGCTGCCGCTGGTGCCGTCGCTCGATTACGAAGCCTTGCAGGAAAGTTTCAAACCGCTGTTGCATAACCCCGGCTGGAACACCGTTGACGCATTGCTTGCGGCAAGCAGCGTATTCGCGATTGGACATCTGCTGCTGGCAAGTTTACCGCGGCGGAATGCGTGGCCGGCCCTGATAGTCCTGCTCGTGACCGCCACGCTCGGCAAAGTCGTGGTCCTGACCCAGGCGCTCACTGTACCGGTGCTCATCGGCTGGGGCCTCGGCGTGGTTGCGGTGCTCGGCTGCGAGCGAATCGACCAGGCGCGACGCGCGGCACTGGTGTTCTGGACGCTGCTGACCTGTTACACCGTGGCGGCATTGGAGCCATTTGTATTCAGCGCGCAGCCGAGGGCCTTCAACTGGGTACCGTTCGCTGACGTGCTCAGGGGCCGCATGCTGAATAACGTCAGCGCCCTGGCCCCGCGCCTGTTCGTTTATGCCGTCGTGTTATGGCTCTGTTCGCGACCGCGCCTGCTCGCAACCGCGCTCGCCGTCGCAGCGTGGGTCACCTTGCTCGAGATCACACAGATCTGGCTGCCCGGCCGCGTGGCCACGATCAGCGAACCGATGTGGGTGCTGCTGGTCGCGTTATTGATGTCCAGCCTGCGCAATGCGCCGGCGGTGACGGACGCGCGTAAACACACACGACAGCGGGCTGCCACCACCGGTACCACGCGGGTGGTACTTGCCGCGGCGCTGACAACCGCGGCGTTCGCTGCCGCACTGTGGACGATCGTACGCCTGCCCGGCGTGCCCTATAACCTTCGCGAGCTGCTCCACGGCGACGCCAGTGCTATCAGCTGCGTGCTGTTCGCGCTGGCCTGCCTGTGGTTCGGCGCCGGCAGCGTGGTCCTCGCGGCGCGCATTCGCACCGCGCGGGCTGCGCCGCTGGCGATCGGCGCCTGGGCTTTCGTGGTCGGCATCGCCAGCCTGCTGCTGATGATGCTCGGCGCCACGGATGAAAGCATTCGCGATGTCGCCGGCAGCAATAACCTGTATTACTTCGTCACCGAGTACGAAATCTGGGGCAGTGTCGGCAAAGCTGTGTTCGAGGCCCTGCCCGGACCCGGTTTCATCGCGTTCGTGGAGCGCCCGGTGCGCTACGCGGCGCTGTTTGGCCCGCTGTTTACCGCCCTTGCCCTGGCCCACATCGCGCTCACCGCAACCCGCGCCGAGCGCCCTCGGGTGGTGTGGCTGATGGTCGCCGCAATACCCTGGCTGTGGCTGTGCAAAGGTATCGCATTTGATTTTTCATCGACCGATAACCTCAATGAATTAATCACCAGGCCCGGTGGTTTCGGCATCGGCGGCGGCGGTTACCTGTATGCGCTGCTGGCCACGGTAGCGCTGGTCAGTGCGGCGCTGGCCAACGCTCGCGGCACCCGTGGCTGGACACTGACGGTAAGCGCGACGGTGGTATCGCTGCCGCTGAGCTGGTGGCTGATCAACCTCGGTCTCGAGGGCACGATCACGAAGTACGGCATGACCTTTTCCGGCGTCCAGTTTCTGCTCGGACCGGATCGCAGCCACCTGCTCGGCACCACCGAGCTTGCCGCGCGCTGGACGGTGCTTTACCTCGGTGCCCTGACCGTATTCGCCGGCGGTATGCGCCTCGCGCTCGGCTTCACCGCGCGAACAGTGAACGTGCCGGCGTCGCGACCGAAAGCTGAACCGATAAGCGCCGAGCGTGGCGCGCCGACCAGTGCTGCCGTCACGGTACGCCTGGCGCGCGACGACGTTGCTTTCATCGAACTACTCGCCGCGCGCAGCGCGCGGACGGCGGCCGCGGTGGTCACCCAGATCATCGCCAGCCAACTGCAGGAAAAACGTCCCGCGATGTTGCGCGCCGAGCTGCGCAAGCCGCGATCGGCGCGTCTGGCGTCGGATGTCGACCACAGCCTGTCGGTGCTGCTGTCACCCGCGGATCCGGCCGTGCGTGCGGTCACGGTACTTGCCGACGATGCCGGGGTCAGCGTCTCACGCGCCGTGCGCCGGCTGGTGTCGGCGTTCGTCCGCGAGATGAACGAAGGCGCTTGACCGACAAAAAAACCTAGCCGGTTCGGTGCTGCCGGTACATGCCCTCGACCCAGGCGCTGGTTGGCGAACCGGCCCAGCGCGCGAGGAAAGCCTTGAGCGCGGGCGGCCGCGGATGCGGACGCGACATGTCGGCAACTTCCGGATCGTAGAGCGGCGCAAGCAGCGCCGCGGCGGTGAGATCGGCGACGGTGAAGCGATCGCCGACGATATAGCCGCTGGCCGCGGTCATGGCCTCGATGTCACTGACCGCCCGTTCGGTGCGCTCGAGTGCGGCGGCGATGTTCGCGGCGCTGTCGACACCATTGCCTTTCGCGATCAGGCGGCGCGCGAACGGAAAGCTGGCGCGATAGGCCAGGCGTTTGAGCGCGCCCTTGCCGACGCCGAACATCGCGCACAGGTAATCCGGTTCGTCGATCAGGACCGCAAACAGGGCCGTGCGCACAGCCGGCCCGACTTCGTCGTCGAACTGCGCCTGGCGGCGCAGCACCGCTTCGCGTACGGCCGGGTCGGTCGGATATAGCCGCGGATCCGGGTGGCGCGACTCGAGGAAATCGATGATCCGCGCCGAACCGGCGATGACTTCGCGACCATACTGCAGCACCGGCGTTTGCGGCTGACCGGAAAGCTTTTTGAGGGCCGGCAGGTGCGGGCCGGGCAGATAGCTGACGCGACGATGCTGAATACCCTTGTAGCTCAAGGCCCATCGCGCCTTGTCGTTGAAATGGGAGAACAGGAACTGGTGCAGCACGACGTCTGTCATCGTCGATCTCCGTCACGCTATTTGAATGATGTCTATCATCCAATGATTAGCTATGATGATCAACATGCTATAAAGGAGAGCAGCGATGGTGCGCTACAACGCCGAACACAAGCGCGTGAGCCGGGAGCGGATCGTGCGCGCGGCCGCGCGACTATTTCGCCGCCACGGATACGATGGGGTCGGGATCGATACCGTCATGGCCGAGGCCGGCCTGACACGCGGTGGCTTCTACGGTCATTTCCGCTCCAAGACCGCGCTCTACCGCGCGGTCCTCGAACATGAACACGATTTCATTGCCCGCCTGGCGGCACGTGAAGGTCGCACGCGTACTGAACTCGCGAACCAGGGCGTTGCCATCGCCGACGCCTACCTCGACCCCGCGCATCGCGCCCAGGTCCTCAAAGGCTGCTCGCTCGCCGCCCTGGCCATCGACAGCAGCCGCGCCGAAGCGGCGACGCGCAAAGCCTATGCGGCGGCGGTGCGGGCGCTGCACAACGAGCTGTGCCGCGGCCTCGATGCGCCGCAGACCCTTGATCCGCGCGCGCTCGGCGCCATCGTCGTCTGCATCGGCGGCCTGCTGGTGCAGGGCGCAAGCAGCGCCGACCGCGAACTCGCCGATGCGCTGGCCGGGGCCGCGCGGGGGCTGGTTGCCGACCTGTTGCGCTGAGCAGGAACAGCAGCAGGGTTTTCCATGCCGATTGACATCGCGTTTATAATTGCTATCTTAATTATTCATATATTAATTAATTAGCCACCCATCATGCAGGACTTCACCGCCTCGCTGCCGATGATGCTGTATCGCGCGCTGCACAACGTGATGCCGCGCTTTCGTGCGATATTCGCCGAGCACGGCCTGACCGAGCCGCAGTGGCGCGTGCTGCGGGTGCTGTGGGAGCGCGAGCAGATCGCGCAGGGCGAACTCGCCGAATTGACCCTGATCCCACCGCCAAGCCTGGTCGGCGTGCTCGACCGCCTCGCTCGCGACGGCCTCGTCCAGCGCCGCCGTTCCAGTGACGACCGCCGCAACGTGTGGATTTCGCCGACTGCGGCCGGCCGGGCGCTGCAGACCCAGGTCATGCCGGCGGTCGAGGCGGCCTACGCCGAACTGCGCGGTTCACTCGACAACAAAACCTGGGCCGCGCTCAAGCTCGGCCTCGCCGCGCTGGCAGTCCCGCCGGCGGCACCGAAATCCTCCAGTTGAACACCTGCGTTCCAACCCACAGCCCGGGATCACGACTATGAACAAACTCAGCAACGGCAATGGCATTCGCACCGGCGAACAATACCTCGAGGGTCTGCGCGACGGGCGCGAGGTGTGGCTGCGCGGCGAGCGGGTCAAGGACGTCACCACCCATCCGGGACTCGGCCGCGGCGCACACAGCCTGGCCGGCTTCATGGACCGCCAATTCGACCCGGCCTGGCAGCAGCAGGTCACTTACGAAGAAAACGGCGCGCGCTACGGCCTGTCGTTTCTCATTCCGCGCTCACAGGACGAAGTGATCCGCCGCGGCGCGGCGTTCTACCAATGGGCGACGTGGTCAAACGGCATGTTCGGGCGCACACCCGATTACAAAAACGCCTCGCTGACCGCGTTCGCCAGCAGCGCCGAGTTCCTCGCCGAAGGCCGCGCGGAGTTCGCCGACAACATGCGCAACTACCACAATTTCATCAAAACCAACGACAAGGTCCTGACCCATACCCTGGTCAACCCGACGTTCAGCCATGCCCAGGCCACGGCCGGCAAATACGACGACAAGGTCGCCCTGCACGTGGTCCGCGAAACCGACGCCGGCATCGTCGTCAAGGGCGCGCGCCTGCTCGCGACGCTGGGCCCGCACGCCGACGAAATCGAGGTTTTTCCGTCCTCGCTGCTGACCGCCTCGGAAGAAAACATGCCGTTCGCGTTCGCCTTCGCCATCCCAATCGCGACCCCGGGCCTGCGCCTGTTGTGTCGCGACAGCTACGATCACGGCAAATCGCACTTCGACGCGCCGCTCGCCTCGCGCTACGAGGAGATGGACGCCGTGGTCACGTTCGACAACGTGCTGGTGCCGTGGGAACGGGTTTTTATGTACCGCGATCCGCTGCTGTGCAACCGCGCATTCGCCGAGACCAATGCGGTGGTGCACATGATGCACCAGGTGGTGTGCGGCAAACTGGCCAAGGCCGAGTTCATCGTCGGCCTGCTGTGCGCGATGGCCAAGGCGACCGGTAAAGACAAGGACATGAACGTCAAGGGTCAGATCGCCGAAGCGATGATGATGGCCGAGAGCATCAGCGCCTTGCGCGACAGCGCCGAAGCCAGGGCCCACGCTGATGCTTACGGCAATTTCGTGCCGCTGCGCCGGCCGCTCGACACCTCGCGCAACCTGTTTCCGAAAATGTATCCGCGCCTGGTCGAACTGGTGCAGCTGTTGGGCTCGAGTTCGTTGATGGCAACCCCGTGCGAAGCCGATCTGAGCAACGCGCTGGCCGGCGACGTCGAACAATATTTTCAGACCGAGCACCTCGCCAGTCGCGAACGCATTGCGCTGTACCGGCTCGCGCATGACGTCGCGGTATCCGGTTTCGGTAACCGCCAGGTGCTCTACGAACGGTTCTTTTTCGGCCCGCAGAACATCATGGCCTCGATCTACTACGACCTGTACGACAAGGACGCGGTCACCGCCCGCGTCGACGCTCTCCTCGCCTCCGCCTGAGCGCTGCTCATACCGGCTCGGCGCCCAGCGCGCTCGAAAATTC
Organism: uncultured Gammaproteobacteria bacterium; assembly: GCA_942490995.1. Taxonomy (GTDB): domain Bacteria; phylum Pseudomonadota; class Gammaproteobacteria; genus UBA981. The sequence continues at coordinate 257,848 of CALOBG010000054.1, forward strand.
GTCGAGCAGGGCATACAGGGCGGTGAGTTTCTCGGCGCCGAATTCTCGAGCGATGGCCTCGTAGAGCCGCTCCGAGTCCGGCGCCACCGCGGCGAACACACTGCGGCCGCGCGCGGTGAGACGGAACGCGGCGCGGCGCTGGTCGCCGGCGTCGACCTTGCGCCGGATCAGTTTCTGCGCCTCCAGGTGCTGAAGGATGCGGGTCAGGCTCGGCGCCAGCAGGACCGCGCGCCGCGCCAGGTCACCGGCATCGATGTCCGGCCGCGCGGCGAGAACCCGCAGTACCCGCCACTGCTGCTCGGTCAGGCCGTGGTCGCGCAGCATCGGCCGGAACCGCGCCATCGCTGCCTCGCGGGCCTTGAGCAGCTGCATCGGCAGCGAGTGCTCGAGGTCGCGCAACACCGCACCGGCGTCTGCTTCAGAGCGGTTCGGCGACGATCGCATTACGCAATACACCAATGCCCGGCACTTCAACTTCGACCACGTCCCCCGGGCGCAGATATTTCGGCGGATCGAAACGCGCGCCGGCGCCGTTCGGCGTGCCGGTCGCGATCACGTCGCCGGGTTTGAGTTCGTAGAATGTCGAGAGATAGCTGATCAGGTAGCGGAACGGGAACATCAGGTTGCTGGTCACGTCATCCTGGCGCGGTTCGCCGTTGACCCGGGTCATGACCCGCAGCTCTCCCAGCGGGTCGAGTTCATCCGGCGTCACCAGCCACGGACCCATAGCGCCGGAGCGGGCAAAATTTTTGCCCTGGGTCACGTTGAACTTGGCGTGCCGCAGCCAGTCGCGCACCGATCCTTCGTTCATGATCGTGAGACCGGCAATGTGGTGGTGCGCGTCGGCTTCGGCAATGCGCCGTCCGCCACGCCCGATCACGATAACGATTTCCCCTTCGTAGTCGAGCTGATCGGATTCCGGCGGGTCGTAAATCTCCTGCTCCGCGCCGACCAGCGATTCGCGTGTGCGCATGAACACGCTGGGGTATTGCGGGGCCTCGCTGTTGTCCTTGTACTCGGCGTTGCGGTTGGCGTAGTTGACGCCGATACAGATAATCTTTTCCGGGTTGGGTACGGTCGGCAGATAAGCGATGTCAGCGACATCGAGGTCGGACGAGGCCGCGTTCGCCTCTTCGGCCAGGCGCGGCAGCGCGTCGACACGGATCGCGGCGCGCAGATCGGGCAGCTCCGGATGGCGCGCCGAGAGATCGACCACACCCCGGCCGACCACTGCGCCGAAGCATGCGCGGCCGGCATGGCTGAAGCTCAGGAACTTCATGCCGCACGTCCCGCGGTCAGCATACCGGCGCGCTCGAGTACGCCATCGAGGCGCTGCTCGAGCTCCGCCGTGGCCGGCACCATCGGCAGCCGATGTTCGTTGCGTGGCATCAGACCGAGTTTTTTCATCATGTATTTGATGGCGATCGGATTGGTGTCGTAGAACACCGACTGGTTCACTTCGAGCAGCCGCTGGTGGATGTCACGCCCGAGCTTCAGGTCGTTGCTCCACACCGCCTCGACCATCTCGACCAGCGCTTTCGGGCGCAGGTTGCCGACCGCGTTCATCAGTCCGCAGGCGCCGATCGCCATCATCGGAAAGGACAGCTCCTCCAGGCCGACAAAAATTCGAAACTCGTCGCCGAACGCGGCCAGGCACTCGGTAACGAAGCCGAGATCGTTGACGGCGTGCTTCATACCGACGAAATTCGGTGCGCGGTCGCGGATGGTCTGCAGCGATTCGAGGTTCATGCTGACCGCGGTCCGACCGGGAATGTGATAAATCATCCACGGGGTGTCGTGCCCGGCGGCGAGTTTGCAGTAATACTCGATCAGGCCGCGCTGCGGCGGGCGGATGTAATAGGGGGTAACGATGAGCAAGGCATCGACCCCTGCGGCAACCGCGTGGCGGGTCAGGATCTCGGTCTCGGCGTAGGACTGCGAACCGGTCGCCGCCACCAGCGGCACGCGACCGTTGCTCACCTCTTTGGCGACGTCGACCAGGCGGTTGCGCTCCGCGCTCGTTAGCGTCGAGGGTTCGGCGGTCGTGCCGTTGACGAGGATCCCGTGCGAACCGTTCGCTACCTGGAATTCGACCAGGGCGGCATAGGCTTCGTAGTCGACCTCGCCATCGCGGAACGGGGTAACGAGGGGCGGGATGGAACCCTTGATGCGCGTGAGATCAGACATGGCCAGGTTGCTCCGGTTGACGTACAGGCAACAAGCACTATACTTAACATGTTAACTTCTTTCAAACAGACCAGTCGCCGCGCCGCGAAGGACCCCGATGCCGCACCTGACCATCGAATACTCGGCCAATCTCGATCACGCCCTGAACGTGCCGGAACTGATCGAAACCCTGCACACGGTTACCGCCGGCATCGAAGCTTTTCCGCTCGCCGGGCTGCGCACGCGGGCAGCGCGGCGCGATCACTACCGCATCGCCGACGGTCATCCCGACAACAGCTTCATCCACGTCACGCTGCGCATCGGCCACGGCCGTGAACTCGACGTGCGCAAGGCGGCCGGCGAGCGCATCTTCACGGCCCTGACCGGCTACCTCGAACCGCTCAGTGCCAACCTGCCGCTCGCCATCTCGTTTGAAATGGTCGAACTCGACCCGGTACTGAACTTCAAGACCGGCAATATCCGCGATTACATGGCCAAACGCGGGACCTGAAACGGAACCATCCATGAGCACTGATTTCGAAAACAATCTTGCCCGCGCCGAGCAACTGCTCGAGCCCTACCGCTCCGCACCGCTGCCGCACTTTATCGGCGGGCGCGCGAGCAATGGAAATTCCGGTATCACCTTCGACAACCTGACCCCGGTCGACAACAGTCTCATCGGTGCGGTGTGCGCCGCCGATGTTGCCGACGTCGATGCCGCCTGCGACGCCGCCCACGCGGCCTTCCCGGCCTGGCGCGACCTGCCCGGTGCAGCGCGCAAAGCCCTGCTGCACAAGGTCGCCGACGCGATCGTGAAACGCGCCGACGACATCGCCATCATCGAGTCCACCGATACCGGCCAGCCGCTGCGGTTCATGAGCAAGGCGGCGATCCGGGGCGCGGAAAATTTCCGCTTTTTCGCCGACCGAGCCCCGGATGCCCGCAACGGCCTCGCCCTGCCGGCCGAAGACCACATGAACTTTTCGATGCGCCAGCCACTCGGTCCGGTCGGCGTGATCACGCCGTGGAATACGCCGTTCATGCTCTCGACCTGGAAAATCGCGCCGGCGCTGGCGGCCGGCTGCACGGTGGTCCACAAACCGGCCGAGTGGTCACCGCTCACCGCCCAGTTACTGGCCGAAATCGCCCACGACGCCGGCCTGCCCGACGGCGTGTTGAATACCGTTCACGGCCTTGGCGAGACGGCCGGCAAGCGTTTGACCGAGCATCCGGCGATCAAGGCCATCGCGTTTGTCGGCGAGTCGGTCACCGGCAGCCACATCATGCGCCAGGGCGCCGATACCCTGAAACGCGTGCATTTCGAACTGGGCGGCAAAAACCCGGTGATCGTATTCGACGACGCCGACCTCGAGCGCGCGCTCGATGCCGTGGTGTTCATGATCTACAGCCTGAACGGCGAACGCTGCACTTCGTCCAGCCGGGTCCTGATCCAGGCATCGATATACGATGCGTTCGTCGAACGCATCCGCGCCCGCGTCGCGCAGCTCACCGTCGGTCACCCGCTCGACCCGGCCACCGAGATCGGGCCGCTGATCCATCAGCGACACTTCGATAAGGTCTGCAGTTATTTCGATATCGCGCGTGCCGACGGCGCCACCATCGCCGCCGGCGGCACCGCTGCGCCGCTCGACGGCAAAGGCAATTTTGTTGCACCGACCCTGTTCAGCAACGCGCGCAACGACATGCGCATCGCGCGCGAGGAGATTTTCGGCCCGGTGCTGACCGCCCTGCCGTTCACCGACGAAGCCGAGGCGCTGGCCATCGCCAACGACTCCGAGTATGGCCTCGCCGCCTACCTGTGGACCGCCGATGCCGGTCGTGGTCAGCGCCTCGCCCGCGCGCTGGACGCCGGCATGGTGTGGGTGAATTCGGAAAACAACCGTCACCTGCCGTCGCCGTTCGGCGGTATGAAAGCGAGCGGGATCGGTCGCGATGGCGGCGACTACAGTTTCGATTTCTACATGGAAACAAAAAATGTCTGCATCGCGCTGGACACCCACACAGTCCCGGGCCTGGGCAAACCATGAGGCGCACCCGATGAGCCTTTACCAACTGCAGAAATTTCTCTACGTGCTCAATCGCGAACCGCAGGCGCAGGCGCAGTACCATGCGGATCTCGACGGCCTGCTCGCCAACTATGACCTCGACGAAGAAGAACGCGCGGCGCTGGTCGATGGCGATATCGGGCTGTTGTACGTACTTGGGGTGAACGGCCAGATCCTGATGCACTACGCGGCGTTTCTCGGCATCGCGTGGTTCGATTACCTCGACCTCATGCGCAAAGGCATCGAGCGCCACGGGCCGGTGCGCGCCGGGGTCTACGCCATGACCGGCGGCGGCGAAAGTTTTACCGCCGAAGGCCAAGCAGCGATGAGCCTGGTTTATGCCGGCGTCCTGAGCCACGCGCCCGGCATGACCGGACGCGCGGACCTGGTCGAAAATACCGCCCGGCGCGACGAGTTCTACGCAAAGCTCGCCACCCAGCGCGAAGAAATCGCCGCCACCGGCGCCGAGGCGCTGGTCGTGATCGCGGCCGAACATTTTGCGAATTTTTTTATGAACAACATGCCGGCTTTCTGCATCGGCATGTGCGACAGCTACACCGGCCCCATCGAAGATCCGAACTGGCTCAAAATCGAACGTCGCACCATCCCCGGCAATGCGGGCTTGAGCCGCCGCCTGGTCGAATCGATCATGCACGCGGTCGACGTCGCCTACGCCGAGGAATGGAAGTTCGATCACGGCGTGATGGTGCCGCTGCATTTCCTCACCCCGGACTACGACCTGCCGGTGATCCCGGTCAACATCAATTGTCAGGGTCCGCCGCTGACCCCGCTGCATCGCGCCTGGGCGTTTGGCGAAGCCCTGCGCCGCGCCTGTGACGCCGCACCGGAGAAAATCGCCGTGGTCGGCACCGGCGGCATTTCGCACTGGCCGGCGACCCCCGACTCGGGAAAAATCAACGAAGCCTGGGACCGCGAGTTCCTCGACCGCCTCATGCGCCAGGACCGCGACGCCCTGCTTGCCTACGACGATAGCGAAACCTACCGCGACGCCGGTCAGGGCGGTTTCGAGATCCGCACCTATATCGCCGCCGCCGCCTGCGCCGGCGGCCCCGGCACCCTGCAGTACTACACCGCCGAGCTACCGATCTTCGCGGTCGGCTGCACCGTCGCGCGCTTCGCCCTGCAGCCCTGAACAAAAACGGGGACATTCTCAGTTTTCGCGACGATATAACGGTGCTCGTGCGTCCTCGGCGAGGTTTTTCCAGACCCTGCTAGGGCTTCTCCAGCTGCAGCAGATAAGCGAACGGTGGTACCGACAGGTGATCGTCACGTCCGGCAAGGTAACGCAGGTCCTGATCGGCCGGGCTCAGGTTCTCGCGCACACGCCAGCCGGCGGACTCGGCCAGCTTGGCGATTTCTTCGGCACTGAAAAACGAGTGCATCGGCTCCTGCTGCAGGGCGACAGCGACGCGCGTGCTCCACAGCATGCGCCGCCCGGCTGGCATCAGCGGCGCCTCGCACCAGTAGTCGAGCACCAGCCGCGTACCTGACGCGCAGCGCGCGGCAATCGTGTTGAGGGTGGCCGATATGGCCGCCTCGCTCAGGTAATAGGTCACGCCCAGCCAGGAAACGAAATCGGGTGCCGCGCTGTCGACCCAACGGTCAGCGAGCGTCTCGTGCTCAAAATTGACTTCGAGAAACGCCACCTGCGCCGGCACGGTAACGTCGCGCGTCGCCAGCAGGTCGCGTTTCCAGCGCTGGGTTGCGGGATGGTCGACTTCCAGCACCGCGATCGGCGGCCCGGCCTGCCGATAGGCAAACGTGTCGAGCCCGGCGGCGAGCACGACGTAGCGTTCGATCCCGGCATGGCGGGCTTCGGCGAGCATGTCTTCGGCGTAACGGGCGCGCACACACACGTGCGCACGCATGGCCCTGAGCAAGCTGTCTTTCTGGCGAAAACGTTTCTGCCACGGCGCCGACAGGGCGCGCATGCGGGTAATAAACCGACGCTGGTAGCCGGGCAGCAGGGTCCAGGCCACGCTGTCGTCGAGCACCGGCGGACGATCGTCGAGGTGTACATGGATCGCGCGCAGAAACGCCGTCGCCAGGGCGGTGCGACTGGGCGTGGCGTCGCGCATCAGCGTCGCCGCTCGCAGCGTGTACGCGTGACGCTCACGCGTATTCGTCCCGCAGCAGGCCAGCGCCCGCGCTGAGGGCGCAGAGTTTGCCGAAGGCGGCGGCGCGGGTCAGGTACTTCATGCCGCAGTCCGGCGCCGGTATCAACCGCTCCGGCGCAACGAACGGCAGCGCGCGGCGCACGCGCTCGGCGATCGTCGTCGCACTTTCGACCGCGTTGGTGGACAGATCGATGACCCCCAGCACGATGGTTTTTTCCGCCAGGTCGCCGAACACGCCAAGGTCAAGGTGTGGCTGGGCCGCTTCCACCGACACCTGGTCGACCACGCAGTCGGCGAGCTGGGCGAGGAAAGCATAGGCCTTGGGTTTATCGGGCGAGACGATGAAGCCGTAGCCAAAACACAGATGAATACAGGTAGTGCAACGCAGCCCCTCGAGCGCGCGGTTGATCGCTTTCACGCCGTAGCGATTGGCGGCATCGGGATCCTCGCGCAACCAGGGTTCGTCGAGCTGGATAACGTCGGCGCCGGCGGCCTCGAGATCGCGCGCTTCGGCGTTGACCAGAGCGGCGTACGCCATCGCCAGCGCCTCGCCATCGTGGTAGTACTCGTCCTTGGCCTGTTTACTCAATGTGAACGGGCCCGGCAGGGTGATTTTCGTCGCGCGCTCGGTGTTATGTTTGAGAAATTCGAGGTCGTCGACTTCGATCGGGCCGGGGCGCTGCAGTTCGGCAATGACGCGCGGCATGGGAATACGAAACTCGCCGACTTCACGAATGTAGGGCTGTTCGAGATCGAGTCCCAGGAGCGAGGTCGCGAAACGATTGGAATAGCTTTCGCGACGCATTTCGCCATCGGTAATGACATCGATGCCGGCGCGCTCCTGATCGCGGATCGCGAGCAGGGTCGCATCGTCCTGCGCGGCCGCCAGCCATTCCGGCGCGACCCGCCAGATCTCCGGCGCCCGCACCCGCGGCACCAGTTTGGCCTTCAGGGCCGCCGCATCGACCAGCCACCCCGGCTGCGGGTAGCTGCCGACCACGGTGGTCGGGAACAGGGGCTTGGACACGGCGACGCTCCTTGAACCAGGCCAGTCGCGATACCCGCGCCGCCGCACCGCATCACGACTGCCTTCCAGATCCGCGCCAGCAGCAACGGCTGATCCTGTCAGCGGTCCAAGCAATCTTCGAACCAGTCATGTCCCAAGCTGCACCTTCAGCCGCCATCGAGCCGCAGGTTCCGGGTTTCGCCCCGGAGCTGGCGCGCCTGCGCCACCTGATCCCGCTGCGCCGCTTGAGCGACGATGAATTTGGCCGGGTCATGGCTAACGTCGGTCTCGAGCACTGCGCTCCCGGCCACGTGGTGTTCCGCGCCGGCGTCGATGACAGTTCGATTTTTTACCTGCTCGAGGGCAGCATCGAGATCTGCGGCGAACGCGGCGAACGGTTCTCGCTGATCGGCGGCTCGATCGAAACTGCCCATCCACTATCGCCGCATCCGCGAGCACGTCGGGTCGCGACCGCCACCAGCGCCATCGAATTCGTGCGCCTGCCCCTGGCCCTGCTGCAGATCGAAGAACCGGGTGCAAACCAGGCCGGCGTGGAACTCGAGGAACTCGGCGAAGATCTCGAGGCTACCGACAAACGTATCGTATTTGACGTTTATCACGCCCTGATGGATGGCAGCTTCACCCTGCCCGCGCTGCCCGACATCGCGCTGCGCGTTCGTCAGGCCGCGAATGACCCGACCAGCGGCGCCGATAAGGTGACCCGGGTAATACAGGGCGACCCGGCGATTGCCGCGTATTGCGTACGCATGGCCAACAACGCAGCCTACGCCGGCGCCGATCGCGTCACCGCGGTGCGCGAAGCGGTGGTGCGCATGGGCGTCAACGCCACCGCCGATATGGTGACCGCCTACACCCTGCGTCAGCTTTATCGCGCCTCCGATCCGGTCAGCCAGATTTTTATGCAGGCCGCGTGGCGCCACAGCGCGCGCATCGCCGCCCTGAGTTTCGTGATCGCGCGCCACACCCGCAAACTGAATCCCGAACAGGCGCTGCTGGGCGGCTTGCTGCACGACATCGGCATGCTGATCATCATCAGCGAATGGCACAAACAGTCATCGACGCCGTTGAAGTCCGACGCTCTGCATCAACTCGGACGCGAACTGAACGGTTCACTTGGCTCCATGGTCCTGCGCAACTGGCACATGCCGGACAATATCGTCGCCGTCAGCCTCGAAGCGGAGCACTGGTCGCGCAACCACAGCGACACGCTCGACGTGTGCGATTGTGTCGCGCTGGCGCACGCCCACGACGCCGCGGCGCCGCCGTGGTCGCTGCGGCCGCCGGCGCTGGAACAGTTGGCCGCGTTCCGAAAACTCCCCGATGACGCGCTGAGCGCCGACCGACGGCTGGCGATCATCGCCGCCGCCGACGCCGAACTCAAACTGCTGGATTCAATCCTCAAAGCCTGACGGCTGCGCCGCCCGCAGTTCCTGATCCTCGACTGCCCCGCGACCGTCGATGGCGCACCGGCTTGCGCGTTTCACAACTGCGGCGCAGGGGTTATCTTAGTGGTCTCGCACTACAGAGATCCTGGCATGACGTCCTCAAGCAAAATCGTTGCCGGCCGCGCGCAGCCGCGCGGCAAGTATCCGCACGCCAAACGCGTCGGCGATTTCATTTTTGTATCCGGCACCAGTGCGCGCCAGGTTGATAACAGCATCGTCGGCGCCACGGTTGACGCGCTCGGCACAACCCGACTCGACATCGAAGCCCAGACCCGTGCCGTGCTGGACAATATCGACGCGATCCTGAGCGAATTCGATTCCGGGCTGGTCGATGTCGTCGAGATCTCGACCTATCTGGTCAACATGAACGATTTCGGCGGCTACAACGAGGTCTACGGCGAGTATTTCGATTACGATGGTCCGGCCCGTACCACGGTCGCCGTTCACCAGCTGCCGCATCCGCATCTGCTGATCGAAATCAAGGCGCTGGCGTATAAACCGCAAGCCGACCCGGCCGCGCAGACAGACAGCAAGGAGACTACTGATGGCGAAAGGTGAAATCGTCGCCGGCTTTCTCGCGCCGCATCCACCGCACCTGGTCTTCGGCGAAAATCCGCCGCAGAACGAACCCCGCTCGCAGGGCGGCTGGGAGCCGCTGCGCTGGGCCTACGAACGCGCGCGCGCGTCCATCGAGGCGCTCAAACCCGATGTGCTGCTGGTCCATTCGCCACACTGGATCACCCAGCAGGGCCATCACTTCCTCGGCGTCAGGCACCTGGGCGGAAAATCGGTGGATCCGATTTTCCCGAATATTTTTCGCTACACCTTTGACCTCGAAGTGGACGTCGAACTGGCCGAAGCCTGCGCCGCGGAAGGCACGCGCCTGGGTCTGACCACCAAGATGATGCGCAATCCGAATTTTCGCGTCGATTACGGCACCATTACTACCCTGCATATGATCCGGCCGCAGTGGGACATTCCGGTGGTTGGTATTTCGGCCAACAACTCGCCCTACTATCTGACTACCGAAGAGGGCCTCGGCGAGATGGATCTGCTCGGCAAGGCGACCCGCGCCGCGATCGAAAAAAGCGGCCGCCGCGCGGTCGTACTGGCGTCCAACACCCTGTGCCACTATCACTTCAGTAAAGAGCCCGAACCGCCGGAAGACATGTCCCAGGAGCACCCTGAGAACATGGCCGGTTATCTGTGGGACATGCGCATCATCGAGCTGCTGCGCAAAGGCCGCATTGCCGAAACTTTCGAGATCCTGCCGCAATTCATCGACGAGGCGTTTGCGGAAGTTAAATCCGGCGCATTTACCTGGATGTTCGCGGCCATGGATTACCCGGAACTGCCCGGCGAACTGCACGGCTACGGCACCGTCATCGGCACCGGCAATGCGGTGATGGAGTGGAACCTGGTCAAGGCCGGCCTGGCCCGGGCCGCGTGAACGGGGTACGGCGATGAGCGTGGTATCCGCTTTCCTGGTCCCGGGTTCGCCGCTGCCTTACGTGCAGCGCGACAATCCACCGTGGGGCGCCCTGGCCGAGGCCATGCAGCAGGCCGGCGCCGCCCTCGCCGCCTCGGCACCCGACACTATCGTGGTCTATTCCACGCAGTGGCTCGCCGTGCTCGACCAACTTTGGTTGACCCGGCCGCATATCAGTGGCCTGCACGTCGACGAAAACTGGCACGAATACGGTGACCTGCCGTTCGACATCCGCATCGATACCGAATTGACCGCCGCCGTCATTGCCGTGACCCCGACGATCGAGGTGCGCTCCAAGGGCGTTGACTACGACGCTTTCCCGGTCGATACCGGCACCATCGTGGCGGCCAATTTCCTCGACCCTGAACATGCCCGTGCCATGACGGTGACATCGAACAACCTCTACCACGACTGGGCGATAACCCGTGGCCTCGGCCGCCTCGCCGCCGAGCAGGCTGAACGTCTGGGCCGGCGCATCGCGGTGGTCGGAGTGGGTGGTTTATC
>CALOBG010000055.1:0-80057 GCA_942490995.1 uncultured Gammaproteobacteria bacterium
GTCGCCGAGTTCGGGGGCGATGTCGGTCAGCTTCGCGATGCGCGCTTCGGGGTCGGTGCGGGTGATGACACCGAGGGTTGCCAGGCCGCGTGCCCGGCGCTCATCGTCCGCGGTATCTGCCTGCAGTGGGGACACCGAGCAGACCAGCGCGGCCAGCGCAACACTAAGCGTTTTCAACATGAAGGTTTTCCTTGTCAGCGGGGGATTGAACGAGCAGCGAGCAATACCGTGATCGAGGGTTGGATGTAAACCGTCCACTGCGATCGGAAATTTCGTGTGTCAACGAATTTTACACCGTCTTCGAACACGTCGATTCCATCTAACCCATTGATTATTTGGTCTATTTTTTCGTCTTCTTCGCCACAGCCCGTGACACTGACCAGATCGCGGCGGCAGATCTGTCAGGCATTTTTACAAGCGCGCCACGCCGCGGTCGATAAGCATTACTCTTTCTGTATTGAAATCAATCTATTAAGGTTTCTGGCGCGAAATTTGCATCGCAACTGAGCAGATATATACAGAAACCACCCACGGGCGTCAGCAACGGCGTCGAGGAGCACTTGAATGAAGCTTAATCAATGGATCTTAGGCGCCGCACTTTCTGTCACCACCTCGATGTCAGTGCACGCCATGCCCATCGAACTGATCACGAACGGCGATTTTTCCGGCGGCCTGGCAGGCTGGACGGTCACCGATCTGGCGGGCGGCAGCGGTAGCTGGTTTTCGGATACGGTCGGTACGACCTCGCCATCGAGCGGTTTCGCGACCTCGGCCGCGGGTGGCGGCGTGGGCTTGTACGCCGTTACCGATCAGTCCGGCCCGGGCACCCACGCCCTGGCCCAGTCCATCTCAGTTGCGGCCGGCGCACTGTCGGTGATCGTGTCGTTTGACATGTTTGCGAACGATCAGTCTGGCGCAGGGCCCCTGGGTGGCCCACTCGGTCTCGACCACACCGCCGGTCCGAACCAGCATGCGCGGGTCGATCTGATGACCGGCGCGGCGGGTCCTTTCAGCACTGCGGCCGTTGATATCGTCAGCACTTTGATTGCACCGATGGTCGATGCCGGCGCTAACCCGAACCCGTTTACGTCTTACGTGTTCGACATCACCGCCGCGGTGGTGGCTGGCGGCACCTTCGTCCTGCGCTTTGGCCAAGTCGACAACCAAGGTAACTTCCAAATGGGCGTCGACAATGTCAGCGTGCTGCAGACCGTACCCGAGCCGGCCACGCTGGCCCTGCTCGGCCTCGCCCTGTGCGCCGCGAGGGTACGCGCGCGCCGTGCCTGAACGTTCTCGAAGCCGCTAACCCAAGAGCCCCGCCACGTGCGGGGCTTTTTTTGTCCGCCAGGCGCCTGGCTCGCTGGCGAGTGAAGCGGACCTGGATCTGAGTAATATCCTGCCTATACTCAGGTTATGAATGAGTAGCATCAGGGATCTTCGAGTAGCGGGGTGAGCAATGCCCGAACCAAGCGCGAACGCCGTCAAGTCAGCCCTTGAGGCCTACCTCGCCGTGCCCAGCACCGACCACTACCGGCGCCTGGTCGAGCACGCGGAGAGTTACCGCGATGACTGGATCGAATCCCACGCCGGCCCACCATCGAAGCGCGCCGCCCCGCGCGACGGCGCGACCAGCTATGTGCGCAAACACGAGGTCACCCAGCTCGTTTACGGCGTGCCGGTCACGCTGGCCCTGCAGCGGCGCACCGGACCGGGCGAGCCGCAACCGTGGTGGGTGCTGAGCTGGCGCACCAAATATTCCGAGCGCGGTTCCAACCGGCGCTTTTATCTCACCCGCGAAGGCTGCTGGACGATCCCGGCCCAGGTCGCGCTCGGCATGATCCAGATGATGGACAGCGAAGGCGGCCTCGCCGAGCAGTACCACGATCATCGCTACATCGGCGCCTATGCACAGCGGCTGTCGACCGATATGACCAGCGCCGAGCGCGACGCGGCCCTGGCCGGGTGCACCGCGGCTGACGAATACTGGGGTAGACAACCGTTCCTGGCCGTGACCGCCCACCCCGACAGCCAGTGGCAGAAGGTGCTGCTGATCAACAGCGACGACAACCTCGCCACCTTCCGTTCGATCACGCGCGATCCGCACTACATGCCGAAAAAAACCCTGCGCGAAGACGCCGACTGGTGGCTGGATAATTCCATGATGGACGTCAGCGTGCAGGAAATGCGCATGCTCTACGCGGCGCTCGCCAGCTACTGCGAGACCCTCGACGACGGCGGCAGCTTCGCGCCGGAGTAATTGCCGACGCCCGCTACTGCAAGCTCCCGCTCGTGTCGCCGCCGGCAGCGAGGCGGCTATACTGGACCTTCGCAGTACTGCCGGGCAAACCGACATGGACACCCAACAATTCGACGTCGCCGTGATCGGCGGCGGTATCGCCGGCTGCACGGCCGCTGTGCTGTTTGCGCGCGCCGGGCTCAGCGTGGCGCTGGTCGAGCGCCATGCGCTGGAGGCCGGTTACAAACAGTTGTGCACCCATTACATCCAGCCCTCGGCCACCGCCACCATCCGCCGCCTCGGTCTCGAAACGCGGCTGACGGCGGCCGGCGCGATCCCCAACGCCATCGATATGTGGACACCGTGGGGCTGGATCGATGAACCACAACTGCTGGACGACCACGGCGAGCCGGTGTTCGGCTACAACGTACGACGCCAGACGCTCGATCCGATGTTGCGCGCGCTGGCGCAGGACACACCCGGGCTCAGCACTTTTTTTGGTTGCTCCCTGGTCGATGTCACGCTCGCTGGCAAGCGCGTCGATTCGCTGCGCATCGACGGTGCCGAACCGCGCACCCTGAGTGCGCGCCTGTACGTGGCCGCCGACGGGCGCAATTCGCGACTTGCCAAGGCGGTCGGACTGGCGCCACGGCACACCCCCAACCTGCGCGCCGGCATTTTTGCTCAGTACCGCAACCTCGGCCTCCAGCGCGGCAAACGTTCGCAGGCCTGGTTCAGCGGGCCGGACGTGGCGTATATATTTCCCAACGAAGACGACGTGACGGTAGTCGCCTGCATGCCGAACAAGGCACGCCTGGCGCAGTTTCGAGACGACCCCGCCGCCGCTCTCGAGGCCTACATCGAAACGCTCGACGCCCACCCCGATTTCGTCGGCGCCGAGCGTATCAGCGAAGCCTACGTGGTCAAGGATTATCCCAACCAGACCCGCCAGCCGACGCACGGCAACGTCGCGCTGATCGGCGACTGTGCATTGTCGATGGATCCGCTGTTCGGGGTCGGCTGCGGCTGGGCATTCCAGAGCGCTGCGTGGCTGGTCGACGCCTGCGGCGACGCACTCAAAGACGATAAAAAAACCCTGGCCGCCGGCCTGCGCCGCTACGCGGCACGGCGTAAGCGTGAACTCGGCGGCCACGTGTTCGTGATCAGCGACTTCTCACGCCGCGCGAACTTCAATCTGATCGAGCGGCTGATGTTTTCCGCCGCCACCCGCGATGCCCGCCTCGCCCGCCATGTGAACCTGTTCGCAAGCCGGGTCACCGGGCTGACAAAATTTCTCGACCCGCGCGCCATCGCCAGGGCGTTGTGGATTAATCTGCGCCACGCTGTCGCGCCGCTCACCAGACCGCGCACCGCCTGAACAGGAATCGGAGCACGACCATGAACACCCGCGCCGCCATCGCCCTGGGCGCCCTGCTCGCCGCCGGACTGATCGGACTCGGCTACCTGCTCGGCGGCAGCGCAATCAAGTACCGCGAATTCGAACGCACCGTCACGGTCAAGGGCTTATCGGAGCAGGAACATCCCGCCGACATCATCATCTGGCCGATTCGTTTCACGGTGGCCGACAACGACCTCGGTGCGCTGTACGAACGTCTGGAGAGCCAGACCGACCAGATCCGCGCCTATCTGACCGCAGCCGGGATCGTGGCCGACGGGGTGACCGTCTCGACCCCGGCCATCGTCGACAAAAGCGCCCAGCAGTATGGCAGCGGCGATCGCAGTGAATTCCGTTACACCGGCACGCGCAGCGTCACCGTGTATTCGGACGCGGTGACCAGCGTGCGCCAGGCCATGCCCGGTCTCGCCGCGCTCGGCAAACAGGGCATCGCGCTGAGCGGCGAAGACTACGAAAACAAGCCGGAATACCTGTTCATGCGCCTTAATGAAATCAAGCCGGAAATGATCGAACAGGCGACCACCAAGGCGCGCGAGGTGGCGCAGAAATTTGCCACGGATTCGAATTCACGGCTGGGCAAAATCAAGCGCGCCAGCCAAGGTCAGTTTTCTATTTCCGAGCGCGATAAAAACAATCCGCACATCAAGAACGTGCGGGTGGTGTCGACAGTCGAGTACTACCTCGTCGACTAACCAGGAGCGCGAAACAATGGGACACGCAGACGCTTGTGGCGTGCGGGTCGCACGCCACGAATAGTGCACGAAGCTTTCGCGCCCTCGATTAATCGTCTGCAGTCGAGGCCGGATAACGGAACGGCTCGGCAGCGGCGAAGCGGCGCACGACGTTGGCGGTGATACGCGCCACGTCGTTGTCGTAGCCATTGCGCGCGAGCGCGCCGAACCAGGAAATGGAACCGACCGAAAACACCGCACCGCCGGCCGGGGTTTCGTAGAACACGACGTCGGCGCGCACCATGGGGTCGTCGATACTCGGCACCATGGCCGCTTCGAACTCCTCTTTGGTGCGTAACATGTCGGCGCCGAAGGCCGTCGCCGAGGCGAGCACCAGCGCGTGGCGCGGTGAGCCCAGGCTCGGGTCATAACGATCGATCTCCTGACCGGCAGCACCGCCGCCGAGGCCGCTGGTGCCGATGTCCTGTTGCGGGACGCCGTCGAAGATCCACGCCGCGCGCGGATCGTCACTACCGGGCTGGCGCTGATAGCCAACAGCGCGTTCGAAACCCTGGGCGGCGAAGCCGATGCCGACAAGCTGATTCGGCGCGCGGGCGAGACGTCGCCACAGGCCGCCGTACTCGCCGCCAAAAGCGTGGTAGGACTCGCCTGGTTCACACTGCCAGTTGCGCACGCCGTCCTCGGCGCGGCGCAACTCGATTGCCCCCGGCCAGTCACTGGAAAAAGCCACGCGCCAGTAAAAGCCGTTGCCGCCCAGGTACATCAGCCGGCCGCCGGCGCGTTGCCATTGTTCCAGCGCGTCGAGCATGGCGGTCGACCAGTATTCCGGATGGGTACCGGTGACGATGACGCGGTAGGGCGACAGTGCGTCAAGCCCGTCGGCGTGCAGGTCTTCGTCGGTGACGATGTCGTGGCCAACGCCAAGGTGTTCGAGAAACGCGTTGAGGCAGGTATCGGGCGTGAAATTCCAGCGGTCGGCGCCGGGGCGCAGATTCAGCACCGGTCGCCTGCGCGAGGAAAACATCACGCCGCTGCCGTCGGCATGTTTTTCATAACACGACAGGCCGAGTTCACGGTGCGTACGTACATAGTCGTGCTCAGCACTGAGTGAATTGCGCGCGGCAACGAAATCCGCGCCTTCGAACAGCATGCGGTGATTGGCGTAGGCCATGTAGGTACAGGTCGGCATCAGCAGGGCGACATCGGCATGCTCGGCGCCTGCCGCGGGGCGCACGAAGAATGGCACGCGATCGCTTTCGCCATCGATCTGCAGGCGAAACGCGTAGATCCCGCTCGGCAGGTCGGCCGGCAGCGCAAGCTCGGCGCTGACCGGCCACTGCGCGTCATACAAATCGTCGCTATGAAAATGGATCGCGTCGTAGTGCGACGGACGCTCGCGCCAGGATTGTGCGCTGCCATCCCAGTCCGGACCGGTAACGCCGCGCGCGGGTAACTGATGCAGCACCCCGTGGCGGCCGTGGCCGCTGGTCTCGACGATACGCCGGCTGGCCATGTCGGCGGCCAGGTCCCAGGCCAGGCCGAGGTTGTCGATGATCAGGCGCGGCCGCGCAATACGGCCGTCGAAATGGCCGCCGTCGGCAGCACGCGCCAGCCACAGCCGCGCCAGAGGACCGGGGGCCGAGGCGGCAATTTCGAATTCGCGCTGCGTCGGCGCCGCGCTTTCAAGCATATCGTCGCCCGGCGAGCGCGTGGTGCGGGCCGAGATACGCGTACGCAGGATAGTGCCGCCGCTGCCGGCCAGTTCGAGATCGATTTCGATGTCGTACCAGCGCCGCGACAGCACACGCGCTTCGCGCAGCGCATAGCGCTGCCCGCCCGTTTCGACCGACACTCGGCCATCAGCGATGACCAGCGCCACAGCGTCACCGCTGGTGGCTTCCAGCGCCCACACGACCTGGGCTTGATCGGGCCGCGTGAATTGCACAGAAAGACCCACGCTGATTCGCCGCTTCGCGGCCAGGCCATCCAGCGCGATGTCCCCGTAGGAGCCAGGTGCGAGCGACTGCCGCGCTAGTTCGATCGTCGCCGGCAACGCGCTTGCGATCGAATGCTCGATGAAGCCCGGGCCCTTGGCGCCAGGATCACCGCACTCCAGGCGCACCAGGTCGAGCTTGACCTGTCCCGGCGCGTGGCTTGCGGCCATCAAGCGGATGGTTTCGCCGGCCCGCAGCGACCAGGGTTCGCAATAGGCCGTGATGAGCTTGTCGTTGCTGGTGTGCTGCACTGTGCACCTGATCGGTTGCGAGTCGAACGGTCATTATTAGGTTGCAGCGACCGGGATTAAAGTGCGGCGTCGCGGGGCTGGTGCTTGCGTGCATTCTACGAGTGCAGTGTACTTGACTACAGTAGACACCAAGCCGGAGCCCGCCATGGACAAGCAAGCGATGTTTCCGCCCGGATTGCCGCTGCCGCGGGTCGCCTACTCGCCACTGGTCAAAGCCGGACCATTTTTGTTTATTTCCGGCCAACTGGCCTCAGATCTGAATACCGGTACGCCGCCCGAGGCCACCATCAATCACCGTCTGCCGCACCAGGGTTCCGATATCGAACGCCAGACCCGCTACGTGTGCGAAACGATTCGCAAATGCCTCGAGGTCGGCGGTTCCAGCCCGGAACACGTGCTGTTCTATACCAATTATCTCACCGCCGCCGCCGACATGGCCGGCGCCAACCGCGGCCTGGAAACTTTTTTCGGCGCCGGCTCAATGCCACCGGCGGCCACCATCGTGGTCGAGGAATTGCCCATTCCGGGCTGCCTGACCGAGATCGATCTGGTCGCTTTTGCGCCCCAACCCGGTCAGCGGGTCACGCCACTCAATCCATCTGCGCTGCCGACGCCGGTCGCCAGCGGACTCGACCAGGCGCCGCAGTTTCATTATGGCGCGCGGGTCGGACCGTGGCTGTTCACCGCCGCGGTGACCGCCACCGACTTCGACAGCAGCGTCGCACCCGGCGCGGCAATCAACCCGCGCTTTCCGTATTACGGCGAAAGTGCGCGGCTGCAGACCGAGTACATCCTCAATAATCTCAAGCTGATACTGGCTGAAGGCGGCGCCAGCCTCGCCGACGTGGTCAAGGCCGAGGTTTACCTCACCGATCTCAGGGATTTTTTCCGGGTCGACGAAATCTGGCGCGATTTTTTTCCGACCGACCCACCGGCCAGGACCACCGTACCGGTCAGTGATCTTGGTATCCCCGGGGTGCGGGTCGCGATCAATGTGATCGCGTTTCTGCCCGAAGGCGGTGCCGTGCGACGCACGATCTCGACCGCCGACGCGCCGCAACCGCTGGCCCACGAACCGCAGGCCGTGCAGGCCGGTCCGCTGTTGTTTTTTTCCGCGCAAATGGCCACCGATTTCAGCACCGGGGTGCCGGCTGAAGCGCGTATCAACCCGCATTTTCCCTTTTACGGTTCCGAGTCGGCCGCCCAGGTGAACTACATTGTCGGCAACATCGACGCGATCTGCCGCGCCGCCGGCACGGCGTCGAAAAACCTCGTGCGACGACGCGGTTTCTATACCGATTTCAGTGAGTTTTTCACCTCGTTTGCGACCTGGGGCAAAGCTTTCCCCAGCGATCCGCCGGCCAGCACGACCGTGCGCGTACCGCAACCGCTGCTGGTACCGGGCTGTAAAGTGGCGATCGATCTGATCGCGACGATACCAGACGCCTGACCACCCCGCGGTCGGTCACCGGCGTCGCCGGTCCGGCCTCAGCGCGCTACTATTCCGCTCGCGCGGGAGTTACACCCAATCACAATCGAAAACCACAGCCCGGGGAGCAATCTATGAGTGACAAAATTATCATGCGTGTTGGCGAGAGCCTGGTTGCCGGCGGGCCGCCGGGCACGGCGGCGGAACCGGAAGTCGCGATCGGCGAGATGGACGGCCCCATGGGGGTCGCTTTCGGCAATCTCCTCGGCGACCAGGTCAAAGGCCATTCACGCGTGCTGGCGATCATGAATACCGACATCATGGTGCGCCCCGCGACCCTGATGGTCAGCAAAGTTACGGTCAAGAACAGCCGTTACACCAACATCCTGATGGGCACGGTCCAGGGTGCGATCGCCAACGGCGTACTCGACGCCGTGCGTGCCGGTGACATCCCGCGGGACAAGGTCAACGACCTCGGGATTATAGTCTCGGTGTGGCTGAATCCGAGCGTCGCCGATGACGACCAGCTCGACCACAAGATCCTGTTTGACATCCACCGCAAGGCGACCGCCCAGGCGATCCACAAGGCGATGGCGCACGAACCCTCGATCGACTGGCTGCTCGAACACCAGGAAGAGATCGTGCATAAGTACTATCAGATGGGCCTGGACGGGAAGATCTAGGCGCTAGGCCCGCCGCCGCGACGGTATTACGCCGCGGCAGCGGCGGTTCAGGTATTCGGTTCGGCGGCGGTCTGATCGGCCGCAACCGGCGACTCGGCGTCCGGCTCAGCGTCCGTATCGAGCCCGTCGTTGTCGTCTGCAGCGCCCTGTTTGGCGGCGAGTTTGGCCAGGCGCTTGGCTTCTTTCTTATCAGCTTTGGCCTTGGCGCGTAAGTTTTTTTCGAACGAATAGTTCGGCTTTCGTGCCATAGTGCACGTTCTCCTGCTTGGGGTGGGCGTGGTCCGGGTTGCGACATTCATGAATGCCGCAACCCGGGTCAATGTCGGCGGTGGGATTAGT
This sequence comes from uncultured Gammaproteobacteria bacterium, assembly GCA_942490995.1. Lineage (GTDB taxonomy): Bacteria > Pseudomonadota > Gammaproteobacteria > UBA981. Next base: position 9,042 of record CALOBG010000055.1, read on the forward strand.
CGACGAGGCGGATGTTTTCGGCCGCTGTCCGCCCGTCACGGCCGGCGCCAATCTCGTATTCGATTTTCTGACCTTCAGCCAGACCTGTGATCCCGGCCCGCTCGAGTGCGGAAACGTGAATAAACACGTCCTTACTCTTGTCCTCAGGGGCAATAAACCCGAACCCTTTGGTCGGGTTAAACCATTTGACAGTTCCCAGCGCCATTATTGATTCCTCAGTTTCGATCCGGGTTTCCCCGGTTTCTTGTTCCGGTACACCCGGATCCGACTTACCAAACCCTCGAAATGCGAGGAATCAGCAGCCATTTTTTACACTCGACACCCCGATTCTACGATGAAGCCGGGGAAAATTTAACAAACACGTCAATTCCCGGCCCCATGACGCGCTGCCGAACAGCGCCGACGCCGTCGCTGAAACGCGTCCAATCAACCATGCACACTCATTTTCCGCGCCACCGAGGCGGCCTTTTATCGGCAAACGCGCTGGCCCCCTCGATGCGATCCGCGGACGCATACCAGGCGCGGAAAGCGGGGTAATCGGCCTGCCCGGCCATCGCCGACTCCAGTGTAGCCTCGTCCAGGCCGCGCATAACGGTCTGTTTCGACGCCCTGGTCGCCAGCGGCGCGCAGCGCAGGATCCGCGCACACCAGTTGTCGACGGCAGCCGCGAGCGCGTCGTCGGCGACCAGTTCGGTAATGATGCCGACGCGGTGGGCCTGTTCCGCATCGATGATATCGCCGGTCAGGATCAGGCCCATCGCCTGTTTGAGGCCAATCTGCCGTGCCAGGCGATGCATGCCACCGCCCAGCGCTACGGCTCCGACCAGCGGCTCGGGCAGGCCGAAGCGGGACCGCCGTGTCGCGACGATGATGTCGCAGGCCAGCGCCAGTTCGAAACCGCCGCCGACAGCAACCCCATCGACCGCCGCGATCAGCGGTTTATCGAGATCGAAACGCTCGATCAGTCCGGCGTAGCCCGAGCGCGGGTAGACGTTCGGTTTGCCGGCGCGGGCGATCGCCTTCAAATCGCTGCCTGCGGAAAAGGCGCGCCCGCCGGCGCCGGCGATCACCGCGAGGTACTGGTCATCGTCCGCGGCAAAGTGGTCGAAAGCATGTTGCAGTTCATCGTGCATCTGCTGGTTGATCGCATTCAGCACCGCTGCGCGGTTGAGTGTGATACGGGTGATGTGATCGGCGCAGCCGACCTCGATGAATTCATAGTTCAATGGCCTGCCCTCGGCGCTGGGATCCGGATCGGCCCGGCGCGCGACGCGCGCAGGGTGTGGCGCAAAATTATGCCCGATCGCGCGCGCTCGGAGTCCGCCCTGATCGACCTTGCCAGGCGGCGAGTTGCGCGACGTCAATGCGGCCGTAAGGCCGCGCTGGCTGGACGCCGGCGTCGCGCTGGCGACAAGCGCTCAGTGCAGGGCGGACAGCACCGCGTCGAGACTCTGTTTGGCATCGCCGAACAGCATGCGGGTGTTTTCACGGAAGAACAACGGGTTGTCGACCCCGGCGTAGCCGCTCGCCATGCTGCGCTTGAGCACCACCGCGGTACTGGCGTGCCACACCTCGAGAACCGGCATGCCGGCGATCGGCGAATTCGGTTCGTCCTGGGCCGACGGATTGACGATGTCGTTGGCGCCGATCACCAGGACCACGTCGGTGTTGGGGAAGTCTTCGTTGATTTCGTCCATTTCGAGCACGATGTCATACGGCACTCGGGCTTCGGCGAGCAGCACGTTCATATGCCCCGGCATGCGCCCAGCCACCGGATGAATGGCGAAGCGTACTTCCTTGCCCTTGTCGCGCAGGAGCTTGGTTATTTCGTAAACCGTGTTCTGGGCCTGGGCGACGGCCATGCCGTAACCCGGCACGATGACCACGTGGTTCGCTTCGCGCAGGAGTTCCGCGGTCTCCTCGGCGGTGACCGCCTCGACCTCGCCCTCGTAGGCGATCGCTTCACCGCCGCTGCCGCCCGAGGTGCCGAAGCCACCGGCGATCACCGACAGGAAATGGCGGTTCATGGCCCGGCACATGATGTAGCTCAGGATCGCGCCACTGGACCCTACCAGGGCGCCAGTCACGATGAGCAGATCGTTCGACAGCATGAAACCGGTCGCCGCCGCCGCCCAGCCCGAATAGCTGTTCAACATCGAGACCACGACCGGCATGTCGGCGCCGCCGATGGCCATCACCATGTGTACCCCGAAGGCGAACGCCAGCGCGGTCATGACGATGAGGAGAAAAACGCCCCAGCCGGTGGAGAGGGTGCCAACGAACTCAAAACCCAGCCACAGGCACAACAGTCCGATGCCGAGGTTCAGATAGTGGCGGCCCGGCAGCATGACCGGTTTGCCGTCAATTTTGCCGCGCAGCTTGCCGAACGCGATGACCGAACCGGTAAACGTGACCGCGCCGATCAGGATGCCGAGATAAATCTCGACCTCATGGATGGTGCGTTCCGCACCGTGCAGGTGCCCAGAGCCGTCGATGTAGGTGGCAAACCCGATCAACACCGCCGCCAGGCCGACGAAACTGTGCAGGATGGCGACCAGTTCGGGCATCTCGGTCATCTGCACGCGCCGCGCCGCGATCACCCCGAGCGTACCGCCGATCAGCATGACCAGGATCAGCACCACGTAATCGCTGACCTGGTTGCTGAAAATGGTCGCCACGATCGCGATCGCCATACCGGTCATGCCGTAGGCATTGCCGCGGCGCGCGGTTTCGGGGTGACTCAGACCACCGAGACTCAAAATAAACAGAACGGCGGCAATGATGTAACTGCCCGTGACGATTCCGGATGCCATGCTGGCGCTCCCTACTTGCTGAACATGCGCAACATGCGCTGGGTCACGAGAAAACCGCCGGCGATGTTGATCGAGGCGATGAGGATGGCGAGCCCCGCCAGCAGCGTGACCAGCCACGAGGCCGTCGAAATCTGCAACACGGCGCCGATGACGATGATGCCGCTGATCGCATTGGTCACGCTCATCAACGGTGTGTGCAGGGCCGGAGTGACATTCCATACCACCTGGTAGCCGACAAAACAGGCCAGCACAAAGACCGTGAAATGCGACATGAACTCGCTCGGCGCGACGCTGCCGAGCGCCCACAGCGCAACGGCGCCGATCCCGAGCAGGATCACCGACATCCACGGATTGCGTTTGCGCACCACCGGCGCCGGCGGCGGCGCGCTGCGCGCGGCAACCGGCTGCACCGACAGTTTCGGCGCCGGCGGCGGCCAGGTGATTGCGCCGTTATGAATGACGGTGGCGCCACGGATGGCCTCGTCTTCCATATCGATAACGATCGTGCCGTCGTCGGCAGGGCACAGTTCGTTAAGCAGATGGCGCAGGTTTGTGCCATACAACTGGCTGGCCTGGGTGGCGAGACGACTCGGCAGATCGGTGTAGCCGATGATCGTCACGCCATGCGTGTTGGCGACTTCACCGGGCACGGTCAGCTCGCAGTTGCCACCCTGCTCCGCGGCCAGGTCGACGATCACCGAACCGTCGGCCATCGATTCGACCATCGCCGCGGTGATCAGCTTCGGCGCCGGCTTGCCCGGGATCAGGGCGGTCGTTACGATGATGTCGACCTCGGCCGCCTGCTCGGCAAACAAAGCCATTTCCGCGGCAATAAATTCTTCGCTCATGGTCTTGGCGTAACCACCGCTGCCGCTGCCCTCTTCCTCAAACTCGAGCATCAGGAATTCGGCGTCCATGCTTTCGACCTGTTCCTTGACTTCAGGTCGCGTGTCGAAGGCGCGCACGATGGCGCCCATGCTTTTCGCCGCGCCGATTGCGGCAAGCCCGGCGACGCCGGCGCCGATCACCAGCACCTTGGCCGGCGGCACCTTGCCGGCAGCGGTGATCTGGCCGGTAAAAAAACGTCCGAAATGATTGGCCGATTCGACGATCGCTCGATAGCCGGCGATGTTGGCCATCGAACTCAGGGCGTCCATTTTCTGCGCCCGCGAAATACGCGGCACGCTGTCAAGCGCCAGCACGCTGGCGCCGGTCGCCGCAAGGCGCTGCATGAGTGCTTCGTTCTGCGCCGGCCAGATAAACGCAAGCAGGGTCTGCCCGGCTTTCAGCAGCGACGCTTCATCGACGTCGAGGTCGGGGTGGTGCTGCGGCGCGCGGACCTTGAGGATGATGTCGGCCGTCGCCCACAAGTTGCGCGTATCTTTTTCGATGCCGGCGCCAGCGGCGGAATAAGCGGCATCGGAAAAATTCGCGGACAGGCCCGCGCCGGCCTCGACGGTGACCGTGAAGCCGAGCTTCAAGAGCTGTTTGACCACGGCCGGGGTCGTCGCGACGCGGCGTTCGCCGGCGTGGATTTCGCGCGGTACGGCGATTTTCATGAACGTTCTCCTGGTCGGGACGCGGCCTCCCCGTCGGCAGCGCAGGCCGGCGATTATATATTGCGCCGCACATTCGACAATCACGGCGCCGCTCGCGGCGGCCCGAGTGCTGCGGTAGGCTACGCCATTCACACCCACGGGGCCGGCTAACATGGCAGCACAAGCACAGCAGACTTTCGCCAGCGAAGACGAATTGCGCGACTATATCGGGCGCCCGATGGATCTCGCCGTGGCCAAGGCCATTGACCACCTCGACCGCCATTGCCGGGCCTTTATCGCCCGTTCGCCCTTTCTGACCATCGGCACCGCTTCGGCTGATGGCCGCGGCGACGTTTCACCCCGCGGTGACGGCGCCGGCTTCGTGCAGGTGCTCGACGATCACACCCTGTTCATCCCTGACCGCCCCGGCAATAACCGCCTCGACACCATGGCCAATATCATCAACAACCCGCACGTCGGGATCCTGTTCCTGGTGCCTGGCTTCGATGACTGCCTGCGCGTCAACGGCCGCGCTGCAATCGTGCGTGACGAAGCGCTGCTGGAGAAAGCCACGGTCAAGGGCCGCACACCGAAAATCGGCATTCGCGTAACGGTCGATGAAGCCTACCTGCATTGCGCCAAGGCAATACGCCGCGCGCGGCTGTGGGACGAACAGAGCAAGCATGACCGCAGCGAGCTGCCGAGTCTCGGCAAGATGGTCCTCGAGCAGACCGCCGCTGCAGACGCTCCGCCCACCGCCGAGGTAGTCGCCGAAGTCGACACCTGGATCGAAGACAATTACCGCAACGAAATGTATTGAAAAAAGCCGCTCAAGGCCCGCCATTGAGCCAGCGTTGCTGGTGGAAATCAAATACCTCGCGGCCGAACGGCGGCGCCACCGCGTAAGCCAGCAGGATCCGATCGCGCTCGGCAAGAAAATCAAAACGATTGAAACTCAGCGTATAGCGGGCCAGCGGCACCGCTTCGATATAGCGCGGTACCAGGTCCTCGAGGCGGCGCGGGTAATGTCCGGCCATGGCGCGGTAATGTTCGATTGCCGCAACCAGCGCATTGCCGCGCTCGCGGGCCAACTGATTATTGAGATTGATGGTCAGCATGATCGCGATTGCGCACACCGTCATCGCCAGTGCGAGGCGCGCCGTGGCCGGCGCAGGGCGCCCGATCGCGCGTAGCACAAACCATTTCGGAACCAGGCCGAACGCCACTGCCAGGAGCAGCCCGGCGGCGACAAAACCCTGGCCCAGGACCAGGGCATCGAGGCAATAAAGGGCAAACACCGCCAGCATCACCAGCGGTTGGATAGCGGCGGAGCGCGCGCTTCGTCGAGAGCCGCGACCGCGGCTGTCCGGTTCTACCCTGGCCATACGATCACGAATTCAGTCCAACGGAACCGCAGGCTCAGGGCTCGAGGGCGGCTACCGCGGCATCGACGTCGAAACTGTGAGTGACATTGCGCCCTTTCGAGTCGGTCATCTCGGCGGTCAGCGTGCCGCCGGCTTCAGGTTTGAAAAAGAAACGGAAACTCGGGTCTTCGCTGATCGAGATATCAGTTTCGGCGGTCATGATGTGTTGATCGTTGAAGCGCACCACGACCCTGGTCACGTAATGCGCCGGGATGAAAGCGCGGGTGCGTTGATCGAGCTGCAATCCGGTCACATTGGGATGCGAGATCAACAGGTGTGCAAGCGCGACGTCGTTGTCCTGTTCGCTGGCGCGCGAGCGGAATTTCATTTGCCCGATACGCTGTTTGGCCTCTTTCAGTTTCAGGAACGGCGGCGGTTCCGAGCAGCCGCCGCTGGCGCGGGTATAACCACTGTCCATATGCAGCTCGCCGGTGTTCAGTTCCGCGACGACGCGTACGTGCGTGAATTCGTTGATGCGCAGACGCATCGCCAGGTCGGCCTTGCCCATGGCCGGGGTCAGCAAAAATTTGCCGGCCAGTGGCTTGGGATTTTTGTCGACGAACACGTACATGCGCTCGATATAACGTTCCGCGGTCTGCGCGACCTTGGCATTAATGCTGATCGGCACCACGCCGGAATCCTCGGCACGCAGCGGAATGCGCAATTCGACGAGGTCCTTGCCGACGGTAATCTCGCGATCCTGGAAATACTCCGGCTGCAGCAGGGTCGACCAGACGTCGACTTCCGATTGCTGCTCCGCGGTGGCCGCGCTGGCGAGCACGGCAAGGCTGATCGCGAAAAGGATGGTGCTGCGCATAGCGGGGATCGGGAATTACCTGGCGATGCCGGTCATTCTTGCAGATCGCGGCCGACGCGGCCAGCGCAAGACCGCCGCAACAGGTTTTCAGCGACCTCCGCTAGATCAACTGGGCGAAACAATGTGGCTCACAGGTGCCAGTGGCGTGCGGGTCGCGCGTCCGGCGGCCTCGAACGCAAGCGGGCCATGGATGGTTCAGCGCAGCGTGAGGGCAGTGAGACCGTGCACGGATGCACGGTCGAACGCTAGCCGGACGCGCGACCCGCACGCCACGGATCGTGCGCGAAGTATTCGTATACCTATTTAGTTGCGGTCAGGTTGGGCGGTCACCGACAACCGACGACGCATCCGCACTGCCGCTTCGACGCCGCGGTAGTAGCCGCGCACGGTCTCGGAATCGACAAAACCCTGGCGGCGATAAAAATCACGCGCCGCGGTATTGCGCGCGCGTACCTCGAGGTGCACCGAGCCGATCCCGGCAACCTCGGCGGTGCGTTCCAGCCACGCCCACAAGGCCCGCCCGACACCTTGTCGACGCTGCTCGGGAGCAACCGCGAACAGCAGCAGATGCGCGTGTTCCTCGAAATATTGCATGAGCGCAAAACCCGCCATTCTGGAATCGACGTCGGCGATTATCGCGTTGATGTTGCGATCGGCAATCGCGCGACGGACGCGGCCCGGGGTCCAGCTCCAGCCCAGACCCGATTCGATAAACTCGCGGCTCATGGTCGCCACCGCCGCGGCATCACGCCTTCGCGCTAAACGGATCGTCATCATGGGCCGCTACCTCACTGTGTTGCCACCGGCGACGTGCGCGTCCACCAGCACATCTTCGCGCGCGCCAGACAAATCTGAGCCGCGCGGCAGACGCTGTCAAGCAACCGCACCGCGATCGCGACTTATCGGGGTCGAGCATGCCTGGCGGCCCTGTATTGCGCGACCGAAGCGCTCTGTGGCCTACTGATGCTTGATTGGAATAGAAGTCGTCTCTTGAACCAGAACCCTCCGGTCGTCCGCCTTGGCCTGACTGATACCACGGCGATCCTGTGGCCGTATTTTCGCGAAAATTTTCTTGACCAGGTCAAAAGCATCTGGTTCATCGTGGTTTACCTGGCCGCTTTTCAGATCCTCGTCCTCGGCCTGCCACTGGTCTATGCCGCAATGATCGGCTTCGGCATCATCATCGTCGCATTCGGCCTGATGTTTTTCATGGAAGGCCTGCGACTCGGCATGATGCCGCTCGGGGAAACGATCGGCGCGGTGCTGCCGCGCAATTCGCCACTACCCCTGATCCTGGCGTTCGCATTCCTGCTGGGCCTCGGTGCGACGTTCGCGGAACCGGCGATTGCCGTGCTCAAGGCGGCTGGCGGCAATATCGAAGCACGCGAAGCGCCGTTGCTGTACAGCCTGCTGAATCAATTCGCCGATCAGCTTGTGCTTGCCGTCGGTACCGGGGTCGGGGTTGCGGTGTTGATCGGCATCCTGCGGTTTTTCCATGGCTGGTCGTTGAAAACGCTGGTTATACCAACCGTGCTGCTGCTCTGCGCCATGACGCTGTATGCAAACAACGATGCCATCCTGGCGCCGATCCTCGGGCTGGCCTGGGATTGCGGCGCGGTGACCACCGGGCCGGTGACGGTGCCGCTGGTACTCGCACTGGGTATCGGTGTCTGCCGCATCGTCGGCGACGGCGAAACTTCGCACGCCGGTTTCGGCATCGTCACGCTCGCTTCGCTGGCGCCGATCCTCGCGGTCCTGCTGCTCGGCACTTACCATTATCACCAGCGCGACTATTACGGCGCGGAAAACTACCGCGGACCGGCGCTGTCAATAGCGCCGCGGCCGGAACCGGAAATCCCCGCCGAGCGTGAGCTGGTCGAACACGAGCCGTTCAGCGCCGCGGCATTCAACCGTTTTCTCGCTACCGGAGTCGTCGAAGACGGTCACCGCGTGCGCTACGAAGGCGGCGTGCGCGCGCTCGAAAATGGCCGTATCGTCCTGCGCGATACTGAAATCATCATTGAAAAACTTCCCGAAGAACGCGCCCGCCTGGTCAGTTCGGTAACCTGGGATCCGGAGCAGAGTCTCGCCGCCCGGGCGCGCGAATCGCTGGCCCTGGCGGCTCGCGCGATCATCCCCTTAAGCCTGTTTCTGCTCGTCACGCTGAAACTCGTGGTTCGCGAACCGCTGCGCAACCGCAATGAGCTGATCATCGGCGTCGCTTTCGCGATCCTGGGTATGAGTCTGTTCGCGCTCGGCATCGCGCTGGGCTTGAGTCCTCTCGGTACGCAGCTCGGCAGTAATGTGCCCGCCTCGTTTGCGAGTCTCACCCCCTGGGGTATGAGCGGCCGCGAGGGTCCACTGTTCGAATCCCCCGCCTACGGCAAGCTGCTGGCGGTGGGATTCGGCTTTTTTCTTGGCTACGGCGCGACCCTGGCCGAGCCAGCCCTCAACGCGCTCGGCAATACGGTGGAAAAAATTACGGTCGGCGCGTTCCGCAAACAGACGCTGATGCAGGCGGTCGCCATCGGCGTCGGACTCGGCATCGCCGCCGGCGTATGCAAGCTGGCTTATAACCTGCCGCTGGCCTATCTGCTCGTTCCGCCCTACCTGGGGCTGCTGATCCTGACCGCGTTTTCGTCTGAAGAGTTCGTAAATTTCGGCTGGGACAGCGCCGGCGTGACCACCGGACCGATCACGGTACCGCTGGTCCTGGCCATGGGGCTCGGCATCGGCGCCAACGTGCCCGACGTCAGTGACGGCTTTGGTATCCTCGCGCTGGCCTCGGTCGGTCCGATCATCACCGTGTTGACGGTCGGCTTTATCGTGTCCCGCACCAGTCCGGATGCACCGACCCCGATCGACCGCGGACGCCGACCGTGACCGCCCTGGTGCATCACAACAATGTTTCGGTAGTTACGGCGATCCTGCCGCAGTACATCGCCAACCATGTCATCGGCGCGGTGTTTGCCGCCGGCGACCGCAATACCCTGCTGATCAACGCGCGCGGCACGCTGATCCGCGATCGCTGGTACCAGGCGCTGCTGCCGGTGATGAGCCCGGAAAAAGAATACCTCCAGTTCCTGGTGCCCGACCCGGAGGTCGAACACATCCTCGAAGCCGTGGTCAGCGCCGGCGAGCTGCATATGCCCGGCGCCGGCGCGGTGTTTGCGGTGCCGTGCGACGAACTCGCCTGCAGTCCGGATTTTCCACTCTGGGAGAGCGCGAACTGGCAACAGGACAGTTTCAACGCCTCGCGCAACTTTCGCGAGAACCTGACCGCGATATTCTGCATCGTGCGCAGCGCTCAAACCGATTCGATTTCGCGCGCGGCGATGGCCGCCGGAGCGCACGGGCCGGTGGTTTTTTACTGCGAAGGGCGCGGGCTGCGCGATCGACTGGGCTGGCTGCGCATCACCAAACGCAATGACAAGGAAGTGCTGGTTATCGTGGTCGACAATGCCGACGCGGTGGCGGTGACCGAAGCGATCATCGACGCCGGCGACATTGATCTTCCGGGCCGCGGCTTTTTGTATCGCATGCCGGTGCAGATGGGCCTGATCAATATCGGTTCAACCTTCGGCCGGCGACGCTACGCGGCGAATATTCAGCAGATTATTGCCGCGATCGATGACATCAAAGGCTCCAGCGCGTGGCGGGATCAACGGGTGAACCAGCTTGTCGGCACCGGCAAGAGTGCCGGCCTCGGACTGTTCGGCAAGGTCAGGGCACGTCCCTACCTGAGCGGACAGTGCATCGTTTCCTGCATCGTCGCGCGCAAGGAAGCCGATTTTGTCGTCGCTGCCGCACAGAGCGCGGGCGCCCCGGGAGCGAATGTCAGCTATGCAAAAATGATCGAGGCCGAGTATCCACAGCAGCAGCGTAATGTGCGCTTCCATCGAGAACGCGCCATCGTACGCATCGTACTTGCCGAAACCCTGCGCGCTACCGTGGTGGCGGCGATCGAAGACGCCTGTTCGCGATCCGGGATCAAGGAAATCTGTATTTACAGCCAGCCCGTCACGCGCGCCGTCACCTACGTTCCCGATCCCGACGCCGAACGCAACAGCAGACTCGGGTCGGGCGGATAGGCGGCAGCAGGCGCGAAGATGCCTCGAACCGAGTTCGTCAAAAAACTTTTTTTATCATCCCGGGCGCAATGATTAGGTCGAATATAGACCTGATTTTCATATTTTTTTTGAGATTAACGACTAACAGGAACTAAAATTATTTCTCCCGGCAGCCTTCCGGACCGCCCCTGAGGGTCGCATATAGCCTTAGGCAGCACCTGGGCCGTTCAGGCTTTTGTCGAAATATCATGAATATAATCAATAAAGTTCAAAGACATACGAAATTTACCTTACATGATTGATGCTTTCTGCTACGGCGCCGCCACGCGGCGCAATCGCGGCGTGACCGCCGCGGCGGCGAGCTTGTCGGCAGGCCAAAATTCAGTACGCGACGGCGGCCGATTTGATCTAAGCTACGCACACGATGCGATCGAGTTGGACGGGTGGCCCTGGAATCTAATCACCACAAAGCCCCCCTTCGGGGCGCCCTCCACCGCATTGACCAAGCCCGGCCCCACGGCCGGGCTTTTTTTTTCCGCGTCGAGCCCACATCCGCACACGCCGCACGCTGAGCGTGCGCGCTGCGTAACATCGACATGCCGCAGCCGCGTCGCATCGTGATAGCCGTGCTTGCCGTAACCCAGATCGCGCTCGGTGTGTTCGCCTTGCGCGCCACGATGGTGCACGCCGCCGCTTATACCCTGCCATGGCAATGGTGGAGCGAAATTGTGGTGTTCAGTGCCATCGTACTGAGCGGACTGGGTTTGTTGCGCCAGCGCCGCTGGGCCCGTCACACCACGGCGCTGCTCATCTACCTGGCATTCTTCGTGGTGATGGTCGCGATTTCACTGGCCTTTGAAACGCGCGCTACGCACTGGTGGTACTGGCTGCTTCCGGCCGCATTGCCGATCCTCGGCTGGTGCCTGTACGAACTGCGTCGCAGCACGGTTATGTGGCGCTGAGCATGCGCGAGGCGATGTCGCCTCGGCTATACTGCGGCAACTTGGGGTACCGGAAGCCGGCATGCAGAAAACCGCGCAGATTGCTGTCACCAAACGGTTGTTCGAATACATAGACCAGCGCACAACCGCGATGGCGGATACGGTTTATGCGCAGCCCGTCGTTGAATACACCTGCCCGAATATCGCCGCGCGCGAGCAGCAGGCATTGTTTCAGCGCGCGCCACTATGTGTCGGCATGAGTTCCCTGTTACCGGCACCCGGCACCTATTTCACGCACGAACTGAGCGGCCAGCCGCTGCTCCTGACCCGCGACGACGATGGCGTTGCGCAGGCCTTTCTCAACGTCTGTCGGCACCGCGGCGCACGCGTCGCCGAAGGCTGCGGCAGACGCCGCTCGTTCGTCTGTCCCTACCATGCCTGGGCCTACGGCCTCGACGGCAGGCTGGTTGCGCGCCCCGAGGAACATGCCTTTCGCGCCGTCCCGCGCGCCGACCATGGCCTGGTGCGCGTGCCGGTGGCCGAGCGCGACGGTCTGCTGTGGGTCGTCGCCAGCGCCGCGGGCGAACTCGATCTCGATCGTCACCTGGCCGGCCTCGGCGAGGAACTCAGTGGTTTCAAGCTGGCCGGCTTTCATCACTACAAAAGCCACACGCTGCATCAGCGTATGAACTGGAAACTGCTGGTCGACACATTCCTCGAGTCCTACCACTTCTGCGTGCTGCACAAGGACTCGATCTGTTCGATTTTTCACGACAACCTGACCACCTTCGACAACTGGGGTCCGCACCTGCGCGTGGTCGGCGCGCGGCGCACGATCGAACAACTGCGTGACACCGCGCCACAGGCCTGGGACCTGCTGCCGCACATGGTCGCGATTTACGTTCTGTTCCCCAACACGGTGCTGGTGTGGCAGCTCGACCATATCGAACTGTGGCAGATCTTCCCCGGGCCCGAGGCGCCCGAAGATTCCATCGTCGAAGTCGCGCTATATACCCCGGAGCCGGCGCTGACCGACAGCGCGAAGCGGCATTGGGACAATAATCTCGAACTCGTCGTTCACGTGGTTGAGAACGAAGACTTCCCGGTTGGAGAAGGCGCCCAGCGCGGATTCCACACCGGCGCCCAGGACCATATCGTGTTCGGCTGCAACGAGCCGGCACTGGCCCATTTCCACCGCACCGTTACCGAGACCATGGCACGCAGCGGATCCTGACCCGCCGCCGATTCGGCTCCGGCGCTGTACGCCGACCACTAGCTGGCAGGGTAATCCCCGCCAATGGCCACGCCGCCGGCCGATGGCCCAGCTCAGGCTTTTCCACTCGCGAGTTTCTCACCATATTCCTCGATGGTCATGAGACCACCCTCACGCTCGGGCCGGCCGACATCCTTGGGTGGCAGAACATCCTGCACTTCCACCAGTCGTTTCCATTCCGCCAGGGGCGTGTCGCAGTCCGCGCGGGGCACGTATTTCGACTGGTCGAGTTTTTTGTAGCGGTGGATATAGCGCGGGCAGTTGACCCAGGTCTGCTGAATCGCGACGCGTACGATCAGGTCGGCTTCCTTGTAGTTCGCGAGCAGCGGATCGTTGTCCATGATCGAAGCCCGCCCCTGCAAACGCATCCGGTTCGGATTTTCGAAATCGATGAACAGGATCCCGATTTCGGGATTGCCGGCGATGTTGCCCATCGAAAAGAACATGCCATTGCCGTCGTAGCTGGGAAAGGCGATGGTGCGTGCATCGACGATGGTCACGAAACCCGGATCACCACCCTTGTAAGACACCGTGGGACGGCCCTGATGATCGATGGTGGACAGGAAAAACATGTCGCGGCTGGCGACGAACGCTTGGTCCATGTCGTCGAGTTCATGCTTGATGATCATCTCTTCGAGGCGATCGGCCATTTTGCGGGTTTCGAACTGCGCCTGCAGGCTGCGGTGCTTGTCGCCGTATATTTCACTCATGGCTTTCCTCCGGATTGTGGTTGCCCATAGCGCGCATATTAATCAGAAATGGCCCGGCGAGCAGACCCGACTATAATCAGGCGCATCCACGAATCACCAATGAGGAACTGCCGCAATGACCGATGATCCTGGCGTTTTCGAGATCATGCACAGCCTGCGCGCCATGCGCCGACTCAAACCCGACCCGGTACCGAGCGCCATGATCGAAAAAATTCTCGACGCCGGGATCCGCGCGCCGAGCGGCCAGAACACCCAGCCATGGGCGTTTCTGGTCGTGACTGAAGACGCCGGCAAACAGTTTTTTGGTCAGCGTTACCACCACTGGCTGGTCGAACGCTTCGGTACGCGCCTGACCAACGTCGACGCCTCGACCAAGGACGGTCGCAGCATCATCGCCGCGCGCGAGCTAGCCGAGAATATGCACCTTGTACCGGTGCTGCTGATGGTGATGGGGCGACGCGACTGGCCGTTCTCGGTGGCGCCGGAAGACCGCAAAGGCAAGGCGCCACCATCCTATGGGTCGGTCTACCCGTGTGTGCAGAACATCCTGCTCGCCACGCGCGCCCTGGGGCTGGGCGCCAGCCTCACCACCATGCACCAGATGTTCGAAGACGAGATGCACGACTACTACGGCATTCCGCACGACTACGGCGTAGTCGCGACAATACCGATTGGTTTCCCGCTCGGTCGCTTCGGCCCGGTGTCACGCGAACCGGTCGCGAGCAAAACCCACTACGAACGCTGGGGTCGGCAGGCCGGCCCCTGATCCGTGGCGGCTACTTGCCGGCGGCGAGCAGGTCGCGGATCTCACCGAGCAATTTCGCTTCCGCGCTCGGCTCCGGCGGCGCTTCCGGCGCGGCTGCCGGCTCTTCTTCGCGCGCCCGCTTGGCGGCGTTCATGGCCTTGATCGCCATGAATATCGCAAACGCTACGATCACGAAGTCGATCACGGTCTGGATGAACACGCCGTAATTGATGGTCACCGCCGCAACCTCGCCTTCGGCTTGTTTAAGCACGATCGCGAGATCGGAAAAATTGACGCCACCCATGGCCAGCCCGATCGGCGGCATGATGATGTCTTTTACCAACGACGAAACGATTTTGCCGAACGCGGCGCCGACGATGATGCCGACCGCCATGTCGACAACGTTGCCCTTTACTGCAAATTCCTTGAACTCTGTCAGCAGACTCACGGTTTTCCCCTTGATGTAATAGTAGCGAACTCAACGTAGTGTTATTGCACCGCACGACGGCGGTGCCGGGTTTATTCCATTAAGCCGCGCCGCTGTCAACGGCGCCGGCGTATCGGTCGCCAGTCGTCAGAACGGCGTGCGCGAACGGCCCGCGCTGTCAGAACACCCGCGGCCGTGGTCGTGACCTTACTTGGGTAGTCGATCTATGCTGTGATTCAGCCTGCGGAGAAACGGAGACTCAAGCCATGACCACGACCCTGCGCACGAACTGCCCGCGTGACTGCTACGACGGCTGCGGCATTATTGTCGAACGCCGTGAGAGCGGGCGCCACCGCGTACTCGGTGATCCCGACCACCCGGTATCGCGCGGCAAACTGTGCAGTAAATGCGCGCTTGCCTATAACGGCGTGTGGCAGGATCCCGCGGCACGCCTGACCACCCCCTTACGCCGCGTCGGCGCGCGCGGCAGCAACGAGTTCGAAGCCATTTCGTGGGACGAAGCGCTGGACGCCGTCGCCGAACGCATGAACGCCGCGCGCAGCGAGCACGGCGCAGCATCGATCCTGCACACCCATTATTCCGGCACCCTGTCGCTGATCGGATTCCTGTTCCCGAACCGTCTGTTCAACTACCTCGGCGCCTCCGAAGTCGATCCCGACAGTATCTGCAATGCCGCCGGGCACGTCGCCTGGAATCTGCAGTTCGGCAGTTCGATCATGGGTTTCGATCCACGCACGGCGAAAGACGCCGGCTGCATTCTGGTGTGGGGCGCCAACCCCTCCCACTCGGCGCCCCATGCCCACGAGCACTGGTTGCGCGAAGCGCCGGGCAAGGTCGTGGTGGTCGACCCAATCCGCACGGAAAGCGCCGACGCCGCCGATCTGCATCTGCAGCCGCGGCCGGGCAGCGATGCGGCGCTCGCCTTCAGCCTGTTGCATTGTCTGCGCGCCGACGGCCATTTCGATAACGACTATATCGCCGCCCACACCCTCGGCTACGAGGAAATCGCCGCCGACATCGAACGTGCCACCCCGGCCTGGGGCGAAGCGCAAACCGGCGTTGCCGCAGCCGATATCCGTCAGGCCGCGGCGCTGTACGGCGCCGGACCGAGCCTGCTGTGGTGCGGCCAGGGCCTGCAGCGGCAAACCACCGGCGGCAACATCATGCGCGCCGTCGGTCTGCTGCCGGCATTGACCGGCAATATCGGCAAACCCGGCGCCGGCTTCTGTTACCTCAACATCACCCCGGTTTTCGCCGGTATCGATCTCGACTGGCTGGGCGGTGCGCCGATCGCACGTGAAGGCGGTAAGAAGGTCAGCCATATGCACCTCGCCGAGCGCCTCGCCGGCGACGAGTTCAAACTGTTTTTTTCGTGGAACACCAATCCGCTGGCCTCGGCGCCGGAGCAGCAGCGGCTGCGCGCCGCGCTCAAGCGCGATGACCTGTACACCGTAGTCTGTGACGTGTTCATGACCGATACCGCGCGCCATGCGGACATCGTGCTGCCGGCGGCCAGTTTTCTCGAATATGACGACATCACGTTCAGCTACTTTCATCTGCATATGGGCGCGCAGAGCAAGATCAGCGAGCCGCTCGGACAATCGCTGCCCAATGCCGAAATTTTTCGCCGCCTGGCCGCCACCATGGGGCTCGATGAACCGGCGTTGTTTGAAAGCGACGAAGATCTCATCGCGACCATGATGTCGCAGATGGATCCCGGGTTTGATTTTGAAGAACTGAAGCGGCGTGGCTTTTTTTCGATCAGCGAACAGCCGGCGCCGTGGTGGTCCGAGCAGCGCTTCGAAACGCCGAGCGGGCGCATTGAGATAGCCTCGAGCGCGGCCGAAGGTATGGGCCTGCCGCGCACCCCGCAGCCGTGGGCTGACGCCGATCCCGACGATGGCCGTCTGCGTCTGCTGACGCCGGCGTCGAAATGGCGCCTGAACGATTCCTATGCCAACGATCGCCACATCAGCGAGCGCAGCGGTGGCGCCGCTCTGCATCTGAATCCCAGCGATGCGGCGCGCCTGCGCGTTCACGACGGTACCCGTGTGAAAGTCAGCAACGCCAGCGGCGAAATCGCCCTCACCGCGCGCCTCGACGATGCGGTGCTGGCCGGCACGGCGGTGTCGTACAAGGGTCGCTGGCCGAGTCTGGAAGCCGATCAGCGCAACATCAACTTCGTGCACCAGGCACAGGTGGCCGATATGGGCGAAAGCACAAGTGTCCACTCAACGCTGGTCAACGTTACTCCGGTCTAGAACGGCCGCGGCAGTACCGATATGACCAGCACGCCGAGTGACGGCTTCGAACACGCCGAGGTGACGCTGCCCGGCGTGCGTCTGCACTACGTCTGCGCCGGGCACGGCGCGCCGGTCGTATTGCTGCACGGCTGGCCGCAGAGCTGGTACGAGTGGCGCGAAGTCATGGTGCTGCTCAAGGACGATTACCGGCTCATCGCGCCCGATCTGCGTGGGCTGGGCGATTCCTCGGTGCCGGACAGCGGTTATGACACCGACACCATCGCCGCCGATATCTGGGCGCTCATGCACGACCACCTGGGCCACCAGCGTTTCGCCGTGGTCGGGCACGACTGGGGCGGCCCGGTGGCCTACGCGCTGGCTGCCGGCCATCGCGAGTCGGTTACCCGCCTGGCGATCCTCGACGTTGCAATCCCCGGCGACGGCGCGGCCAATATCAGTCAGGGTGGACGACGCTGGCACCATGCGTTTCACCAGAGCGCCGACCTGCCGGAAGCGCTGGTCGCCGGCCGCGAAGACATCTATCTGGGCTGGTTCTACCGCAACTACGGCGCCCGGCCGGATGCCATCGCGCCGGCGGCGGTGAACGAGTATCTGCGTAGCTATCGTGATCCCGCCACCCTTCACGCTGGGTTTGAGTACTACCGTAATATTCCACGCGATATCGAACAGAACCAGGCGCATGTCGCCGCCGGTATGCTGCCCATGCCGGTGCTGGCGCTGGGCGGCAGCGCGGGCTGGGGACGTGGCGCGGAAGTGCTCGAAAGCTGTCGTCGCGTCGCCAGCGACGTACGCGGCGGGGTGATCGACGATGCCGGCCACTGGCTGCCGGAAGAACAGCCGGCCGTGATCGCGGCGCGGCTGCACGAGTTCCTTGCCGAGCAGACGTGAATCCCGTTGCGGCGCTCCCCGCCGCCGTTGCCGCGCCTGTTCGCACCATCCCCGCCACTGCTGGAGTTAAGCCGACGATGAACGAATCCAAACGCGATAAGGGCCGCGCGCTGCTCGAAAAACTGTGCGGAGATCCTGACGGTGTCAACGCATTTCCGGAAAAATTCCGCGATTACACCCTCGAGCACCTGTTCGGCGACGTCTGGCAGGGCGAAGCGCTGGCGCTGGCCGAGCGCTCGCTGGTCACCTGCACGATCCTGACCGCGCTGGCCCGCGAGCCCGAACAGCGTTTCCACTTCGCCGCCGCCAGGCGTCTCGGTGTGCCGCGCGAAAAGCTGCTGGAAATGATCACCCACACCGCGCAATACGCAGGCTGGCCGAACGCTGTCGGTGCGCTGCGCAGCCTGAACGAAGTCTGGCCCGAACAGGATTGACCGACCAGACCGGCGACGGTGATCGATCTTTATTGTGAACGGCTCGCGCCGGGACTCGGCGGCGAGCCGCTCAATGCGCTGACCAACCTCGGTTTCCTGTGCGCGGCACTGCTGTGTATGCGTGCCGCGGCGCGTCGTCATCAGGTCGACAGTGCGGTTATGGCCACTGTGCTGTTCGCGATCGGGGTCGGCAGCACGATGTTCCATACCTTCGCCACGCGCTGGGCGGAATGGCTCGACGTGATCCCGATCGTGGTTTTCGAACTGATATTCCTGGGCTGCTATCTGCGACGCTTGTGCGGCTGGCGGTCGTCATCAACCGCGCTCGCGCTTGGCGCGTTCGTCGTCAGCCTGGTAGTCGCGGCGTGTCTGCCGCCGTGGTTGAACGGATCGCTGGGCTATGTGCCGGCCGCGCTTGTGGTCCTCGCCCTGGGCGTCGATTATGCCGGACGCGAGACGCGTTATGGCGTACTCGCCGCGGGTGGTCTGTTTGTGCTGTCGCTGCTCGCGCGCAGCGTCGATAACGCGCTGTGTCCGTGGTGGCCTTACGGCACGCACTTTGCCTGGCATCTGCTCAATGCGCTGGTGCTGTATCTCTTGCTGCGCGCCTTTATCGACAGCCGACGTTATCAGCCGGCCGCCTGACGCGGCGCATTGCAGGCTGTCAGAGTCTGCGGCGGCGCAATCCGAGCAGCAGCGCCGGCGTAAATAACCACAGCGCGGCGGGCAACGGTACGCCGGCCGCAACCAGCGCGGCGGTATTGACCCCGGGCGCGAAGCTGATGTTGAGGCTGTCGGTGGCACTGACGCTCTGCCCGTCGCCATCGGCGAACGCATACAGGTAAACGCCGAGGTAGAACTGCTGCGCGGTAACGCTGCCGTCGGCAACCACGATGCTCAGGGAATCGCTAAGGTTGACGGTGGGATTGGTAGCCGTTTCCTCGAACGGGTTCGGCACCGCGAACGGATCGGCCGGCACCGAGTCAACGCCGCTTAGAAAAATGAATCCGGTGCCGAGGCTGGCCGCACTGGCGGCGTCGACCGGCGTGTTGAGGAAGCCGGTGAGCGCATCGACAGTGAACAGAAACGCCAGCGCGCCGAGGCCGGTTTGCATGCCGCCGTTGTCGTTGACGACCGAGCCGGTCAGGGTGACATCGAGGGTAATGGTCTCGCCGCTGCCGGTATAGGTGTAGCCCTGCACCGCGGCGGCGACCGCGCCGGCGAAACCGTCCGCATTCGAATGCGCGCTTACCTGCAGGTGCGGGAGACTGAGTCCGCCGACGACTTCGGCGTGCGCCGTGGCGCCGCGCGCCGCATCGCCGATCGTTGACGACGCACTGAGTTGGATAACACCGCCGCCGGCGGCGAAGGCGGCGCCCGGCCCGCCCAGGCCGTCGATCAGGTTGGCGTCGTCGCACACGCCGGCACAATCCGCGGTGACCACCGAACTCAGGGTGCCCCATTCGGTCAGGGTGCGGCCAGCGCCGGCACATGCAGGGTCGCGACCAGGATCGCAAGTCTGAACAGCTTTTGCATCACCAGCTCCGTGGGCGTGGACGGTGATGTTGATCCTAGCCGCGCCGGGCCCGCGGATCTGCATCCGACGGCCGCCAAAAGTGTGAACCAGGCCACCCTTGGGCCCGGCCACGCGGTGCTCAGGGTTCGCTGCCGAGCTTCAGCGGCAACGATTCATCCCGGATCCATTCCGACATCGAACCATCGTAAACCGCGATATTGTCCTGCCCGCACAGGTTCAGCGCCAGGCAATCCATGGTCGCCGAGATGCCGCCGCCGCAGTAGGTGATGACTTTGTCCGCTTCCAGCGCGCCGTTGCCGGCGAACAGTTCGCGGAGCTGCGCGGGCGGCAGAAACTCACCCGTTTCGGGGTTGATCAGGGATCCGTAGAACACGTTATGCGTACCGGGCAGGTGACCGGGCCGGCCGTACTGATTTTTTTCACCGGAATAGACCTCCGGCGACAGCGCATTGATGGTTACCGCGCCGGCGGTGTCGAGCATGTCGTTCTTGTCCACCCACATCTGCGGGCGCGGCCTCGCGCTCAGTTTCCCGGGCGGGTGTGCCGGCGCTGCGTCGCTGACCGGGCGTTTTTCGCGCTGCCACTTCTCCCAGCCACCATCGAGCACCGCAACATTGTCGAAACCGATCGAGCGCAACATCCACCATACCCGTGTCGACCACATCGGCATGCCGGTGTTGTAAAGCACCACCGCACTGTCGTCGCCGACGCCGTGGCCGGCCATCGTGGCGGCAAAAATTTCGGCGGGCGGCATCATGAACGGAATGGGATTATTGCGATCGGACAGCTCCGCGATCACATCGAGGAAGCCGGCGCCGGGGATATGCGCTGCCGCCCACGCCTCGCGGCCGCTGTGCGGCTGGTAGCCGAATCCGTCGGTTTTCGGCAGCAGGGTGATGGTGGTATCGAAAATGCGCAGGCTGGGGTCATCAAGATGGTCGGCCAGCCAGGCGGTAGAAACCAGAGGTCCGTTCAGACGCATTACAAAATCTCCCCGTGTTGAGCTCTAAGCCGGATTCTAGCAGGGTGGTGTCGTGAGCTGGCGCAAGGGGCAAAAACAGCGCCCCGGCGAGGCCGGGGCGCTGCGTTCCCGAGGGAACTCGGACACGGCCGGTGTGGAAGCCGCGTCCTTGCCAATTCCTACGTCCGATCAGATGCGTTGGATCACTCGCGCCGCGGTTGGCCCTCAGGCATTGACGCGGCGCACGAACTCGGCCAGTTCGCGGTTGAAACGCTCGCTGTCCTCGATGAACGGTCCATGGGCAATGTCGTCATACCAGGATGCGGTCGCGGTTTTGCAGTGTGCGAGGATCAATTCCGACATCGCCGGCAGGACCGTGATATCGGCGCGGCCGTGGGTCACCAGCGCCGGTACCTCGAGCGTCGCCAGCACGTCGCGAGCATCGACGTCGCGCGCAGCGAGGCTCGCACGCACGTCCGGGCGCGCCGTCATGTTCCAGCACAACACCCGCTCGTAATCGAAGCGCGACAGCTTGGCAGCAAAACACTGCTCGATGAACTTGCGCATGCCGTCGATGCTGGTTTCCAGATCAGTGGATGTCGCGGCGGCAAAATTGTCGTAAAAGCCGGGTCCGATCACGGTGCCGAGCGCGGCCTCGTTGAGCTGCACCGAGGCGCACACAAAGTTGATCCCGGCGATATGGCGATCGCCATGGGCGCGGACGTAGTCGGTCATGACCAGGCCGCCGTACGACCAGCCGACCAGCACCGGACGGGCCAGCTTGAGACCGGCGATCACGGCCTGCACGTCGTCGGCCCACAGTCCGGAGTCGGTATACGCGCCCTGGTCGAGCGGCGCTTCGGACATGCCGTGCCCGCGCAGGTCCATGGCGACGAGATGAAATTCATCGGCCAGCGTGCTTTCGACCTGCTTCAGCCAGGTCATATAACATTGCGACCAGCCATGGATGAACACGATCGCCGGACCGGCGCGGTTACCCCACTCCATGACGTTCAGCCGCAGGCCTCCGCCGCCGATGACGGTATGTTGATTGCGCATGATTTTCCGTTGAACCCTCGAATGTCGACCTTGAGTGTAACCGCAGCGCGCGCCATTGCCACCGGTGGTGACGCATAATAGCCTGCCTGTACGACCGCCGAGGAAGTCATTGCCATGTCACTCAGCATCTTGCCCAATCCGTTCGCCTGCATCCTGCCGGATTTTCGTACCGGCAGCCGCGCGGCAGCGTCACAGACGAACATCGAACGGCTGCTGATAGAAGGCCCGTCGATATGAGCGCGGCAGGCGAGTTTCTGCATGCGGTGTGTCCGCACGATTGCCCGTCGACCTGCGCCCTGGAAGTCGAACGTCTGGCGCCGGACCGTATCGGTCGTGTGCGCGGCGCCAGCGCCAACAGCTATACCCGCGGCGTGATCTGTTCCAAGGTCGCGCGCTACGCCGAACGCATTCACCACCCCGACCGCCTGACTACGCCGCTGCGGCGACACGGCGAAAAAGGCAGCGGCGACTTTCGTCCGATCAGTTGGGACGACGCCCTCGACGAGGTTGCCGAAGCGTTCCTCGCCGCCGAGCAACGCTATGGCGCGGAGACCGTGTGGCCGTATTTTTTTGCCGGCACCATGGGCCTGGTGATGCGCGACGGCATCAACCGTCTGCGTCATGCCAAACGCTATTCCGGCGAGCACGCAACCATCTGCACCAGCCTGTCCTTCACCGGCTTCATGGCGGGAGCCGGACGCCTGTCCGGCGTCGATCCGCGTGAAATGGCCCACGCCGATGTCATCGTCATCTGGGGCACGAACGCGGCCGCCACCCAGATCAATGTCATGACCCACGCGCTCGAAGCACGTCGAGCGCGCGGCACCCGGCTGGTCGTGGTCGATACCTATCGCAATGCGACCGCCAAACAGGCCGACCTCTTCGTCTGTGTAAAACCCGGCACCGACGCGGCCCTGGCCTGTGCGATCATGCATATCCTGTTCCGCGATAACCTCGCCGACCGTGACTACCTCGCGCGCTACAGCGACGCTCCAGCCGAGCTCGAACAACATCTGGCCACGCGTGACCCGGCCTGGGCGAGCGCGATCTGCGGGGTCACGGTCGACACCATCGAAGCCATGGCGGCGCTGATCGGCCGCCATCCGCGTACCTTCCTGCGTCTGGGTTATGGCTTCGCCCGCCAACGCAACGGCGCGGTCAACATGCACGCGGCCGCTTCCATCGCCGCGGTCAGCGGCGCGTGGCAACATCTCGGCGGCGGGGCGCTGCACAACAACGGCGCCATCTATCACTGGGACCGTACCTTGATCGATGGCCTGGACGTGCGCGATCCCAGCGTGCGCCTGCTCGATCAATCACGTATTGGCGCGGTACTGAACGGTGAAAAATTCGCCCTCGGCGGCGGCCCGCCGGTCACCGCGCTGCTGGTCCAGAACACCAATCCGATGTCGGTTGCACCAGACCTGAACGCGGTCCGCCGCGGCTTCGCGCGCAACGATCTATTTACCTGCGTGCATGAGCAGTTCATGACCGAAACCGCGCAAATGGCGGACATCGTGCTGCCGGCGACGATGTTTCTTGAACACGACGACCTGTACCAGGGCGGTGGCCACCAGCACATCCAGTTCGGACCCAAAGTCGTCGCGCCGCCGGGCCAGTGCCGTTCCAATCACGAAGTGATCTGCGCATTGGCTACGCGCGTCGGCGCGCAACATCGTGGCTTTGACATGAGTCCGCGGGAAATCATCGACTGGACGCTGCGCGCCTCCGGCTGGGGCGACCTCGAGACCCTTGAGCGTGAACACTGGATCGACGCGCAACCAGACTTCGACACGGCACATTTCGCCAATGGCTTCGGCCACCCCGACCGGCGCTGGCACTTCAAAGTCGACTGGCCGGCGCTCGCACCGAGCGGCTTTGTGGCTGCCGAACACGTGCGCAGCATGCCCACCCTGCCCGACCACTGGGCCGCGATCGAGAACAGCGATGCCGAGTGGCCGCTGCGCCTGGTGACGGCGCCGGCGCGACACTTTCTGAACTCCTCTTTCAACGAAACCCCGACCTCGAGACGCCGCCAGCGCCGGCCGAGCGTGATGGTGCATCCGCACGATGCCGGCGTGCTCGGCATCGCCGACGGCGACCGCGTCACGGTCCGCAGCCGGCGTGGCGAACTGGAGATCCACGCCGAGCTTGTCGACGTCATGCAGCCCGGTGTCGTCATCATCGAAAGCGTATGGCCAAACGACGCGTTCGTCGGCGGACTGGGGGTCAATGTCCTGACCGGCGCCGATCCCGCCGGCCCGATCGGCGGCGCCGCGTTTCACGACAACAGCGTAGCGATTATCCCGTTGCCGGCGGCGCGCGACAGTGGCGCCGCGTCGGGATCGAGTTGACGTTGATCAAAACCGCGCCGCGTATGCTCCTATATAAGTCTCGCAGCAGGTTCGAGGGTACTGACGATGTTTGAAGCGGTCGAGCTCGGACGCAAGGTTTCCAGAAACGAGTTTGATGCGCGCGAACCCGATCTGCACGCCAGATTGCTCGACGTCCAGCGCCAGTTTCGCGATGCCGATTTTCCGGTCATCGTGATCGTGTCGGGCGTCGAAGGCGCGGGCAAAGGAGAAGTGGTCAGCCTGATCCATAAATGGATGGATGTGCGCGGCCTGGAAACGCATGCGTTCTGGGAAGAAACCGACGAAGAGCGACTGCGGCCGCGCTTCTGGCGATTCTGGCGTGCCCTGCCGGCGCACGGCCGCCTGCACGTGCTGTTCGGATCGTGGTACACCCAACCGATCATCAGCGCCGCGATGAAGCAGATCAAGACATCGCGCTTCGACCGTGAGCTCGAACGTATTCGTCATTTTGAGGACATGCTCGTCGACGACGGCGCGCTGATTATCAAACTGTGGTTCCATCTCTCCAAAAGTGCGCAGCTCAAGCGCCTCAAGGCCGATGCCAAAGGCAAAAAAAAGGGGCGGAAACTGTCCCCCCTGACCAAGACGTTTTCACGTCGCTACGACAAGTTCGCCCTGGTCTCGGAGCGCGCCCTGCGTAAGACCGACGTCTCGCACTCGCCGTGGCATATCATCGAGGCCGAAAATCGCCGCTACCGTAACCTCAAGGTCGGCGAAATAATCTACGAACGCATCCGCGATCGCCTCAAGGATCCTGCGCCTGACAGCGGCCGCGTGACGGTCAGTTCTCCGGCCCTGCACAAACGCGGAGAGCCCGGCGTGCTCAGCGCCGTGCCGCTCGATCGCACCATCAGCGACGCTGCCTACCGTCGCGGTCTGAAACGTTATCAACGAGACATTTACGAACTGGCCTGGAAAGCGCACCAGCAGGGCGTCAACACCGTCGCGGTATTCGAAGGCTGGGACGCGGCCGGCAAAGGCGGCGCCATTCGGCGCGTCACCCAGGCCATGGATGCACGCCTGTACCGAGTGATATCGGTGGCGGCGCCCAGCGACGAAGAGAAAGCCCATCATTACCTGTGGCGCTTCTGGCGCCATCTACCGCGGGCCGGCTACCAGACCCTCTACGACCGCTCGTGGTACGGCCGCGTGCTGGTCGAGCGAGTCGAAAAATTCGCCACCGAATTCGAGTGGCAGCGGGCCTATAACGAAATCAATTCGTTCGAGGAACAGCTCGTGGAACACGGCTCGGTGGTGGTCAAGAACTGGATAAACATCGATCCGGAAGAACAACTGCGGCGTTTCCAGGAGCGCGAAAAAACCCCGTGGAAACAGCACAAGATCACCGACGAAGACTGGCGCAACCGCGAACGCTGGGACGACTACGACTGCGCCATCAGCGACATGGTGACACGCACATCGACCGAAATTGCACCGTGGAACCTGGTGCCGGGTAACGACAAGCGCTACGCCCGCATCGAAGTCCTGCGCCACTATTGTGAACGCCTCGAGGCGGTGCTGGGGTAACCGTCACCACGACCGCCAAACCGGCCTTCGTGATCAGGAGCCGCGACTGATCCAGGGACTGCTCAGACTATGGCTCGCGGCCAGCGCGGCCAGTGCATGCGCGACGTCTTCGCGGCTGGCATAACCGCTCAACACCACGCGGTGCCAGCCGACGCCGGCGACCTCGACGATTTCCACATCCGCGGCATAACCGCTCGCGCCAAGCTGAGCGCGCAGGCGGTCCGCGGCATCGGCGTCGCGATACGAAGCCAGGTTTGCGCGCCACTCGCCCTCGGCGTCGATTACGCCCTGGCCAGCCTGGGGCTCGGTCTCCTGCGCCCAGCGGCCGAGATCATCGTTATCGACCGGGCCGACCGGCAAGGCCGGAGCGCCGCGTGGCGCCATGAACAGGCTCAACGGTGTGTCCAGGGTTGTGGTGGTACCGTCGCGCTCAATGCTGACGCTACCCTCGAGCAACACGACGAAATCACGCGCGTCCTCGGCCTTGCCCCAGACATCCGTGCCACGTATGCCGATCGTTGCGGAACGCAGGCGAGCGCGGATATCACGTTTGCGATCGACCAGGGTGGTGGTAAAACGAAACGCGCCACGCACGATATCGAGCACACCCTCGAACACGCCGTCCGCGTCGGCCGGCGGCTGCAGGCTTTCGAGCGTGAGGCTGGCTTCGGCGCCCAGCTTGACGTGGCTGCCTTCGGCCAGCCTCAGCAATACCCGCGCCTGCGGACCGGTGACGACGCGATCGGCGCTCTGCAACATTGCGCCGCGGCGCAGCGGCTGGCGCTGACCGTCGCGTTCGAGCCAGGCGGGCGCCTGCAGCAGCCGCACCGTCGCCGCCGGTTGCGCGAACGCCGGCGCGCAGAAGCCAGCACCGAGTACCAGCACGCCGCCGAGGGACAACAGTACTGTCGTTGATCGCACCCACGCCACGGGAAAGGCACCGAGTATTCCGCAGCCGCTTGTGTTCTTCGACATCACGAACCCCCGCCATTGCAGCAATTGCGGGTAGGTTATCGCGCGTCCAAGGAAGGTTCAAAAAAAACGGGGCCGAAGCCCCGTTTAGTAATCGCGGTCGCGATGAGCGCTGTCAGCTTCTCACCTCGATTTTTTTCGGCCGCGGCTGTTCCTTCTTGGGCAAGGTGATCTCGAGCACGCCGTGGGCGCTGCGCGCTTCGACGCGGTCAGCATCCGCTGTATCCGGCAGGCTGAAGCGGCGGTAAAAGTTGCCGAACACCCGTTCGTTGCGGCGTGCGCCGCCAGCGCCGTTGTTTTCCCGCTCCTCAGCCTTGCGTTCGCCGCTGAGGGCCAGCACGCCGTTTTCCATGGTGACATCGATAACATTCGGGTCGACACCGGGAACGTCGGCAACGATGACAAAACGGTCGTCGTATTCGTAAACGTCGACGGCCGGCATCCACGCCGCGGCGGCCGAAGTTGAATTATCTTCCGGCGCCACGATGGCGCTGCCGAAAGCGCGGTTCATTTCGTCCTGCAGACGACGGATGGTGATGATGGGGTCATAAATGTTGGTGCGCATGGTCTTGGCCTCCAGAGCTGCCAGGTTTCGATACGACGAAGATGGGGCGGCCGGCACCCATTTCAAGCGTCCGCAAAGCAGATTTTTCGCCTTGATTTTTGGGCGTATGACCCCACGTAGTTGATGCCGGTCAAAGGCTGCGTGCCTGGTTCAGACAGGATCACCTCGGTTCCTGGCGACTGCGGCACGCAGGCGGCCTCGATCCCTCGCCTGGCGCCGCGAACACCCCCGCCAATCCTCAGTTCGCGGCGCCGGGTTCCTTGACCGCATTGCGGCAAAAGCCCCGCGCGCTGGCTCAGCGAACGCGGCCTGCGCTACAGTGGCGGCGTGACAGATCGATCGGAGGACAGCATGAGTTGCGTCGTAAGGTCCGGGCTTGATGATCCGCCCGCCGCCACCAGCGTGGGTATGCCGGCAGGCTTCATGTCCGACGGCAGTCCTCGGCGCAGCCGTAGCGGGTCAGTCGTGACGGTGCCGGCATCCGCGGGTGTTCCGGTCTGAGCGTGGGTGAATGTGGGCTCCGGTCGAACGCTGGCCGCGCACACGCAGCACGGGTGTGGCGCTGCTGCTGTTCGGCGCCAGCGCGTGCATGAGTAACGAGACCGACGAGGGCGGCTTCGCGCGTGCCCACGAACGACTGCTCGATATCGTTGCCGGCGATTTCCGCGCAACTGCCGACGCTACCGGCCTGCTCGACTTTGACCCGCGCGTGCGCAAGGCCATGCGCGCGGTACCCCGCCACGAGTTCGTCGACCCGCGCGAGCGCGCCGCTGCCTACGCCAATCATCCGCTTTCGATCGGCCACGGCCAGACCATCTCGCAGCCGTTCATCGTCGCCCTCATGAGCCAGCTCGCGGCGCTCAGCCCGGGCGCCCGGGTGCTGGAAATCGGCACCGGCTCGGGCTACCAGGCGGCGGTGCTGGCCGAACTCGGCGCCACGGTTTTCAGCATTGAAATCATCGCGCCACTGGCCGAGCGCGCGCGCAATACCCTGGCAAGACTCGGTTACGGGCAGGTTGAGGTGCGAGTTGGCGACGGCAACGCAGGCTGGCCCGAGGCCGCACCGTTCGCCGCCATCCTGGTGACCGCGGGCGGTCGCCTGCCGCTCGCCCTGCTCGAACAATTGGCGCCGGACGGACGTATCGTGATCCCGATCGAAAGCGAGGACGGCATGCAGACACTCACCGTCGTAACGCTGGACGACGACGGCGAGGCGGTTTTCACACCGGTGCTGCCGGTGCGTTTCGTGCCCCTGGTCGACGGCTGAATTCTGCCCGGCGGTGCACGGCGGGGTGGCCGTCGGCTACCATAAGGTCCGCCACGCACTCGAGGACCGTCCCATGATCGATCTCTACACCGATGCCACGCCCAACGGCTGGAAAGTCTCCGTCATGCTCGAAGAGATCGGCATGCCGTATACCACCCACCACGTCGACATCATGACCGGCGTGCAAAAAGAAGACTGGTTCGTGAAGCTGTGTCCGAACGGACGCATTCCGGCGATTGTCGATCGCGACAACGGCGATTTCGCGATTTTCGAATCCGGCGCGATCATGCTCTACCTGGCAAAAAAGAGCGGCCAACTGATGCCCGCCGACGACAAGGGCGAATCGCGTGTAACGCAATGGCTGATGTTCCAGATGGCGGGGATCGGCCCGATGATGGGCCAGTCAAACGTGTTTTACCGCTATTTTCCCGAGAAGCTGCCGTCAGCGATCGCCCGCTACCACAACGAGTGCCGGCGCCTGTATGAAGTACTCGACCGCCAGCTCCAGGGCCGCGAATTCCTGTGCGACGAATACTCAATCGCCGATATCGCCAACTGGTGCTGGATCCGTATTCACTTCTGGGGTGGCACCAGCGTCGACGGTCTGGAAAATCTGCAGGCCTGGATGGCGCGCCTGGAAGCACGCCCGGCGTGCCAGCGTGGTATCGCGGTGCCACACCCGACCGACTTCGCCAAGCTCGAAGCCGATCTCGCCACCGACGACAGCAAGGTCCGCGGGCTGGTAACGAAATGAGTCCGGCGATGCACATCGCGGCCCTCGACGATGCGCCGACGTGCACGGACCGCGATCTTTACGAGTCGCGACTCACGCTGGACGGTGCGCGAATTATCGAACTCGGCTGCGGCGCCGCGGTCCACACCCGCGCCATTGCCGGTGGCGGGCCCGACCGGCGCGTGATCGCCTTTGAAGTGGACCGCGTTCAGCACCACAGGAATCTTGCCATTACCGACCTGCCGAACGTCGAATTTCGCTACGGCGGCGCCGAGAAAATCGACGGCGAAGAGAGCGGCTGTGACGTGGTTTTCATGTTCAAGTCGCTGCACCACGTGCCGCTGGCGGCGCTCGACGCCGCCTTGCGCGAAATCAACCGGGTACTCAAGCCCGGGGGTTATGCATACCTTTCCGAGCCGGTGTTCGCCGGTGCCTTCAATGACATCATCCGCCTGTTCCACGACGAGCAGCGGGTGCGCGAAGCGGCCTTTGCGGCCATCACGCGCGCCGTCGACGCAGGCCTGTTCGAGCTTGCCGAGGAGACCTTTTTCCTCGCTCCCAGCCGCTATCAGGATTTCGACGAATTCGAACAGCGCATCATCAACGCCACCCACACCGAGCATCGCCTCGACGACCTCACCTACCGACGCGTACGCGAACTGTTCGAACAACACAGCAGCGCAAACGGCGCCGAATTTGCCGTGCCGATGCGCCTCGATCTGTTGCGCAAACCGGTCTAAGGGTCCTGGCCCCTGGCGGGCGCGGCCTTATCCGGCCGCGCGCAGCGCCGCGATGCGCGCGGTGAGCGGAGGGTGGGTCGAGAGCAGGTTACCAAGCGCACCGTTGATCCCGAACGCTTCGATCGCATCGGGCAAGGGCTGGGGTTCGGCGGCGCGTTGCAGGGATTCCAGCGCGGCGATCATCTTGTTGCGCCCGGCCAGCGAGGCGCCGCCGCTATCGGCACGATATTCGCGGTAGCGGCTGAACCAGCGCACCACCAGGGCGGCCAGGAAACCGAGCACCGCCTGGGCGGCAAAGTAACCGATGTAGTAACCGACCCCGCGACCGCGGCCGTCGCGGTCGATGGCACTGGCGATGAGTTGCGCAAAAACGATCACAAATGTATTCATGACGCCCTGCAGCAACGCCAGGGTGACCATGTCGCCGTTCGCGACGTGGCTGATCTCATGGCCGAGTACGGCCTCGACTTCGTCCTGATCCATGTGACGCAACAGCCCGCTGCTGACCGCAACCAGAGCGTCATCCTTGTTCCAGCCGGTAGCGAACGCGTTGGGGCTCGGTGACTCGAACAGCGCGACTTCCGGCATGCCGATCCCGGCTGTCTGCGCCTGTCGCGCGACGGTGTCGAGCAGCCAGCGCTCGGTTGCATTGCGCGGTTGCGCGATAACTTCAGCGCCGACCGCCCGGCGCGCCATCGATTTCGACAGCAGCAGTGACACAAACGAACCGCCCATGCCGAACAAGGCGGCGAATACCAGGAAGCCGGCGGTACTCTGCTGGTCGAGTCCGAACAGCTTGAGCACGATCGAAAATACGATCAGGACGGCAAAATTGGTAGCCAGAAACAAACCGATACGTAACATGGGTTGTCCTCAACTCGTGTATGGAGGCAATAACTGCTGTTCAGATGGGGATGGTTGCGCCGGTTTTCAATGCCGGCACCGGGCTCAGGCGATACGCTGCCCCGCCGGCAGCGCGCCGATTTCGGCACCCGGAAGCACCACTTCGACCTCGGTACCACGGCGCGGTTCGCTGCGGATATCGATTTGCCAGCCGAAGCGTTCGGTAATGCGTTTGACCAGGCTCAGACCGATGCCGTTGCCGCGCGCGCCCTGCGGATTGAAATAGGGTTCAAAGACACTGTTCAGGTGTTCTTTGCTCATCCCCACACCGCTGTCGGTAATGGTTACGCGGTTATTGTCGATGGTTACCGCGACCACACCGGCATCGGTATAGGCACAGGCATTGCGCAACAGGTTGCCGAACACAATTGCGACGATTTTCGGCGCGCTGCGGATGCCGAGCAGATTACGCTCGGTAAACGTCAACTCGAGATCCTTGGCGCCGAACACCATGCGGCAGCGATTGATATCCTGGCGCACGATGTCGTTGACACTGACGAATTCCGTCGCCAGTACGCCTTCGTGCTCGCGCGCGAGCAACAGCAGGACTTCGGTAAGTTCTTCCATGTCCTGCGCCGCACGGCGAATTTTCTCGACCATCGCCCGCGCCGGCGCGTCGAGCGCGGTACGATTGAGCAGATTATCGCTGGCCATGCGGATCACCGTCAGCGGACTGCGCAGTTCATGGCTCGCTTCCCGCGTGAAGGTTCGCTCGCGTTCGATCGAGGCATCGACACGGGCAAGAAGATGGCGCAGGGCGTTGGCCAGGGTTTCGATCTCGGCATCCACGCCGCGATCCGTGCCCGCGACGGCAATCGCGTCGAGGTCGGGGGTTTCGAGATCGATGTCGCGAACGCTGCGCGCCAGGCGGACCAGCGGCGACACGGCGCGCCGGGTCAGGCGGTAGGCCGCCCACGCCGAGGAGTACAACACCACCAACAGCAGCGCCAGCGGTGCGATGCCGAAATAGGTCGCCAGCTCCTTGACATTGTTGGCGTCGAAAACCAGGAACAGTCGCCGCCCGCCATCTTCGCTGACGTGCACGACCGCAGTACCGACAGCAGTGACGAGGTCGTGGATCCCGAGTTCCAGATCGGAAAACTCCTGAGGAATATCCGCGGCATTGCGCTCAAACAGGTAACCGATCAGGGTGTTGGTATTCGGCGCCGGCGTATCGCGCGTGATCTTGTGACGGGCCCAGAAGTAATCGGCCTCGCGCTCGAGCGCGGAGACGATCAACAACTCACGGATGGCAAACTCGGCGAGATAGACACCGGCGACCGCGGTCGCACTGATGAGCACGATCTGCAGGACGAAGGCGCGCCACAGGCGGGTATTAAGGCGATGGCGGCGGTCAGCCATCGTCGGCGATGCGGAAACCGGCGCTGTGCACGGTGTGGATCATGGCGCGCTCGAACGGCTTGTCGATAGCCTTGCGCAGGTTATACATGTGGCTGCGCAACGCATCGCTGTCGGGCGGCAGGTCGTCCCAGATCGCGCGCTCGATGGCACGCCGATCGACAACCCTGGGCGATTGCTGCATAAGCAGGGTCAGGATCTTCATGCCGATCGGGGTCACGGTCAGCTCCTGACCGGCGCGCACGACTTTAAGCGTACGCTGGTCGACGCTCAGGTCACCGACCTGCAGAAGTGCCGCTGCGGGACGCTGGCGGCGCCGCATCAGCGAGCGCAGGCGCGCGGCCAGTTCTTCAAGATCGAACGGCTTGACCAGGTAATCATCGGCGCCACTGTCAAATCCGGCCAGCTTGTCGGCGAGGGTATCGCGGGCGGTCAGTAACAGCACCGGCGTTTCCACGCCGCCGCCGGCACGCAGTTCACGACACACTTCGAGGCCGTCAAGCCCGGGCAACATGACATCGAGGACGATGGCGTCATAACGGTTTTCACGGCTGAACTCGAGGCCGGCCGTACCGTTGTCGGCGTAATCGACGCTGAAGCCCTGGCCTTCAAGGTATTCAAAGACCATTTCCGCGATATCACGGTGGTCTTCGATGAGCAGGATGTCGCCGGGCTGCGCCATCAGCTGCGGAGATTGCCCAATGGAGTGTACATGCGGTTCCGGCCTCACTGGATGTGCTGTCCGCACTGCGGATCGATTCAGCCTGGCGCGCGCGGCGCGCTGCGATCCGCGCACTTGTCAGGTGAGACTTTATACACCGCCGATCGTTCAGCGCCAATGCACGTGGCAGGCGCGCCGAGCACGCCAGTCAGCTTATCAGCACTAGCAGCCCGGTGACGACCAACGGCGACAGCGCGGTCGAGATCACGATGGCTTTCGACACGGCCTCCTGCCGCACCTCGTACTGACTGGCAAAAATAAACGCGTTGATCCCGCTTGGCATTGCGGCGAGCAGCACCGCAACCTGCATCCAGGCAGCGGGAACCGCGAACACGTGGCAGGCCAGAAACACCAGCAGCGGATGCACCAACAGCTTGAGCACCACCAGTACCGTGACGTCACGATAGCCACCGCCGAGACGGTACTGCGCGACACTGATACCGAGTGCGATCAGCGCGCAGCCGGGTGCGGCGGCGCCGATGATCGCGAGCAGGCGATCGAGCGGTAGCGGTACCTCGACACCGGCAAGATTGGCCGCCACACCCAGCAACAGGCCGGCGATGACCGGGTTCAGCAGCAGCCGCAACGCGCGCCGGACGAGCGCCAGGGGTGCGGCACGCTGCCCGTCGGCGCGGCGTTCCAGGGCCCAGGTCGTGAGCGGAAAAAACAATGCGCTCTGGGTCGCCAGCAGGATGAACAGCGGCAGTGCTGCACTCGGGCCGAACGCGCTCAGCGTCAGCGGGAATCCGAGCAGGACCATATTCGCGTAGCCGGCCGACATTCCGGCGATACCCGTCTCGTGCCGCGCCCAGCCGAACGCGCGTCGCGCAAGCAGCATGGCGAGCGCAAAAATCAACAGCGACG
Source organism: uncultured Gammaproteobacteria bacterium (assembly GCA_942490995.1). GTDB lineage: Bacteria > Pseudomonadota > Gammaproteobacteria > UBA981. The sequence continues at coordinate 42,990 of CALOBG010000055.1, forward strand.
GCAGGTAGAATGCCGCCAGGTAGGCCCACGGCATCGTGGCCGGCAGCTCCGCCGCGGCCAGGGACCGAAACAGCATGGCCGGGATCGCGAGGTAATACATGAAACGCACCAGTGCGCGTCCGCTGTCGGCACTGAACAGGCCGCCGCGCGCCAGGGCGTAGCCGAGCGCCACGCTGCCGAACACCGGCACGACCGTGGCTGCGATCGTACTCACGCCGAGGACGGCGTCGGCGGACCGCGTCGTACCGCGGCAAGCGTGGCGGCAAACGTGCCGCGTGCTTCCTCGACCCAGTGACACCACCACGTTGCCCCGGTCGCGGCAAAAGCCGCGGCAGGTTCAGCGCCGCAGCCGGCCTCGCCCAGCCGCCCGCTGGCGACATAATCGAAGGGCGCGCGGGAGGTACGCCGAGCCTCGACGTAAGCAACCATGGCGCCGAATTCAGCGCTGTCCGGCCACCATTGCGACCAGTCGATGGCCAGGCTCGAGCCGGGTTCAAAATCCGTCGGCACGCGTACCGGGAAAACCCCGTCCCAGCGGGCCGCACGGCGCAATCCGGCCCGCGCCGGCAGCGACGCGGCGACCCACACCGGGATGCGCGGCCGCTGCAGCGCCGGTGGCGCGAAACGCGCACCCGTGACGCGGTAATAACGACCCTGGTGGTCAAGGCTGTCGCCGCGCATCAGGGTCGTGGCGATCGCGAGCCCTTCATCGAGGCGCGCGGCGCGAACCGCGGCCGCGGGGTCTTCGCCAAAAGCCTCGAATTCGAGCGCGGCGGGTTCGCCGAGTCCGACGCCGAGGGTCACCCGCCCGTGACTGAGATGGTCGAGCGTGACCATCTCGCGCGCAAGTTTCCACGGCCGGCGCCGCGCCAACGGTGTGATCATCGCCCCGAAGCGTATTCGTGAGGTCGCCTGGGCGACGGCGCCGAGGACCACCGTGGCATCGACGACTTCGAGTCGGCCCGCGGCTTCGAAAACCAGGTGGTCCCAGATAAAAAAGCCGTCAAAACCAGCCGCCTCGCTGGCCACGGCCAGTTCGACCAGCCGCGCCGGATCGCCGTAGTCATTGAAATTGGGCGCGTAGACCGCGTGTTTCATTGTCAGTCTCTACAGCCTAACAGGATGGTGAAAAACTACTGCGGAGGTCGTGCGCGGCGCGCGCCGCTGTACACAAAAAAAACCCGGCGGCAGCAGCGCTGACGCCGGGTTGACTGGCTTGCCGCCAGCGCTGCTTCAGGCCGGCACGGCGACCCGCGAGGCGTTCGACGCGATGATTTTATCGGTGTGATTCGGCCACACTTTTTCGGTCATCAGTTCCAGGCTTTTCATGCAATGGTGGTGCGGCATGTGGTTGTAGATAAACATCCAGAAGTAGTCGACCGGCAACTGCTTGAACAGCTTTTCGAGTTTGCGATTGACGGTATCCGGGCTGCCATGGATCACCAGGCCGCGCTCGTCCAGGGTTTCGAAGGTCGCCGGCAGGTCGAACGGCCCTTCGCCGTGCGCGGCGAGCGCTGCGTTGAAACCAAACGGTACAAAAAAGTTGTTCCAGATGAACGAGCCGGCTTCGCGTGCGATGGCTTCGGCCTCGGCATCGGTGTCGGCCACGATCACTTCGCGGCTCATCGCCATGCCCTGGCCGAACTTGTAGTTCTTGCCCGCCTCGTTGGCGGCTTCCATGCCGGCGCGGAAATGTTCCTTGACGACATCGTACTGGGTCATGATGGTGACCGGTACAATGCCGCGTTCCATACCCCATTTGATCGAACGCTCGGAGGTTGCGAACGGCATGAACATGTCCGGGATCTGCTTTTCGAAAGTCGGCGGCGCAATGCCGATTTCTTCGATGTAGCCGTCATCGTTGCAACCCTGGCCATAGTTCCTGGCGACTTCCGCGGCCGCCCACTTGATGTCTTTGGTCGGGACCTGCCAGTGTTTGCCCTGGAAGCTGAAGGTGTCATTTTTCCACGCCGACATGATGAGTTCGAAATGTTCCTCGAACAGCGAGCGCTTGAGATCTTCGTATTCCTCGCCCGAAGCCGGATCGCTCAGGCCGACCTGCTGGCCAAGGACGTTCACCCAGCGCGGCTGATAGCCGCGGGCAAAGCCCGCGAACACGCGCCCGCCGAGCATCTGCGACAGCATGGCGATGTTTTCGGACAGGTTGATGGGATTCTGCGACGGCAGCACGTTACCGAGCTGGCCGAACTTCATGTTCTTGGTCTGCATCCCGAAATAGAGGTCGAGCATTACCGGGTTGGTCGAAACCTCTTCGCCCTCGATATGGAAGTGATGCTCGGTGAAGCCGGTACCATAGTAGCCATGTTCGTCCATGTAGCAGATCTGCTCGCTCAATTCGCGCAGCATCATCTGATAGAGAGCGGTCTGCTTGCCGGCCATGCCCTTGACGATGTCTTCTTTGCGACCCACCGACGGCAGGTAAAACGCGCCTACTTCCATAATTGAACTCCCACGAGCGATATGTGCTGATGTGCGGTGCGCACCGAATTACCATCGATGCGGTACGGTATTGCTGACAAGACTACTACGCCCTGGCCATCATCGTCCACCTGAAATCCCTGCAAATTGAGCGCACTGCGCTTTATGCCGGAGCCGCTGCGACGGCCTCGATTTCAAACCGCCATTCAGGTTTCAGCAGTTGCCGCACAAGCACCGCGGTCGAGGCTGGTCGCGCCTCGCCGATGTGTTTGGCGCGGGCCGCCGCGAATGCCGAATAGTCGTCGGCGTCGAGCAGGTAAGCGGTTATTTTGACGATGTTTTCCGCGCCCATTCCGGCCCCCTGCAGAGCCGCCATCAGGTTCGTCCAGGCCTGCTCCGCCTGCCCTTCGAGGGTCTCCGGCAAGCTGCCGTCCGCGCGCAGGCCAACCTGTCCCGCGATATAGGCCATACGCGCGTTGGGCGGCACCACCACCACATGGTGATAAGCATTCGCAAATGGCGTCATCATCGATGGCGGATTGATTTTTTCCAACATATCGGCACTCCCGGCTATGGTTCCTGACGGTGCAACCTTGAGCGCTTTCCATTCCGCAGGCAAGACTGTTCCGCATTGAGGGCCGCGACCCGGCGCAGCCGGCCTGCTGATGTACAATCTGCCGGCGCGACTGGCAGCGGGCTCAAGCAGCGGAGTAGAGATCATGACTATCGAGGCCATCAGGACTCAACAGAGTGCGGTCACCGAGGAACCGTACTACGAATCCGTCCATGACGAGATCGAGGTGTTCGCCGCGGCCTACCGCAACCAGCTGCCGGTCCTGCTGAAAGGCCCGACCGGCTGCGGCAAAACCCGCTTCATCGAGTACATGGCCTGGTACCTGAAACGGCCGATGGTCACCGTCGCCTGTCATGACGACCTCACGGCTTCGGATTTGATTGGACGTTACCTGGTCAAGGGCGGCGAAACGGTATGGGTCGACGGACCGTTGACCAGCGCGGTGCGCAACGGCAGCATCTGCTATCTGGATGAAATCGTCGAAGCGCGCAAAGACACCTCGGTGGTCATCCACCCGTTGTGCGACGACCGCCGTATTCTGCCGATCGAAAAGCTCGGCGAGCTGATCAGCGCACCACCGGAGTTCTGCCTGGCGATCTCCTACAACCCGGGCTACCAGAGCGTGCTCAAGGATCTCAAGCAGAGCACGCGCCAGCGCTTTGTCGCACTGGAGTTCAACTACCCGAGCGCCGACGTCGAGCAGACCATCATCGAAAAGGAAAGCGCGATCGATGCCGCGATGGCGCGCCAACTGGTCAAGTTCGGGGCCATGACCCGTAACCTCAAGGGCAGCGGGCTCGACGAAGGCGCAAGTACCCGCCTGCTGGTCAATGCCGCCAAACTGATGCACGAAGATATCGCGCCGGTGGTGGCGACCGATACCGCGATCGCGCAGGCGCTGACCGATGACGAGGACATGCTGCAGGCCATCCACGAGCTTTCGCGCTCAATTTTTTAGACGCCGATCCGGCGCGGCTGCGTAGTGCCGCCGCGCGAGCGCGTAGACTTAACCTCATGAGCGACGAATCGAGTCAGAATTTCCTCAACCAGATCCGGGTACGTAAGGATCTGGAGAAAATCACCGCCGACGCCCTCGCGCGCCACGCCAACGTCGAAGATCTGATCTCCCGCATCACCGCCCTGAGCCGTGCCGAACAGGACTTTATCTACGTCTGGGCTGAGCTGGTCGCACGTTCAAACAACGAACTCGCTGCCCATTTCATCACCCTCGCGCCGAAAGCGTTCGACAAAATGGAACGCGACGGGGTGCAGGACTGGCTCGACGAGGCGATGACGACGTTCGACAACCGAGGTCTCGGTTTCGCCATTGAAGTACTCGAAAACGTCGATGCTTACGCGCGTGAATATGCCGGACGTAACGAGCGCTGCGGGTTCGACGACGCAAGCGTGTTCCTGCGCCATTTCATCCGTGGCCTCGGCGGCCGCGAGATGCGTATCGAAAGCGACGAGGACACGTTTACCGACACCGAATCGCTGCATCTGCCCGATGCGGTCAACCTGTTTCCCATGCCGGAACAGAATTTCACGGTGTACAAGCTGACCGCCGCGCACCTGTGGGCGCAGACCTGGTACGGCACCTGGCGCTACCAGATCGTCGAGCGCCTGATCCGTCATCACGATACCGCCGCCAGCCTGCCGATCTTCAACCGTCTTGAATCGATACGCCTGGAGGCGCAACTCGGCCGTGACCTGCCCGGCCTGGGTCGCGAGTTCGCGGCTTACCGCCACGACGACAGCCGCAGCGTCGCGATTTGGCAGCAGTGGCGCGAACGCGCCGCAGCCCTGTGCCGCCCCGGCGCGAGCGCCGAGGACAGCCTGCAGATGCTCAGCGACTTCGATGACCTGGCCCTGCCTCCGCTGCAGCCTTACCACGGTGAAATGTACGCCAACAAGGTTCGCGAGGCGTTGTTTGCGCGCATCGAGCGCGAGAAAGCCGCGTTTCAACGCGCTATCAACGAACTCGGCAACGAACAGGACGGTGACAACAGCGCCGGCGGCGACGAATCGCAGAAACAGATGGTCGAAGTCGAGGTCAGCGAAGACGACGGCGGCGACGGCAGCGAAGTCAGTTTCCAGATCAGTATCGATGGCGAAATCGTCAATCTGCCCGAGCATCTGAAAGACCTGATGGGCTCGATCATGCAGGATTTCGGCGAGATCCCCGATGAGCACCTCGACCCGACCGAACTCGGCCGCTACAGCGACGACCTGCTGCCCCAGTCGGGCGAGGCAGCCGGCGACGGCGATACCGACGCTGACGATCGCGATGCGTTCACGTACCGCGAATGGGATTGTGTGCGCCAGCGTTTTCGCGAAGGTTTCTGCACGCTGCGTGAACTCAACGTACCGCCAGGCGAAGAGAGATTTGTCGAGGAAACCCTGGACAAGCACCGCGGCATTCTCAAGTCGATCAAAAAAACCTTCGAGGCGGTGATCGGCGAATCACGACTGCAACGGCGCCAGTCCGACGGCGACGATATCGATCTCGACGCCCTGATCGAAGCCTACGCCGATCTCGCTCAGGGCCGCGAGATGAGCGAGTACCTCTATACCCGCTACCGAAACCAGGAACGCAATATTGCGGTCATGTTCATGGTCGACATGAGCGGCTCGACGCTGGGCTGGGTCAACGATGCGGAACGCGAATCGTTGGTCCTTTTGTGCGAAGCGCTGGAAATGCTCGGCGATCGTTACGCGATCTACGGATTCTCCGGACGTACCAACAAGCGCTGTGAGGTCTATCGCATCAAGGAGTTCGAGGATAGCTACAATTCGGACGTACGCCAGCGCATCAGCGGCATCCGGCCCAAGGCCTACACGCGCATGGGCGTCGCTATCCGGCATCTCGGCCAGATGCTGCATGAAACCCGGGCACGCACCAAGTTGCTGATCACCCTGTCCGACGGCCGGCCGGAAGATTATGGCGGTTACAAAGGCAAGTACGGCATCGAGGATACCCGCCATGCGCTGCTGGAACTCAAGCAGGCGGGCATCCACGCATTCTGCATCACGATCGACAACGAAGCGCAGGAATACCTGCCACACATGTACGGCACCGCCAATTACGCGGTTATCGATGAAGTACAGAAGCTGCCGTACAAGGTCGCCGACATCTACCGTCGTCTGACCACCTGAGGCGATTGCCAGGGCGCGGTGGGTGGCTACCAGGCGACGACCGGATTCTCGAGCACGCCGATCGGCGGGATCTCGATGCGCACGAGATCGCCGGCGCGAAGAAAGCGCGGCGGATCAAAACCGGCACCGACCCCGGATGGCGTGCCGGTGGCGATGACATCGCCGGGATAGAGGGTGATGCCAGCGGAGATGGCCTCGATCAACGCCGGCACGTCGAACATCATCAAACCGGTATTGCCGTCCTGGCGCAGCTCGTCATTGACCCAGCAGCGGATCGGGGTGTCGGCGAGGTCGAGCAAATCGCGCGTGATCGCGAACGGACCCATCGGGCAGAAGCCATCCTGCGACTTACCCAGCAGCCATTGCAGATGCCGCTTCTGGATATCGCGCGCGGTAACGTCGTTGATGATGGTGTAACCCCAGACATGATCCATCGCGCGCGCACGCGGTATGGCGCGGCCCTGGCGGCCGATGATGACCCCCAGTTCGGCCTCGTAGTCGAGCTGGGAGGTGACGCGCACGTCATGACGGATCGCCTGGCCGCTGGCCGTTACGCATTCCGGGAACTTGGAGAAAACGATCGGCTGCGCCGGTGGTTCGGCGCCACCGCCGGTGGTATCAAAACCCTGCCGCGCGATTTCTTCGACGTGGGCATAGTAGTTTTTACCGACGCAGATGATGTTACGCCGCGGCCGCGGGATCGGCGCGAGCAGTTCGACCTTGTCGAGGGCGTGCGGATGGTCGACGTCATGCAGGGGCAGTAGCGACGGATCGGCTTCGAGCAGCGCCAGGATCCCGCGTTCGGCCCGCTCCGGCGGCAAATCATAAGGGGTCACCGCCTGGCCGTCCTGAGACAATACGCCGACTTCGATTTTGCCCGCCGTGCGGTAGGTCGCGATACGCATAGTCCTGGTCCTGGGCGGTCCGGGCCGGGGGGTGGTCGGCCGACGCGGCAGTGTACACCGGCCGCAAGGCCGCCGCATTCTGCTAACAGGCTGGTGAAAAACGTCGCGAGGAAGGTCGGGCGCAAGGCGCGGGCGAGACGAGGACCGGAGTTTATGCCGATAAATGAGGACCGCAGGCGAACCCGCAACGCCGCGCACGACCTCCGCAGTAGTTTTTCACCAGCCTGCTAAAGCGTCGCTCGCCGCTGGCCGCTATCGGCGGGTATATGAAGACTGCCGAAACAGCGCGCCCCGAGGACTGGAAGAACAAGTACTTCAAGGCCCTCAACGAACTCGACGATCACGAGCGTTCGTGGTCTGAGCAGATCACCGCGGTCAACCGCGATCTGCTACGCGTACTGGACACCTTCCGCGGCCACAACCCGGATTTCGACCGTGACCTGGAAACGGCGCGCGCGGGCGCCAGCCATCACGATGACGAACGCCAGCGGCTGCTCGGCAGGCTCGCCAAACAGGCTGCGCTGCTCGACGCCGGTACTGGCGAGGCTGGCGAGAACCTTCACGCAGCGGGATCCTCGGTAGCGCCGGCCGCGGCGCCGGCTGCTGAGCCGGACGCCACCGCAGCCCTGCTGGCTTTGCTCGACGCGCTGGTTGTACCGCTGCAGCATGCCGCGACGGTAACTGCGTTGCGCGACGAGCTCGGCGTCACTGATCGCAGCGCCGCGCTCGACCAGGTTGCCTGCGTCACCCGTGTCGCCGAACAGCTTTCGGCCATGCTTTCGAACGCCGCAGGCGGTAATGCCAGTGACGCCCGCGATGCCATCCAGACCCTGCTCGACCACCTGTCCCTGCCCGCTGCAGCGCAACAGCGTCTGAGCGAACTGGCGCCGCAGATCGAAGCCGCCAACGACGACGCCGAAATCAATCGCATCGCCCGCGAGATCGCGAACCAGCTGGCTGAGTATGTCGAAACCCTGCACACCGAAATCGCCGGTCTGAACGATTTTCTGCTCGTCATCAAGAACCGCCTCGAACATGTCTCCGAACACGTGGTGCGCGACAACACCGACCGCGAGAATGCCTCGCGTGCTCGCGACGAACTCGATGTTGCGGTACGCGGACGGCTCGACAGCATGCGCGAGGAAATCACCGAGACCGACGATATCGAGGTGCTGAAAAACACCATCCAGATCCAGATCGCTGAACTCGACGGCAGCGTCAGCGGCTTTCTCAGCAACGAAGCCGCACGCCTGGCGGTCCGCGCCGGCAACAACGCGGAACTCGCCGAACAAATCGTTGCGATGAAGAAGGAGTCGGATACGCTGCGCCGTCAGCTCAGCGAAGCCCGCGCGCGCGCCAGTCACGATGCCCTGACCGGACTGCCGAATCGCGCCGCCTACAATACCCGTCTGCGTACCGAGCACGCCAGCCTGGTTCGGCACGGCAAGGCCTTATCGATGGCGGTGATCGACCTCGACAAGTTCAAGGTCATCAACGACACCTGGGGCCACCAGGCTGGCGATCGGGTACTCAAGCACGTCGCGCGTGAGTTGAAAAAGCAGATCCGGGCGCAGGACTTTTTTGCCCGCTTCGGTGGCGAGGAGTTTGTGTTGTTGCTGCCGGATACCGCTCTCGAAGGCGCCATGCATCTCGCCGAGGCCTTGCGCAGGCACATCGACCTGTGCCACTTCACCTACAAGAACACCGCGGTCAACGTCACGATCTCGTGCGGCGTTGCCGAATTCGGCCGCGACGAAAATCCCGGCACGGTGTTCGACCGCGCCGATGCCGGACTCTACGCGGCGAAAAGTAACGGCCGCAATCGCTGCGAGGCGATCCCGGCCTGACCCCGACCCCGACCCCGGCGCGGCGCGCTCAGGCCATCGCGCCGGTGATGTAGTGTTCCATCTGGCTGATGATGTATTCCTGCTCGGCCATGATCGCCTTGACCAGGTCGCCGATCGAAATCATGCCGATAACGTGGCCGTCCTCCATGACCGGCAGATGGCGGATGCGTTTCTCAGTCATGAGCGCCATGGAGTCGGTGATCGGCTGCTCCGGGATCGCGTGATAAACGGTGGTCGACATGATCTCCGCAACTTCCGTGTCGTGTGACGAACGCCCGGCCAGGATCACCTTGCGCGCGTAATCGCGCTCGGAGACGACCCCGACCATGGCGCCGTCACGCATCACCACGAGCGCGCCGATACCTTTTTCGGCCATCAGACGCAGCGCGTCGTATACGGCTGCATCCGCATTGATAGACCAGACCTGATGGCCTTTCGAATCAAGGAGTTGTCTGATAGTGAGCATACCTTTCCCTTCTTGCTGGCTGTACCGGTCGTTATTTCGATAGTAGTACAAGTATCGACGCCCGGCACCCTCCATCACCGTGTGCTCACCGCCGCAAGCCGGCCCGTGCCGCAAAGCTTCGAGCAGGCCACGCGAGGCACGCTACAATCTGCGCGTGAAATTCCCTGCCCCGGTATGCGACCCGTAACGATGAAGCAGCGCCATGTTTGAAAGTATCCTGATTGCCAACCGGGGAGAGATCGCCTGTCGCGTGATGCGCACGGCGCGAGCGATGGGTCTTCGAACCATCGCTGTCTATCATCATGCCGACCGCCATGCGCCGCACGTGCGCCTCGCTGACGAGGCGGCCGAGCTGCTCGCCGAGGTCCCGACCGCGGCCTATCTCGATATCGAACAGGTGCTGAGTCGGGCGCGCAGTCATGGCGCCGAGTGCATCCATCCCGGTTATGGTTTCCTGTCGGAAAACGCGCAGTTCGCCGCCGCGGTCGAAGATGCCGGTATCGCTTTCGTGGGGCCACAGGCCGATGTCATGCGCCTTATGGGCGACAAGCTGCGTTCGCGCGACTTCGCCCGCGAGGCCGGTGTCCCGGTCGCGCCCAGCGCCGCGCACGACGGCGATATCGGCGCCTTCGTCGCGGCCGCGGATGCGATCGGCTACCCGCTGTTGATCAAGGCTTCGGCAGGTGGCGGCGGCAAGGGCATGAGCGTGGTGCGCAACGCCGAGGAGCTGCGCGCGCGGGCGCAGATTGCCAGCGACGAGGCCGAACGCTATTTCGCCGACGGACGCATCTATGCCGAACGCTACATCGAGCGCCCGCGACATATCGAAGTGCAGGTCATGGGCGACGGCGCCGGCGAGGTCGTGCATCTGTACGAACGCGAATGCTCGATCCAGCGTCGCTTTCAGAAAATCATCGAAGAAGCGCCGGCCGTCCGCCTCGCCGCGCAACTGCGCGACCGCATCTGCGCCGCGGCCACCACGCTCGCCGCGCGCGCCGCCTACCGCAACGCCGGCACCGTCGAGTTTGTCCTCGCCCCGAACGACGAGTTCTATTTTCTCGAGATGAATACCCGCCTGCAGGTCGAACACCCGGTTACCGAAATGGTCTGCCAGGTCGACCTGGTCGCGGCGCAGCTCGAGATCGCCAGCGGCAACGGGCTGCCGTGGCGGCAAAGCGAAATCCGGCAGAGCGGGCACGCCATCGAATGCCGGATCTGCTGCGAAGAACCCGACCACGATTTTCGTCCCGCGGTTGGCACGGCGAAGATATTGCGCCCGCCAGGCGGCGCGTCGACACGTTTTGACAGTGGCGTGGCTGAAGGCCAGGCGATCAGCGCGGCCTTTGATTCGATGATCGCGAAGCTGATCTGCCACGGCGAGGACCGCGCGGCCGCCATCGAGAACACGCTATCCGCGCTGGATGAACTCGTTCTGCTCGGGGTCAGTAACAACATCGATTACCTCGCCCGCATCCTTGACCATCGCGCGTTCCGCTCAGGCGAGCTGGATACCGGCTTTATCAGCACTCACGCCGCCGACCTCACCGCCCCTCCGCTCGACGACGTCGACCGCGCCGCGGTCGTGATTGCCGCCGCGCTGGCGGTCGATGATTTTCGCCACCTGAGTTTCGCGGTGCCGGAACCGCATGCCTCGATCGGCCCGTGGAGAAACTGATGAGCCTCGCCTTCTCGTTCATGCTGAACGGCGCTACCCATGCGGTGACGGTCGCGGCAAGAAAGCCGCGGCTGCGCCTCGCGGTAGACGATCGCGTCTACGACGTCAGCGAAGTTGCAGGGCAGCCCGGCGAGGGTGTCGAGCTGTACGTCGACGGTCGTCGCTACCGGGTATGGCGAACCTGGGAAGGCGATCGCATTCATCTCCGCATCGGCACCCGTTCCTATTCGGTTGACTACGAGGATGCCATCGCCGCCGCGCAACACCAGGTCGACGGTGGCAACGTGCTGCGCGCCGACATGCCCGGCGTGGTGGTGAGCGTCACCTGCGCGGCCGGCAGCGCGGTGAGCGCAGGGGATACGCTGATGGTCATTGAATCGATGAAGATGCAGGTCAACATCGTCGCGCCGCGGGATGCGGTGGTCGAGAGCGTACCGCTGACCGCCAACCAGAGTTTCGACAAAGGCGCCGAACTGCTGGTGCTCAAGGCGCAGGACTGATGGCCAGGATCGAATCGAAAGTCCAGCCTAACGCGACCGAATTCCGCCGCTACTACGCCCATAATCGCGGCCTGGTCAGCGCTTTTCACGACAAGCAGCGCGTGGCACGCTTCGAGCGGCCGCAAAAAGACCTCGACCGCCTCGCCGGGCACGGCAAGATGATGCCGCGCGATCGCCTCGACCAGCTACTCGATCCGGGCACGCCGTTTCTGGAATTTTCCACCCTCGCCGCGAACATGGCCTACGGCGGTGAAGCGCCGGGCGCGAGCTGTATTACCGGCATCGGCATGGTGCAGGGCCGTGAAGTCATCATTCACGCCAACGACTCCAGCATCAAGGGTGGCGCCTGGTACCCGCTGTCGGTCAAAAAAATTGTGCGCTGCCTGGACATCGCCATCGAAAACCGACTGCCGGTGATCCATCTGTGCGACAGCGCCGGTGGTTTCCTGCCACTGCAATCGGAGCTGTTCCCGGACAAGTACATGGCCGGCCGGATTTTCCGCAACCAGTCGATATTGTCGAAGATGGGCGTCAAGCAACTGGCGCTGGTATTCGGGCAGTGCACTGCCGGCGGCGCCTATATTCCGGCGCTGTCCGATTACTCGGTCATCGTACGCGGCACCGGGGCGGTGTTCCTCGCCGGGCCGCCACTGGTCAAAGCCGCGACCGGCGAAATCGTCACCGCCGACGAACTCGGTGGCGCCGATCTGCATACCCAGATCAGCGGCACCTGCGACTATCCGGCCAGCTCGGAGCACGAGGCGCTGGCCATCGGCCGCGAAATCGTCGCGCAGTGGGAACAGCCGCAAAAGTGGCCGCTGCAGCGCGACCCGGTGGAAGCGCCGTATTACGATCCCGACGAGCTCTACGGCATTATCCCTGACGACATCAAGCGTGCATTCGATATGCGCGAAGTCATCGCGCGCATCGTCGACGGCAGCCGCTTCCATGAATACCAGCCGGCCTACGGCACGACCCTGATCTGCGGTTACGCCAACATCTGGGGCTATAAGATCGGCATCCTGGCCAACAACGGCGTGCTGTTCAACGACAGCGCGTTGAAGGCCGCGCATTTCATCGAGCTTTGCAATCAGAACAATGCGCCGCTGCTGTTCCTGCAGAACATCACCGGCTACATGGTTGGCCGCGACTATGAGGCACAGGGGATCTCCAAGGACGGCGCCAAGATGATCATGGCGCAGGTCGGTTCGCACGTACCGAAATTCACCGTCATGTGCCACGGTTCTTTCGGCGCCGGTAACTACGGTATGTGTGGACGCGCGTTCGACGGACGCCTGCTGTTTTCGTGGCCGAACTCGCAGATCGGCGTCATGGGCGGTGAACAGGCGGCTAAGACACTCGCGGAAGTCAAACTTCGCCAGCTCGAACGACGCGGCGAGCAGATCGACCAGGCCACGCTGGACACCGTCCATCGCGAGACCCTGGAAGCCTACCAGCACCAGATGTCGGGCTACTACGCAACCTCGGAACTGTGGGACGACGGCATGCTCGATCCGGTCGATACGCGCAATGCACTGGGTATCGCCATCAGCGCCGCGCTGAATGCGCCGCTGAGCAACGAAGGCTACGGCGTATTCAGGTTCTGAGCCGGACCGACGAGCGCCGCAGGCTTACGGCGGCCGAGACCAAGGTTTAAAGCTCGATTTGCAACGCCTTTTCAACCGCTTCGATACGCGCGATATCGTCCAGCGTCTCGCTGGCGAGCGCTTCCGAAATGGCGAGCACCGCAATCGCGAGCTGCGAGCCGTTGGCGACGCCGACCTGCATACGCGAAATATTCACCCCGCGCCGACCGAGCAGTTCGCCGAGCATACCGATGACACCAGGCTGATCGGCGTGCTGGGTAAACAACAGATGACCCTCGAGCGGCGTTTCGACCTCGTAGTCGTTGACCCGCACCAGGCGCGATCTGCGGCCGTCGAAAATCGCGCCTTCCAGGCATACGGTCTGCTTGCCACCGGTGGCGGTGATGCGCAGCAACGAGACGTAGTCACGCGAATCAGCGGAGCTGACCTCGGTCACGTGCACGCCCTGGCGTCGCGCGAGGTGCAGGGCATTAATCTGGTTAACCGGAACGGAATGGTGCTCGCACAGCAGGCCGACCATGGCCGCACTGGCCAGCGGATGGGTGTCGAGCTGCGCGGCTTCGCCGAACACGCCGATCTCGATTGCCGACATCGGTTCGTCGATCATGCGGCACAACAATTTGCCCAGCTTGCGCGCGAGGTCCATGTACGGCGCCAGGCGTTCGAGCTTGTCCGGCGCGATGCTCGGCACGTTGACCGCGTTGATCACTTCGCCGCGGACCAGGAAAGCGGCAATTTGGTGGGCAATTTCGACGCCCACGGCGGTCTGCGCCTCGTGCGTCGAAGCGCCGAGATGTGGCGTAAACTGAATATTGGGCTGCGCGAAAAGCGGCGATTCGCCGGGCGGCTCGCTTGCGAATACGTCCAGGGCGGCGCCGGCGAGATGGCCGGAACTGACCACTTCGATCAGGGCGGCTTCGTCGATCAGACCGCCGCGTGCGCAGTTGATCAGGCGTGCACCCGGCTTCATCGCCAGCATACGCTCACGCGAAAACAGGCCGCGGGTGCCGTCGGTGACCGGACAGTGCAGACTGATGTAGTCGCTGAGTTCAATCAGCTTGTCGAGTTCGCACTTCTCAACCCCGTGCTCGGCGAACGTGTCCGCGGTAACAAACGGGTCGAAACCGATCACGCGCATTTTCAGTCCGCGGCAACGCTCGGCAAACAGGCGCCCGATGGTACCGAAACCGACCACGCCGACGGTTTTTCCCGACAGCTCGGTACCCAGAAAGCTGTTGCGCTCCCATTTACCGGCACGCACCGAGCCATCGGCGGCCGGCAGGTTACGACTCAGCGAAAACATGTGCGCCAGCGCCAGCTCGGCGGTGGTGGTGGCGTTGGCGTCCGGGGTGTTGAGGACCACGATGCCGCGCTCGGTGGTGACGTCGAGATCGATGTTATCGACGCCGATACCGGCGCGGCCGACGACCTTAAGGCGGGTCGCCGCGGCCAGCAGTTCACCTTTGACCTTGGTCGCACTGCGCACGATGATGGCGTCCGCCGCGCGCGCGTGGGACAGCGCGTCGGCAACGCTCAGTCCGGGGGTAAAATCGATTTCCAGTTCGGGGTACTGCTCGAGCGCTGCGATCCCTTCCGGTGCCAGTTCGTCGGCGACAAATATTCTATACATCGCTATCCCTTTCTGTGGCGCGCTAAGCGGCGCCCGAATGTTCGGCTGCAAGCTGCGCATAAGCCCATTCCAGCCACGGCAGGAGCGCGGCGAGATCGGCCGCTTCGACCGTCGCACCACCCCAGATACGCAGGCCCGGCGGCGCATTGCGGTACGCATCGATATCGTAGGCAACGCCTTCGGCATCGAGCAGTGCGGCGAATTTTTTCGACGCCGCCGCCTGTTCGTCGGCGCCCAGCGCCTGGAACCAGTCAGCGCTGATACGCAGACAAATGGACGTATTTGATCGCTCGGCCGTATTGGCGGCGAGGAAATCTATCCACGGCGTCTTGTTGACCCAGGCCTCGAGCACGGCGAGATTCTGTTGCGAGCGCATGCATAGCGCATCCAGGCCGCCGAGCTGCTCGGCCCATCTGAGCGCATCGAGGTAATCCTCTACGCACAGCATCGATGGCGTGTTGATTGTCGCACCCTCAAAAATTGCGCTATCGAGTTTGCCTTTCTTGGTCAGCCGGAACAGTTTCGGCAGCGCTCGAGGCGGCACGTAGGTTTCGAGGCGCTCGACCGCGCGCGGGCTCAGCACCAGCACGCCGTGCGCGGCTTCGCCACCGAGGACTTTCTGCCACGAAAACGTCACCACGTCGAGCTTCGACCACGGCAATGGCATGGCAAACGCCGCGGAGGTTGCATCACAGATAGTCAAGCCGGCGCGGTTATCGGCGATCCAGTCGCCGTGCGGCAGTTTTACCCCGGAGGTCGTACCGTTCCACACGAACACCACGTCGCGATCGAAATCTATGCTGCCGAGATCCGGCAGCGCACCGTAGTCGGCGAGGTGCTGGCGGACGTCATCGAGTTTGAGAATGTCGACGATATCGGTCACCCATTCCTGGCCGAAACTTTCCCACGCCAGGACGTCCACGCCGCGTGCGCCGAGCATGCTCCACAGCGCCATTTCGACCGCGCCGGTATCTGAACCGGCGACAATACCGATGTGGTAGTCGACCGGCACGCCGAGTACCGTACGGGTGCGATCGATAGCTTCTTTCAAGCGCGCCTTACCGGGTTTGGAGCGGTGCGAGCGACCAACCAAAGCGGCCTCGAGCACGGCGGGCTCCCAGCCCGGTCGTTTCGGACAGGGTCCCGATGAAAAGGATGGATTACGCGGTTTGACAGGTGGTTTTTGCATCGCTCGATGGACCGATTGCGGCAGTGCAATATAGCGCCCGGCATTGTAGCCGGACTCTTGCTGAATGCAATGCGCGAAATCCGTTGCGGAAGTGAGAATGTTCACACAGCGCTGCGCCTGCCGCGCATTTACGCAACGGCCAGCTGTTCAACAAGGCGCTCAACAACGGTGCGCAACACCGGCAGCGGGCCGCGCAGTCGTTTTTGCGCGCTTTTTAATGGAAATCGCGCGACGGGATCTGAAGGCGGCCGAGCATCGCGCTGTGGTCCTCGAGCCGTCTGGCGATGACATGGATGACACCACTTTCGCGTTGTATTTCGCCGCTCACCCCCAGCAGGCGCGCGTTCAACAGCTCGCGGCGCTGGCTCTCGACCAGCGACGACCACACGATCAGATTGATCACACCGGTTTCGTCTTCCAGCGTCACGAACACCACGCCGGTCGCCGTGCCGGGCCGCTGGCGGCTGACTACCAGGCCGGCGATACGCACACGTTCACCATGCTGGCAGTGTTCGAGCATGGCCGCGCTCAGGCAGTGACGACGCGTGAGCCGCGGGCGTAACAGGGCCAGCGGATGGCGGCCGAGGGTCAGGCCCGTGCTGGCATAGTCGGCGACAATATCCGCGCCCTCTCCAGGCACCGTCAGTAACGGCGTGGCCTCGTTGACGCCGGCGCCGGCCAGGACCGGCAGCGGCGCCTCGACCCCCAGCGCCGCCCAGCTGGCCTGGTGGCGATTGCCGGCCAGCGCGCGCAGCGCACCGGCGCGCGACAGGGTTTTGAGGTGCCCACGATCGAATCCGCCGCGGTTGGCCAGATCGGCGACATCGACGAACATCGCTTCCCGACGCGCCGCAAGCAATGCCTGCGCCGCTACCTCGGCGAAACCTTTGACCATACGCAAACCCAGGCGCAGGGCCGGCCGGCCATCGCGATGCGACTCCAGTGTGCAATCGAAGTCGCTCGTCATGACGTCGGCCGGGCGCACCTCGACGCCGTGGCGACGGGCGTCCTGGACGAGCTGCGAAGCACCATAAAACCCCATTGGCTGGCTGTTCAGCAAGGCGGCGGTGAAGGCTGCCGGGTGATGGCATTTGAGCCACGCCGAGACATAGGCGAGTAAAGCGAAGCTGGCCGAATGCGACTCCGGGAAACCGTATTCGCCGAAACCCTGGATCTGGTTGAAGATCTGGCCGGCGAATGCGTCGCTGTAGCCGCGCTCGCGCATGCCCTCGACGAGGCGGGTACGAAAGTGGTCCATACCGCCGTTGCGTTTCCAGCGCGCCATCGAGCGCCGCAGCTGATCGGCTTCACCGGGAGAAAACCCGGCCGCGACCGTCGCCAGCTTGATCACCTGTTCCTGAAACAGCGGTACCCCGAGCGTGCGTTCGAGTACGCCACGCACTTCTTCGCTGGGATAACTGACCGCCTCCTCGCCGTTGCGACGGCGCAGATAAGGGTGGACCATTTCGCCCTGGATCGGCCCCGGACGTATCAGCGCAACTTCGATGACCAGGTCGTAGTAACACCGCGGACGCAAGCGCGGCAGCATCGCCATCTGCGCGCGCGATTCGATCTGGAACACCCCGACCGTGTCGGCGCGCTGGATCATGGCGTAGGTGTCGCCGTCATCGGGCGGGATCGCCGCCATCGTCAGCCGCTCGCCGCCGGCCGCGGCGATCAACTCGAAACTTCGTCGGATCGCGCTCAGCATGCCCAGGCACAGGCAGTCGACCTTGAGCAGGCGCAGGGTTTCGAGATCGTCCTTGTCCCACTGGATCACGGTGCGCTCCGGCATCGCCGCGTTTTCGATCGGGACCAGGTCCGACAATGGCCCGTCCGAGATCACGAAGCCGCCGACATGCTGGGACAAATGGCGCGGGCTGCCGATGAGTTCCGCAACGAGCATGACCAGGCGCCGGATCACCGGGTTGTCCGGATCGAAACCGACCTCGCGCAGGCGCTCGGGGACACCGCCACCCTGGTCCCACCAGTACAGGTTGCGCGCCAGGCGATCGACCTGGTCCAGCCCCATGCCGAGCGCCTTGCCGACATCGCGCACGGCGCTGCGCAGCTTGTAGGTGATGACGGTTGCCGCCAGCGCGGCACGTTCGCGACCATACTTTGTATAGATGTACTGGATCACTTCTTCGCGGCGCTGGTGTTCGAAATCGACGTCGATATCCGGCGGCTCATTGCGCTCCTTGGAAATAAAACGTTCAAACAGCATCTCCATGCGCGCCGGATCGACCTCGGTGATACCGAGGCAGTAACACACCGCCGAATTGGCCGCCGAGCCGCGCCCCTGGCACAGGATCCCGCGCCCGCGCGCAAACGCAACGATGTCGTAGACGGTCAGGAAAAATGCCTCGTAGTCGAGTTCCGCGATCAGGGCGAGTTCGTGTTCGACCAGCCGCGCGACTTTCGCCGGGATACCTTGAGGCCAGCGCCGCTGCATGCCCTGCTCGGTCAGTTCGCGCAGATAGCTGCTCGCGCTGGCTCCGGCCGGCACCAGTTCGCGGGGATAGGCGTAGCGCAGTTGCTCGACGCTGAACGTACAACGCGCGGCGATGGCCAGGGTTTCGGCGAGCAGATCGTGGGGATAGATGCGCGCCAGCCGCGCCAATGGCCGCAGGTAGCGCTCGCCATTGGCAAACAGGTGCTGCCCGGCTTCCATCACGGTCGTGCCGAGCCGGATGGCGGTGACGGTATCGAGCAGCGCACGGCGTTCGTAGGCATGTATATGCACATCGCCGGCCGCGACCAGCGGCAAATCGTTGGCCAGTGACAGCCGCCGCGCGCGTTCCAGTAGCGCGCCATCGGCACCGCTGTAGAACAGGCCCAGCCCGATCCAGGCACGACCGCGGAACCGTTCGGCCAGCCATGCCGCGCGCGCCGGGTCGGCATCGTCACCGCACGGCAGCCAGATCAGCAGGCCGTGGGCAAAGTCATCGAGGTCGGCGCGTTCAAGCGCGTAACTGCCCTTGGGACTGCGCCGGCGTGCGCGCGTGATGAGCGCGGAAATTGCACGGTAGGCCGCAACATCATCGGCCAACAGCACCAGCCGGGTCGCGTCGCCACAGGTGAATTCACTGCCCGCGATAAGCTGTATGCCGTGCTCGCGGGCAGCGACATAGGCACGGACCAGCCCGGCAAAGCTGCATTCATCGGTCAGTGCCAGGGCGCGATAGTCCAGCGCGGCTGCCGCGGCGACGAGCTCTTCGGGATGCGACGCGGCGCGCAGGAAGGTGAAATTACTCAGGCAATGCAACTCGGCATAAGCCTGTGGGGCGCGATCCGGCATGGGCAGTTGAGGTTTTTATAAGTACTGTTTATTTATACAGTATTCGTACTCGACGACACAGGTCAAGGATTGCGGGGGCGGCGGTGGACAAAGGCCGGCACCGGAGCGAGAATCGGCACGCCCGCGCAATTCCGGGTCGCTTCACGACAACACGAGGAATTACTCAATGAAATCAGGCCACGCTCTAGCCCTCCTATTCGTCACGGCATGTCTAACCGCACCGATCGGCGCCGTTCACGCCGAGGGCGGACTCGAGGTCGGCGTGTTGACCTGTTCGGTCGTGCCCGGCACGCGCCTGAACCTGCTGATCCGCTCGACGGCCGACGTCAAGTGTGTGTACGCCAAGGGTGGCCAGTCGGAAGAATATGTCGGCGAAACCGGCATCGCGCTGGGCCTCGACCTGAGCTTCAAACAGGATGAAAAAATGGCCTTCACCGTCATCGCCGCGAGCGAGGATATCCGCCCCGGCGCCAAGGCCCTCGGCGGCAAATATGTCGGTGGCGAATTATCCGCCGCCGTTGGTCTCGGCCTCGGCGCCAAGGCCCTGGTCGGCGGCGGGGCAAAAAATATCGGCCTGCAGCCGATCGCGCTCGAAACCAGCACCGGCATCGGCGCTTCGGGCGGCCTGTCTTTCCTGTATATCCAGCCGGCCGAATAAAACCCCCGGTAACACACCGACGGCGGCCTCGAGCCGCCGTTTTTTTTCCCGGGGCGTAATATGTCGTGAGGTCGCTACGCTTCAGCCCCGGCTCCCTGCTCCCCGGTCTGCTCGCCGCCATCGCGGTGGCGATGGCCGCGGCCTTCCTGTCCGCTCACTACAACGCGCCGGTGATGCTGTTCGCGCTGCTGCTCGGCATGGCGTTCAATTTTCTGTCTGAAGGCGGGCGCTGGCCGGACGGCATCGAATTCGCATCCACGCGCCTGCTGCGCGTGGCCGTCGCCCTGCTCGGATTCCGCATCAGTTTCACCGCCCTGGCCGAACTCGGGCTGGCCGATGCCGCGCTCGTCGTCGGCTCGATTGCCCTGACGCTGGCGGTCGGCTGGTTGCTGGCACGGTTGCTCGGGCTGCGCGCCGACTTCGGCATCCTCACCGGTGGCGCCGTCGCTATCTGCGGCGCCTCCGCGGCGCTGGCGATTGCCGCGGTCCTGCCCCGCCATGCCGAATCAGAACGCAACACCCTGTTCGCGGTCATCGGCGTCACCACCCTGAGCACGCTGGCCATGATCGCTTACCCGCTGATCGTGGCCATGTTGGCGCTGGACGACCGCAGCGCCGGCATTTTTCTCGGCGCAACCATCCATGATGTCGCCCAGGTGGTCGCCGCCGGTTATACGGTGTCGACCGACACCGGCGATCTCGCCACGCTGACCAAATTACTGCGCGTCGCCATGCTCATCCCGGTGGTCCTGGCGATCGCGGTGGTCGTGCGTCGCCGCAGCGGCATCAGCAGTGGTGCACCCCTGCCATGGTTCGTGATCGCATTTGCCGTGTTCATGGCGCTCAGCGAAAGTGGCATCGTCCCGGCCGCCGCCACCTTGCTGCTCAGCGACATCTCACGTTGGCTGCTGATCACGGCCATCGCCGCGCTCGGCATGAAAACACGGCTGCAGCAATTGTTCGAAGTCGGCCCTCGGGCGGTGAGCCTGATGGTGCTGGAAACACTGGTGCTGGCACTGGTGGTGGTGCTTGCGTTGCTGCGGTGATACCCGCACCGAGACCATCGAATCGGGCCGAAAACGCCGCATAGCCTCGCCACCCTCATCGCCGATGCGCTAAGCTCTCGCGCGGCGGCGCCCCGTCGTCGTCAATTTATCTGTACAGGGAACAGCATGGACCTCGCAACCGTCGACCACTTACTGACCACCACGCGCTCGGTGCGTAAACGCCTCGATTTTTCGCGCCCGGTGCCAACCACCGTGATCAATGAATGTATCGAGCTCGCGCTGCAGGCGCCGAGCGGCTCGAATTCACAGGGCTGGTCGTTCGTGGTCGTGACCGATGCCGCGAAACGCGCGACCATCGCCGATTATTACCGCCGTTCGTTCGAATCCTACGCCAACGACGACACGCGCCGCCCCAGCTATGCCACGGCTGATCCGCGTGCCGAGCAGATGCCGCGTGTGGTCAGCTCCGCGGTCTACCTGGCCGAACACCTGCATGAAGCACCGGTCATGGTGCTGGCCTGCATTGACGGGCGGGTCGAGCACGCGACGCCAATGGACCAGGCCGGCCGCTACGGATCGATCCTGCCGGCGGCATGGTCGTTCATGCTGGCCCTGCGCTCGCGCAAGCTGGGCACGGCGTGGACAACCCTGCATCTGAAATACGAACGCGAGGTTGCGGCGCTGCTCGGCATACCGGAGTCCGTCACCCAGGCGGTCCTGTTCCCGGTCGCCTATTACACGGGTGAGGACTTCAAGCCGGCGCCACGCCTGCCGGCTGCCGAACTGGTGCACTGGGACGCCTGGGGCGCGCACCGATCCTAGGACCCGATAAAATCTGGCGGTCAGGGGCTGCCGTCGCCCTCGTGGCGATCGCGAGCTGCGCCCTGCTGCCTCGCCCGGCGCCGACCAGGCTGCCCGGGGCACCGGACCATCATCTGTCGAACGGCACGTTCCGCAATCCCGCCGGCAGTCCGACCGGGCGCGCGTCGGTGCTGGAAATGACCGCGTTCATGTGGCGCCGCCTGCGTCAGACGCCGCCTTCGGTGCCGGCCGATCACGTCATCGCGCCGGCGCAGGCATTGAGCGATTTTCGCGCCGTGGACGACAGCGACAGCCTGACCTGGCTCGGCCACGCAGCGTTTCTGCTGCGCATAAACGGCAAAGTAATCCTCACCGACCCCTACCTGAGCACGGTCGCCGGACCATACGGTTTCGGTCCTGAACGCTACGTCGAACCCGGCCTGCCGGTCACCGAGCTACCGCCTGTCGATATCGTGCTCGTCAGTCACAATCATTACGATCATCTCGATGCCGAAACTATCGACGCGCTGCCCGGTAAAGAACGGCTGCACGTCGTCGTACCACTCAAGCTCGGTGGTTTTTTTCGCGAGCGCGGATACCGCAACGTGCACGAACTCGACTGGTATGAAAGTCTGGACATCGACGGTATCGCGATCGAAGTGCTGCCGGCCATCCATTTTTCCCGGCGTGGTGCTTTCGATCGGAATCGCAGCCTGTGGGGTGGTTTTGCCATCCGCGCCGGACAACATCGCATCTATCATTCGGGAGACACCGCCTACGGCCCGGTTTTTACCCGCATCGGGCAGCGCGCCGGCCCGTTCGATCTCGCCCTGGTTGCAATCGGGGCTTACGACCCCCGCTCGATCATGAGCCCCGCCCACGTCACCCCGGAACAGGCCGTGGAGCTGGTCGAGGATATCGACGCAGCCCACGCCGTCGGCATGCACTGGGGCACCGTCGAACTTACCGACGAGCCGCATTTCGAACCCAAGGCGCGCTTCCTCGCCGCGGCGCGCGAAGCGGGCTGGCCGCACACGCGTGCGCGGATCATGAAAATCGGTGAAACCCTGCCACTGGCGATGTTCAGCACGCCGGCTGCTGTCGCCAGCCGCAAGCTGTCCGCGGCGGATTGAGACCAGGCATGCTTCGCCGACAGGTCAAGGCTCCGTCCGGGAAGTGGCTAGAGTTCGCCGCAGACGTGTCCCCCGTCAACCACGATGACCGAACCGGTCATCCACCGCGAAGCGTCGGAGGCCAACAGCAGCAGCGGGCCGTCGAGATCCTCTAGATTGCCGTAACGACGCATCGGAATGCCCTTGATGAATTCCTTTGAACGCTCGCTCTCGAGCAGGGTGCGACTGACGTCGGTCAGGATGTAACCCGGCGCCAGCGCATTGACGCGGATGCCGTATTTAGCGCCTTCAAGGGCCATGACTTCGGTGGCCTTGACCAGCGCCGCCTTGGATACCGCGTAGGGGAACTGGCCCTTGATGGTGCGGTAGGCGGTGATCGAGGCGATGTTGATGATATTGCCGGCGCCGCGTTTCTGCCGTGCGACCTGCTCGGTATAGCGTTTGGACAAAAACCACGGCGCCTTGAGATTGGTATTCATGACGTAGTCCCAATCGTCTTCGTCGATAGTGGCATAGGTTTTTGCGCCCGCCTCGACGCCGGCATTATTGATCAGCACATCGATATGTCCGTAGGCGCCGGCAGCTTCGTCGAGAAATTTTTCGATGCTCGCGCCATCGTTGACGTCCAGCGTGACGCCGATGGCGTCACCACCGCCCGCCTTCAGCTCGTTGACACGCGCGGCGATTTTTTCGACCCGGCGTGCACCGAGTACGACCTTCGCACCGTTGGCCGCGAGCACGCCGGCGAAATGATGCCCGAAACCGGACGACGCGCCGGTGATCGCGATGCTGAGTCCCGCGACACTGAAAGGATTGAGTCCGGCTGCACTGCTGTTCATGTACGGTCCTGATGTGTGATGAGCAAATCGAATCGTGCCAATTTACCGTAAAGGTCCGGGCGTGACACCCGGGTTCGAGCTTGTCCTCGGCCTGCGCCTGGATAAGTGTGCGGAACAATCGGACACGCAGGCGCCAGTGGCGTGCGGGTCGCGCGTCAGGCGGCCTCGAGCGCAAGCGAGCCATGGACGGTATAGCGCAGCGCGAGGGTAGTGAGACCGTGCACGGATGCACGGTCGAACGCTACCCGGACGCGCGACCCGCACGCCACGAACCGTGTACGACGTTTTTGCACACCTATTGAGACCAGCGCCGAAAGCACGGTAGAAATCGCCCCGAGGCGCTAAAGTTGCTGCCGGGCGGCGCCGACATCATGGACAGCAGCCCGCAATTCCGGACTTTCAGCATGCCTTGTAAAATTCTGTTCGCTTTGCTTGCCGTCGTTTTCAGCAACGCTACCGGCGCTGCGCCGACACCGGTTATTCCAACCGTGTCCGAAGAGCAGGTTCGCCAGTTCGCGCGCGCGCGAATAGTCGACGGACATGACCTGTTACTCGGTCCGAGCGTCCCGCAGCCCGTTGCTCCGATTCCCGGCGACTGCCGGACGCTCTATCAACAGCGCGTCGCAATGATGCGCGAGCAGCTCGACTATCGCCGACCGTTCTGGGACGAACCGCGCCATGTTGCGACCGTGCTGGTCGGCGCGGTGTGGACGCCCGCTTTCTATTTCCTGCCCTACCGCGCCCTGTCCACGACCCTGGCCGATGAACGCCAGGCAGGGGGCGTTGCCGAGCTCGACGCGCTGCGCGCCGCCGCCGCCGCCGGTCGCTGCTTCGAGCGCTGATCGGGCGCCGGCAGCGGCGCAATCCCAGGCCACGTTTCCAGTCCGAGCGGCGCGCCCGCGCGCACGGCTGTGTGCTATAGTCGCGCGCCTTTGAAGCTCGCCACTACCGGAGCGCGCACCGCGATGTTTGAGAATCTCCAAGCCCTGAGTCCTGACCCTATCCTTGGCCTGATGGCCGCGTTTCGCGATGATCCGCGCGCCGAAAAAATCGACCTCGGGGTCGGTGTCTACCGGGATGAAAGTGGCGCCACGCCGATTATGGCGAGCGTACGCAGCGCCGAGCGGCGCTGCATCGAACTCGAAACGACCAAGTCCTATATCGGCCCGCCGGGAACGCCGGAATTCAACGATGCGGTACGCGCGTTGATGTTCGGCCGCGGCCATCGCGCGCTGGCTGACAAGCGCGTCGCCGGCGTGCAGACGCCCGGCGGTTGTGGTGCGCTGCGGGTCGGCGCGGAACTGATCAAGCGCGCGCGCCCCGAAGCCACCATCTGGGTCAGCGATCCAACCTGGGCCAACCACGTGCCGCTGCTCGGTAACGCCAACCTTGCGATCAAGGAATACCCCTACTACGCCCGCGAATCGCACAGCCTCGACGCCGACGCCATGCTCTACGCACTCGCCCAGGTACCGGCAGGGGACGTGGTGCTACTGCACGGCTGCTGCCATAACCCATCGGGCGTTGACCTCAAGCGGGAACATTGGGAAGCGATTGCGGAACTCGCCGTCGAACGCGGCTTCTCACCGTTCGTCGATCTCGCTTACCAGGGCCTCGGCGACGATCTCGACAGTGACGCGATGGGCGTGCGAATCCTGGGTGAAGCCTGCCCCGAGGTCATCGTTGCGAGTTCCTACTCGAAAAATTTCGGCCTTTATCGCGAACGCGTCGGCGCGCTGCAGATTGTCAGCCCTGACACCGCGCGGACCGCAATTGTGCAAAGCCAGCTTGCCTCCGTGGTGCGCGGGATTTACTCCATGCCACCGAACCACGGCGCCGCGATCGTGGCCATGATCCTCGACGACGAAGCGCTGCACGCGTCGTGGTTTGAAGAACTGACCGCCATGCGCGATCGCATCAACGGCCTGCGCGACCTCCTCGCCACCCGTCTTGGCGCCGAGACCGGGCAGGATTTCGGCTTCATTCGCGAACAGCGCGGCATGTTTTCGTTTCTTGGCATTTCGACCGTGGAAGTCGAACGCCTGCGCCAGGAATTCGGCATCTACATGGTCGATTCGAGCCGCATCAACGTTGCCGGTATCAACGGCGCCAATGTCGACCATTTCATCGCCGCGATGGGTGCGATAAGCAGGAACTGAATTCCTGGACAACGTCCTGAACAGGCGTGGGAAAACTTCGGGCTCGATCCGTGGCGTGCGGGTCGCGCGGCCGGCGGCCTCGAGCGCAAGCGGGCCATGGATGGTGTAGCGCAGCGCGAGGGCAGAGAGACCGTGCAGGGATGCACGGTCGAACGCTAGCCTGACGCGCGACCCGCACGCCACCAGCGCTTGCAGGTCCGATTATTCCGCACACTAGTTCAGCGACGTTCGATGACTTCGACCACGCGGCGTTCGCGCATGGTCGCGAGCACCACGCGGTCGAAGCGTCCTGTCGCGGCCAGCGCAGCGCGCGCGGCGGCGACCGCCAGAACCCTCGCCGCCTCATCGTCAACCATATTGATCAACGGTACAACGCGCGCATCGCCGACCCCTTTGAGCGCACCGTCGGCGGCGCTCAACAGGCGCGCGATATGGATCGGCGTCAGCGGCGCGTCGAGTGTCGTTTCCATCACCCGCGCGGCCAGCTCCGGGCGGTGCGCGATGCCTTCGCCCAGGGTGCGGCCAAATACCCGCGCCGAGACCACCGGGATCACCGTGTCCGCGAAATCTGGGATCAGCGGCTCGTAGTCCGCCGGCGCCTTGATCAGCCGCGCTCGCGCACCATCGGCCTTGATCAGCATGAGGTCGAACTCGCCGCTCGCGTTGATCGCCGCCAACGCTGCGGCATCCAGACCACCGACCCGATTGGCAGTGTCGGTACGGCCGGCGTAGGCCACGACCCGTGCCCGCGCATCAATAACCGCCGTCACATCGTCGACGATAACCTGGTCGACCGCGTCGGGGTCATAACGATACATATGCGCGGTTGAGGATAGCGCCACCCGACCGGAGTGCTGCGCGGCCAGTGCATACATGGTGGACTTTTTGCCGCCCGCACCGACCAGGCAGACAACGCCGTGTTCCGCGGCCAGGGCCGCGGCCAGTCCATCGCCGGAATTAACCGAATATTTCATATGTAAATCTTTTCATATTATGTGTATCAACACCTCCTGATACCATCCGCCGCCTAACACGTGGTCTTTTTCAATCTTTTTTCCTAAATCGGTTTTATGATTCCATTATTATCAAAGCGGTGGTCGCGCTTCGGTACGGCCGCGCCGGCGCGCTATGTCGCTGCGCTGGCCATCGTAGCGCTGATCGCCAGTGGGGGCGCGCATGCCGGCGAACCGTGGCGTCTCAGCAGCGCCGCGGCGCTGCCCGACTGGCTGCACGTCTCAGGTTCGCATCGTACTCGCTATGAAACCCTCGATGGCCAGTTCCGCAGTGGCCGCGATGGTGGCGATCAGATGATTGCGCTGCGTACGATCGTGCTGACTGAACTGCGCCTGCCAATGTTCAGGGTCGGCATCGAAGCGATCGATTCGCGCGCCATGCTCGATGACGGCGGCAGCCCGCTCAACACCACGATGATCAATCCGGTCGAGTTACTGCAGGGTTACGTCGCCATCGACACCTCCGCGCTCGACGCTACGTCCGCCGCCAGCGAACTACGACTGGGGCGGCTGACGCTCGACGTCGGCAGCCGCCGGCTGGTCGCCCGTAGCCTGTACCGCAACACGATCAATACCTTTACCGGTGGAGAGTGGCGCTGGAAAGGTGTGGCCGGCAATCAGCTGCAGGTTTTCTACACCCTGCCAGTCAATCGTAAACCGAACACGGCGGGCGCACTCGGCGACAATACAATTGAATTCGATGAAGAAGACACCGAGGTGCGTTTCTGGGGCGTGTACTACGGTTTCGGCGCGCTACCCGGCGGACACCGCGCGGAACTTTATATCCTTGGTCTCGACGAGAACGATGCCGGCGAGCGGCGCACCAGCAACCGCGAGCTGTACACCCCGGGCCTGCGCTTCTACCGGCCAAAAATGCGCGGCCGGCTCGATTACCTGTTCGAGTCGGTACTGCAATTCGGCGAGTCGCGCGCCAGTACAGCGCCCGGCGACGAGCGCGATCTGGATCATATCGCGCATTTTCAGCACGGCGAAATCGGTTATACCTTGGTCCATCCCTGGGCGCCGCACCTGAACGTCGAATTCGACTATGCCAGTGGGGACGATGACCCCACCGATGGTGACAACGAACGCTTCGACACCCTGTTTGGCGCGCGGCGTTTCGATTTCGGACCGACCGGCATCTACGGACCGTTCGCGCGCAGCAACCTGTTGAGCCCTGGGCTACGCCTGGATATGAAACCGCATAACGACATCAGCCTGATGATGGCCTACCGCGGTTTCTGGCTGGCCTCCGACACCGACGCCTGGACCACCAGCGGGGTGCGCGACACAACCGGCGACAGCGGCAGCTTTATCGGCCAGCAGATCGAGTTTCGCTTTCGCTGGGAAGTGGTGCCGGGCAACTACCGTTTCGAGGCGGGTACAGCGCGCCTGTTCGACGGCGAATTCATGCGTGAAGCGGCCAATTCGCCGCGCCAGGGCGACGCCTGGTACGGCTATACCCAGGTGGTTCTGAGCTTCTGAGGACAACAAACATGAGCAAAACATTACCGCCACGTACGATCACAGCGGGTCTCACCGCGCTTATGCTGCTGGTATTGTGCCTGCCAACCGAGGTAGTCGCGGCCAACGCTAAAGAGAACTTTATTCTGGTCCAGTCAACGACCTCGACACAGAATTCCGGCCTGTTCGATCACCTGCTGCCGGCTTACCGCGCGCTCAGTGGTGTCGAGGTCCGCGTGATCGCGGTGGGCACCGGACAAGCACTGAAAAATGCCGCCGACGGTAACGGTGATGTGCTGATGGTCCACGCCCGCGATGCCGAAGAGAAGTTCATCGCGCAGGGCAACGGCGTCAAACGTTATCCGGTGATGTACAACGAATTTGTGATCATCGGGCCGGCGAACGATCCGGCCGCGGTGGCGGATGCGACTAGCGTCGTCGAGGCCATGCGGCGCATTGCCGCCGCCGGCGCCCTGTTCGTATCGCGCGGCGACGACAGCGGTACGCACAAACGGGAACAGCAACTGTGGCTGAGCGCCGGGCTCGACGTCAACGCGGCCAACAGCCGTTGGTACAAGGACACCGGCAGCAGCATGGGACGCACACTGAGTATCGCCATCGAACTCGGGGCTTACACGCTAAGCGACCGCGCCACCTGGATCGCCTGGCCTCGGCGCGGCACCCATCGCGTTGCCTTCGAAGGTGACCCTGCCCTGTTCAACCAGTATTCGCTGATCCTGGTCAACCCGGCCCGCCATCCGCACGTCAAGGCCGCGGCCGGGCAGGCGTTCATCGACTGGATGCTGAGCGAGGCCGGCCAACAAGCCATCGCGGCATTCAAAGTGAACGGCGAACAGCTTTTTTATCCGAATGCCGGCACCAAAAATTAGCAGAATGATGCAAAACTACTGCGGATACCGTGGGCGGCGTTGTGCACTCGCCTGCGGTCCTCATTTATCGGCATAAACTCCGGTCCTCATCTCGCGCACGCCTTGCCCACGGCATTCCTCGCTACGTTTTGCATCACCCTGCTGGACCCCTCAGGCCTCTGGGTCCAGGCGGTTCAGAAATTTTCTCACTACGGCCAGGTAGTCCGCGCTGGTTTCGGCGTGCGGCATATGTGAGGCGCCGGCGATAACGGCGAGTTCCGCGCCGCGGGTGGCCTGCGCATACGCGCCGGTGCTGTGCGGCGTGGCTTCATCGAATTCGCCACAGGTATACAGCACCGGCGTCTCGATACGGCCAAGGCGGTGTTCGGCCTCGTAGCTTGCAAGCTGTCCGGAAAGATGGCTTTCGCTCGGTCCCCACATGTAGTTGTACAGCGCGCCGTTGAACAATTCGAAGGCACACAGCACATAAGGCGGAAACGGATCGAGGCGGCAGACGTGGCGCCGGATCCAGACCTGGTCGGCGGCGTGGTAGGCCTCGCTGTCGGTGGTCCCGTCGCGCTCGTGACGTTCAAGGGTGGCGCGCACATCGTCCGGTAATGCCGCGCGCAAGCGTGCGGCATCGGCCCGCCAGCGCTTCGCGCTCAGGAACGGTGAGGCAAAAATGCTGCCCAGCAGCCCCGGCGGATTGTTCATCGCGTATTCGGCCGCCCACGTCGCCCCGCAGGAACTGCCGCTGACAACGACCCGATCGAGTCCCAGGGCGTTGCGCAATGCGTCGATTTCCGCCACGAAGCGCGCGGTGTTCCAGTTGCCGACGTCGCCGGGACGATCAGCATGCCCGCAATCGAGCTGGTCATAGAAAATGACCGGACGCTCGTCGGCCAGCGCAACCAGCGGCAGGAGGTAGTGGTGGCTGGCGCCCGGACCGCCGTGCGCGATCAACAGCGGCGCGCGCCCGCGCGCGAAATGCCGACGACCATTGAGCCGATACCAGACGCGGCCGCCCGCGACCGTTACATAACCCGCGTCGTCGGGGTCCGGGATCGCGGCCGGGGCGGTCGCACCCAACGGCAACGGGGCGCAGGCCAGCGTTGCCATTGTCCCACCCAGGCCCATCAGCCAGCGCCGCCGCGCGGGGACCGTGGCGTCGCTCCATCCTGCCCGGTGCACGCCGGTCACAACCTCAGTCCGCGACCACCTGGAGCTTCGACGGGTAGTCGGTCAGTCGCTCGAGGCCGCTGTCGGTAACCAGGAAATTCTCTTCGAACAGGATCGGTCCGAACGGCGTCTTGATGAACCATTCGGGCGCGATGACCATGTTCGGCTCGAGTTTCAAATCGGCCGGGCTGCCGACTCCGAACCACGGTTTCTCGACCATTTCATAGCCGAGGTTGTGGCCGCAGAAATGGCCATCGAGGGGATCGATCTGCTTGTGCGCCTTGACGATTTTGCGCACATCATTGGCGATGTCGCGAATGCGCCGGCCCGGGACCCAGTACTGCAGCGCTTCGCGGTAGATGCGCTGCATGTCGTCAAACGCCTTGATCTGTTTCGCCGACGGCTCACCGTAGGCAATGATGATGTCGTAATCCGAGCAGTAGCCACGGTACAAGGCGCCGCCGTCGATCCACTGGAAATCGCCGGGCTCCATCAGACGATCGGGAAACTGGGCACGAAAAAACGTGTAGCCGGGGTGCGTCCATGGCATCGCGATACCGACCTCGGTGGCGCCGGCCTCGGCCTGGCACTGCATGAGGGTGAACATCAGCTCGGTTTCGCTGATCCCGCAGCCGATGCGCCGAATGAACTTGCGAAAAGCGTTGTTCTGGATCTCGACCGCGATGCGCAGATAGCCGACTTCGGCTTCCGACTTGATCATGCGCAGGCGATAAAGCATGTCGGTGCAATCGCTGAGCGTCGCATGCGGCAAGGCCTTGGTCAGGTTGTTGAACTCGGTCACCACGATGCCGCCATAGGCGCTCATGTCGACGCCGATGTTGCCGCGCTGGAGCTTGAGCCCGGTCAGCGCCTGCTTGATGGCTTTGGGCCGGGTTTCCTCCAGTGGCGTCGCGCAGATGCGCATATCCTCGATGTGCGTCTCATGTTCGTAGGTTTCCTGCGGCATCACGAAGCCGACCAGGATCGGTGGCTTGCCGTACGGCAGCACCACTTTCGGATACAGGGCGTGGTGGGAAAACTCCGGGAAGCGTTTGGCCGACAACGAACCCATGTAGCCGGTCAGCCAGAACTGGTTGCCGGGGTTATAACAGACCAGCGCGTCGAGGCCGGCCTTCTCCATCGCCTTCCAGGCCCGTTCGTAGCGACGCTCGAATTCTTCGGTGCTGAACACCGGCTCGTGAAACATGGCAATGTTCCTCCCCAGGGTAATTGCGGTCGATCTGTAGAGCTTGTTCGCCGTTCACGGCGATGTCAAACCGTCGCCGGTGGCGCGCTGCGGGCAGGCTATTTTAGCAACGCCAGCGCAATACGCGGAGCGCGCGCGACACCACGTCGTGGCACAGTGCACCAAACCTGATACGAGGACAGCAGGCATGAAAAAAATCGATCGTCGTTTCGCGCACGGTACGGTGGGGCGGGGGTGCGCCAGCCGCGCAGTTGGCTGGGCCGGCGCCGCAACTCTCGCAATCAGCGCGCTGATGCACGCTGACGGTGAACCCGCCTGGCCACAACTACAGCAGCCACAACGCCTGGCCGCCGCGGACTGCTGCGCAGTCTCTCAGGCGCTCCATGTGTGGCGCGTCTAAACCAGGTCTAGTTACATTCTCCGACTTCTTCCTCGTCGTCTTCCTCGTCGTCTTCCTGGTCGCCGCGATCTACCATGGCGAGGATGGCGTCGATGGTCGGCTCGCGCAAAATATCGCCGTCCCCGTCCGGTACGGCGTCAATCGGACCAGCGACGTCAGGCAGAACAGTCGGATCTGGCAAAGTTTCACTGATGTAGATGCCACTCCCTGGCATAACGTCAAACAGCGGATCAAACTGAAGCTCGTTGCAGCCTTGGCAGTTGGTGAAGTTGATGTCAGAGACCCCGCCGAGCCCGAGCAGCAGCGCGTCGGTATTGTCTGCCTCGCCTGGGGTCAATTCGATATTGATCGCCTCGATCGAGAACTCGCCGAACGAAGCGACCGCCGCGAATGCACCGTTGCTGCCGCCGCCGCGCAAGACCAAGTCGTCGGCGACGACCGTCAGACCATCCGAACCGCCGAGGAAGCCGCCGACAATAAACGCCGCCGGGACCGAAATAGTCTCGGGCGAGTTGACGAAATTGGTGAGGATTTGGCTGCTGCTGTTCGGGACCAGTGAACTATCCTCGGCGGTGCCGGCGATGAGACTCAGCAGGCCGCTGCCGTGAGCGTGGATCTTGGTCGTACCGAGTCCGATCACTCCGGCGTAAGCGGTCGCGCTGTTACCGGCCTGGATAAATATATTCTGCGCCTCGAGCGACAGATTCGTAGCCAGGATGCGCACGCCCGACTCGCTCGCTGCCACAGTGATGTTGCCGTCACCGGGATCGCGGAAATTACTGTCGGCACCCACCGCATTGCCAAGCAGCATGAGCGTACCGTTAGTGATAATCAGATCACTCCTGATATCGATGCTGCGGCCCGCTTCAAGATGAAGGGTCCCGATATTGGCCACCAGCCCAGTACCCACGGGCAGGACGATGTCGTTGTTAGCCTGCAGCAGCAGACTGGCGCCGCTATTTAGGAAATTTACCACCGAAGTGATCGAAATAGTCAATTCACCACCTGGGTCACTGCCGAAGCCGATATCGCCGTCGACGGACTGTACGGTAGTGCCGTCGATAATATCGATGCGGCCGGCCTCGGCAATGCCGCCGACGCTGGCTTGCGGGCTGCGAACCAGCGCCCGGTCCCCGCCGAGATTGGTAATACCGCCGGAAGCCAGAAAATCGTTGGCCAGTTCTCCGACGAGCGAATTATCACCCGACAGGACGCCAGTACGGCCGGTGGTTCGATCGACAAACGTGACTGCGCCACGGTTATCGAACCAGGCGGGGCTGCGCAGCAAGATGTTGCCGGACGAAAGTGTGCTGAACGAACCACTGCTGACCTGGTCGTCCATGTGACTGCCGACCAGGCTGTTGCTCGCCGATACGAAGCCGACGACCGGATTGACGCGGCTAGCGGCTAACATGAACGTCGCCGCGCCGTAGTTCATGCCGACGCCGTCGGACCACAGTGGGCTGCGTACCACCAGAGTGCCGTTGGACAATTCGTTGACGCCGCTGCTGCCGACGCGATCACCAGGACGCCCGACCAGGCTGTTGGTTGCGCCAACTGTGCCGATCAGGGGGTTGGCCGGATCGAATACCGTCACGGCGCCGCTGTTGGAGTTAAACGCGTTCGAGCGCAATACGACAAGGCCGCGGTTGTCGATGGCGGATAACGTCTGCACCACATCGCCGATTAAATCGCCGGCGCTGGCGCCGACCAGAGAGTTTGCCGCCGAAACCGCACCGAGCGGCAGGGCTCCGGTCGGGCCGAACACCGACACCGCGCCGCGCGAGGCGTTCCAAGTTTCGGCAACCACCAGGTAGCGATCGCTGAAAGAGAGGTTGTTGATAACGCTGCCGATGCGGTCGCCGGCGCTGCTGCCGATCAGGCTGTTGACGGCGCCGACCGCGCCGCTGAGTCCGGCGGTGGTACTGCCAAAACTGACCGCGCCGAACATGCCGTTCCACTCCGGCGAGGCGACGTAGTAGCGGTCACCGCCGATATCGTTGACCCCAAAACTGCCAACCTGATCGTTCATGGTCGAGCCAACCAGGCTGTTGGTGGCCGAAACCGGGCCCATGATCGGACCGGCGGTATTCCAGAATGTTACCGCGCCGCGGGAGTTGTTCCAGGTCGGGGTCAGGATCACGCGATTGCCGTTACCTAGAAAACCGAACGATCCGCCGCCGACGCCATCGTTGGTGTTGGTGCCGACCAGGCTGTTGCCGGCGCCGATGGCGCCGCTGACCGGCATGGTGGCGTCGAAGGCGGTGAACGCGCCGGCGTTCGTTGCGGCGCCGTTATCCCACAATGGACTTGAAACCGCGATCTGCGTGATGCCGCCGAAGACCACCGATACCAGAGTTGAAAACCCATTGCTGCCGGGATTGTCGCCGGTCGTCGAACCGACCAGGCTGTTGCCGACCCCGAGGGTGCCACTCAGACCAGTGTTGATGTTGCCGAAACTGATCGCACCAGCCTGGGCCTGCCCGCCATTGGCCCAGTCCGGGCTGCGCAGGGCAAACAGGTTGGTGCCGAACAGGGACGTGACACCGCCACTGCCGACGCGGTCACCATCAGTGCCACCGATAAAGCTGGTGGTCATGTCGATGTCGCCGTTCAGTCCGACGCCGTTGACCAGGTCGACAAACGTCACGGCGCCGCGGTTGTTGTTCCATTGCTCGTTCAGTAACACCACGTTGCCGCTCGCCAGTTCGAAGTTGGCGGCGTTCAGACCAATCATGTCGTTGGTGTTGGTGCCGACGAAGCTGTTGGTATTGTCGATGGTTCCGGCACGGCCGCTGGCCATGTCAGCGAAACTCACCGCGCCGGCCTGGGTCGCCGCGCCGTTGGCAAAGTCCGGGGCAAATATCGCGTAATAGTTGCCGCCGGGAGAAAAGAATTCGCGCACCGCGTCGCCGCCGGAATTATCGCCGACATTGTCGCCACTGGTGGCGCCGACCAGGCTGTTGGTGTTGTCGAGCGCGGCGATGAAATCGACGTCGCCGATCAGATTGCCGTTGACGAGGTCCAGGAACGTCACCGCGCCTTTGTTGTTACCCCAGTTCGGACTCAGCACCAGCGCGTTGCCGTTGCCCAGTTCAAACAGCCCGCCGTTGCCGACCCGGTCACTGTTGAGGGTGCCGATGAGGCTGTTGCCGGCGCCGAGCGTCCCGGCGAGACCGCTGTTGATGTCGACCACTGTCACCGCGCCGACATCGGAAGGGCCATTGTCGAACAGCGGACTGACAACGATGTACTTGCTGCCGATCAACTCCACGCCGCCGCTGCCAACGGCATCGCCCGGGCCGCCGGCGACGAGGCTGTTGGTGTTGTTGACCGTGGCGATGAAGTCAGTGTCGCCGAGCAGTTGGCCGCTGTTGAAATCGAGGAACGTCACCGCCCCGCTGCCGGCAAACGCGGGGCTGTAGGCCAGCGCATTGCCGTTGCCGAGATCGATGATGCCGCCACCGACACCGCCACCGACGCGATCACCGACCGACGCGCCGATCAGCGAATTGCCCGCGCCGACCGCACCGGTGATCCCGGTGGTGCTGTCCGCAACGGTGATGGCGCCGACATTGGCGGTCGTCAGGAAGTCCCAATCCGGCGAAACCACCGCGTAGAAGGTACCGAAGGTGTGGATGCCACCGCTGCCGACGTCGTCGTTGGCCTGGCTGCCGACCAACGCGGTGGTGTTATTGATCTCACCGACCACCGGGCCGGCCGAGTTGAGGAACACGACCGCGCCGGCGTTGCTGTTGAAATTCGGCACCGTCAACAGGGTGTGCCCACTGAACAGAAAATCGTAGTTGTTGCTGCCGCCGCCGACATCGTCGTTGTCGAAAGCGCCGAGCAGGCTGTTGCCGATCCCGACCGCGCCGGACAGCGTGTTGCCGGGGACATACCAGGTGATCGCGCCACTGTCGGTTGCACCGGCGCCAACGTTATCGAAGCCCGGACTCAAGATGCCGTAGGTCGATCCGGTAATGAACTGGATGCCGTCGCTGCCGATGCCGTCGTCCATGGTCGCGCCGACCAGGCTGTTGGCGGCACCGACGGTACCCGTGAACGGCGTCGCGGTGCCGGCAAAGTTGCCCGTCGATGCATCCAGCACGCTGACCGCGCCGGCTTCGGTTTCGATCATCGAGGCATCCCACAACGGGTGTAGCACCGCCCACACCGAACTGCCCAGAAACGTCAGGCCGCCGCTGCCGACCGCGTCGCCGGCGTTGCCGACCAGGCTGTTACCAGGGCCGACCATCCCGACCGGCGCACTGAGCGGATCAAACACCGTCACCGCGCCGGCGCCGTTCATGTCGCTGACCAGGGCGTAACGCCCGGTGAACAGGCTCTGCGGCGAATTTGCGCCGACCCGATCGCCAATCGCGCCGCCAACCAGGCTGTTGCCGGCACCGACTGTGCCGATCAGTCCGGTGGCGGTGTCGCCGATGGTCATGGCGCCGAAATCGCCCATCCAGCCCGGACTCAACACCGCGTAGCGCGAACCGAGCGACACCACCTGGCCGTTGCCGAAACCGCTCGCGCCACCGCCTACATCGTCCATGCTCATCGGCGTGCCGACCAGGCTGTTGGCAGCGCTGACCACCCACGTCGCCGCGTTGGCAGGATCAATAAACGTCACCGCCCCGGCGCCTCCATGGGCGCTGCGCACCACGTAATTGCCGCTGCCGATAAACTGTAGGCCGTTGATCCCGACCTGGTCGCTGGCGTTCGCACCGACCAGGCTGTTGGTCGCGCCGACCACGCCCTTCAGCGCGGTCGACGCGGCGATGGTCACGGCGCCACGCAGGCCGTTGAATGACGGACTCAGCACCGCCAGCACGGCGCCGAGCGACTGCACGCCAGAACTGCCGATCTGGTCATTAGCCGCGGCGCCGACCAGGCTGTTGGCGGCGCTAACCGTGCCGTTCAGCCCGTTGATGGTGTCGAACACCGTAACTGCCCCGGCGTTGGCATTCCATAGCGTGCTGCGCAGTATGCGCACCCCACCGACACTCTGCAGAAACGCAGTATTACCAACTTGGTCGTTGGC
>CALOBG010000056.1:0-2984 GCA_942490995.1 uncultured Gammaproteobacteria bacterium
CGATGATGCGGCCATCGATGGCAATGAGCATCGCGGTGGCTTGTTCGGTGACGCCCCTTTTCGTGCGGCCACGGCAGTCCAGATCGAGCGCCATCCAAAATAACTCCAGTTACGCCGCGGGCCAGGCCCAGGCCGCCGGCGATATTCGGGGTGCCGGCTTCGAATTTATACGGCAGCGTGTTGTATTCGGTGCGCTCGAACGTGACCACCTTGATCATGTCGCCACCACCCTGCCACGGTGGCATCGCGTCGAGCAGTTCGGCGCGCCCGTAGAGCACGCCGACCCCGGTCGGTCCAAGCGCCTTGTGTCCCGAGAAAGCGTAGAAATCACAGCCCAGCGCCTGCACATCGATCGCGGCATGAATGCTCGCTTGTGCGCCGTCGACCAGCACCACCGCGCCGGCATCGTGGGCGAGACGAATGATCTCCGCGATTGGATTGACGGTACCGAGCGCGTTGGAGATATGGCCAACCGCGACCAGACGAGTGCGCGACGACAACAAGGCGGTGAAGCGGTCGAGCAGGATCTCGCCGTCGTCATTGATCGGCGCAACCTTGAGGATTGCGCCGGTCTGTTCGCAGACCATCTGCCACGGCACGATGTTCGAGTGGTGCTCGAGTTCACTGATCAGGATTTCGTCGCCGCGCTGCAGGTTTGCCCTGGCGTAGCTGTTGGCGACGAGGTTGATGGCCTCGGTCGTGCCGCGGGTGAAGATGATCTCGGCGTCGTCGCCGGCATTGAGAAACCGCCGCACGGTAGCGCGCGCCGATTCATAGGCGCCGGTCGCCTCTTCGCTCAGGGTATGCACGCCGCGGTGAATATTTGCGTTCTCGTACTCGTAATAACGGCGCAGCCGCTCAATCACGGCTGTGGGTTTCTGGGTCGTCGCGGCGTTGTCCGCGTAGACCAGCGGTTTGCCGTTCACTTCGCGCGCGAGGATGGGGAAGTCGGCGCGAATGGCGTCGACGAGGAACGGCGCCGAGGCGTTATTCAAGCGTGCTGTCGATGAACTCATGACTGTATCCCGTCAAGCATTTCACTCATGTCGTGGTGGCCGATGAAGCGCAGTTCGATCGCCCGGCGCAGGCTCGCCAGCGGGATCGCCGCGATGACTTTTTCAGCAAACGCGAAGGTCAGCAGGGCACGCGCCTGCGTTTCACCGATGCCGCGTGAGCGCAGGTAGAACAAGGCCTCGCGATCGAGTTCGCCGACCGTTGCACCATGCGCGCAGGTCACGTCATCGGCGTAAATCTCGAGCTCCGGCTTGGTATCGATCTCAGCCTGGCGCGACAACAGCAGGTTGTTGCTGGCCTGGCGGGCGCTGATCTGCTGGGCGTCCCGGCGCACGATCACCTTGCCGTTGAACACACCGCGCGCGCGCTCATCGAGAATGCCACGGTAGAGCTCTTCACTGTGCGTGTCGCCGACCTGGTGGTCGATGGTGGTGTGGTGGTCGATGTGCTGGCTGCCGCGCCCGGCAAACAAGCCGTTGAGCTGGCAGCGTGCGCCGCGCGCGTGCAGCGCGACGTCGATATCGATACGGGTCAGATCGCCGCCGAAGGCGACCGAATCAGAATGCAGGGTCGCGTTTGCACCAACCCTTGCACTGACCCGGCCGATATGTGCGCTGGAGTCTGACTCGCGCTGCAGGCGGTGATGGAACAGCACGCCACCGGCGCCGATTTCGATGTTCGTTACAACATTGGTCAAACCGCAGTCGCCGGGCACGCTCAGGTATTCCTCGACCACGCGCAGACCGGCGTTGGCGGCCGAACCGGATTACTGATGCGCGGCGTGCGCAGCGCGGATGCATCCGCCGCAGCGACCGGCGAACAGCAAGGCCAGCGGTTCGTCGATACGGACCTCGATGTCGACGTCGATCAGAACGCCATCATCGAAGCGTTGCGGTATTCAGGGCGTCGAAAAGCGCCGCGTCGTCGGCTCAACCAGGCCAGGGCGTCGGCGAGCATCCCCGGTCCAGCGGCCAGGCACCTGCGGCGAAGACAGCGAGCGTGCAGACCGTCGGGAAGCCGTCGAAGGCGCCCAGGTCGGCGCGCAGAGCAGCCATTGACGATCACCATACGCGCCCGTGCCGGATCGCTCGCGCCGGGTCGAGTCGCGTCGACACGGTTGGTGCGCTCAGCAGGGCATTGCCATCAGCGGCCGGCGGCGAGGCGATAGGACGCCGCCTCCTATGGCCGCCAGGGATTAGTATATTTCCAGGCTTCCTCACCCATCGAGGCAGGCCGCTGTGCGGTCACCAGGGCGCGGTCGCCGCGCGGCGCCGTTCGGCCAGCCACGCCGGCTCCGCGGTGGCGCGCGCAAGCGCGTTTTCCAGCAGTTCGGGCAGGACCTGCATTACGCCGCCGCCTCGCTGGTCAGCCAGTCGTAGCCGCGCGCCTCGAGTTCGTGGGCCAGTTCCGGACCGCCAGACTTGATGATGCGGCCTTTCGACAGCACGTGGATATGATCCGGCACGATGTAATCGAGCAGGCGCTGGTAGTGGGTCACGACGATGAACGAACGCTGTTCGTCGCGCAGCGCGTTGACCCCGCTGGCGACCGCCTTCAGGGCGTCGATATCGAGACCGGAATCGGTTTCGTCGAGGATCGCCAGGCGCGGTTCCAGTACGCTCATCTGGAAAATTTCGTTGCGCTTCTTCTCGCCGCCCGAGAAGCCTTCGTTGACCGGGCGATTGAGCAGGCTTTCATCGAGGCCGACCGACTTGACCCGGCTTTTGACCAGCTTCAGAAATTCGACTGCCTTGAGTTCCTCTTCGCCGCGGTAGGCGCGGATACCGTTGAGCGCAGCCTTGAGCATATAGACGTTATTCACACCGGCGATCTCGACCGGGTACTGAAAAGCGAGAAACACGCCTTCACCGGCGCGTTCTTCGGGTTCCAGTTCGAGCAGCGACTTGCCGTTGAACGTGACGCTGCCGGCGGTCACCGTGTAACCGTCGTGACCGGCGAGTAGCAATACG
>CALOBG010000057.1:0-3071 GCA_942490995.1 uncultured Gammaproteobacteria bacterium
CGTCGGGATTACCCCATTGATCCTGCCGCGGGATGTCCAGCACGCCTGCCACCATCAGGCCAAAGCGCACAGTATCGAGGGTGAACGGGAAGGCGTCGCGCAGGATGCGCGATTGATACCAGTAGTCGTGCTGCTTGGCGGTTTCCAGCGCCGCTTCGACATCGGCGCGCGAATCGAGCCGTACCAGCGGGTTCGGCAACCAGCGGTAGCCGCCGTCCGATTCCAGCAGCATCGGCTTGAAGCCGAGACGGATGCCGGTGCCGATATTGTAAAAGGCCCGGTAGCGCGACAGCAGGCGGGTCACGTCCGGCACCGTCGACATGACCACGAAAGGCGTGTCCAGGCCGGCCTCGAGTTCGCGCCGCAGCTTCAACAGCGACTGGTCGAGGCCGTAGCCGCCGACCCCATAGTTGAGTACCCGCGTATCGGTCAGCCTGGACAGGTGGACCTGCCAGGTCTGGTCGTCATTGACCTCGTCGCCAAACGTGAACGAGTCGCCGAAGCTCGAAATGAGTGTGGTATCCGACGGGTAGTTATTGGTCCGCAGCCCGTGGTCGTCAATCGAGAAGGACCAGCTTTCGTTGTCCTTTTTTGCGCCCGGTCGCCAGTTCCAGCCCAGCTTCGGATCGTAGAGGCGCCGGCGGAATTCGTCGATATATGCCGGCTCGATGTTATCGACATAATTGTCGTAATTTTCGGCAAAGAAGTGCGGGTAACTCGGGGCCAGGAAGAAATGTATGAAACCGAAACACATGAGTTCGACGACGGCGAGCATCATCACTGCGACGAGCACACGTATCTGCGTCAGCCGGCCTGGTTCCATTCCATCCCCTCCGATGCTTTCTGTTCGAGCTTTTTTCTACCGCCGTTGCGCCATTGAAGTATCCGAGCGGCAGATGTTAACCCACCAAACGCGCGCATCGCGCATGGAAGCGCAAAACATCGTTGCGCACAATGTTGCGCCGAATGTCTGGCGATGTTTGGATACAAGTTGACACTCGTTTACCTCAGCCCAGGCCTGAGCGTGGCGCCGGATCGGGCGCTACCGGTACAATATCGCGAGCCATTGAACAGGCATCGGGGTCGGGCGCGCGGCTGGCTGGTGCTCAAGGTCTGCGCAACCCAACCGACATACTGGATCTGATGAATATCCTTGGGATCTCCGCCTATTACCACGACAGCGCCGCCGCATTGGTGCGCGACGGGGTGGTCGTGGCGGCGGCCCAGGAAGAACGATTTTCGCGCAAGAAACACGACCCACGCTTTCCCGGACACGCTATCAGCTATTGCCTGGACGAAGCCGGCATCGGTTTAACTGATGTCGAACGGGTGGTGTTTTACGACAAGCCGCTGGTCAAGTTTGACCGCCTGATGGAAACCTACCTGGCCTATGCGCCAAGTGGGTTTCGCTCCTTTGTCGCGGCCATGCCGGTATGGCTGAAAGAAAAGCTTTACCTGAAATCTGAGCTCAAGCGGGAACTGGCCGAAATCGGCGGCTGTAACAAGGCCGCGTTGCCCAGGCTCATGTTCACCGAGCACCACGAATCGCACGCCGCCTCGGCCTTTTTCCCCAGTCCTTATGATCGCGCCGCGGTACTGTGCCTGGACGGGGTCGGCGAGTGGGCAACCACCTCGGTATGGATGGGCGACGGTAACTTTCTGACCCCGAGCTGGGAGATCGATTTCCCGCACTCGCTGGGTCTGCTCTACTCGGCGTTTACCTACTACACCGGCTTCAAGGTCAACTCCGGTGAGTACAAGTTGATGGGTCTTGCACCGTATGGCAGACCGTTGTACACGCAGGCAATACTCGAACATCTGATCGACGTGAAAGACGACGGTACGTTCAGACTGAACATGGATTGTTTCAACTACGCCACCGGGCTGACCATGACCAACAGCCGCTTTGACGAAGTGTTCCAGGGACCGCCGCGGGCCGCCGAAGGCGAGCTGACCCAGCGCGAAATGGATATCGCGGCGTCGATCCAGGCGGTTACCGAAGAAGTACTGCTCAAGCTCGGCCGCACCATTCATAAAGAACTCGACGTCGAACATCTGTGCATGGCCGGCGGCGTGGCGCTCAATTGCGTCGCCAACGGTCGGCTGCTGCGCGAGGGCCCGTTCAAGGACATCTGGATCCAGCCGGCGGCCGGCGACGCCGGTGGTGCGGTCGGTGCGGCGCTGGCGGTGTGGTACGAGTTTTACGGCAACGAGCGGCGCACCAACGGCGCCGATGCGATGGCCGGCTCTTACCTCGGACCGCGCTTCGGCGCTGACGCCATCCGCAGCTACCTCGACTCGGTGAACGCGCACTATGTCGAGCTGGATGACGAGCGCCTGTTCAGCGACGTCGCGGGAGTGCTGGCCGAGGAAAACGTGGTTGGCTGGTTTCGCGGGCGCATGGAGTTCGGACCGCGGGCGCTGGGCGGGCGCTCGATTATCGGCGACGCGCGCAGCCAGAAAATGCAGTCCGTGATGAACTTGAAGATCAAGTACCGCGAATCGTTCCGACCGTTCGCGCCGGCCGTTCTTGCCGAGCACGTCTCGGAATGGTTTCAGCTCGATCGCCCGAGTCCCTACATGCTCATCGTTGCCGACGTGGCTGCCGAGCGTCAGCTCGAAATGACCGATGCGCAACAGGCACTGTTCGGGATCGAGAAACTCAACGTACCGCGCTCGCAGATCCCGGCCGTCACGCACGTCGATTACTCGGCGCGAATTCAATCCGTACATGCCGAGACCAATCCCGGTTTTTATCGCCTGCTGCAGGAATTCCACCGCCGAACCGGATGCCCGGTATTGGTGAATACCTCGTTCAACGTGCGCGGCGAACCGATCGTATGCACGCCCGAGGATGCCTACCGATGTTTCATGCGCACGGAAATGGATTGCCTGGTACTGGAGAACTTCGTGCTCCGGAAGCCGGATCAACCGCAGTACGACGATGACGATTCCTGGAAAGACGAATTCGAACTGGACTAGCCATGGCAGGCACGCTGGACATTCCTGAACTCGACTCACGCGGGCTGCGCAGCTTCGCGTTGACGACCGGCGCCATCCTGGTTGCCCTG
>CALOBG010000058.1:0-5926 GCA_942490995.1 uncultured Gammaproteobacteria bacterium
GCGCTGGACATCGTCCACGACGCCGGCGGCGTGTTCATCGCCGACGAAGTCCAGGCCGGCTTCGGCCGCAGCGGTCGCATGTGGGGTCACGAACTGTTCGATATCACCCCCGACATCGTCACCATGGGCAAGCCGATGGGCAATGGCTACCCGCTGGCCGCGCTGGTCGCGCGTGCCGACCTGATCGAACGGTTTCGCGCCGAGGTCATGTATTTCAATACCTTCGGCGGCAACCCCGTCGCCTGCGCGGTCGGCAACGCGGTGCTCGACGTGATGGAACGTGACCAGCTCATCGAGCACGCCCGCACCACCGGCGACTACCTGCGCGAGCGATTTGCCGAACTCGCTACCCGCCACGAGCTGATCGGCGACATCCGTGGTCACGGCCTGTGGGTCGGGGTCGAGCTGGTCACCGATCGAATTTCCAAACAGCCGGCCACCGACGAAACCCGTCAAATCGTCAATCGCATGAAGGAACGCGGCATCCTCATGAATCGCATCGGCGAGTTCGACAACGTGCTGAAAATGCGCCCGCCGCTGCCCTTCGCCCGCGAACACGCCGACCTGCTGATCACCACGATCGACGAAGTCCTGAAGGAGATCTGAACGTGGCGCGCCCGCGCCGCGTTGCCGCGCTCGCACCCTCGCTGCCGGGCTGCCAGCGCAAATCCTGGCGCTGACCAGGCCGGGAAGTTTTACTGTCGCAAGCGGCAGTGTAGGATGCGCGCCCGTATCACCCCGGCCAGGAGTCCACCACCGCATGAGCGCCGAGAGCCATGACGCGCCCGAAAAATTCGGTGCCCTGCTCGGCATCGCGCCGGGCAATGTACCGGTGTATTCGTCCGATTACGATTCGGCCGACGACGAGCAGCTGCCTGACCGCCATGCCTACCGCAGCTATGTCGATGGCATTTACATGGGTCACAAGTGGCAGTGCGTCGAACTCGCGCGGCGCTGGATGTATCTCAACAAGGGCTATTTGTTCGATGACGTTGCCATGGCGTTCGATATCTTCGAGCTCGATTCGGTACGCGTGGTCAAAGACAACACCCGCCTGCCACTGAAGTCGTTCCGCAACGGCGCCAAGCGCCACCCCGAGCCTGGCTGCCTGCTGATCTGGGAAGAAGGCGGCGAATTCGAGGACACCGGTCACGTCGCCATCGTCACCGAGGTTTCGCCGCACTGGGTGCGCTTCGTCGAACAGAACGTTGATCATGTGCGCTGGCCCGAGGGCCGGCACTATTCGCGCGAAATCGCCGCTACCATCACCGCCGACGGCGAGTACTGGCTGGAGTGTTCGTTCGGCGACGCGACGATCCTGGGCTGGGTCATCCAGACCGACGACGTACGTCACGCCGAGCCGGCCAGAACAATGGAACCACGATTATTCAACCTGCGCCTGCGCCAGGTGCCGGATGAAGGCCAGGCGCAACGTTCGTGGCTGAACATGGCTAATCCCGACGAAGCGGCCTACGTGTCGCTGATGCAGGGCCATAAACTCTCCAGCGTAGAAGCCGACCAGTTCAAATACCTGTGCGTTTCGGAATCCGCGCACGAAGAACTCAAGGACGCGACCACTGAACTGCACGCCCTGTTCCTGCATGCGACTGACTACGTGCTGCGCGACGATGCGCTGCTTGAGCGCTTCAACATCCCGCGGGCGCTGTGGCCGAAGATCCATCAATCGTGGAACAACCGCCGCAACCAGATG
Source organism: uncultured Gammaproteobacteria bacterium (assembly GCA_942490995.1). GTDB lineage: Bacteria > Pseudomonadota > Gammaproteobacteria > UBA981. The sequence continues at coordinate 1,712 of CALOBG010000058.1, forward strand.
GTGACCGGACGCTTTGACTTCTCGGTCTCCGAACGTGGTCTGAAGGTCTACGAATACAACTGCGATTCAGCTTCGTGCCATATGGAAGCTGGCAAAATCCAGGGAAAATGGGCGCAGCACTTCGGCTGCCGCGTCGGGCGCGACGCCGGCGCCGATCTGCATGGCGATCTGCGCGACGCGTGGGCGGAGAACGACATCACCGGCGTCGTTCATATCATGCAGGACCGAGTGCTCGAAGAAACCTACCATGCCCTGTTCATGCGCGAGGCGCTGGAAGCTGCGGGTATCGAGAGCAAGATCATCCACGGCGTCGCTGACCTGTCCTGGGATGAGGACGGCAACATCCTCGACTCCGATGGCCTGATAATCCGCTACGTTTGGAAAACCTGGGCCTGGGAAACCGCGCTCGACCAGATCCGCGCCGAATGCGAAGACGACGCCGAAAAACTCAGCAACTACATGCCAGGTGCACGCCACAACGGACCACCCCGACTGGTTGACGTTCTGCTGCGCAACGAAGTCATGGTCTACGAACCATTGTGGACGCTGATCCCCAGCAACAAGGCTATTCTGCCGATCCTGTGGCAGCTTTTCCCCAATCATCACTATCTGCTCAATGCCTCCTACGAACTCGGCACCGAGCTGCGCCGCAGCGGCTACGTGGTCAAGCCCATCGTCGGACGCTGTGGCAACAACATCCGTATCATCGACCGTGACGCCCGCCTGATCGAAGCCAGCGAAGGACAGTTCGAACACCACGATCAGATGTACCAAGAGCTGTTCCGCCTGCCGGTCATCGACGGTCGTCATGTCCAGGTCTGTACCTTTTCTGCCGGTGGCGCCTATGCCGGCAGCTGCGTACGCCTGGAATCGAACCTGATCGTCAATGAAAACAGCGATCTGATCGCGCTGCGGGTAGTCGACGACGCCGAGATCCTGCGCGGCTGAGCTCGCGCTGCCAATTGCGATAACACGACAAGAAACGGGGTGCTGGTTGCGCCTGCCGCCGCGATTATCGATGGCCACGGCCGCCCTTCTGGGCGTTCGAGTCATCACATCGCGAGGAGCAGCACAGATGGGCAGATTGGCTGGCAAAGTTGCCATAGTAACGGGCGCAAGTGCCGGAATAGGCCACGCTACGGCCGAACTTTTTGCCCGTGAGGGTGCCAGCGTGGTCGTCACTGCGCGCCGTGCCGACGAACTCGACACTCTGGTTGCCGGCATCGAAGCTACCGGCGGTGCCGCTGCCGCGCTGGCCGGCGACGTCCGTGACCCGGCGCACGCCGCGGCACTGGTCGACATGGCGGTCGATCGTTACGGCGGCCTCGACGTTGCATTCAACAACGTCGGCATGCTCGGCCCGCAGTGCCCGACCATCGACGTCTCCCTGGAAGAATGGAACAAGACACTCGCCACCAACCTGACCAGTGCCTTTCTCGGCGCCAAGTACCAGATCCCGGCGCTGGTAGCGAATGGCGGCGGGTCGCTGATTTTCACCGCGACCTTCGTCGGCTACAGCGCCGCATTCCCCGGCCTCGGCAGTTACGCGGCGAGCAAATCAGGCTTGATCGGTTTGACCCAGGCGCTCGCCGTCGAACATGGCGGGCACGGCGTACGCGTCAACGCGTTGCTGCCTGGCGCGACCGACACCGCGATGTTCCGTGAACACAATCCCAGCGCCGAAGCGCAATCGTTCATCGCTAATCTGAACGCCATGCGGCGCGTTGCCAGCCCCGTGGAAATGGCGCGCTCGGTGCTGTACCTCGCGGCCGACGCGACCTTCACCACGGGGACCGCACTGCTGGTCGACGGTGGCGTGTCGATCAACCATACCTGAAGCAAGCGAGCGTACGGATATGACGGGATTACGCGGCAAAGTAGCGCTGGTGACCGGCGCCTCACGCGGCATCGGACGGGCCACGGCGTTGCGCCTGGCGCACAGCGGTGCCGCGGTGGCGGTCAATTACCTCAACGATGCCTCCGCCGCCGCCACGGTCGTCGAGAGTATCCGTACGGCAGGGGGCCGAGCCATTGCAGTTGCGGCCGATATCGCAAATGTCGACGCCATAGAGACCCTGTTCGAGACCGTCATCGGCGAATTCGGTCGCCTCGATATCCTGGTTGCAAACGCCGGACATGCGCGCTTTGCGCCGCTGGTGGACTTCAGCGAAGCCGATTTCGACCGCATCTTTGCGGTCAACGCCAAGGGCACCTTCTTCTGCCTGCAGCAGGCGAGCCGGCGCCTCGAAGACAATGGCGCGATCGTCTGTTTGTCGACTATCGGCACCATCCTCAACCTCGGTGACGGCGCCGCCTACTTCGGCAGCAAGGCCGCCATCGAACAGTTCGCCCGCGTACTCGCGACGGAACTAGGCCCGCGCGGCATTACTGTCAACGTCATTTCGCCGGGATTTACCGATACCGATATGCTCAGCGAAACCGGCGGTACAGTGCCCGCCGCGGCCGCGCAGATCTGCGCCATGACACCCCTCGGGCGGCTCGGGCAACCCGATGAGGTGGCGGCGGCGATCGCGTTCCTCGTCGCTCCCGACGGGCGCTGGGTAAACCGTCAGAACCTTGCTGCCGACGGCGGCATCATCAGCCGTTAACCGGGTCCGTCGAACCCGGCGAGCACTGCGGATTACAGTATCGGGGTCAGCGGCAGCAGGCTCAGAAACCACACCTGAAGGCGCGACCACAGCGAAGCGTTATTGTCCGGATTGAAGTCCGCGGTGATGCGCCAACTGTTCTCGGCGTGCATATCGAGCGTGATACTGCGCTCGAGTTCGGTCGCCAGGCCCGCATGCGCGATCAACACGCCGACCTCGGTATTGAGATTGGCCGAACGCGGGTCGAGGTTGAACGAGCCGATATACAGGGTGTGCTCATCAATGAGCATGCTTTTTGCGTGCAGCGCAAAAATCGGCGGCGTGGCGCCGCGCAGCTCCTGTTCGATGAGGGCCGTGGCGACCTGCGGTTGCGGCTTGTACTCGAAAATTTCGAGCCCGGCGGCAAGCAACTCGGCGCGGCGTTTGTGGTAGCCGCTGTAGGCCAGAAGATTGTCGGTCGAGGCCAGGGAATTGGTCACGATACTGACCTTTACACCGCGCTGCACGAGCGTACGAAACAACGCCAGTGCGGCCGGGTCGAGGACCAGGTAAGGAGACTGGATCAGAACCCGGCGCTCGGCGCGCGCCAGGGCCGCAACCAGGGCCTGGGTCGACGCACCACCCCCAGCCATGCCGTCGTCGCCTGCGTTTTTGCCCGGGCTGTCGCTCAGGAACTCGACCGCCGTCCAGGTCAGCGCCGCGATCATCTGCGGTAAAGCCGCTTCCATCCCGGCCAGTAAACGCCGTACGCGGGGCGCGAAGTTGGCCGGATCGGCGGCGTAGCGGTGCAGCCCGGCGCGAACCACTTCGGATCGTTGCTCGCTGAGACTGCGATTTCCCAGGAGCTCGCCGACCGGCCGGCTCAGCCGGTGAGTCCAGAATTCTTCGAAATTTTTACTCATGTCCGCAACGGCAGGCCCGACCAGCAGCACGTCGCGATCGCGAAACGTATATTCGCGGTTATAGTCGAAGTACTCATCGGCCATGTTGCGTCCGCCGGTTATGCCGACGTAGCGGTCGAAAATTGCGGTCTTGTCATGCATGCGCTGGTTGGCGCCACGAAAATCGCGAACCAGGTTCAGCGCCCGGCGCAGGAAAGAAATGCCGACCGAGTGCTGCGGGTTGTATACCCGGATCTCGACGTTGTTGTGGGCATCCATTGCGAGCAGGCTGTCGTCATCGGCATCGAGCAGGAAATCGTCGACCAGCACGCGCACCCTGACGCCCCGATCGGCGGCGCGCAGCAAGGCTTCCGATGCCAGCGCGCCGATATTGTCGGTGCTCCAGATAAAATATTGCACGTCTATCGAACGCTCGGCGTGGTCGGTCAGCCAGGCGCGCGCGAGTAAGGCCTGCTCGCCGCGATCGAGGATAAACACGCCGCTGGCCGCCGCCCCGGCTTCGGCACACGCGCCGCAGTGCGCCTGCACGTAGCGCTCCAGCGTTGCTGCCGCGCAGGGCGCCAGCCCGACAGCGGCCACCATCACGGCCAGGATCAATCTGCGCAGCATGGCCTGTGACCTCCCGGCATCGTCGCCGCGCACGGCAGCGCGCGACAGTTCTGTCTCTCGTTGATGCCGGGATGCAGTGTAACCGCGCCGCGGTG
>CALOBG010000059.1:0-45129 GCA_942490995.1 uncultured Gammaproteobacteria bacterium
CGTGGTGAACCGGGGCGCAGCCATCTCCGGTGACAAGGTCTTCTTTGGCACCCTTGACGCCGGCATCGTTGCCCTAAACAAGGACACTGGCAAGGTCGCCTGGCGGGAAAAGTTCGCCGACCACGAAGCAGGCTACACCATGACCGGGGCTCCAACCCTGGTGAAAGACCAGAAGTCCGGCAAGGTACTGCTGATTCACGGGTCGTCCGGGGACGAGTTCGGCGTTGTGGGCAAACTGTTTGCGCGTGACCCTGATACCGGCGAAGAAATCTGGATGCGTCCATTCGTGGAGGGGCATTATGGTCGCCTCAATGGCGAGAACAGCACACCGACCGGCGATCCTCGTGCACCGAGCTGGCCGGACGATCCCAACACCGAAACTGGCAAGGTCGAGGCCTGGAGCCACGGTGGCGGTGCGCCCTGGCAGAGCGCGAGCTTCGATGCCGAGACCAATACCATCATCATCGGTGCCGGCAACCCTGCCCCGTGGAACACCTGGAAGCGCACATCACCCGGCGGCGACCCCGCCGACTACGACAACCTGTACACGTCCGGGCAGGTCGGCGTCGACCCGAGCACCGGCGAGGTCAAATGGTTCTACCAGCACACACCCGAACGATGCCTGGGACTTCTCGGGCAACAACGAACTGGTGCTTTTCGAGTACGATGAGGACGGGAAGACCGTCAAAGCCACAGCACACGCCGACCGCAATGGTTTCTTCTACGTTGTTGACCGCGAGAACCAAAGGGGCGGCTACAAGCCCATTTCGCTGATCGGCCTTGCCGTTCGTTGACAGCATCACCTGGGCCGAAGGGATTCGGCGAAGACGGGCGTCCGATCGAGACCGAAGGCCAGCGCCCACCACCCGTAGCTGAAGGCGAAACCCGCGGCAAATCCATCGAAGTTTCTCCGCCCTTCCTCGGTGGCAAAAACTGGAACCCTATGGCCTACAGCCAGGATACCGGTCTGTTCTACGTGCCAGCCAACCACTGGGAAAGTGGACTACTGGACCGAGGACGTCACCTACAAGAACGGCTCGGCCTATCTGGGCCAGGGCTTCCGCATCAAGCGCATGTACGACGACCACGTCGGCGTATCCTCCGCGCCATGGACCCCAAGACCGGCAAGATCGACTGGGAGCACAAGGAAAATCTGCCCGCTGTGGGCCGGTATGCTCACCACCAAGGGCGGCCTGGTGTTCACCGGCACCTCCGATGGTTACGTCAAGGCCTTTGACGCGAACACGGGCGACGAACTCTGGAAGTTCCAGACCGGCTCCGGGATCATTTCGTCTCCGATCACCTGGGAGATGGACGGTGAGCAGTATATCGGCATCCAGTCTGGCTACGGCGGTGCAGTACCACTGTGGGGCGGCGATATGGCTGAGCTGACCAAGCCAGGTCTCCCAAGGCGGTTCGTTCTGGGTGTTCAAACTGCCCAAGCAACTGGCTGCCAACTAAGGCGACAAGTCCGGGGCGGCCCACAGGCTGCCCCGGCGCACCCCGGAACCCACACCATGTCCCGATCTGCATTACTCATCCCCCTGATCGCCACGGCGTTGATCAACCAGGCCAGCGCCGCCGATACCGCATCGACCGATGCAGTGGAAACGCTGGTCATCAACGGTTGCCCGATCTGGCCCTATACCCGTTGCCCCGGCGTCGACCTGCGCCACGCCGATCTGCTTGGCAAGAACCTCGCGGGAGCCGACCTGCGCGGCGCCAATCTGACGCGGGCCGACCTGCGTGCCGCCAACCTCGCCGGCGCCAACCTTGAAGGGGCCAACCTCACCGCCGCACGCATGCAAAAAGCCAATGCGCCGGCCGCCAATTTCCGCCACGCCACACTGGTGGGCGCCGATCTGGAAGCCGCACGACTGATGCGCAGCGATTTGTCCGGCGCCGATCTGACAGGGGCCAGCCTGGAGTTCGCGCGGCTGAACTTCGCCTGGCTCGAAGGCGCTCAGCTGGTCTCGGCCAATTTGCAGGAGGCCAAATTTGCGACGGTCAATCTACGCGGCGCTCGAATGGAGGGCTGTGTGACGCGTTTCACCATCTTCCCCGACGCTGATTTTGAAAACTGCCAAGGTTACCCAACCGGCTGGTAGCGCACGCCGACAAGAGACTATCTCATGCCACACACACCAAGCCGCCTCGCCGCCATCGGTCTGCTCTGCGCCAGCGCGCTGATGGCACCCGCACATGCCACGACACCGCGTGCGCCGGAAGTCGACAGCTCGGCACTCGCTCCGCTCGCCAACCCAGACGGCGAGACCAACCCCTATCGAAACGACCCGCGCGCGATCGCCATCGGCCGCGACGCCTTCAATCAAAGTTGCGCCAGCTGCCATGGCGTCGATGCCGACGCAAGTCGCTCGCCTGCGCCTGACCTGCGCCGCATCGGCCGTCTCTGTGCTCGCGTGCCCGAACCGGATCTCAAGCGCCGCTGCCTGGCCGACGCAGATGTGTATTTCCGCAGCACGGTCGAAAAAGGCAAGATCAAACTCGGCATCGAACACATGCCGCCATGGAAAGACATTCTTCCGACAGAGCTGATCTGGGCAATCCGCAGCTTCGTCGAAACCGCTCAGGGCCAGCGCCGATGACGCACCCCGTCGCAGCGTCCACGCAAACGGGGCGGCATGCGCAGCGTTTCGCGCATGCCGCCCCGCCGGCGAAGGTCAAACGCGGTGGATCAGCTCTTGTGGAGCTTGAACACCCACACCGAACCGCCCTGCTCGAGGAAGTTCACCCGCTTGGCGACATCACCGCCCCACAGCGGCACCGCGCCACCCCAGCCGGAGACCACGGCGATGTACTGCTCGCCGTCCTGCTCCCAGGTGACCGGAGGTGCAACCACGCCGGAGCCGGTCTGGAAGCTCCACACTTCCTTGCCGGTGGTGGCGTCCAGCGCCTTCAGGTAGCCCTCAGGCGTGCCATAGAAGGCGAGGTTGCCGGCGGTGGTGAGCACACCACCCCACAGCGGGGCGTAGTTCTGGTTTTCCCACACGATCTTGCCGGTGACCGGATCGACCGCGCGCAGCGCGCCGATGTAGTCCTCGTTCAAGGCCTTGATGGTGAAGCCAGCGCCCAGGTAGGCAGCGCCTTTCTTGTACGACACGGGCTCGTTCCAGATGTCCATCGCCCACTCGTTGGCCGGCACGTAGAAGTAGCCGGTCTTCGGGTTGTAGGCGATCTGCTGCTGGTTCTTGCCGCCGAGGAAGGACGGTGCGGAGGTAACCACTTCGCCTTTCTTGCCGTCAGCGCCCTTGGTCGGGTCGCCGGGGCGATTGGCGTCGTCATACACCGGGCGGCCGGTCTTCAGGTCGATGCTCTTGGCCCAGGTGATCTTGTTCACGAACGGGAAAGCGTTGAGCAGCTTGCCGTTGGTGCGGTCGAGCACGAAGAAGAAGCCGTTGCGGTCGGCCTTGCCACCGGCCTTGATGGTCTTGCCGTCCTTGACGTAGTCGAAGGAGACAAACTCGTTCACCCCGTCGTAGTCCCAGCCGTCGTGCGGCGTGGTCTGATAGTGCCAGACGATCTTGCCGTTTTCCGGGTTGATCGCCACGGTGGAGGACGAGAACAGGTTGTCGCCCGGGCGCAGGTGGCTGTTCCACGGGGCCGGGTTGCCGGTGCCGGCGAAGATCAGGTTGGTTTCCGGATCGTAGGTGGCGCCGGCCCAGGTGGCTGCGCCGCCGGTCTTCCACAGGTCGCCCGGCCAGGTGGCGTTGGTCGTGCCGGAGATGCCGTTGTCCTTTGCTTTGCCGTCGGCGCCGTAGGTGTAGCCCATGTGGCCTTCGACCACCGGACGCACCCACTTCATCTTGCCGGTCAGGGCGTCGCGCGCCTCGACACGGCCGATCACGCCGAACTCACCGCCGGACACGCCGGAGATGACCATGCCTTTGACGATGATCGGTGCGGCGGTCATCGAGTAGCCGGCGTGGTAGTCGTCGACCTTCTCTTTCCACACCACCTTGCCGGTTTCACGGTTCAGCGCCACCAGTTGCGCGTCGAGCGTGCCGAAGATCACCAGATCACCAAACAGTGCGGCGCCGCGGTTGACCACGTCGCAACACGGCATGATGCCGTCGGGCAGGCGATGCTCGTATTTCCACAGCTTCTTGCCGGTCTTCACATCCAGCGCGAAGATGCGGCTGTAGGAGGCGGTGACGCTTTCATCACGCCGTCGTGAATCAGCGGCTGCGATTCCTGCCCGCGCTGCTTCTCCCCGCCAAAAGACATCGACCACACCGGCACCAGATCTTTCACCGACTCGGTGTTGATCTTGTCCAGCGCCGAATAACGCTGCCCCTGCGTGCCCATGCCGAAAGACACCACATCGTTCGCGGTAGCCGCGTCCTGCACGATGTCGGCGTCGCTCACGCCTTTTGCCTGGATGCTGCCCATGCCCATCACCGAAGCGGCGATCAGCGAGGACTGCGGCGGCCCAGTGCTTGCTGGATTTGCTCCTGCCTTCCATTGAGTCACCTCCTTGAGTTTTCTGGTCCCGCCCTGTGCTCACCCAGGCGGGCAAAACCAGTGACATGGCAGGGGCTCCGCAAGAGGGCATGCCATTGAGCGACACCTGTCGCACCTGGGCAGAGCGATCACCCATCAAGCGCGCGCCAGCACTCGCTGTCAGCACCGTCAACGAGTCCTGAACACGTATCGCGCCGCCCACCGCGCCCCGCGATCTGATCAGCCGCGGACGCACGGGCTGCTTCGAAACACGTCACGTGTTCCAAAGTGAAACACCTGTGCGGGCATGACACGCCACGCACCACCACAACGCCGACGCACATGCACGCCAAACCCCGGCGAGGCGGCAGCGATTGCGCGGCATCGACCCCGACCGCGCCGAGCTGGCACGCCGCCGGCGGTTATCAGCGCTATCAAACAGAGCCGTGTACACCACGCCGATCAGGAGACATGAATGCCCGCATTGCCGCGCCTTGCCGTGCTTGGACTCGCCTTGTGGGCCACGCTGGCCCTCGCCGAGCCCGATCCGCTCGACTCCGCCCGCTGGGGCGACATGCGTGCGCAGCTCTTTGCCGCCGAGGCCACCGTGGTGTTCGACCCACGCGTGAGCGTCACCGGCCCGCTCACCGCCGAAGACGCGATGAACGTGCCCACCGCGGTCGACGCCACCGCGCTGCCCGAGGTGGTCGAGGTGCTGGTGTTTGCCGACTTCAACCCGATCACCAAGGTGCTGGCCTTCCGCCCCAAGGCAGCGCGGGCCGAGCTGGCCTTTCGTATCAAGCTGCAGCAGTCGTCGCCCGTGCGCGCCGCGGCCCGCACCGCCGATGGCGTGTGGCATGTGGGCGGCACCTGGGTCATCACCACCGGCGGCGGCTGCACCGTGCCCTCCACCGGCTCGGCCTCGCCCGAGTGGCAGCGACGGCTCAATGAAGTGAGCGGGCGTATCTGGTCGCGCCCCGAGGGCAACCGGGTGCGCCTGCGCATCATCCACCCCATGGACACCGGCCTGGCCGCCAGCATCCCGGCCTTCTACATCGAGCAACTGGCCATCACCGACGGCCAGCAGCGCGTGCTGATGGAGATCGACGCTTTCGAGCCGGTCAGCGAGAACCCGCTGTTCACGCTCGACCTGCCGCCCACGGTGACCGACCTCGCCTCGGTGCAGATCACCGGCCGCGACAACAACGGCAACAAGGTCAACGCGCAGGTGGAACGATGAAGCGCCTGCTCGCCCTCCTCGCCCTCATTGCCGTACACGCCACCGCGGCCGGCTTCGACTACGCGCTCGCGCCGCGCCAGATCGCGCCTGACACCTGGGTGCTCGAAGGCGCGCAAGAAGACTTCTCCTTCGCCAACGGCGGTCGCATCGTCAATACCGCCTTCGTCGTCACCCCGGCCGGCGTGGTGGTGATCGACAGCGGCCCCTCGCGCCAGTACGGCGAACAGACCGTCGCCGCCATCGCGCGCATCACCGACCAGCCCATCGTCAAGGTGTGGATCACCCACCACCACCCCGACCACTTCCTCGGCAACCAGGCCTTTGCGCCCAAAACGCTGGGCGCCCTGGCGCGCACCCTCACCGACATCGAGACCGAAGGCAAAGCCTTCAACGAAAACATGTACCGCCTGGTTGGCGACGCCATGCGCGACACCGAGGTGGTGGTGCCGACCGAGGCGCTGGTGGCCGGCATCGTCCACATCGGCGGCCACCGCTTCGAACTGCTCGCGCTCGACGGCCACACCGCCGGCGACCTGGCCGTGCTCGACCACAGCACCGGCGTGCTCTTCGCCGGCGACCTGGTCTTCCATGACCGCACCCCCACCACCCCGCACGCCACCATCGCCCGCTGGCTCAACAGCCTCGACGTGCTCGAAGCGCTCCCCTTCAAGCACGTCGTGCCCGGTCACGGCCCGGTCGCAGCCAACGCCGGCCCCATCCGCCAGACCCGCGACTACCTCAAATGGCTGGACGCCTTGCTCACCCAAAGCGCCGCCGCCGGCCTCGACATGACCGAGGTCATGCGCCTGCCCCTGCCCAAGCTGTTCCGCCAGATGGCGGTGATCGACGCCGAGTTTCCACGCTCGGTCAGCCATCTGTACCCAGCGGCCGAAGAAGCCGCGCTCCACGTATCCAGCCATCCGGCCAAGCACTGACCCATGATCAAGCACACCCCCATCGCTCTCCTGATCGCTGCCCTCGGCGCCGCGGCCCATGCGGCCGACCCCGCCACCCTCGGCACCGTCGAAGTGATCGGCACGGCCCCGCTGCCCGGCCTTGATGAGCCGCGCGACCACATCCCCTCGGCCATCCGCACACTCGACGACCGCGCGCTGCGCCATGCCGGCGGCGCCTCGCTGGCCGAGAATCTCCAGCGCCGCCTACCCGGCGTGTCGATCAACGAAGTCACCGGCAACCCGCTGCAAGCCGACCTCAACTACCGCGGCTTCACCGCCAGCCCGCTCCTCGGCACACCGCAGGGCCTGTCAGTATTCATGGACGGCGTGCGCCTCAACGAAACCTTTGGCGACGTGGTCAGCTGGGATCTGATCCCCCAGTCGGCCATCGCCGACCTCACCCTCGCCCCCGGCGCCAACCCGCTCTACGGCCTCAACACCCAGGGCGGCGCCATCGGCCTGCACACCAAGCGCGGCGACACCCACCCCGGCGGCGAAGCCAGCCTGTCGAGCGGCGCCTTCGGCCGCACCCGGGCCAGCTTGTCGCACGGCGGTTCCAAAGACGAACTGTCGTGGTTCGTTGCCGGCGACGCCCTGCGCGACGACGGCTGGCGCGAGCGCTCGCCCTCCGAGGCCGGCCAGCTCTTCGGCAAACTGGCCTGGACCACCGCCACCACCGACATCGCCCTCACGCTGGCCCAGGCCAACACCGACCTCATCGGCAACGGCCTGACGCCCACCAGCCTGCTGGCCGACGACCGCAACACCGTTTTCACCCACCCCGACCAGACCCGGAACCGCAGCACCCTGCTGGCGCTGTCGGCCAGCCACTGGCTCGGCGACAGCGACCGCCTCGCCGCCAACGCCTACCTGCGCCGCACCCGCTCGCGCACCCTCAACGGCGACGCCAACGACGACTACGAAGACGCCTACGAAACCTGGGTCACCGGCGGCATGATCGGCGCCGCCCCGGACGACACTGGCGTGCTCAACCGCACCGCCACCGACCAGAACAACGCCGGCCTCGGGCTGCACTAGACCCACTATGCCGAACGCCACCAGTTCGCGCTCGGCGTGAGCCACGACCGCGGCCACGCCCGCTTCTCGCAGACCGCGCAGGAAGGCGAACTGACCGACAACCGCGGCGTGGACACCGACGAAGCCAGCGAGCTGGAAAACAAACTCTCGGGCCGCACCCTCACCACCAGCGTGCATGACCGACACCTTCGCCCTGGCGCCCACGGTGCAACTGACCGCCGCCGCCCGCTTCAACCACACCCACGTCATCAACCGCGACAAGGTCAATCGCATCTCTCCCAACCTCGACGGCGACTTCACCTACAACAAGCTCAACCCCGCGCTCGGCCTCACCTGGCAGGCCAGCCCGGTGCTCACCGTGTATGGCGGCATCAGCGAGAGCAACCGCGCGCCCAGCCCCATCGAACTGGGCTGTGCCGACCCGGCCAACCCCTGCACCCTGCCCAACGCCCTGGCCGCCGACCCCTTCCTTGAGCAGGTGGTCACCCGCAGCCTGGAGCTCGGTCTGCGCGGCCAAAGCGGCGAGGGCCTCGCTGGCACGCCGGGCCGACACCCGCGCCACCAACCACGACGACATCCTGTTTATCGGCACCTCCACCAGCGCCGGCTACTTCACCAACTTTGGCCAGACCCGCCGCCAGGGGCTGGAACTGAGCGCCAGCGGCAATGCCGGCGCCTTCGATTCGCGCGTCGACTACACCTTGCTCGACGCCACCTTCCGCAGCAGCGCCTGCCTTCTGGCCGAAAACAATGCCAGCCGTGGCCAGAGCGCCGAATGCGCCGCTGGCGGCCAGGACGACGAGATCCTCGTCTCGCGCGGCGACCGCCTGCCGGGTCTTCCTGCGCCACAGCCTCAAACTTGCCCAGTGTGGACTGGCGCGCCACTGAGCACCTCACCGTCGGCGCCAGCGTGCTCGCCTACAGTGGCCAATATGCGCGCGGCAACGAGAACAACCAGCACCGCGCCGGCAACGCCACCGACCGCTTCGGCGAGACCCGTACCTTCGACGACGACGGCAAGCTGCCCGGCTACGCCATCCTCAACCTCTCGGCCGACTACGCGCTCGGCCGCGGCTGGACGCTGTTCGGCCGCATCGACAACGTCTTCGACCAGCGCTACGCCACCGCCGCCGCGCTGGCCGAAAACCCCTTCGTCAATGGCAGCTTCGAGGCCGACCCGGACAACTGGCGTCGCGAGCGCTTCGAAGCGCCGGGCACCCCGCGCGCCGGCTGGATTGGCGTGCGCTACGCCTGGGGCGGTCGCTGATGCACGCCCGCGCCCGCCTCGATACCCGCGTCAGCCTGGTGGTCACACTGGCCGGTGCGGTGCTGATGCTGTTTGGCGGCACGCTGTGGCTGGCCGCCACGCGCGACGCCATTCATGAGGAAATCGAGGCGGCCACGCGGGTGGCCGAACAATGGGTTGCCGTGCTCTCGCAAGACGCTGCGGCCGACCCCGAACACATCGTGCAGCAGCTGGCAGCGGTGGGCCGGGTACGCGCCAATACGCTAGAGGTGCACGAGGCCAGTGGCGCGCTGCGCTACCGCTCCCCCGCGCCGACCTACAAAGCCGGGCGCGACGCCCCGGCGTGGTTCGCCGCCCTGCTCACCCCCGACTTCGCGCCGCGCGTGATCACCGGCCCGAACTTGCACATCCGCCTGCTGCCCGATGCCTCGCGCTCGGTGCTCGACGCCTGGACAACGCCATCGCCGCGGCCGGCTGGGCGCTGGCGATCCTTGTGCTGCTCGGCGTGGCCGTGCGTCGTGCCATCGACCGCGCGCTGGCCCTCGCTCACCGAATTCGAAACCGCGCTCGCGCACACGGGCGACGGCCGCTTCGACATTCGCCTGCCCCGCCAGCGCAGCCTGGAACTCGATCGCCTCGCCGAGCGCTACAACCAGATGGCGAGCCAGCTGGCCGCCTCGCTCGACCAGAACGCCCGCCTCGAAGAAGACCAGGCCTTTGCCCGCGCCGTCACCGCCCGGCTCGAAGAAGAGCGCCGCCAGCTCGCCCGTGAGCTGCACGACGAGTTCGGCCAGGGCATCACTGCCGCACGCGCCATCACCGGCGCCATCGCCCAGAAAAGCCGCGACGACGCCGGCCTGCACGGCAACGCCCAAGCCATTCTGGCCATGACCGGCCAGATGCAGGACGGCGTGCGCGCCATTCTCGAACGCCTGCGCCAGCCCGGCGCCGACACGCCCGCCCGGCTCGACGACGCGCTCGCCGCCTACTGCGCCCACTGGCGCAACTGCTACCCGGCGGTGGATATTCAACTCGGCCTCGCACCGCTGCCTGCCACGCTCGACGCCAGCTTCAGCCTCACCGTGCTGCTGGTCCAAGAGGCGCTCACCAATGTGGCGCGCCACGCCAACGCGCATCATGTCAGCGTGCGGCTCGACGCCAACGACGCCGGCCTCGCGCTCACGATTGCCGACGACGGCCGCGGCTTCGACCCCGCCACGCCCACCGGCCGCCTCGGTCTCACCGGCATGCGCGAGCGCCTCGCCGCCCGCCATGGCCGGCTTCACTTCGCCGCCACGCCCGGTGCCGGCACCACGCTCAGCATCCACCTCCCCTGGCCGAGCACCGCCACGGGCACGCACACACCGCAGCACGCCTACACCCCAGGAGACCCCTCATGAACCCCCAACCGCTGACCGGACTGCGCCTTGTCATTGCCGACGACCATGCCGTCGTACGCATGGGTTTTCGACTCCTGCTCGAAGGCGCCGGCGCCTCCGGGGTGCCGCGAGCAGCGCGGCGAGCAGGCCGACGCTGTTTGCCGAGCACCGACCCGACGCGCTGCGATGGATGTGTCCATGCCCGGTCAGGGCGGGCTGGCCACGCTGGAACGCCTGACCGCCCACCACCGCGGCGCACGGGTGCTGATGCTCTCGGCCCATGACGACATGCAGATCCCCGCCCGCGCGCTCAAGGGCGGCGCTACCGGCTACCTGTGCAAACGCGCGCGACCCGACGAGCTGGTGCGCGCCGTGCTGCGGCGCGCGGCGAACGCTACATCGACCCGATCTGGCGCCGCCTGGCGCTGGCACAGTTCAGCGACAGCGACCCGGTCGCGCAGTTGTCGGACAAGGAATTCACTGTCTTCAAGCAGCTCGCCCTCGGCCGCTCGGTGGCCGAAGTGGCCGACACCCACCACCTCGCGCCGAGCACGGTGGGCACGCACCTGTATCGCATCAAGCAAAAACTCAACGCCAGCAACGCCGCCGAACTGGCGCTGATCGCCGTGCGCAGCGGGCTGATCGAGGTGTGATCCGACACGACGCATGGCGCGCGCTGGCCCTGTGTGTCGGGCTGTTCGTCGCCGCGTCGACCACGGCCGGCCAACTGAGCCGGGCCGATATCGCACGGTGCATTTCGCCGCCGCTGGTCGTCGGCGAAAAACCGGCCGACACCCCGGCTGGCCAATTAGCAGTGAGCTGACGCCCGACGCCGCCCCCGTCGGCTGGGTGTTCGAATCGATCGACCTCGCCCCCATCCCGGGCTTTGAAGGCACGCCCTACAACCTGCTCATCCAGATCGACACCACCGGCCAACTGCTCGACGTCGAACTGCTGCGCCAGCACGAGCCGGTGTTTCTCAGCGGTCTGGGCGAAGCCCCACTGCGCGACTTTCTTGCCCAATACGCGGGGCTGAACCTGAGCCAGTCGATCACCGTGTCCACCGCCTACTCGGATCGCAGCAACACGCGGCAAAGCCAGTCCGACCGCGTCGTGCTCGACGGCGTCACCAAGGCCACCGCCTCGGTGCGCAAAGCCAACCCGACCGTGCTCACCGCCGCGCTCGCCGTGGCCCGCGCCCAGCTCGGCTTCGCCGGCCCGGCGCAGCACACACCACCGGCCGAGGTGCGTGAAGACCGCTTCGAGGTGCGCAGCTTCGCGCAACTACTCGCCGACGGCAGCATCGCGCGACTTCGCCTCACCCACGCCGATGTCAAAGCCTTGTTTGCCGGCACCGACGCCGCCGGGCTGGACACCGCCGACACTGCCCCCGACGCCCTCGTCACCGAACTCTATGTCGCCTATCTGAACGCACCAACCCTCGGCCGGGCGATTCTGGGCGACGCGGGCTACACGCATCTGCGCGGCTTTCTCGAACCCGGTCAGCACGCCTGGTGGGTCGCCACCGCCGGGCCCGACAGCCTCATCGACACGCACTTTGTGCGCGGCACGTCCCCCGAGCGCTTGAGCCTGCAGCAACACGGCACGCCCTTCGAGCTGCGCGATTTCGACACCGCCCCGGCCCCACCGCCCGGCGCGCCGGCGCTCAATGCCGCGCTGGTGCTGCGCACTTCGCCCTTGTCGGGGTTGGGCCCAGCGGCCGAACAGACTTTCGAGCTGAGCTTTACCCGTCAGCGCGGGCAGATCCTGCCGCAACGCATCCACCGCAGCGCCACGCTGGCCTACACTCCGCCGGCAGACTACTTCCGCCTGCCGCCCGCGCCGCTACCCGAGTGGCTGATCGCCTGGCGCGAGCGCGTGGTGGAGCTGTCGATCAGTGGCCTCGCCCTGCTCATGCTCAGCATCGCGCTGACACGGCCGCGCTGGCTGAGCCGGTCGGCGCGCCGCTTGCGTATCTTCCGCCTCGGATTTCTGGCCTTCACGCTGATCTATATCGGCTGGATTGCACAGGGGCAGTTGTCAGTAGTGCAGATCACCGGCGCCATCAAGACGCTGGCCGCCGGGCACGCGCTCACCAGTTTTCTGTACGACCCGGTGTCGCTGCTGATCATGGCTTTCACATTGCTAAGCTTTTTCGTGTGGGGACGCGGCAGCTTCTGTGGCTGGCTGTGCCCCTTTGGCGCGCTGCAGGAATTCGCCGCCGAGCTGGGCGCCCGCTTGGGGCTGAGAGCACGCAAACTGCCACGGCGCGTCGCTTACGCGCTCGACCGCGGCCGCTACGGCATTCTGCTCGCACTGGTGCTCAGTGCCGCGCTGGCGCCGGCCATGGCGGAGCGTCTTGTCGAGGTGGAGCCCTTCAAGACCGCCATCACCGTCGGCTTCGACCGCGCCTGGCCTTTCGTGCTCTACGCACTCGGCCTGCTGGCGCTGGGCGCGGTGTATTACAAATTTTTCTGCCGCTACCTGTGCCCGCTGGGCGCGGCGATGGTCATTGGCGGCAAGCTGCGCGTGCTCGACTGGCTGCCGCGCCGCGCCGAATGCAGGCAGCCCTGCCAAACCTGCCGCCACCGCTGCGCCTACGACGCCATCGACCAGAAGACGCACAGCATTCGCTACAACGACTGCTTCCAGTGCCTGGACTGCGTCGGCATCTATCACGACGAGGCCCGCTGCGCGCCGCTCTTGCTGTATCGGCGCAAGGGCCGACGGGTTGGCACGATCAAGTCATCCTAGTCGCCGCCGTTAAGCATTGCATGGAGGCCCATCGCCTCAAGCCATGCAGGAGCGGCAGCGGATGCCCGATTCACTCAAACTGTCCGAACTCATCGGCGCGCTCAGTCACGCGCTCGACATGACCGAAGGCCAGCCCCCCGGCCACTGCGTGCGCTGCTGCTGGATCGGCACGCACATTGGCCGCGAGATCGGGATGAACGACGCCGATCTGTGGGAGCTGTATTACACGCTGCTGCTCAAGGATCTGGGTTGCAGCAGCAATGCCGCGCGCATCTGCGAGCTCTATCTGGCCGATGACCGTCAGTTCAAGCGCGACTTCAAGCTGATCGACGGCAGCCTGCCGCAGGTGCTCAACTTCGTGCTGCGCCACACCGGCCTGAAAACCGGGCTGGCCGAGCGCTTCCGCGCCATGATGACAATCTTCCGCAATGGCGAGCAGATCGCCCAGGAGCTGATCCAGACCCGCTGCCAGCGCGGTGCCGATATCGCCCGTCAGCTGCGCTTTGGCGAGCGGGTGGCGATGGGCGTGCATTCGCTCGACGAGCACTGGAACGGCAACGGCCGGCCCGATCGCCTGGCGGGCGACAACATTCCGCTGGTTGCGCGCATCGCGCTGCTGGCGCAGGTGGTCGATGTGTTTCACACCGCCGACGGCGCCGACGCCGCGCTGGCCGAGGCGGAAGAACGTGCCGGTAGCTGGTTCGACCCGTCGCTGGTCGCCGCGCTCAAACGCGTGGCGGCGGACCCCGCCTTCTGGGCCATGCTGAACGACCCGCAGCTCGACGCCGCGGTGTTTGCCCTCGAACCCGGGCGCACCGAAGTGGCGCTCGATGATGACTACCTCGACGAAATCGCCGCCGCCTTCGGCCAGGTGGTCGACGCCAAGAGCCCCTACACCTCAGGCCACAGCGCCCGGGTGGCGCTGTACACCGACATGATCGCCGAGTCGCTCGGCCTGTCGGCGGAGCGCCGGCGCTGGCTCAAGCGCGGCGCGCTGCTGCACGACGTGGGCAAACTGGGGGTGTCCAACGCCATCCTCGACAAACCCGGCAAACTCGACGACGCCGAGTGGGCCGCGGTCAAGCTTCACGCAGCCCACACCGAAACCATCCTCCGGCGCATCCCCGCCTTTGATGAACTGGCGCGTGTCTCGGCGGCGCATCATGAGCGACTCGACGGCGGCGGCTACCCGCGCGGACTGAAGGCTGAGCACATCAGCACCGAGACGCGCATCATCACCACCGCCGACATCTTCGACGCGATCACCGCCGAGCGGCCTTACCGCGGCGCCATCCCGATTCCGAAAACGCTGCAGATCATGGCCGAGAACGTCGGCACGGCCATCGACGCACGCTGTTTCGACGCGCTCAAAGCCGCCCTCGCCCGCCTGGACGCTACGCAGCCGGAGGGGGTCACGATGGCGGGCATGCTGCGGCGAACCCAAATTTCTGCGGGCTGCGTTCATCTCTAGACTGAAACAAACGACACTCGCCGAGGCCCGCCATGGATTCACTCAGCTTCACCGATTTCGCATCGGCCAGCCGCGCGGTGCTCAGTTACCTGCATCGCAAACTTGGCTTCAAACTGTGGATGGTCACCCGCACCGAGGGTGAGGACTGGATCGTGCTCGATGCCGAAGATCACGGCTATGGCGTCGAAGCCGGCACGGTGTTTCGCTGGGCCGACTCTTTTTGCTCATGCGGCGAAGAAGGCGGTAAATGGCGTCGGTATCGCGCAGCTGGTTGCGGTGGGAGCAGGGCTCGTGCACCGCGATTCGCTCGGTCAGCGGGCGCAGGCGGACATCCGCTGGCCAATCCAGGTCGGTGAGAAAGCGGCAGATCTCCCTGGCGCCTTCGAGTCGGGGATGTGTGCCCAGCTCCGCGACGCAGGCGCTGGCGATGCCAACCAGGGTGCGTCCTTTTGCGCCGAGGACACGGCCCGCTCCAGCAGTTGGTCCGCGCGTTCGGGGAAGCCATTGTGGCGGTGCATGGCACCGCAGCAGACTTGCCGATGCGAGATGCGCACCCGCCACCCCAGTCGTTCCAGCACCCGTCGCGCGGCGACGAGGGTCCCCGGTTGCGAAGATCGCGCCACACAGCCGGCGAACAGTTCCAGCTCGCCGCGCGGAGCCGCTGCGGAGCCGGGTGTCTCCCCCAGTCTCGGCTCGCGGTGAAGCTGCAGGGCGAGTCTGTGGTAGGCGGACACGCCCGGCAAACGGGCTAGCCCCGAGCGTTCCGCCAGGCGCGCGAGGCCGGACTTGTCGGTAAACGACGGCCGCAAGGGATGCGCTTCGGGTGCCCAGCCTGGAGCTCAGGGCATCGAGCAGCCAACGCTTCAGCATCCGCGACAAGGGGCTTGCTGCCTGATTTTCCAGGGCGTGGGCATTGTCCATCAGGGTGCCGAATGCGACCAGCGAGGGGCAGGCGACCTCGCACGCGCGGCATTGAAGGCAGCTCGCGAGGTGTGCTCGAAGGTGGGGCGTGTCGGCGAGTTGACCATCGGCCAGCCCCTGGATGAGCGCGATACGCCCACGGGGAGACTCGGCCTCATTCTGCCGCAAGCGGTAGGTAGGGCAATGCGGGAGGCACAGGCCGCACTTCACGCACTGATCGGCGCCAAGGCTGAGCCTGGTCTTGAGGTCCTGCTGGTTCACGCGACTGGCGAAGTGGGGGTCGCGGGGCACATCCCCCGCAGGCGCGACGGCGCGCTCAGACTGTGGCGATCGTTCCCGGCGCGACAGGGATCGAGGCCTGGATCGTGCCGCCCGGGTGCGCGTGCGCGGGCGGGGTTCGCTGCCTGACACCGAGCCGCCGGCTCCGCCATCATGGTAACCTCATCACCTTGAGATGCGCGCCGCCGGGGGAAGGTTCCGCCATGTCCTACTACCGATACCATGCCTTTTTTTGCACGAACCTCCGCGAGGATGGAAGCCAGTGCTGCGGCCAATGCGGAGCGCAAGATCTGCGAGATTACCTCAAGCGTCGGAGTAAAGAGCTTGGTATTGCAGGGCCTGGCGGGGTCCGCGTCAATACGGCGGGTTGCATGGACCGTTGTTCCGAAGGCCCAGTTCTGGTGATCTACCCTGAGGGTACCTGGTACACCTACGTCGACAAGGATGACCTGGACGAGATCCTCCAAGAGCATCTGATCAACGGCCGGGTCGTCGAGCGCCTGCGTTTGCCCGATTGATGCCCTGCGTGCCGTACTTCCGGAATGGTTGACAGGAGTATTCGCTTATAAGACAATTCAAACATACTGATTCGCTGCAACGGGTCAGTATTCCTCCATCCTCCTTTGGTGGTTATTGTCGTTCAGCGCCGCGTCCCCCGCGGCGCTTTTTTTTGCGCGGAGAACTGTTCGCAGAGAAGGACCGCGCCCCTGGTCTGTTCAGGCGCGGAGGCGATCGAGTCTTGCCAGGCCTTGCGAGCAGCGACCGAACGTATCAGTTTGGTCTTGTTGTAGTGGCTTGCGACCCCTTTGGGGTTCCTGTAAGATGCGCGGTCTTCCAAGATTCGAGCAGTGGCCTAGTCCCGGAGCAACGGAGATGACAACTGTTAGTGCCAAGCCCGCCGAGGTCCGGCGTCAGTGGTACCTGGTGGATGCCAACGGCAAGACGCTTGGCCGTCTCGCCAGCGAGCTGGCGCGACGCCTGCGCGGCAAGCACAAGGCGCAATACACCCCCCACGTCGACACCGGCGATTACATTGTCGTGGTCAATGCCGAGAAGGTGCGCGTGACCGGTAACAAGCTTCAGGACAAGATGTATCATCACCACACCGGGTACATCGGCAACCTCAAGTCGGTCAATCTCGAGAAACTGCTCGCCAAGGCGCCGGAGCGGGCCATCACCCACGCCGTCAAGGGTATGATGCCGAGCAATCCGCTGGGGCGGGCCATGCTCAAGAAGTTGCGCGTATACGCGGGGCCGGACCATCGTCACCAGGCCCAGCAGCCCACGCCCCTCGATATCTGAGTCTAGGAACACAGCAACATGGCCGATATGAACTACGCCACCGGGCGCCGCAAGAGCTCCGCCGCCCGCGTCTACCTGACCACCGGCTCGGGTAACATTACCGTCAACGGGCGTCCGCTGGACCAGTATTTCGGCCGCGAGACCGCACGCATGGTGGTGCGTCAGCCGCTGCAGACCGCCGCGATGCTCGACCGCGTGGACGTCAAGGTGAGCGTGACGGGCGGCGGCACGACAGGGCAGGCGGGTGCGATCCGCCATGGTATCGCCCGCGCCCTGGTCGAGTACAACGAGGAGCTGCGCCGCTCCATGCGCCAGGCCGGCTTCCTGACCCGCGATGCGCGCGAGGTCGAGCGCAAGAAGGTCGGCCTGCACAAGGCGCGCAAGCGTCCGCAGTTCTCGAAACGCTGACGTATCCGCGTCGCGGGAGGGGGATTGTCCGAACCATCGCCCGTCCCGCTCTGCGCGCCAACTCGCCCGCGATTGGCAATCATCCTTGGGGGATCGTCTAGCGGCAGGACAGCGGACTCTGACTCCGTTAACCAAGGTTCGAATCCTTGTCCCCCAGCCAACACAAGCCCGCATTGCCGCGGGCTTTTTGCTTCCAAGGCAGTCGGTAAACCCGATCCCGTCGCTCTGCCGCGATGACCTCTGCACGCGATAGCGTCATTCGAGCGCGCTTCGGATCGGCCCTCACCCCCTTTTCCCTCGCTGGGTCGGCATCTTTTTTCCGGCTGCGACCGGTGGGGCCCATCTTGCTGGAGGTCGCCTGTGGACGCTATCGCTCCTGCGTCTGCCCTCGGTTGGCTTGGTGCCGGCGCTACCACATTTGGCCTGGTTTTTCTGGCGGAAATGGGCGACAAGAGTCAGCTCGTCTGCATGGCGCTCGCGGCGCGTCATCATCACCGGCCGGTGCTGGCGGGGGCGGTTGCCGCGTTCGCCTTGCTCAACGCCCTGGCGGTGGTCTTCGGCGCGGGGCTTGCCCACTATGTTCCCGAGCGGTTGCTGGCGGCGGCCGTTGCCTTTCTCTTCGGCGTGTTCGGCATCCTGTCGCTGCGTGCGAAGCCGGCGCAGAGCACCGAAGAGATCAAGGAACGCGGCGGGCACGGGGTCTTCGTCACCACCTTCCTGATGATCTTCCTGGCAGAAATGGGCGACAAAACCCAGCTCGCGGTGGCCGGCATGGCTGGTACGCAGCCGGCCATGCCGGTCTGGCTCGGTGCGACGCTGGCCCTCTGCGCGACCTCCGCGCTCGGTGTCCTGGCGGGGCGCAAGCTGCTGACCCGCGTTCCCCTGCATCGGGTCCAGCAGATCAGTGGCGTCTTCTTTCTGGTCCTGGCGGCGTTTGCGGTGACCAGGGCGTTCTGAGCGCCGGGCGCCGCCAGCACTCCACTCCGGTCGGCGGGCGTGTGGCAGGCCTTGTGTCCTCGGCACAACACATTAGGCGGGTCTTCTCCGCCACGCCGCGCCCGGCACGGGTCTCGTCGGCGTTCCGACCCTTGACCGATTCGGCTTATGACGTGCGCCGCTGCGCTTCGTGGCGCTTGTTTTGTACTAAAAAAACAACACAAGCGCTTTTTGTATCTTTTTTCAAAAAAAGTGTTGCGTAACGCCCTGCGGTGGTCTAGTATTCTCATCGCAAGACGCAACTGCGTTTGGTTTTAGCGGTTTTATTGGCAAATCAACAACAGCGGAGAACACGATGAACAAAAAGCTCATCACTCTGGCGGTCGCAGCCGCCATGGTCGCCCCGGCGGCCGCGTTAGCCGAGGCTACCCTCTACGGCACACTGCACCAGTCCATCGACTACATCGATCAGAGCAGCGTCAACACCCCCGTTTACGATACCGAGACCGGCGACCTGCTTGGCTTCGTCCAGTTCGACGGCTGGGACGGCTGGACCGTGAGCCGCGCCGACGGCAACATCCTCAAGCAGGGCCAGTTCAGGATCGTCGACACCGAAGGCAACCTGATCACGCTTCCTGATGTGGTCTTCCCGTTCGGCAGCAACGGCCCGGTCGGCCCCAGCAACCGCATCGGCGTCAAGGGCTCCGAGGACCTGGGCAACGGCCTGAAGGCCATCTATCAGGTTGAGCTCGGCGTTCGCCTGGCCGACGGCAACTTCTCCGCCGCCGATGGCGACCGCGGCAGCATCGTCATGCGTAACACCTTCGTCGGCCTGGCCGGCAGCTGGGGTACCTTCCTGGTCGGGCGTCACGACACCCCGCTGAAGATCTCCACCGGCAAGCTCGACCTGTTCGCCGACACCCTGGCGGACTACAACGGCCCGCTGGCCTTCAGCGACATCCGCGCCGACAACGCCATCGCCTACATCAGCCCGAGCTTCAGCGGCTTCCAGTTCGCTGGCGCCGTGCATGCCGGTGGTGCCGCGACCGTCCAAGGCGACTTCAACACCAACTCCGACAGCATCAACGAGGCCTGGTCGATCGCCGGCATCTACTCGAACGGCCCCTTCTACGGCAGCGTCGCCTACGAGGTGCTGAGCCGAGACATGTCCATCGAATCGATCTTCGATCCGGTCGTGATCCAAGGCCCGTTCGGTCCTTTCGCGACCAATCTCACCAAGGACTTCAGCAAGTGGCGTATTGGCCTCGGTCTCCTGGACTGGAACGGCTTCACCCTGACCGGTATCTACGAGGACCGCAGCAACCAGAACTTCGTGAACGGTCTGGATCAGACCTCCTGGGAGGTGCAGGCCGGCTATGCGTTCGGCAACAACATGATCAAGGCCGCTTATGGCTCTCTGGATCGTGACTCTAATGATGACGGCGGCGACCTGATCGACGACATCACGGACTTCGACTTCGATGCCGACCTGAACCAGTGGACCATCGCCTTCGATCATAACTTCAGCAAGCGCACCAAGGTGTACGCCCTGTACAACAACGTCGACGACGATCTGCTGCCGGACTGGGACGCCTTCTCCCTCGGCATCGTCCACAAGTTCTAAGCCCGGCTTAGATACTTCGACGCAAAGTGAAGCGGGGCCGAAAGGCCCCGCTTTTTTTGTCTGTTCTCCTGTCCGCCGCTGCGCGGCGGTCGGATGCCGTTCCGGTCCTTGCCCGGTCTCAGCCGGCCGTCAGGGTTTCGGCTCCTCGCTCCGTGCCGAGGATCAGCACGTCGGCCGGGCGCATGGCGAAGATCCCGACCGTAACCACGCCCGCGATGCCGTTGATCTCCTGCTCGAGCTTGATCGGCTCGGCGATCTCGAGGTGATGAACGTCGAGGATGAGGTTGCCGTTGTCGGTTACGAAGCCCTCGCGCCAGACCGGGGTCCCGCCGAGCTTCACCAACTGGCGGGCGACATGGCTGCGGGCCATGGGGATGACCTCCACCGGCAGCGGGAACTTGCCGAGCACGTCCACCAGCTTGCTGGCGTCGGCGATGCACACGAAACGCTTGCTCGCCCCGGCGACGATCTTCTCGCGCGTCAGCGCGCCGCCGCCGCCCTTGATGAGCTGCAGCTGGCGGTTGGACTCGTCCGCGCCGTCCACGTAGAGCGCCAGCTCGCCAGCGGCGTTGAGGTCGAGCACGGGGATGCCGTGGGCCTTCATGCGCTCGGTGGATGCCTCGGAGCTGGAGACGGCGCCGTCGATCCGTCCCTTGACGGTGGCGAGAAAGTCGATGAAGTGATTGACGGTGGAGCCGGTCCCGACGCCGATGACGCCGCCCTCGACATAGTCCATCGCGGCCTTGGCGGCCTGTTTTTTCATCTCGTCCTGGTTCATTGGGGTCCTCCTCAGGCCTGTGACAAACCGGCGGGTATCATATCAGAGGCCCTTGGCTACGGTAGAATTTCAGAATTTTCACAAGCGGTGAAATAACCCCTATGCCCGAGACCTACATCGAGCGGATTCTGCGCGCGCGTCAGTAGCGCTTCTCGACTACGGAAATAACAACATTGGCCAAGTCGTAGACCGCTTTTGGCTGGACGGTCCACTGCAGATCAGCGCGATTGAGCAGGTCAGTTTTCTGGCGAAGCTCGTAAATAATCGTCTTCCCGTGAGTAAAACCGCACAGGTCCAAACGCAGAATATCCTGCTCAGGGAGAAAGGCGACGGCTGGGGTCTCTGGGCAAAATCCGGATGGCAGAACTTTCCGAATAAAGGCGTCGGTTGGTGGGTCGGCTGGGTAAGCGCGGGCGGGGTTAATCATCCATTTGCCCTGAACATGGATATGAATACCGCTGCAATGGATCCAGTGCGTGAGAAGCTCGCCAGGTCATGTTTGAATTCGCTCGGCTTTCTGCCCTAGTGATGCCCAAAAAATGCTGGAGTCCGACACATGACTCCCGAGCGTTGCAAGCCGGCATCAAGCTTTGGCCTGGAAAAGACGTACAAAAACCCTCGTCAGTCGTACTTTGCGGGATACGAACATGAATGATCCTCGACCCATTACCCAGACGCAACTACGGTACTTCAAGCCATTCATAAGATGGTTCACGAATCTCCACATACTGCTCTACAAGTTGTCTGGCGGCAGACTTTTCAACCGCATGGGCGGTGGAGCAATATGCATCGTGAAAATGAGAGGTGCAAAATCCGGAAAGGCGAGAGAGTTCCCGCTGATGCACGTACCGTACGATGATGGGATCGTGCTCGTTGCGTCGCTGGCGGGCGCGCCGCAGCACCCGGTTTGGTATCACAACCTCCGCGCCCATCCGGAAATAGAGGTCATTGTCGGGGGGCAAGTGCGGCGGTACACAGCCAGGCTAGCTACCGCCGACGAGAAAACGCGCATCTGGCCGGTCTGTGATGAAGTTTATCCGGACTTCGAACTCTACCGCAGCCGCACGGACCGCGATATCCCTATCTTCATCTGCCAACCCCCGCACAGTTAGCGGAACTGCGGATCCCCCCGTCACGTCGGTGCGTGACGGATCTCGGACGCTCGTGCACGTTGGAGGCTGCAGTTTCCTTAAGGAAACTGGCTTTCCCAGCGACTGCTGTCATCAGGCATGCTGTGCAGCAGCAGAGCGTTACCCTTGCCCTCCCCTTGATCGCTTAGGTAATAGCGAAGCCCGCAGAGTTCTATGGCACTTCCTGCCAGCCTCATCTAATCTGCTCTCCAGACGG
This sequence comes from uncultured Gammaproteobacteria bacterium, assembly GCA_942490995.1. Taxonomy (GTDB): domain Bacteria; phylum Pseudomonadota; class Gammaproteobacteria; genus UBA981. The sequence continues at coordinate 22,141 of CALOBG010000059.1, forward strand.
CGGGATAGGCAAGCGCAGATGATGCCACATGCCATTGCGTTCAAGCGGCCCATAACTACTGCGGACTCAGACTACGAGGAAGGCTTATGGCAACGATTAAATGCAAATGCGCCGCCGTACAGCTCGACTTTCGCGCTTCGGCGGAGCTGTTCCGACACCAATGTTGTTGCCACGACTGCATCTCCGCCCTGTGGTACGCAACCGTGCGCGGCGGCCCTGCATACCCCCATAGTCTATGCGCCGATTGTTGCTGGCTGCCGAACGATTTTTCTGTCGTCTCGGGCGAAGACAAGCTGGGCGCATTCCTGAATTACGAAGCGGCCGACAGCACGCGCTTTTATTGCACGTCATGCTGGACGGTACTGTTCGCCGACCATCCCCTTTACGACAAACGGATCCTCGTATCGCAGGTCGCGGCCTACGATGGATTCGAGGGCCTGAGCAATGTTGTGCGCATGGAACCCCAGGCGCGGCATTTTCTGAAAGACCGCAGCCCGGACGAGATCTCCGCCCTGCCGCCCTGGCACGGCGACCCTGCACACGTCTACCAGGGAGTCGCCGAGATCCTGCTCGAACGCTTTCCCGCGATGAAGGCCGCCGGCGGCACGGGCGCCGATATGAACGCGCAGATCCTGCTCGATAAGCTCGGTGGGGCGTTTATACCCATGAATGAACCGCGCTTGTCGTCAGGGCCGCCGTCACTCGTGCGCCAGGCCGCCGCGCGCACCGACGGAACCGACTAAAGGCATTGCAGCGATCGCGGACTGGCCCACCAACACAAGATTGAGGATTTCACATTGAAAATAGGCATCTTCAGCGAACCTTTCGGAGCGACGCTCGACGATATAAAAAGCGAGGTCGCTATCGCGCAGAAATGTAACGCGTCGACCTACTGGCTCGCGCAGATCTGGCGCTACGACGCACTCACATTAATCCCGACTCTGGCGCAGATAGCGCCCGACGTCGAATTCGCCAGCGGCGTGGTCGCGAGCTACCTGCGCCACCCGATGACACTGGCGTCCCAGGCCCTGACCGTCAATCTCCTCACCAGGGGCAAGTTCACGCTCGGCGTCGGCCTGATGCATAAACCACTCATAGAAGGCATGTTCGAGATGTCTTTCGATCGCCCCGCCCGGCATATGAAGGAGTACCTGGACATCCTGTTGCCACTGCTGGACCAGGGCGCCGTCGATGCCAGCGGCGCTACCGTCAGTTACCACGGCGACATGCAGGTGCCCGGGGCGTCCCCCTGTCCGGTGATGCTGGCGGCGCTGGGGCCAAAAATGCTGAAGCTGTGCGGTGAACGAACGCAGGGCACGATCACCTGGATGACCGGCGCGGATACCATCGAAAACTATATTCGTCCCGCGATCCTCGCGACCGCGGAAAGCGCACGACGCCCCCCACCCCGGATCGCCGCGCTGCTGCCAATTATCGTTACCGACGATGAGCGGGCCGGCCGGGCGCTGGCCGCATCGCAGTTCGAGATCTACGGCCAGATGCCATCCTATCGAGCGATGCTCGACAAAAGCGGGCTGGCGAAGCCGGAGGACTATGTGCTGATCGGTAACGAAGACAAGGTCGCGGAAGGGCTGCGCGGTTATGCCGCCGCAGGGGTGACCGACTGCGGCCTGTTGATCACCGGCGGCGGCGAGTTTCGCAGCCGAGGGCTGGCGCTTTTACAGTCTTTGAACGGTTCGCTGTCGTGATACAAAGGTTACCGATATAGAAACCGTTTGGTCTGCAACACGATCCCCGGAGAGCCCCCATGCTGCTGCCCCCTTACGATCCCGCCCTGATGATCGACCCGCTCAGCGAAGACGAGCTTGCCGGGGTGCCCGGCGCCACCGACCGTGGTGACGACAGCATTGACCCGGTAACTTTTTCAGTCGTGTACGCGCGACTGGAAGGGATCCTGAGCGAGATGACCGAGACCATCCTCACCACCGCACGTAACCCGATCCTGTACGGCGCCAAGGACTTCACCTGCACCGTCATGAGTCCGTATGCCGAAGTTCTGTCGATGCACGATTGCCTGCCGGTACACGTTGGCACCATGGATCCGGCGTTGCGGTTTCTGATCCGCGCGTTCGGCGATGACATTCACGACGGCGATGTGTTTGTCAACAATGCCTCGTTTGCCGGCAATGCCCACGTCGGTGACTGGACCATGTTTGCGCCGATTTTCCACGATGGACAACTGATCGCGTGGGCCGCGAATAAATGTCATTTGATTGATCTCGGCGCCCATGTCCCGGGCAGCGTCGATCCGTATGCCCGCAATGTCTACGAGGAGGCCATGCATTTCCCGGCCGTGCGCCTGTGCCGGAACCACGAGCCAATCGCCGATCTGGTGCGGTTCATGGCCTATAACATTCGCTTCCCGCAGCACTGGCACGGCGATTTCATGGCTCAGCTCGGCTCGCTGTGGACGGCGGAAAAGCGTATCCATGCGCTGTGTGATCGCTTCGGTACTGCCACCATCAAGGGCTGCTTCAGCGAAGCGCTGCGTTACGGTGAACGGCGTATGCACGAAGTGATCGCGCGTCTACCGGCGGCCGAAGTTGAGGTCGCCATGACCGGCGAAGTCATCGCCGGCTTTTTCCCCGAAGGCGTGCCGCTCAAACTCGGGCTGCGCGTGTTACCGGACCAGGGTCGGATCGAGTTTGATTATTCCGAGATGCCCGATCAGAAGGAATTCGGCTACAACCTGTCCTACGCCACGGCGCGATGTTCAGCCCTGCAGGGCACCCTGCCGATCCTCGGTCCCGACATTCCCAAAAACGACGGTGCGCTCAAACGCATCGGCGTCAAGCTGCGTGAGGGCGCGCTGGCCGGCATCCCCAAATGGCCGGTGGGCACCTCGGTGGCCACCATCGCGCTGTGTGACGAGGTCACCAACCTGGTGTTCAAGGCCTGGGCCGAGGTCCTGCCGGATAAGGCCATGGCCGGCATGGGTGAATACTGCGCGGCCAATTACATCGGCTCCGGACGTGGCCCGGACGGCGAGGACTACGCGCACGTGTTTTACCTCGCCGCCAGCGGCGGCGGCGCTACCGCCGCCCACGATGGCCTGCCGCACATGTTCGGTGCCTGCATCATGGGCAACATGGGCTATGAATCGATCGAACTGGTCGAACTGGCGCGGCCCCTGCGGGTGTGGGAAACCAGCGCGATCACGGACTCGGGCGGCGCCGGACGCCAGCGCGGTGCGGTCGGGCTGCGCCAGCGTATCCAGCCGCTGCAACACACCATGAACATTCATTATGGCGGGTCGGGGCACACCTGCGCCGCGTTCGGCCTCGATGGAGCCGCGGCCGGCGCGGTCGCCGATCACTGGGTCGAGGCTGCGGTCGACGGCACACGCATCGAAGCGCTGGCCAATGCCGGTACCCGCGATATCGTGGCGAACGAAGTGTGGGTGGCCGATACCGGTGGCGGTGGCGGCTGCGGCGACCCTCTGTTGCGTGACCCGCAACACGTGCTGGCGGATGTCGCGGACGGCTTTGTTTCGATCGAGGCCGCGCTTGACGTGTATGGCGTGGTGCTGCGAAAAGTCCAGGGTGCGCTCGAGCTCGACCGAGAAGCCAGCGCCGCGGCGCGACAGGCACGCTCGGCATGAGTTTTCGCATTGGCACCGACATCGGCGGCACGTTTACCGATCTGACCCTGTCCCGCGACGGCGAACTCCTCGGCCGCTTCAAATCACCAACCACGCCGACACGTCTCGCCGACGGCGTGCTCACCTGCGTCGCGCTCGCCGCCGACGCGTCAGGGTTGTCGGCGCAACAATTACTGACCGACACCGAAGTGTTTGTACACGGCTCGACCATCGCCACCAATGCCGTACTCGAGGGCAAGGTCGCGCGCTGCGGCGTCATCGCCACACGCGGGACGCGCTACACGCTGTGGCGCGGGGAAGGCCGCCGCAGCGATATTTTCGATTTCACTCAAGGGCCGCGCGAGCCACTGGTGGCGCCGCGCTATTGCGTGGAAATCGACGAGCGCATCGACCGCGACGGCCATGTCGTGACGCCGCTCGATGAAGCCAGCGTCATCGATGCCATCGCCGAGCTGCGCGCCAGTGGCTGCGATGCGGTGGCGGTTTGCCTGCTGTGGTCGATTCGAAATCCAGACCACGAACAACGCGTCGCGGAACTGATTGCCGAACACTGGCCACAGGCGACGGTCAGTATCAGCAGTGTCGTGCAGCCGGTGCTGCGTGAATACACCCGCATGTCCTGCACGGTTCTGAACGCGATGCTCAAACCGGTCGTAGCCGCCTATCTGCAGGACCTGCAGGCCGCCCTGCGCCAGCATGGCCTGGCCGGCGAGGTGCTCGTGGTGGCCTCGGACGGCGGGGTCCAGCCGATCGCGGAAATTGCTGAACGTCCGGTCTACATGTTGTTTTCCGGGCCATCCACCGGGCCCTCCGCGGCGCACCGGTTCGCGCGCCAGCACGGCGCCGAAGACTGCCTGCTGATCGACATGGGCGGTACCAGCTTCGATGTCAGTACGGTTATCGACGGCCGCATCACGATGACCCGCGACGGCCGCATCAACGGCCATCCGACCGGGCTCGCCGCGGTCGAGATCCTGACCCTGGGCGCCGGCGGGGGCAGCATTGCCAGGGTCGATTCCGGCGGTTTGTTACGCGTCGGACCCGACAGCGCCGGCGCCGAACCCGGGCCGGCCTGCTACGGTCGTGGCGGCAGCGCGGCAACCGTCACTGATGCCTACGCCGTGCTGGGCTACCTCGCACCCGATCGTTTTCTCGGCGGGCGCATGACGCTGTCGCTGGATGCGGCGCGCACCGCGATCCATACCGATGTTGCCGCGCCGTTAGGCCTCGATGTCGAACAGGCCGCGCTCGGGATCCTGAACGTCGTCAATGAACGTATGATCAACGGCATCCTGGAGATGACCGTGCGACGCGGCATCGACCCGCGCGGCCTGTTGCTGGTCACGGCCGGCGGCGCGACCGGGGTTGCGGCGCTCGAACTTGCCCGTGAATTGGGGATCACGCGGGTGCTGGTGCCGCGCGAAACGTCAGTCCTGTGCGCGTTCGGCGCCTTGAATGCCGAATTGACCTGGTCGAGTGTGATCAGTGCGCCAACGCGCGCCTCCGACTTCGACAGCGATGCGGTCAACCAGGCGCTGGCGCCGCTGCGTACCGCCGGCGCCGCATTTCTCGATCGCCTCGACGTCCCGGCAGCGCTGCGCCGTTCCGAGCTATATGCCTCGGCACGCTACCCGCTGCAGGTCACCGAGCTCGAGATCCCCTGCCCTGACAGTACGCTGAAATCAACGCACGGCGCGCAGCTCGCCGAGTCCTTTCACGCGACCTACCGTGAACGTTACACCATCGATGAACGCGACAATGATGTTGAATTCGTGATGTGGCGCCTGGTGGCCGCCGGTTCTACCGCGCCGACCCGCAGCGCAGCGGCGCCGGGACGCAGTGACGACGCCGACGGTGTTACCACAACGCATTTTTACGATAGCGTGCGTGGCACCATGGTCGAGGCGCCGTTGATCGACCCCGATCGGATGGCCGCGGGACAGGTTCAGGAAGGGCCGGCGTTATTGGTTGCGGTCGATACAACGGTGGTATTGCCGAGCGGCGCGCGCGCGATGATGACCGAACACGGCTATCTTGCCGTCGAACTCGAATGCTGAGCAACACGGCATGACCGCCGGCGTAGATCCGACGCCACGCAGCCTGTGGCTCGAGCAGGCGCTGGCGACGGAACCGGAAGCCGACGCGCCGCTGCGCGAGGACATCCGTTGTGATGTCTGCATCGTCGGCGGCGGCTATACCGGCCTGTGGTCCGCGATCCGGCTGAAGGAAGCGCAGCCCTCACTCGAGGTGGTGTTGCTTGAGCGGGACCGCTGCGGTTCCGGCGCGAGCGGGCGCAACGGCGGCTTTCTCGGCAGCTGGTGGTCGAAGTTCCTGTCCCTTGAAAAAATCTGTGGTTCAGCAGAAGCATTACGCCTGGCGCGCGCCTCCGCGGCCGCGATCGATGACATCCTGGCGTTCTGTGAACGCCACGGTATCGACGTCGAGGCCCGCCGCGACGGCTGGCTGTGGACGGCAACCAATGACGCACAACTCGGCGCCTGGGAAGACACCATGGCCGCGCTCGCGGCGCACGGCGAAGCGCCGCTGCTGGCCTGGCCGGCCGGCGAGGTCGCCGCGCGCTCCGGTTCCGCGCAACATCTCGGTGGGGTATTCGAGGCCGCGGCCGCGACCCTGCAGCCGGCCAGGCTGGCGCGCGGACTGGCGCGGGTGGCGCGTGAGCTTGGCGTGCGCATTTTCGAAAACAGCGCCCTGACCGACCTGACACATGGTGCGCCGGCAACCGTACACACCGCGCTGGGTCGCGTGCAGGCCGACCGCGTGATAGTCGCCATGAACGCGTGGGCCGCGCGCTGGGCGGAGATCCGCAAAGCCATCGTGGTCGTGTCCGGCGATATCATCGCCACCGCACCTATCGGCGAGCAGCTCGAGCGCATCGGCTGGCGCGATGGGCTCGGCATCTCCGACGGGCGCGCACTGGTGCATTATTACCGCACCACCCTCGATGGCCGGGTCGTTTTCGGCAAGGGCGGCATGTCGGGCGATTTCTGTTTTGGCGGCCGCATCGGCGACGCGGTCGAAGGCGCATCATCGATCGCCGGTCAGGTCGCCGCCGGTTTCTATCGCACCTATCCGATGCTCCGCGATGTGGAAATCGAGCACAACTGGCGCGGCCCGATTGATCGCAGCGATGCCGGCCTGCCGATCTTCTCGCACCTGGGGCGATTACGTAACGTGTGGTTCGGGGTCGGCTTCTCGGGAAACGGCGTCGGCCCGTGTTATATCGCCGGTCGCGTGCTCGCGGCGCAGGCGCTGGGAGTGCAGGACGAGTGGTCGCAATGTGGACTGGTGCGGTCGCCGCAGCGGGATTTCCCGCCCGAGCCGCTACGCTTTATCGGCTCACACCTGTTACGACGCGCCCTCGTTGCCGCCGATGACGCCGCCGACGCCGGTCAACCGGCGCCGCTCAGCGCACGCCTGCTGGCCGGATTCGCGCCGGCCGGCGTGTCGCCGTTCAAGGTCAAGGACTGACGCCGGTCCGCACCCCGCCGCGCAGCTTATTCAGGCGCGGATCACGTCGAGTGCGTCGTGGGCAAACTGCGCGTATTCAATAACCGTGCCGTCCGGATCCCTGACGCACAGGAACCTGGCGTCGACCCCGGATGGCGCCACGCCGGGCGCGGTCTCGTACGGTGAAACCGGCCCCACAAACTCAACGCCATTCGCCTCGAGGAGCTGAGCGACGCTATCGATATCGGCGACCTCGAAGCACAGGCGCGCGATACCGACGTTGTCGAGAGTTTTGTACGCCTCGCCTGCCGTCGGGCGGTCGAGGAACTGAATAATGTCGAGAAACGGTACCGGGTTGTCGCCGGGGATCTTCATGAACACGGCCCGGAACTCGCGATCGTTATCCAGACCGAGTCCCCGCCATACCCCTGCGCCCGGGCCGAAAATCTGGTCCGCGAAGATTTCGAACCCGAGCATCTCGTAGAAGGGCACGGATTTTTCCATGTCTCGCACGCAGATATTTGCATGTACCATCTGCCGGATCTGAATTGATTTCATCGCTGGTCTCCGCCGTGCGGTTTGGATGCGAGTCGGCGGAATATTACTTCAGCCAGATCGAAGAAACTCATAGACGGCATAGTGCCCGACGCGCCGGCAGGTTCAATGACACAGCCAGGTGACGAGACTCGCACCGTTAGCGCTGTACCCAGCCGCCGGCGAAGGGAAAACCCTGGCCGACAAAAAAACCGCTGTCGTCGCCAGCCAGAAACAGGGCAAACGCGGCATCCTCGCGCTTGGTACCAAGGCGCCCGGCAGGGACCTGGCGCCGCAGCGACTGCATGAAGGAATCTTTCTTGAGCAGCTCGGCCGGGTAATAGTCCTCGCTCTCGACATAGTTCTGGGCAATCAGATTGATCTGTACATTGTGCGGGGCGACCTCGACCCCAACCGACTGCACGTAACCGAGCTGGGCGCCACGCGCGGCGCTGTAGGCGGCCAGGGTTTTCATACCGCGCAACGCCGAGGCGCTGCCGTAGACCACGATCTTGCCGCGGCGGCGCTCGATCATCTGCGGCAGTACCGCGCGGGTCAGGCGGTGCAGCGGATCGACCATCATCGCAAACGCGGTATGAAAATCTTCGTCCTCGAGATCGGTAGTGGCGATGCCGGAGAACGTCGGCGCGGCGAGGTTGGCGACCAGGATATCGATTACGCCGGCCTCGGCAACCGCGGCCTCGCAGGCGCCCGGCGCGGTCAGGTCGCGACTGTCGGCGATCACTTCGGCGCCTTCTTCAGCGAACACTTCGACGGTGATCGGCCCCATGAAATCGTTCGCCTGGGTCACGAGTACACGCTTGTTATTGAGCTGGTCAGTCATAAGTTCGCGGGTGCTCCAGTGCAGATAGAGATGTGCTTGTGCAGATGGCGTCTGGTCATGATCCTGACGGCGCCGCCGCCGGGACCACGCCATTGGCCGCCAGCTCGGCGATCGCCGCCGCGTCGTAACCGAGTTCGCGCAGGATCTCGTGGTTGTGTTGCCCGAGCCGCGGCGCCAGCGGTGCCGGCGCAAACGTAACGTTCTCGAAACGCGCCGCGGGGCGGGGCTGGCGCACGCGGCCAAGACCCGGATGTTCGTATTCGCGGATCAGATCATTGGCCAGGACCTGTTCGTGGCGCAGGGTTTCGGCGCGCGTCAGGACCGGCGCACAGGGCACCCCGTTGGCGTCCAGGACGGTCAGCCATTCGCGGCTGGTGCGCGTCGCGAGAACCTCGGCGGTCGCCGCGATGCGCTCACGGGCATGGATGAACCGGGCGGCGGTAGTGCTGAAGCGCGGATCGTCAACCCACTCGGGACGCTCAAGGCTCGCGCACATACCGCGCCACTCGGCGTCGGACATCGCGCCGGCAGTGATGTAACCATCGCTGGTTTTGAACACCAGGTCCTGGGCGACCTGGCCGACGCTGACATCGTGCGCGTCGTCGACCAGGGTATAGTTGATCATGCCTTCCGGCCACAGGTAAGCGATGGTCGCATCGAGCATGGCCAGCTCGATATGCTGCCCGCGGCCGGTCCGGGTGCGCCCGAGCAGTGCGGCGGTGATGGCCTGCGCGGCAGTCAACGCGGTGGTTTTATCCGGGATCACGGTCCGCACCATGCGCGGCCGGCCGGTGTCGTTGTCGGCCTGGATGTCGGTGATCCCGGACAGTGCCTGGATCACCGGGTCGTAGACGCGTTTGCCGGCGTAGGGACCGACACTGCCGAAGCCGCTGATCGAGACATAAATGATATCTGGCCGGATGGCCCGTACCGCATTGAGACCCAGGCCGAGTTTGTCCATCGCACCGGGGCGAAAGTTCTGTACCAGCACGTCGGCGCCCGCGACCAGGCGCCGCACGATGTCGATACCGGCCGCGCTGCGCAGATCGAGCGCCATGCCGCGCTTGCCGCGGTTGATGTTCAGAAATCCCGACGTCATGCCATCGCGACCCACGCCCATCATGCGCGTGATGTCACCGCCGAGCGGTTCGATTTTGATCACGTCCGCGCCCTGATCGGCGAGCAGCATGGTTGCCGCCGGCCCCGACAGCACGCGACTGAGATCGATGATACGGAAGCCGGACAGCGGGCCGTCCACGGTGCCACTGAAGGTGGTCATGATCAGGCCGGCAAGGCGTCGAGCACGCGCGCGATGAGGTTGCCGCGAAACCCGTTTTTGTTGGCCGCATAGGCGCCGGCGTGCAGACCGGCAAGCTCGCGCGCCTTGTCGACCGCCGCCTCGCGCACGTGATCGGGCGCCACGACCTCGTCAATAAAGCCGACCTCGGCCGCTTCCAGCGGCGTATACAGTTGCGCCATGACCGCCGCCTGGGTCACGAAGCGCGGCGACAGGCGGGCCTCGGCGAGTTCGATACCGAACCTCGGCAGGGTCAGGCCGATGGCGGTTTCGTTGAGACCGATCTTGAAGTCACCCATCACCCCGATGCGGTAGTCGCTGGCCAGCAGGATAAACGCGCCCAACGCCACGGCGTGGCCGGTCGCCGCGGTGACCAGTGGCTGCGGATGGCCGTAAAGACGCATCAACGTGCGCACGCCGAGGGTCACCATGCGTTGGACCTCGGCATCATTGCCGCCGTTAATGACATTGAGGTCGAAACCGCCGCTCAGAATGCCGTGGCGGCCGAGCAGGGCCACCGCCTTGGCCTCCGACTCGGCGCGGTCGAGCGCGGCGTTGATCGCGGCCAGCATATCGAAACCACAGGCGTTGACCTTGCCGTCGTCGAGGGTAATCAGGGCGACCTCGTCAGCAAGCTCGAAACTCAGTTTGTCAGCCATTTGGCACTCCGCAGTCCGGTTACGCCGCGATCGCGGGCAGTGGCAAAAATCATAACGGAAAGGCTCGCTGCGATCACGGTTGCTACCCAGCCACGGCCGCACGCCGAGGTTCGCCACAGGTCCCGATCGTAACTTTTGGTGACGCTGATCGCCGTGACGCTCCAGTTCTGCAGCCACGTACCGATATTTCAGTATCGGGATTGGAGTCAGCCGAACGCTGGCATTCGGCATTTCGGGGCCGCGCCCGGCTTATGCGGCACTGCCGGCGTGCCCCGACTACGCTGCAGAGCGTGCAGGAGACAGACAGTTGAGCGGATTCAAGCCTAGCGCTGGACGGGCACTGGGTGCCTGCGTGGCCGTACTGTGCGCCGCCGCGCTGATGCTGCTGACGGTTGAACACATCCGTGCGGCGCGGGACGCGCACCTCAGCGCCGCCCACGCGCGTCTCGCCAGCGTCGCCGAGCTTGCGGCGCCAGCGCTGGCACTGGCCCTCGAACACGCCGGCATCGGCGCCGCGCGACGCATCGTTGCCGGTATTGAACCGACACCGGGGGTGGTCGCTGCGGCGATAGTCGAAGCGTCGCTGCAGGTAACGGATCCAGGCCATATCGAGTCGGCGAACGCCGGCGCCGCGCGACTCGAATCCGGTCGCCTGCTGCTGCCGTTGAGCGCGGCGGGCACACCTGCCACGCTGCGTATCGAATATGACTTCAGCGAGGAACTCCAGGCCATCCGCCATGGCTACTGGCTTGCCACTGCGCGCAGCCTGGCAGCGGTGCTGCTCGTCGCGCTGGTCCTGAGCCTGACCCACAGACACTATCGGGATCGCCGCGCGGACACGCAGGCCAGCATGGCGTCTACGACCGCCGATGAGGCGTCGGATCTGCGGCGCTGATGAAGCGTCGCGGCGAGCGAACAACGCCTCGCGGCGGTACTCGCCGACGGCCGGGTCGGGGTCTGGGAATGGAATGCGGAGAACGATGCCTTCGATTTTAAGGGTCGCGGCATTGAGCGACTCAGTGACCGCTTTCCAGACGGGATCAGAACTGGCACAGATTTCATGTCCGTTACCCACCCCGAAGACCGCGAGCGTGACCGTGCAGAGTTCGTGCGCTTCCTGAAAGGCGACAGCAGCGACTACCGGATCGAGAAGCGCATCCTGCAGGACGACGGCAGCTACCGCCATTTCCTCGCTCATGGCCAGATACTGGACGCGGATGCCGACGGGCGGGTGCGGCGCGTACTCGGCACTCATACCGACATCACCGATCTCAAGCGTATCGAAGAGCAGGTTGAACTCGCGGTTGTCGCCGGTCGGCAGGGGGTGTGGGAGTGGCTGCCGGAAACCGATGATCTTCACCCGCTTTCCAACTGGCTCGAACTGACCGGCTACGAGGCCGGTGAGCTGCCGAGCATGGCGGCGTGTTACGAACACGGCGTGATCCCGCTCGACGACCACAAGCTGGTCGTCAGTGAACTTGAAGCTCTGGTCTATGGCGAACGTGACCAGGCCGAGATCGAGTTTCGCATCGTGCGCAAATCCGGGCTCCCGTTCTGGTCGCTGACGCGTTTTGTTGTCGCCGCCCGCGACGCCGACGGACGCGCGCAGCGCATCGTTGGCGTGAATATCGATATCACCGAGCGACGCGCGACCGAACAACGTCTGAACATCGCGCTCGGTGCCGCCCGCCAGGGCACCTGGGAATGGGTTATCGATGACGACCGATTTACTCCGGACGCGCGTTGGAACGAGCTTTTCGGCGCCGAACGTGACGCCGTCGAAACCATGAGCGACGTCGTTCGCTACGTCATCCATCCCGACGATCAGGCGCTGGCATGGCGTATCGTCGCAGGATCAAAAACGCTGGAATCGGACTACGCCGAAGCAGAGTTCCGGATGCGCAGCACTGATGGCACGTACCTGTGGGTGCTGACACGATCGCTGGTAACCGCGCGCGATGACGAGTTCAACCCGACCCGCATCGTCGGCACCATGATCGATATTTCCAGGGTAAAAGAGGCGCAGGACAAACACCAGGCCGCGCGCGAACTGCTGCGAGCGGTGCTCGACGCGGTCCCCGAAAGTATTTTCTGGAAAGATGCCGAAAGCCGCTACCTCGGCGCCAACCGGCGTTTCGTCACTTATGCCGGCTTCAAGGAGCCCGAGGATATTGTCGGACTCACTGACGCGGACATGGTGTGGGGCGATCACGCCGCGTTCCTTTTCGCCGAAGAAGCGGCGATCCTGAACGGCGAGGTGAGCTGTGTCGACGTCGAACGCCAGGTCGCCACCGCGACGAACGAAAATCTCTGGGTCCAGACCACCAAGGTGCCGCTGTTCAACAGCGCCGGCGAGGCGATCGGCACGCTCGGTGCCGACCGCGACTTCACGGCCTACCACCACGCCCTCGAAGATCTGCAGGTCCAGCGCGACCGCCTCGAACTGATCATCCACGGTACCGGCGTCGGGATCTGGGAATTTGACTACGGTTCCGATCGGGTGCTGCTGAACGCCCGCGCGGCCGAGCTGTTCGGCTACACCCTGCGCGAGCTCGAACCGTTTACCCTGAGCGCACTGCTGGCGATGCTGCATCCGGACGACCAGAGCGCGTTCCACGTCGCCGTGGAACACGCGACTGGGCATGAGGAGGGGCGCTTCGAATGTGATTTTCGCGCTCGCCATAAGCTCGGACACTGGGTCTGGATCCACGACACCGGGCGCATCACGGCGCGCGATGCCAAAGGCAACCCCCTGCGCGCGTCGGGAGCACTCATCGATATCAGCGAACGCATGGAACGTGACGGTCACCTTAAGACGATCGCCACCGCGGTCACCCGCGCGCACGGATCCGGGTTGCTGCAGACGGTCGTTCGCGCCGCCAGCGAGCTGTGCGAAACCCGTACCGCGTTCGTTGGCGCGCTGAACGAGGACGGCACCACCATCACGATTATTGCCGCCTGGCCGCCGGAGGCCGCGCTGGAAGGGCTTGAGTATGAGCTTGAGGGCTCGCCCTGCGCGACTACCATTATTGACGACCTGTGCATTTTCCCTGATCAGGTCGCGCAGAAGTTTCCGCTTGACCTCATGCTCGCCGAACAGGGTATCGAAAGTTACGCCGGCCGCCGCCTGGTCGACGAGTCTGGCGAGACCAGCGGTGTGTTCGTGATGTTCGATTACAAGCCGCTCGAACACCTCGACCGCATCCGTTCGGTGCTGGATATCCTTGCTTCCACCGCCGGCAACGAGCTCGACCGCGAGCGCCGTACCCGCATACTGCGGGACAGCGAAACGCGCTACCGGCAGACCTACGAACGGATGCCGATCCTGCTGTGCACGATCAACGAAAGCGATCAGGTCATCGACGTCAACGAGGCCTGGTGTCGCACCAGCGGCTACACACGCAAACAGTGCCTGGGGCGGAAACTGCCGGAATTGTTTGCCGAACAATCCGCCGCCGCCCTGGCCGGGGTACTCGCCGCCGACGACGATGCCGACCAGGCCGGACACTGCCACCTTGGCCTTCGCCACGCTGATGGTCGCACCATTACCACGTCCTGCACCCTGTTTGCCGGCGGTTTTGTCGGCGATAACAGCTATCGCATCGTGGCGTTGGCCGACGTCACCGCGCAGCTACGCGCCGAAGAGCAGCTGCGCATCGCCGCGACTGCGTTTGAAACCCACGGCGCGATAGTCGTCACCGACGCCGACCGGAAAATCCTGCAGGCCAACGAGGCATTCACCGAGCTGACCCAGTTCGGCCAGCTCGAAGCGATCGGCCAGGTCCCGGAGATGCTCAAATCACGCCGTCACAACAAAAATTTCTACACCCAGATCTGGCGCGAGGTCGAACAATTCGGGCGCTGGGAGGGCGAGATGTGGGGGCGGCGCAAGAATGGCAGCGAGTTCCCGGTGTGGCAGGCGATCACCGCGGTTTACGACGACCACTATCAGCTCACCCATTACGTCATCAACATGCTCGACATCACCGACCGCGTGCGTGCGGAGCGTGAAATCGAACGCCTTGCCTTCTTCGACTCGCTGACCGGACTCGCCAACCGGCGCTATCTGCTCGATCGACTGGAAGCTGCGATCGCGGCCGCCAAGCGCCGTGGCAGCCGTGGCGCACTGCTGTTCATCGACCTCGATCATTTCAAGCAGATCAACGACTCGATGGGCCACTCAGTTGGCGACGCGGTGTTGATCCAGGTCGGCGATCGTTTGCAGGAACTGGTGCGCAAGGAAGACGTTGTCTCGCGCCTCGGCGGCGACGAGTTCGTGGTCTTGCTCGGCGAAGCCTCTGATGCTTTGAACGACGCGCGCGCGCACGTACGCACCGTGGTCGAAAAGATCCAGGTCGAGCTTTCACTGCCATACCTGGTCGACCTGCAGGAATTTCACATCACGCCGACCGTCGGCGTGGCGTTTTTCCCCGACGACGCGGAGACTCCGGCGGAATTGTTGAAAGGGGCCGATTCAGCCATGTATCAAGGTAAAACCGACGGACGCAATACCTGGCGGTTTTTTGACCAGAGCATGGCCACCGCTGCGAACGAACGCATGCGACTCGAAAATGACCTGCGCCTGGCGCTCGAGCAGGACCAGCTGCTGCTGCATTTTCAACCACAGATCCGGCCGGGCAAAGGCGTCATCGGCGCCGAGGCGCTGGTGCGCTGGCAGCATCCCGAGTTCGGCTTCGTACCGCCAGACAAGTTCATTCCGATCGCCGAAGACACCGCGCTTATCCACGATATCGGCGCCTGGATTATTCAATCCGCGCTTGTCACCGCGGCCGAATGGCTGAGCAGCGGCCTCGACTACATTGACCACCTGGCGATCAACCTGAGCGCGCGCCAGTTTCGCGCCTCGAACTTCGTCGACGACCTCGAAAACATGCGCGCGCGCGCCGGGGTCCCGGCGCGTTTCATCGTACTGGAGCTGACCGAGCGGGTCGTAGTCGAAGACATCGAAGGGACCATCGCCAAGATGTTGCAGCTGCGCGCACTCGGCTTTCGGTTTTCGGTCGACGACTTCGGCATCGGTTATTCGTCACTGGCCTACCTGCGGCGCCTGCCCCTGAATCAGCTCAAGATCGACCGCTCGTTTGTACTCGACGTGGTCGAGGACGCGAATGCCGGTGTGATCGCCGAAACGATTATTTCCATGGGCCGGCAGCTCGGACTGGAAACGATTGCCGAGGGTATCGAAACCGAACAGCAGCGCGATTTCCTGCTCGCCCGCGGTTGCGACGAGTTCCAGGGCTACCTCTACTGCAAGCCGTTGCCGGATCATGAATTTCGGGCCTTCTGCGTGGCCCACGGCAACGCCATGGCGGTAAGCTGACGGAATGCGGCGCAGGCGCCGCATTCCGTCAGGTGGGTTCCGGCTTAGCGCAGACTTCCCGGCGCGTGCTTGTGGTAGGGCGATTCGCGCAACGGCTGGGTCAGCACATCGAGGATCCCGATCAGCGCGCGACCACCGCCGCGCAGCGCCTGGCCGGCTCCCTTGATCGAACCGACCACCGGCCCGGTGATCAGTCCGCCGGCACCGAAGTTGCGCATGTCGGCGCCGGTTTCTTCGATAATCGGCGCCGGCGAGGTCACGATCTCGGTGATGCCGGCGGCGGCCAGGTTGCCGCCCTCCTCGTGGCCGGCAAGCATGCGCTCCGCGGCGCCGACCGCGGGGGCGGCACCGAGCAGGGCGAGGGCAAGCACCAGGGTGTGCACCAGGGCAATTCGTTGTAGGTTCATAACGGGCTCCGTCTAATCTTCTGTCGTCACGATTAGTATCGTTAATTTATCGGTTTGACTTGACAGTATAGATTAAAAAACGCCCGCAAGTGCATGGATCGAGAAATCGCTCGCCCTGCCCCCCCGGCTTCCTCAGCCCGGCCGCGCGCCCTCGCCGCAGACCAGCGCCAGCACCTGTTCAAAAGCCGCATCGGCCAGATCGCGCATTTCCGCATCGGTGCGGTCCTGGATCGGGTGCTGAACAAACACGCTGTCAGAGTGAAAACCTACCGCTTCGCCCTGGGTCCGGGCCGCGGTCCGAAACACCGCCGAGGCGATGTAGCCACCCGGAATACCACGTCCGTCAAGTTCTCTGATGTCCTGCAAACTGCACGACGTACACGAACCTCAGTCAGCCAGGCCTTCGACCACGACATCGACTTCGCCGGCGATCTGCTGGATCAACTCGAGCGGCGCCGGACGCGTGAAGGTCGGCTTCTTGTAACGCTTGACGGTGACACCGCGATCGCTGAAGACGGTGTCAAGACGGTCCAGGAACACATCGCCCCGCGATTTGGAAATGTCCAGCAGGCCGAGCGTGAGTCCATCCAGCGTGGCGGGCTTATCGATCGGCTGGCGCTGTACCGGTTCAAGTTCGCCGGTGGGGTCGAGCAGAATGCGTGTCATGAGTTGATCTCCCTGGTTACTGGATCGGTACCGAGCGCGCCTTTCATCAGCCAGCCCGGAATGATGGCGCTGAACATACCGGCATCGCCACCGGCACGCAGCAACTGGATGCCGCCGTCGCGAAACTTCGGCAGGGTCTGACCCGCCGCCACGTCCGCCACCCGCGGCGCCTTGTTGTCCGTACCCATACCCAGGTCCTGACCATGGATGCGACTCGCGGCATGCAGCGCGGCGGTCGCGTCGGCCTTACTCCAGCCAGCCTGGTCGAATACGCGGCCATGTTCGGGGCCGATGACAACGACAACATCGGCGGCGTTGGCCATGTTGACATGATCGACCGCGCACAGACTCGCCGCGATCGAAGCGACCAGGGCATGCGGTTCGCGCGATTTCTGATCGGCCACGCCGAACGGGCCGTCGGCGCTGAACAGCGTGACCGCGGAGCGTTCACGGTCGATGCCGCGATCTTCGGCCAGCGTGGTCCACGGCGTCGATTCGTCCTCGGCGAAACACAGGCCGAATTTTCCGGGCGTGCCAAACGTCGACTGGTCGGCTTCGCGTGGCCGCCCGCCACCGATATTGCGCACCACCAGCTGCAGGGCGCGGCCGATCGTCGCATTGGCACGATTGCCCTGGCCGAGTACATTGCCGCGCCAGTTCATACCCACTGCGCCGCGCACGGGTCCGTTGACCACGCACATGGGGCCGGAGAACCAGGTCGTGGCGAGCAGGCCATGCAGGCAGAACGCCGGGTCCAGCGCGGCCTCAACGGCGGCCAGTACGATCGGAAAATATTCGGGTTTGCAGCCGGCCATGACCGCATTGATGGCGACCTTGGTGACACTGCATGGCACCTGGTTGGGCGGCATGTCGCCGAGGATGTCCGCGGGCGCGCGACGCGTACCCTGCAACATGCGATAGACACGCACCTCGGTCGGCGGCACCACCGGCAAGCCGTCGCTCCAGCCGCGCTCGAAACAATATTCGATGTCGTCCTCGAGCGCCGGCAGTTCGATCGAACGGGCCTTGAATTCGATACCGCCATAACGCAGTGCGAGGGTCTCCGCCATGCCCGGCAGCACCGAGTTGGAACCGCAACCCGGCCGCAGTTGCGGCAGGCCGTCGCCGAGCCCGGACAGGCCGCTGACGGCCTCCCATTCGGCACGCTCCCAGCCGACCGCGCGCGCGCGTTCCTGGCCGCCATCGAAACGGATCAGCGTCGGCACGGTTTCGATACCCAGGCGGTAGGAGTGTTCCAATTCGCGGTCATCGACAACCCGTGACGCGGTGGTGAAACCAGGTTCGTCCTGCACGTACACCGTGACCGGCATGCCGCGCGCTTCGATGTCCTTGAGGATCGGGTCGACCAGCACGCAGGTCGGACAATCCTGCTTGACCACCGCCACCAGACCGTCGGGCATTTGCATGTTCGCTACCTCGAGACCCGTGAGTATTATGGAACGAAAACTAGCCCATAATGGCGGGCAGGTCTAACAGGGTGGTGACGAACGTCGCGAGGAAGGTCGGGCGCAAGGCGCGGGCGAGACGAGGACCGGAGTTTATGCCGATAAATGAGGACCGCAGGCGACCCCGCAACGCCGCGCACGGCCTCCGCAGTAGTTTTTCACCACCCTGCTAACCTGATACGGAGGAACTGATGTCCAGGCGCGCGCAGATCGCCATGACCCCGGCCGAGGTCGATAACTACCTCGCCGCGCAATTGACGATCATTATCATATCCAACGGCCGCGACGGTTACCCGCATCCAATGCCGATGCACTTCTGCGTCAATGCCGACCGCTCGGTCGCCATGACCACCTACCGCAAAAGTCAGAAGGTCTACAATTTGCGGCGCGATCCGCGCGCCGCGCTGCTGGTCGAAAGTGGCGAGAACTACGAGGAACTACGCTCGGTGCTGGTCCGGGCACAGGCCGAAATTATCGACGACCATGCCGCCACGCTGGCCTGCATGCACGCCTGTCGGGCGCATTCCAACGCGGTGCGCGGGATCACGCCCGAGGCCACCGAAGACGAGGCCTTTCTCAGCGGCGCCACACGGCGCGCCGAGAAGCGACTGGTGTTAAAGTTCCAGCCGCAGACCACGATTTCATGGGATCACAGCAAGCTCGGCGGTCGCTACTAGTACCCCGTCGTAGACGAGTTACTAACGCCCCGAGGCACGAGGAGAACGGATGGACGCAAACGCACTCAAGGCGCTGCAGGCGCCGCTCAAGGACCGCTACCGCGACGCCCCGCAGGCGGCGCTCGTGACCCTGCGCGCGACTTCGAACGGTGTCGACGGGGTCGCCTGCAAGCTGGAAACGAGCAAGGGCATGATCGAAGCCGGCCTGCATCCCGCCACCGGCGGACCCGGCACCCAGGCCTGCTCCGGCGACATGCTCCTCGAAGCCCTTGCGGCGTGCGCCGGGGTCACGCTACAGGCGGTCGCCACCGCCTTTGGCGTCACTCTCGAGCGCTCGCAGGTATCGGCCGAAGGCGATCTCGATTTCCGCGGTACGCTCGGCGTGGCCAAGGACGCGCCGGTCGGCTTTCGCGACATCCGCCTGAGCTTTGATATTGCCGCCGACGCGCCGGAGGAGACGCTGGAAAAGATTGTGCAGTTGACCGAACGCTACTGCGTGGTGCTGCAGACCATTCAGCAGACACCGAATATCAGCATCGAACAATCATTTGAAGGAGCCCGTCAATGAGCGCAAACCTGAAGTCGCGTGACGTGCGGCGACCGACATTCAAGTCGCTGTCCACCAGCAGTGCCGAAGACTGGGACACCATCTGCCACGAGCATCGGCTGTTTTTTGCCGGTCTGCCGGACCGCATTCTCGCCCACCTGCGCCTGCTCGACAGCGATTACGGCGGCTTTCCCGTCGACCGTCTGCAGCACAGCCTGCAGACCGCCGAACTGGCTGCCGCCGACGGCCGCGACGACGAATACGTGGTCTGCGCCCTGCTCCACGATATCGGCGATACCCTCGGCAGCGCCAATCATCCCGATGTTGCCGCCGCCATCCTGCAGCCCTATGTATCCGAGGCCAACCACTGGATGATCAAGCACCACGGCATTTTTCAGGGTTACAACTTTTTCCATCACATCGGCATGGATCGCAATATGCGTGAACAGTTCCGCGATTCGCCGTACTTCGATTACACCGCGGAGTTCATCGCCAAGTACGACGACCCTGCGTTCGACGCCGACAAACCGAAACTCGATCTCGAGCTGTTCGCACCGCTGGTAACGCGCGTGTTCGCCGAAGCGAAGCACACCATCTACAGCGCCTTGAAAGCGTAGCCGGCAATTTCCGCGCGTGGATCAGGCGGCGCGTATATTCAGCGCCGCCGGCTCCGCGAGCGGCGTGGTATCCCATTTCTTGAGTTCCGGCAGCACCTGTTCGGCGAAACAGCGCATATTGCGTTCGGCCTCGGCATACGGCATGCCGGCGTAGCTCAGGTTGCACATGATCGCATTGGGGTTGATGACTTCGCGAATGTAATCGATTTTCTCGAGCACCTGCTTAGGTGTGCCCCACGGCATGAGATCGGTGAAATCCCTGGCCGCACCGTCGGTGCCGTGTTTCGCAATGTACTTGCCGACGTTGCGGTAAAACTCGTAACCCTTGTGCTGGCCGAATTTTTCCGCGGTCATTTCATAGTGTTTCATGGCGGTGTGGTAATAGCGGCTGATCCATTCATAGGCCATCGCTTCGGCACGGCCCGGATCGGGGTCGACGAAAATGAATCCGCCACAGAACGGCTGCGGCGGCTCGGCGCCGTTTTCCTTGAGGAATACCTCGCGGTAGACGGCAAAATCCTGTTTGACCACGTCCCAGGGTTTTTGCGGGATAACCAGCAGGCCGGCGCCGAGGCGCGCCATGATCGGCATCGACTCCGGTGACACCGCGGCAGCGTAGGTGCGACCCTTGAACGACTTCAATGGAAACGGACGAATATCGCGACGCGGTTGCTGAGTCACCGCGCCGCCTTCGAGGTACCCGCGTTCGAGTCCGTTCAGGAGCAGTTCGGCATACTCGACAAAGCGTTCGCGCCCCTCACCCTGGTCGATGCGAAAACCGGAGTATTCGACGTTGCCGAGCCCGCGACCGAGTCCCAGGATCATGCGGCCGCCGGACAGGTGGTCGAGCATCGAGATCTGTTCGGCGACGCGCATCGGATCGTGCCAGGGCAACACGATCACACTCGAGCCGAGCTTGACCCGCGACGTACGCCCGGCCATGTAGGTCAAAAACTGCACGACGTCGGGACACATGGTGTAGTCAGTGAAATGATGTTCGATGCCCCACACCGAATCGAAACCGAGCGGCTCGGCAAGTTCGGCGAGGCGCAGCTCTTCGCGATACACCTCCGCATCGGGTAGCGCGTTGTCAGGGTTCTGGAAGATTGGGGTGTAGCCGACGTGCATGGCTTTAGCCTCCTCACTGGTGATCGTTCGCAGGCGCGGTCCGGTCGACGGTCCTCGCGGCTCTCATTATCGCTAAAGCTAACGCTTCGGCGCGCCGAACGGAAGCAATCCGGACCATTCGGCGGCCCGGATCGCTGTGCTAGACTCAGGGCACGCGACGCATGGGCGCGACGCGGGCGCAGTGCAGGGCTGACAGCATGCTGAACGAAAAAACTATCATCGTCACCGGCGCCAACGGCACGCTCGGTCGCGCGGCCGCGGCCGCGGCGACGATCCACGGCGCTAAGGTCATCGAATTCGATATCACTTTCGACGCCGATGCCGAGTACCGCTACGTCGTCGATCTGACGCGGCCGGAGATCATCGCCGGCTGCCTGGCCTCGATCGGAACCGTGGACGCGGTCTTCAACATCGCCGGCGGCTTCGCCATGGGGCCGCGCGTCGACGAAACCAGCGACGAACAGTGGCAGCACATGTACACCATGAACGTGGTCACCATGCGCAATATGGTCGCGGCGGTGGTACCGGCGATGCGCGAACGCGGAAGCGGCGCGATCGTCAATGTCGGCGCGCTGTCCGCGCGCGAAGGCCAGGCCGGCATGGGCGCTTATATCGCGGCGAAGAGCACCGTCATGCGGCTCACCGAAACCATGGCTCGCGAGCTGCGCGGCGATGGCATCAATGTCAACGCGGTATTGCCCAGCATCATCGATACACCCACCAACCGCGCCGATATGCCGGATGCCGATTTCTCCAAGTGGGTTGCGCCGGCCGATCTGGCCGAAGTGATGTGTTTCCTTGCCTCCGATTCAGCGCGCGCCGTGCATGGCGCCCTGTTGCCGGTCGCCGGACTGTCCTGAGCATCGCGGTGTCGACCCTGCGCGATCGAGCGGCCGTAAGCGGCGTTGGCGAAACCGTCTACGCCCGCGAGACCACCCGCAGCCAGCTCGCCCTGACCCTCGAAGCCTCGCTGGCCGCGATTCGGGACGCCGGCCTCGAGCCGAAACAGATCGACGGCGTGATCCCTTACGGCGCCGGCGGCATTGTCGCCGAGGACTTCATTACCAACTTCGGATTGCCGGATCTGCGCTACTCGGCGCTGACGCCGATGGGCGGCGCGAGCCCGGTCGCGGCGCTGCAGAGCGCCACCATGGCGGTTGCCAGTGGCGTCGCCAACCATGTTCTGGTCGCGCTGGGCCGCGGCAGCATTTCCGGTGGGCGGATCACCAAGCGCCTGGCCGAGATGCCGCAGATGCGGCTGGTCGGCGAGTTCGAAATGCCGCTCGGCATGAACGCCCCGGCACAGTTCTATGCGCATATGGCGCGTCGCCATATGGAAACCTACGGCACCACCAGCGCGCAGCTCGCCGAAATCGCGATGACCTGCCGCGCCAACGCCGAATTGAACGAACGCGCGATGATGCGCAAGCCGATGACACTCGCCGACCACCAGGGATCGCGCATGATCGCCGATCCGCTGCGCCTGTTTGACTGCTGCCTGGAAAGCGCCGGTGCGGCAGCGGTCGTGGTCAGCAGTACCGAGCGGGCGCGGGATCTGCGCCATCGCCCAATCCTGATCGGGGGCGTTGCCGAAGGCCACCCGGATTCGCCCAGCGCGATCACCCAGCGTGCGGACATGACCCGTCTCGGCATCGCGCGCGCCGCGCCGGTCGCATTCGCGATGGCCGGCGTCACCCACAGCGACATCGACGTCGC
>CALOBG010000060.1:0-5739 GCA_942490995.1 uncultured Gammaproteobacteria bacterium
ATCCCTCAGTGCTAGTCCCGTAATTTCCATTCGAAACTTTTTGCAGGCCCGAAGCTAAAGCTGCGCGCGCACCGTCAACATGAACGTGTCGCTGTCAAAAAACGAGCGGCCTTCGATGCGCTGATATTCCAGCGTGGCGCTCGCGCCCCAGGTCGAATACCAGCGTACGCCGAAGTTGAGCTGCACTTCGTCGTCGTCGTCGGGCTGCACGGCAGTAAAGTTACCCGGCAGGCCGCCGGCGCTGTTGCCTTCCGTGCGGCCGAGATCGTTGCGATACACGGCCATGAAATACGGTTCCAGCGCGCCGAAGTTATAGCCGATATCAGCGCCGATGCTGACCTGCGAAAGATCGATGGTACGTTGCTGCACGGTGCGCAGGCGACCGGCCGCGGCGCTGACCGCGCTGCCGGTCTCGATATAGTCGTCCTGCTCCTCGTCGGTGTGCAGGTAGCCGGCGCGGGCGCCGAAAATCCAGTTGCCGGTCGTCACCACGGCGTTCAGGTTGGTCGCCACGAACCAGCGGTCGGAGTCGAAACTGGCCTCGATGTTGGTACCGTCAGCCGGCGAAATGCGGTCCTGGTCGTAGTCCGTGAAACTGAAGCCGCCGGCAATATCGACGCTGAAAATATCGTTCAGCAGCAGCGCTGCGTACGGCGCGATCGTGAAACCGTCGCTGTCCTGGCCACCGCCGTTGAAGTCGGTCTCGGCGTCGGCCATCTGGTAACCAAGCGCGAGGCCGAGGAGAAAACTCGAATGAAACAGGCGGTCCACGCCGAACAGGAAATTGTGGGCGTCGGCGTCGTAAGCCAGGGAGGTGCCCTGGAAAACGAAATCGCTGTCGAAGTCGGCATAGGAGTAACTGCCCCACATGCCGAACACGCTGCCGCCCATTTCGTCGCCGGCGGCGAGACCGTCGTCGCTTGCATAACGCGCGGCGAGCGCCGGGTTGCCGGCCTTGCTGTTGCGGTTGCGGGCCAGGTCGCCGAACTCGTTGCTGTTCATGCGCAGTCCGGCG
Source organism: uncultured Gammaproteobacteria bacterium (assembly GCA_942490995.1). Lineage (GTDB taxonomy): Bacteria > Pseudomonadota > Gammaproteobacteria > UBA981. The sequence continues at coordinate 1,016 of CALOBG010000060.1, forward strand.
CCGTTGGTGACCGAGGTGCCGACGCCGTTGAGGCAGCCGGTGAACTGCTCGCGATTACAGACGTTGGGCTCGGATTCCGTCGCAAAGCTCACCGGGCACATCAAGATCAGGGCTGCGGCGGTCGCGGCCCGAAGGTATATCAGCCGTAGTTTCATGATTCAATACCGTAACTTAGGGGCGAAAAGTCAGGTAAAGTGTAGGCAACTTTCGAGGCTATTTCCAGCCCTGCGCACGGTTCAGCGAAAAGTCGGACGCGGCACCGCGATGCGCTGGATGCTGTTGATATTCCGCACCAGGTTCTCAATCGTACGCAATGTCATGCGTTCGGGCGGGGTCGGCGCGCTGTTGGCGTCCGGGACCCGGGTGCCGTAGCCGGCCTGGTTGATGACCACGCTGCCATGCGCATTGCCGACCTCGATCTCGGAACTTTCCGCACCATCTTCGCTTTCCAGCAGCACGATCGTGGCCGATTCGCCCACCACCTCGCCACCGACGGTGGTACCACGTATGCCGATGGTTGCCACCGAGCCGGTTTTGACCCGCATCGCCCGCGGCCGGGTTTTTGCGATCAGGCCGGACACGAACCGGAACGCGCCGCGCAGGACTTCGGCACTGAACGAACCATCATCGCCTGAGCGCACTTCATCGACCCTGAACAGCGCCGACGGACCGAGGTTGAAGCGGGTGTTGTCCTCGAACTGCAGCATCAGGAACGATTTACTGGCAGTTTCAATGCGATCGTTGGCAAACACCTTGTCGCCGCGGTCGAGACCGATGCGCGTGCCGTCGCTGGTCTGGCGCGTGGCCGAGCCGCGCAGCAGTTTGACTTCGCCGACCCCGGCCGCGAGCAGCTCCCCGCACAGCAGGGTTAACAACACCCCCAGCAGGCAGGGCACGGCACTATTTGACCGCACGTATCGGCGCCGCCTGTTCAACATTTGTGCCGACTGCGCGCGGGCGGTCACCACCGACCGTAATGCGGTGCATACGCCGGTACTCGGGGTAATAGTCGCCGGTCGCGTAGTGTTGCGTGGCGCGGTTATCCCAGATCGCGACATCGTCCTCGCGCCACTGCAGCCGGACATGAAATTCCGGCTTGTTGAAGTGATCAAACAGGAAGTGCAGCAGCGCATCGGACTCGGCGCGACTCAACTCCATGATGCGCGAGGTAAACGTCGGGTTGACGTAGAGCAGGCGTTTACCTGTCACCGGATGCAGCACGATCAGCGGGTGCACCACCGGCGGCGTCTCGACCTGGGCGCGGCGGATCCGTTCGGCGCCGTCGGCCTGAGTGCGGAAATAGTTGCCATAGGCCTGCAGGAAATCGTGTTCGGCGGTGAGGCCTTCAAGCATCGTTTTCAGCGGATCCGACAAGGCTTCGTACGCGGCATAGGCACTGCGCCACAGGGTATCGCCACCGAGTCGCGGGATGGTACGCGCGTACAGCACCGAGGCCATCGACGGATGCGGTCGATAGCTGACATCGGAATGCCAGGAATCGCTGATCGGCGGCCTGGCAGCGTCGTGTTCAAGCACCGAAATCTCGGGGTGGCCCTCGAGCGGGCTGAACACTTCGTGGATCTCCATCTCACCGAGGCGCGAGGCGAGCGCCATATGCGCCTCGTTTGACAGGGTCTGGCGATGGAAAAACAGCACCAGGTGCTGGTGCAGTGCGTGCTTGATTTCGCCGAACAGCTCGTCGTCGAGCTGGCCGAGGTCGACCCCCTCGACATCCGCGCCGATCGCGGCGGTGCGTGGCGCGAGCTTGATCCTGCTGTAATCCATGGCCTGACTCCCGTGTTTCTCTGCTTTTGAGGCCGACCGCGCCATCATGGCCCCCGGAACCCCGAATATCGACGCCGGTAACCGGATTATAGGAAAACACATAAACGAAACCAGTGCGACCGGGATCGCCAAATATCAGACACCCGGCGCACATTTGGCTAGAATCCTGCGCGCCGCCCACGGCTACCGTTATTACACCTCGCCCATGGATTTTAATCTTGCGCCGGAACTGCTCGATCTCGAAGCTCGCGTGCGGGTATTTGTCCGCGAGCAGGTCATTCCGCTCGAAAACGATCCGCGCCAGGACACTCACGGTCCTTCCATGGCGCTATGCGCCGAGCTGCAGGACCGCGGTAAAGCAGCCGGGCTGTGGTCGCTGCACGCGCCGACCCGCTACGGCGGCGCCGGACTCGACCATCTCGGTCAGGCGGTGGTCCTCGAGGCAGCCGGCTATTCGCTGCTCGGCCCGATCGCGCTGAACGTCATGCCGGGCGAAGGCGATCACTACATGCTCGAACAGATCGCGAGCGACGAACAGAAAGCGCGCTGGCTGAAACCGCTGCTCGACGGCAGCGTCAAGTCGACGTTTGCCGTTACCGAGCCGGACAACGGCGCCGGCGCCGATCCGACGCTGATGAGAACCATTGCTGTCGCCGACGGCGATGACTACCTGATCAGCGGGCGCAAATGGCTGATCACGACTTTTCGCGAAGCCGCTTTTCATATCGTCATGGCGCAGACCCGCGATCGCAGTGGCGCCGACATCGGCGCGACGATGTTTGTCGTCGATGCCGACAGCCCGGGCCTGACCGAAACGCGCCGCCTCGACATGCTCGACGACATGTTTCCCGGCGGTCATAGCGAAATCGAACTCGACCGCGTGCGCGTCAGCCCGGATCGCATCCTCGGTGAACCCGGCCACGGTTTCCGTTACGCGCAGGTGCGGTTATGTCCGGCGCGCCTCACGCACTGCATGCGCTGGCTCGGCGCCGCCACGCGCTGCCACGACGTAGCGCTGGCCTTCGCCACCTGGCGGCGAGCATTCGGCAAGCCGATCGCCGAACACCAGGGGGTCAGTTTTCAGCTCGCCGACAACGCCATGGACCTGCACCATTGCCGGCTGGCGGTGCGCCATGCCGCGTGGCTGCTCGACCAGGGCGAACAGGCGCGCCAGGAAACCAGCATGTGCAAAGTTTATTGTTCGGAGAAACTCGGCCAGGTCGTCGATCGCTCGCTGCAGATCCTCGGCGGCATGGGTTCCTCAAACGATTATCCGGTGATGCGGATTTATAAAAACATCCGTGCCTTTCGGCTCTACGACGGCCCCTCGGAAGTGCACCGCTGGGCGCTGGCACGCAGCCTGCTCAAAGCGGCCGGCACGGCCGGGTAAAGCCATGGACATCGCAGAAGTCGAAACCGGATTGCGCGCCTTCATCGTCGATCAGATCGGCAGTGCCGCGCGCCTAGAAAACCTGCTCGAATCCGATGGCCATGCCGGCCTGACGTTCCTGTTCGAGGTGTGTGACGCGGGCGGCGCGACCTCCGCTTATGTGATCAAGCTGCCGCCCAAAGGCGTGAAGCTCAAGGGCAACACCGACGTCTACCGCCAGGCGCCGCTGCTGCGTGCGCTGAAAGCCGACGGTCTGCCGGTGCCGGAAGTGCCGTGGGCCTACCAGGACAACCCCTGGTTCGAGGTGCCGTTCATCGTCATGGAGCGCCTGCCGGGACGGACGTTTTTTGTCTGGGATCCGAGCCCGGATCTGCCGCTCGGGGCGACCCGGTGCGCGCAGATGTGGGAACAGTGCACGCTGTGGCTGGCGCGCCTGCACGGTTTCGACTGGCGCAGCCGGCTTGACGGCTGGGAACAGCCGGCCTCGCTGGAGCGCGAGATCACGCGCTGGGAACGGATTTATGCCCAGGCGCCGGAAGCCGCCTGGATCAAGGCCGCCGAGGCAACTGAGCGCGCCCTGCTCGACAGTCTGCCGGACGGCACCCCGGTCGGTCTGTTCCACGGCGATTACCAGCCCGGCAACTGTCTGTACCAGGACGGCGCGCTCAGCGGCATTATCGACTGGGAGCTGTCCGGCATCGGCGCGCAACTGCTCGACGTCGGCTGGCTGTCGATGATTGTCGACCCCCTGATGTGGACCCCGGGCTGGATGCCACGCCATCCCCTGCCGCTGACCCGAGTGCGCGAAATCTACGCCGCCGAGTCCGGTCACCGGCGGTCTTTTGGAGAACAGCCAGTACAGCGTGGGCATGATAAAAAGATTCAGCAGGGTAGAAGAAACCAGTCCGCCCATGATCACGACCGCCATGGGGTGTTCTATTTCCTGGCCGGGCTTTTGCCCCCCCACGGCGATCGGAACCAGCGCCAGCGCCGTGGTCAGGGCCGTCATGAGAATGGGTGACAGGCGTTCCATGGCCCCCCGAATGATGAGCGCCTCGCCAAAGGGCATTTTTTCCACCATTTCCAGGTTCCGATAGTGGCTGATCAGCATCACACCGTTGCGACCGACAATGCCCAATACGGTCACGAACCCAACAATAGAGCCCAGTGACGACACGCCGCCGGAAAACAGGGCCGCAAAAATACTGCCGGTCAGGGCTATCGGCAAACACAGCATGATCAATAGAGTCAAGCGGAAGGATGAGAAGTCGGTGTATATGATAAAGAAGATCCCGATGACCGAGAGAAGCGCCACCCCAAAAAGACGGTTTTTGGATTGCTGACGTTCGGCGTATTCGCCCAGTATTTCTGGGTGGTAGCCTGTATCAAATTCTCCAGTCTCCACTTTGGCCGCGATCTCGCGCGCTTTTACTACCAGAGGTCTCGCCCGGCGACATTGCATGAAACGTCGATATGCCTGGAATTGGCCTCACGCGTAATCTGGTTTGGTGTAGGCGCCACATAGATATCGGCCACTTGACCCAGCGGC
>CALOBG010000061.1:0-11104 GCA_942490995.1 uncultured Gammaproteobacteria bacterium
GTTCGGGTTCGACGCCATTGAGGTCGAGGTCATCGAGCATGGCGACCCCATCCCACAGGGCCTGCACCAGCGGCAGCAGCCGAGCAAGCCGGTCGTCGTCGACCGCGAGGCCGTTGATCTCGGCCATCACCCGCAGTTGGTCGAGACGCAACCGCGGCGCTTTGCTCATCGGTTCATGCAGCCCATGCCTTTTGCAACGCGGGGCGTGCGTTGATCCGTTCGATGTAGGCGCCGACATGGGGTTTGTCAGCAATGTCGGCGCCCAGTTTGACCGCGACCGTGTAGGCGTGGCCGGTCATGATGTCGGCGCCACTGAATTCACCGGCGAGATACTCGCGGCCGGCGAGGTGGGCATCGACGGCGCCCAGCATGCGCGCCAACAGTTTCGTGGCGCGATCGACATTGGTCTGGTTGCGGCGTTCGGCCGGCAGCAGAATCGTTTCGACCACGATGGTATTCACCGGCGGCATGATCATGCCCTCGGCATAATGCAGCCACTGCAGGTAGACGGGAAACTCGGGTAAGTCGACGGCCGGCACCAGGCGGCCATTGCCGTGGCGCGCGAGTATGTACTCGACGATTGCACCGGACTCATAAAGCGTAACATCGCCATCGGTGAGCGCCGGTACACGACCGAGCGGATGGACCCGCGCATATTCGGCGCTGCGCATCGCCGGGTCGCCGAGTTTAAAGGTCTCCAGTTCGTAAGGCAGGCCGAGTTCTTCGAACAGCCACACGATACGCACCGCGCGGGTGTTCGGGGCGTAGTAGATTTTCATCGCTCGCGTCATTCAGTGTTGTCCATGCGGAAGTTGCAGTACCAGCCCGTCCATCGCCGCGGTGAGCACAATCTGACAGCCGAGGCGGCTGTTGGGTTGGATATTATCCGCGATCGAGAGCATATCGCGCTCCTCGTCGTTCATGCTTCCGCATAACTCGCCCTCAACGTAAAGATGGCAGGTCGCACACGCGCAGTTGCCGCCACAATCGCCATCGATGCCCGGCACACCGTTATCGACCGCAACCGACATCAGTGTCTCACCCGGTGCTGCTTCGATGCTGTGCTCGGTGCCGTCAAACTCAACGTAAGTGATTTTTATCATGTTCAGATCCTTGTCTCAAAATAGCCGCTCTACAGGGCCGGCCCGGGTTCAATAGCGTTCGACCCGTACCGGCAGATGGGAATAACCCATGGTGATATTGGAATACACGCGCACCGGGTCACCGACCACTTCGACCGACTTGAATCGCTTCAGGATCTCTTCCCAGGCGATGCGCAGCTGCAGTTCGCCGAGGCGGTTACCGACACAGCGGTGCAGCCCGAAACCGAACGACAGGTGGTTGCGCGCGCGCGGGCGATCGACGATGAGGTCATTGGGGCGTTCGAAGACGTCTTCGTCGCGGTTGCCGGAGACATACCACATCACCACTTTCTCGCCCTTGCGAATGGTTTTGCCACGGATCTCGACGTCTTCCATGGCGGTACGCTTCATGTGCGCAACCGGGGTCTGCCAGCGGATCGCTTCGGACACGAAGTTGGCCAGCAGTTCGGGGTTCTCGCGCAGCTTGCGGTTTTCGTCCGGGAACTGATTCATCGCCAGGACGCTGCCGGACAGCGAATTCCTGGTTGTGTCATTACCGCCGACGATCAGGAGTACCACGTTACCCATGTATTCCGCCGGGCTCATGGTGTTTTCGTCGAGCGTGGTTGCCAGCATCGATACCAGGTCGAAGCCCTCGGTGTTGGTTTTGCGGGCCTGCCAGAGATCTTCGAAGCACGCCTTCATCTCGAGCATTTCGCGCTTGCGCCCTTCCCAGCTTTCGGTAATGCCGTCGCCGGGGATCGACATGGCGACGTCCGACCAGCGCGTCAGTTTGCGCTGTTCTTCGAACGGAAAATCAAACAGGACCGCGAGCGTCCTGGTGGTCAGTTCGATGGAGACGCGTTCGACCCAGTTGAAGGTTTCGTTGTCCGGCAACGCATCGAGGATCTCGATCGCGCTGCTGCGGATACCGGCTTCCATTTTTTTGAGGTTATCGGCGGCGACCACCGGGCTGACTGCTTTGCGCTGGACGTCGTGGCGCGGCGGATCCATTGCGATAATCATCGGCAGCTGCAGATCGGGGTCTGATTTGAACCACATCTCGTAACCGAGCAGATGCCCGCCGTGCGCGGAATCGGCGGAAAAAAGCTTGTGGTTCTTGTCGATCTCGATGATGTCCTGGAACCTGGTCACCGACCAGAACGGACCACAATCCGAGCCTTTCGAATAGTGCACCGGCGCTTCTGCGCGGAGTCGCTCAAAGTAGGTTCGGGCCAGATTCTGTTCGAACAGCGCCGGGTTGCTCATGTCGATCTGCTCGAGCGGGACCGCGTAGGGGTCGTGTTGAGCGGTAGTGGTGACCATTGTTTATTCCTCGAGTGCAGGCTCTGATGATAACCAACACGGTAAGATGCCGGCGCCCGCAGTGCTTGCTTCCCGACGCACTGAATTTTGCCTTATAGTGAACAGCACAGTACCAGGCAGGCAATCGCTCGTGCCACTTCAGGGTCGGTCTCTCAGGAGATCGCCCCTGTTTGGAGTTCGCCAGGGCGGCGGTTGATTTGTTTGGGGCTGCCCCGAACGATCGCACCGTCGGTTTTTTGAGCAGGTCAGGAAATGGCAACAAGCACAGCCAGAACGGCAGCCGGGCCTGCTGTCGTGCGCGGCGAGAAGCTCAGTCGTGCGATCGGGATCTCGCACCTGTCGTGGAGCTTCGAAGGTATCAGCACCGCTGATTTGACCGGCGATGTCATCTCGCGCGCGGTCGGACCGTTGCGTATCAGTTGGGTAAACCTGCGCCTGGGTTCGAAGCACTGGAGCGGCGCCCGTCGCAACGAACAGATTCAGTCCAACCCGGAACCCTACCTGATCGTGGTGATGCCGCTCCACGGTTCGATCCGACTCGTGTCGTCGAGTCGCACAACGCTGATCGCCGAAAACGAACTCGGTGTGTGGGACAGCACTCAGGCCATGGCGTTTGAAATTTCCGCTGCGCGCTACGAACAGGTTTCGGTGCTGGTTCCGCAACGTGTACTGCGCGCCCGATCTGACGCCTGTGCGGCGCTGCATTGCGCGCATGTCGACAAAACCAACGTGCTGTCGGAACTGTGTGTGCAACACATGTCAACCCTGACCAGGTTTCTCAACAGCGAATTGCGTCCTTATGAGATCTCATTGAGCAGTGTGACGACGAGTTTATTCGACGCCATGATCGCGAGTCTGTACCGGGCGCCGCGCGACCGTGAACTGCTGCTTGACGAGATCAAGAACTACATCGAGTGTTATATCAACGACGAGGATTTATCGCCCGGCTCGGTTGCCGCTGCCTTTGAGATCTCGACGCGATACGCGCACAAATTGTTTGAACATGACGGCTGCACGATCGGTGAATGGGTGCTTGCCCGGCGCCTCGACCGCAGCGCCGAGGACCTGCTTGCCGCGGATAACTCGATCACCGATATCGCCTTTAAGTGGGGCTTCAAGGACCTCGGACACTACAGCCGAACGTTCAAGGCGCGGTTCGGGCGCTCGCCCTCAGTCTATCGCCGCGAAGCTCTGCCGCGCTCGGGCACAGCTTCACCATGAAACAAATCACGGATAACACCGCGTAACCGGAATATCGGCCCGTGGCGCGCCCTTGCGGGCGAAGATTGCGCGAACTGCCGACAATAGCTCCGCCGCGGCCGCTCGGTTTCTTTGCCTGAAGGCCTGCCCTCGCTTCTCTTACAGGCAAATTCACGTTCACGCTCAGACAAGCGCCGCGAGCCCGCCGAGGCTAGGCTATGGTCATCGTCGCTGCACAGTAAGACGTCAAGGGGAGTTGCCAGTATGACCAGCCTGCGGGTTTCGCTCGTGGTATTCACGATCGCCATTTTTGCCGTGACGTTCGCCGCCGTCGCGGCGTCCGGTTTCAACTGGCCGGCCGTATTCCTCGGCGATCTGGTCGCGCTGAACTGGCGTTCGCAGTTCAACGCCGACCTCGTCATTCATCTCGGCCTGATCGGCGTGTGGGTGGCGTGGCGTGAAGGCTTCGGGGTTAAGGGCGTCATCTACGGCGCGTTCTGCGTGATCTGGGGCGGCATGTTTACCTTTCCATACCTGCTGGTGGCGAGTTACCGCGCGAACGGTGATCCACGGGCGATTGTTCTAGGGCCTGTTTATCTTTCGTTGTTCAACGCTGTTGCCCCTGAAAAACCACCAGGCAAGGCGTGACGAGCGTAGTTTGGTGGCTCCAAATAAGCGAGGAACAACGCAGTATGGTGGTTTTTCAGGGGTAACCCGGCTTTTATATGTGAAATTGTATGGGCTGAGTCCATTTTTGCGTCCGCCTGCGTTGGCGCTCGCTCGTGTAGCGGGGCTACACCACGCTCGCTTCGCCTTGACGGGCCACAAAAATGGTCTCAGCAGCGCTGAACAACGAAAGATAAACAGGCCCTAGGCACACGAGGAGATCCACGCTCATGACAGTACGAGTAGAAAAAGCCGGCGCGGTGACAACCGTGATCCACAGCCGCGGTGAAGCACGCAACGCCATGGACCCGACCAGCGCCGAAGAACTGGTGGCGGCTTTCGAAGCGTTTGACGCCGATCCGGACGCTGCGGTCGCGGTGTTCTGGGGCGAGGGCGGTGCGTTCTGTGCGGGCTGGGATCTCAAGTTCGCCAGTACCCTCCAGGGCCGCGACCGTCCCCTCGCGGAACTCGATTTCGGACCGCCCGGCGAACCCGTGCCGCGTGGACCGATGGGCCCGAGTCGCCTGCAGTTGTCCAAGCCCGTGATCGCGGCGGTAGCCGGGCCGGCCGTTGCCGGCGGCTTTGAACTCGCGCTGTGGTGTGACCTGAGGGTGATGGAAGAAAGCGCCTACTTCGGCGTTTATTGCCGGCGCTGGGGCGTGCCGCTGATCGACGGTGGCACGGTCCGTCTGCCGCGCCTGGTCGGCCAGGGGCGGGCGCTGGAGATCATCATGACCGGGCGCAAGGTCCCGGCCCGGGAATGTCTCGCCATCGGCGCCTGCGAGCAGGTCGTGGCCGATGGCAGCTCGCGCCAGGCGGCCGAGGCGCTGGCCGCGGAGATCGCGCGTTACCCGCAGGGCTGTATGCGCGCGGATCGCCGTTCGGTGTATCTCCAGCACGGGCTGTCGGTCGAGGACGCACTGCGTTCGGAATGGCACAACAGCCGCGACATGCTTGCCGCTGAAGGTCTCGAGGGCGCGACGCGATTCAAGTCGGGTAAAGGCCGGCACGGCGATTTCGGCGATATCTGAGCGCGCTGCCAACATGCTTATCAACATCGACAACGGCGGCACGCTGACCGATTTCTGCGCGTTTGATGGCGAGCGACTGCTGTTCACCAAAACCCTGACCACCCCGCACGACCTCAGCACCTGTTTTTTCGAGGGTCTGCATCGATTGTCGACCCTGGTTTACGGCGAACAGGACGTCGCGCGTCTGCTGCAGGAAACCGATCACATCCGCTATTCCACCACCCAGGGGACGAATGCCCTGGTAGAACGGCGCGGCCCGCGCCTCGGATTAATCTGCGCGCATCAATCAGCGCTGAGTGAGCTGGGTGGCGTCGGCGAGCGCGCGGCGCTGTTTGCCGCGCTGGTTGGCGATCGGGTGCAGGTTGTCGACCCTGGTCTCGACGACGAGGCGCTCGACGGCGCGCTGACGCGTGCCATCAACGAACTTGGCGCGGGCGGCGCCAACCGGATTATCGTCAGCCTTGACGGCGACGCGGTCGAGGCGGGAGAGCGCCGTTACGAACGCGTCGTGCTGCGCCGCTACCCTTCGCACCTGCTCGGCGCCCTGCCGGTGACTTTCGCCGCGCAGATGAGCCGCGATTCGGATTACAGCCGCCGCACCTGGAGCGCGCTGTTCAATGCCTTTCTGCATCCGGCGATGGAGGGTTTTCTGTACGGCGCCGAACATCGGCTGAAACGCTTTCGTACGCGCAACCCGTTGCTGATTTTTCGTAACGACGGCGGTTCGGCGCGGGTCGCAAAAACGATCGCGCTGAAAACCTACAGCTCCGGGCCGCGCGGTGGTATGGAGGGCGCCCGCGAACTCGCCCGCCATTATGGACTGGCGCGACTGCTTTCCATCGACGTTGGCGGTACCACCACCGATGTCGGGGTCGTCAGCCACGGCGAACTGGAATTCGAACATTACGGCAGCGTCGAAGACGTGCCGGTATCGGCGCCCCTGTGCCGTATCCACAGCGAAGGGGTAGGCGGCAGTTCCGTGATCCGAGCCGTCAATGGCGTCATTCGCGTCGGTCCGACATCGGTCGGCGCGGCGCCGGGACCGGCATGCTTCGGGCGCGGTGGTACCGAACTCACAATCACCGACGTATTGCTGTTGACCGGCATGATCGACGCGGCGACTTATTTCGGTGGCGAACTGGCTCTCGATGTCGAACGCGCGCGCGCGGCCCTCCATGACGCCGTCGCCGCGCCGCTCGAGCTCGGCGAGGACGACGCGCTGGCGGCGGTCGAGGCCGCCTGGATCCGGCAGATCGTCACCGGGGTCGAGCACCTTACCGGCGCCGCCGCCGACACCATGCTGGCCGGTTTCGGCGGCGGCGGACCGATGTTGCTGACCGCCATCGCCGACGCCCTCGGTATCCGCCAGGCGATGATCCCGGGAATGGCTGCGGTATTCAGCGCTTACGGCATCGGCTTCTCGGATCTGTCGCAGCATTACCAGGCCGAAATCGACAGCGCCGAGCGCGAGGCGCTGACAGCGGCCCGCGACACCCTGCTGGCGCGCGCGCGACGCGACATGTTCGGCGAAAGCACCGCGATCGAAGACTGTGTGCTGGGCTGGAGTATTGTCGACCTGGCCGGCAGCGGTGAGACCGTCGCCTGGACGGACGATGCGCCGGCGCCGGCCGGATTGCGCGGACCATTGTTGGTGCGTCTCGAAGCGAGCAAAGCGATAACGCGGTTAACAATGCAGCCCGATCTGCAGCCCGCAGCCGCTGCGGCGACAACCGACGCGAGCCGCAGCCTGCGCAGTGGCGGTGCGATACGTGAAGTGCCTTTGTATCAGTTTTCCGCACTTGAGCCCGGCATGTACGCGTCCGGGCCATGCATCGTCGAGCACGACTTTTTTACCGCACGCGTCGATGCCGCATGGCAGTTCCGCGTGTCGAGCAATTCCGATCTGCTGTTGACGCGTTCGTGAGTCCGACCGGCTCCCTGTCGAGGAATCGTTTATGAAAGTTTTTATCACCGAGTACCTGTGTATCGAACTCGATAGCGAGCGCTGGCGTTGCCGACGCTGTGATCACGATATCGGCGACGCACGCGACAATTACAAGCGCGGTTTGCTGGTCTACGATCGCGACCCGCGCGAAATCCATAAGCCGCTGATCGATCCGGACAAGTATGACTATACGTTCTCGCCGGACCCGGCTTATACCGCGCTGCTGGAATATTATTGCCCGGGTTGCGGAACCATGGTCGAAACCGAATACACGGTCCCCGGCCATCCGCCGACGCGTGACATCAATCTCGATATCGACTCCCTGAAAATCAAGGCGCAGGCGTGGGCCGACGAACACGGCGGTACGCTGCCCTTGCCGGAAGATCTGCAGCGCCCGCGTTTCGTGCGGCCTGAACCGCACCACCAGCATCGTTGAGCGCGCGAGGACAACCAGCATGAAACGGGTTTCTGTGGATATCGGTGGCACCTTTACCGATTGTTTCGTGGCCTGGGGCGCGCGTTATGTCCAGGCCAAAGCGCTCACCACGCATCATAATCTCGCCCTTGGCTTCAATGCGGCACTGGATATCGCTATCGACGAACTCAAGGTCGACAAGCGCACCCTGCTATCCGAAGTTGATTCCGTGCGCTACGCAACCACGCTCGGCACCAATGCGCTGATCGAGCGCAAGGGGCCACGCATCGGCATGCTGATCACCGACGGATTCGCCAGCACGGTACCGTGCTCGCGCGCACGCGGCCATGGCGACGGCCTGCCCTACGAACAGCAGCACGACGTGCCGCGCGCCCACCGCCCGGATCCGATCGTGCCCATCCCGATGATCCAGACCGTGCGCGAACGCTGTGCCTACGATGGCAGCGTGCTGATCCCGCTGGACGAACATGACGTGCGCGTGAAACTCCGCGACCTGGTCGACCACGGCGCGGAGACCATCGTAGTGACGCTGATCAACAGCGTGGTTAATCCGGACCATGAGCTGCGCGTGCGTGAGATTTACCAGGAAGAGTATCCGGGCTATTTTCTTGGCGCCGTGCCGATGCTGCTTTCCCACCAGGTGGCCGGGCGCAAAGGCGAATACACGCGGGCGACCTCGACCATCATCGACGGTTTCCTGCACAACGTGATGTATCACGGCCTCGGCGCGCTCGAGCTCAACCTGCGCGAGAACGGCTACGACAAGCCGATGCTGATCAATCACAATTCCGGCGGCATGGCCCAGCTGAATTCCACCGACGCCCTGCAGACCGTACACTCGGGACCGGTTTCAGGGGTGGCCGCGTCGGAACACCTGGCCCAAGACGGCGGCCTCGGCAACGTCATCGCCACCGATATGGGCGGCACCAGCTTCGATATCGGCATCGTCACCGAGGGCCAGGAGAAACATTACGATTTCCAGCCGGTCATCGATCGCTGGCTGGTCAGCGTGCCGATGATCCATCTCGTCACGCTCGGCGCTGGTGGCGGCTCTATCGCGCACTATGACCGCCTCTACGACCGCATCAAGATCGGTCCCGAAAGCGCCGGCTCCGACCCCGGACCGGCCTGTTACGGTCGCGGCGGCAGCCAACCGACGGTTACCGACGCCGACCTGCTGCTCGGCTACCTCGATGAGAACAACTACGCAAACGGCCGCATCAAGCTCAACGCGAGGCGGGCCGAACGCGCGGTCAAAAGTACCTTCGCGGCGCAGCTCGGCGACGACGTAATCGCCATCGCCAGGCTGATCAAGGAAAACGTCGACCATCACATGGCCAACGGAATCACCACGGAGTTACGCTCGCGCGGCTACGCGCCCAGCGAATTCACCATGCTCGCTTATGGTGGCAACGGACCGCTGCATTGCTGCGGCATCGCCCGCGCGCTCGGCATCCGCCGGGTCCTGGCGCCGCCGTTCGCGGCGGTGTTTTCCGCGCTCGGCGCCGGCAATGTCGACCAGCTTCATATTCACGAAAAATCGACTTACACGGTATTGTTCGATACCGCGACCAAGGCTTTGCTCACCGAGTTTTCCCGCCTCAACGACACTATCGCCGAGCTCGAGCAACGCGGTCGCGACGATCTGATCCGACAGGGTATCGAGGTGGATAAAATCCGCCATCGGGTCGAGTTCGACATGCGCTACGGTAACCAGCGGGTCGAAACCCCGGTCGTCACCGAGGTCGAGCGTTTACGGAATATCCATGACGTGCTGGCGCTGATCGAGCTGTTCCATCAACGTTATGGCGAGCAGTACGGGGAGGGCAGCCAGGCAACCGAGTCCGGAGTGCGGATCAATACCGTGCGGGTGGCGTCTTATGTCGACGTTGGCAAGGTCGATTTCAAGGACATCCAGCCGCTGGCGACTCGCCTGCCGGCGACACCGATTGCAACGCGCTCGTGCCACTTTGTCGGCTTTGACCAGGCGCTCGACACGCCGGTGTTCGGCGACGACGCGCTGACCCCGGGTACCAGCATCGACGGACCGGCGGTGATCACCACCGTCGCGACAACCTACCTGGTCGAGCCCGGCTGGAACTTTCACAGCAGTAATCACGGCGCCGCATGGTTCACGCGCCCTGACACGGAAGCAAGATCATGAACGAGCCCGCAATCGATCTCGATAAGCAAATCAAACTGAGTAGCGAAGAGCAGGCATTGCTCGATCAGTTCGTCAACGACAATCAGTTGTTCTACGGGCCGGACCCCGCCATCGTGCGTAATCACGGCCTGATGCCGCGCTCCGCGGAAGAACAGCGGGTGCTCGCGCAGGAAGTCGATGTCAACCGCGTCAACCTGGTACGCGGGCGTCTCGATTCGGCGCTCGAAGAAGGCTACAACATGGTCGAGAAGATGGGTGTCGCGCCGGGCGCCAAGTGGGGTGACCTGGTAACCGCGGTGTTCACGGCGTCCGGCGACATGGCGCAGATCGCGCCGAGCGGCATCGGCGTGTTCGCTTCGGTATGCCAATACCCGATCAAGTTCATCAACAAATACTGGGTCAACGAACCGACCGTGGGGGTGCGTGACGGCGATGCGTTTATTCACAACGATTCCCGCTTCGGTAATGTGCACAACACCGATCAGAGCATGATCGTACCGCTGTTCTACGAAGGCGAACTGGTGTGCTGGTTGGCGACGATCATCCACGAAGGGGAAAACGGTTCGATCGAACCCGGCGGCCTGCCTTCCATTGCCGAGTCAAAGTATGACGAAGGCCTGAAAATGTCGCCGTTCCGCTGCGCCGAAAACTTTGTGCTGAAGCGGGACCTGGTTAATTTTCTGCAGAACTCGGTACGCGATCCGAAACTGCAATATGCCGACATGAAGGTCAAGCTGCACGCCGCGCTGCGCCTGCGCGAGCGCGCGTTGTCGATCATCGAAGAGTTCGGCAAAGACGCGCTCGTCGCGACCTTGCGCAAAACCCTGGAGGACACCGAAACCGAGGTGCGGCGGCGGATTGCCGAGTTGCCCGACGGCACGGTGCGGGTGAACTCCTGGATCGACAGCAGCCTGAGGGAAAATATCCTGGCGAAATGGCCGCTCGCGGTCACCGTCGATCAGGACCGCATGATCTTCGATTTCCGCGGTGCGAGCCCGGAACTGGCGAACCGTTCCATCAATACCCATATCGCCGCGTTCAAAACCTGCCTCACGACCAATATGATCCTCTACGTGTGGCCGGATCTGCCGATCAACCAGGCTATATTCAGTCCCGTCGAAGTGCTCACCGATCGCAATTCGCTGGTTGATCCCAGCGACGAAAGTCCGAACGCGATGAGCCTGATCCCGTTGTTCAAGGCGATGAGCATTCCGGCGTCGCTGTTCGCGAAGCTTTATTACTGCATGCCGAAGC
>CALOBG010000062.1:0-18426 GCA_942490995.1 uncultured Gammaproteobacteria bacterium
CGGCAGTGCACGCGCCGCATCCGGCAGCTCAAGTGATTTTCCGTATCCTGGCATCGTCGTTCTCCCGTATTGGCTGATCAGGGTGCCTCGCCGCCCAGAACCTGGTCAAGGGTCGCGCGCAGGGCCCGCTCGACGTCTTCCGGCCGTTCGCTGCGCCGGCGCTGGTACAGCAGGCGATGGTCGCCGCCGGCCACGAACACCGCCGGCGTGCCGGCCACCGCGTAATCTTCGGCAACCAGGTCGGCTGCCAGCACCAGCGTCATGCCGTAGCCGTGTTCCGCGAAATAGGCCTGCGGGTCGCTGTCTTCCCAGATATTGAGGGCAAAAAAACTGACCCCGCGCGACTCATAATCGCGGCGTACCGCCTCGATATGCGGAAACAAGGCGCGGCAGTACGGGCACCACGTGGCCCAGAACATCACCACCGCCGGACGGCCCGCGGTATCGGCATGAAAACGCCAGGTGCGGCCGTCGACGCTGTCCAACTCCCAGTCGGGCAGCATGCTGCGTTGCTGCTCGGCGCCAGCCGCGCCGAGCAAGGCCACGCTCAGTACGGTCGCGGTGACCAGTCGTTGCACGATACTGATGTGGTTCGGGTTCATGGTCGGGATCTCGATTACGTCGCCGGCGCCGGCGCGCCCACTGCGCTCGAATGCGGCTTTACTCACGTTTGAATTAGAGTCTACCATTGGGCGACAGTTCGACGGCGGATGCATCATGAGCGAGCGCATCGAGGTTTATTGTGATTCTTACGGGGTGTGGTATTGCAGCACGCGGGACCGATTGATCAATGCCGGAATCGCGACGCGCGACATGTTCCCCTCGACCTCGGAATCGTGGCGCGGCAATGGTTTGTGCCGCGACCCCGGCGAGCCGTTGTGGTCGGTGCAGCGCAGCGCCAACCAGCGTTACAAAGTCATGTGGGGACTGTGCGTTGAACATCAGGCGGAGTGAAGCCATGAGCCTGAACGTTTTTGGCGATCCCATCGAACCCTGCTCTCCCGATCCGCTGACCGGTTATTTCCGGGACGGATGCTGCAATACCTGCGCCGAGGACGTCGGACAACACACCATCTGCGTAGAAATGAGCGAAGAGCTGCTGCTCTACTCGCGCGAACGCGGCAATGATCTGATCGCACCGCGACTCGATATCGGCTTTACCGGATTACTGCCAGGCGACCGCTGGTGCCTGTGCCTGCCACGCTGGATCGAAGCGTACCAGGATGGTGTGGTCGGCAAGGTCCATCTGCGCGCAACCCACAGCTCGGTTCTCGATACCGTGCCGCTGGAGATCCTCGACCGTCACGCTATTGTCAGCAGCTGAGCAACGACGACGAGGCCGGCGGCTGCCCACGCTGCACCCGCGACAGGCACCAATGCGGCGCATTGCGCCCGCAGTTGGTGCGCGGCGATCACTACCGCACGCGCTAAACAATTGAATTTCAAGCAATGACGATCTGGCACAGTAACTGCAACAGTTCCATCGATGCGGGCCTGCCCCGAACAGGCTCACCATCACTCTCCTCTAAGTGCGACCCGGGGGGCGTTCTGCGCCCCCCACCTTGCCACGCGGGCTGCGCCGTGGCGGGGTTGCGGCGCTGATCGTGTTTCAACCCTACGGCCTGTTTATTGCCCTGCGTTATCTGCGCACACGCCGACGGCAGCGCTTCGCGACTTTTGTGTCGCTGGTGTCGATCGCCGGCATCGGTCTGGGGGTCGCCGCCCTGATTATCGTGTTATCGGTGATGAACGGCTTCGAGCGTGAAGTAACCCGCCACGTGCTCGGCATGAGCGCCCACGCGGTCCTGATCCCGCCTGGCAGCGTCATGCGCGACTGGCGACGGGTGCTGCGCGCCAGTGTCGCGCATGGTGGCGTGATCGCTGCCGCACCCTACGTGCGCGGCAGCGGCATGCTGAGTCGCAAAGGCGAAGTCCGCGGTGTGGTTGTGGAAGGCATCGCGCCGACCGAGGAGGCGCGCGTGACCCGGCTTGCGGAGTATCTCGATGCCGGGGCGCTGCAACTGCTCGATGCGCCCGGCAACCTGGTTCTGATCGGCAGCGACCTGGCCCGCGAAATGGACGTCGCGCCGGGCGACACCCTGACCCTGGTCGTGCCCGACTGGGATGCCAGCGGGCAGCCGCGCGCGCCGCGTTACGCTGCACTGGAGGTCGGCGGCGTTTTCCATGTCGGCATGTACCAATACGACAGTCGACTGGTCCTGATGGGGCTCGCCGCGGCACAACAGTTGTTCGGTCTCGACCACGCCGTGTCCGGCATCCGGTTGCGCTTCGCCGAGGCTGAGCTGGCGCCGGTCGCGGTGCGTCAGCTGGTGCGCGCGCTCGGCGAAGATCTGCATGTCATCGACTGGACCCAGTACCACCGAAATTTTTTCCTCGCCCTGAAATCACAGAAACGCATCATGTTCATTATCCTGGTGCTGATCATCGCGGTCGCGGCATTCAATATCGCCGCCAATATGGTCATGGTGGTGACGGAAAAGATCCGCGATATCGCCATCCTGCGCACCCTCGGCGCGAGCCGCGCGCGCATCGTTGCACTGTTTCTTACCCAGGGTCTGCTGATCGGGGTCGCCGGCGCCGTGCTCGGCGCCAGTCTGGGCGCCTGGGGCGCGCACGAAAGCGAAGCCATGGCACGCGTCATAGAGTCGGTGCTGGAGATCGATCTGATCAACGCCGACGTTTATTTCATCGACTACCTGCCGGCCGAGCTGCACGCCGTGGATATCGCTCAGGTCATGCTGGCAAGCGTTGCCCTGTCATTGCTCGCGACCATTTATCCGGCCTTTCGCGCCGCATCCGTCAATCCCGCCGAGGCAGTGCATCGCGATTGAGGGTGCCGTCGCTCGGCCGATTGCTGTCGGCGCGGTTACAGGATCAGACGACTGAAAAAGCGACGATCCCATTGGCCACGCCGATCGAGTATGAAATCGGTAAGGATCTGCATGATCGCGTCACCAGCGGCGCGGATCGCTTCGAAGTCGGCGCCGTATTCATTGCTGAGCGTCGCCAGGGAATCCGGACCGCCGGCCACCAGCGCTTCACGACGGGCGCGATCGCTGAGCGCCGCGAGTACGGATTCGTAATGGCGCAACAGCACGTTACAGGCCTGTGGCGCGAGCGGCTGCATGATCATGACGATGCGTTCGAGCGGCGTCGCCTGCAGGCGCGCCAGCAGCCACTGCTGCTTGTCGAAGCGATGATTACTCGCCCCCAGCAATAACAGCAAGCCGGCGAAGGTGACGATGCGGCTCGAACGCAGCTTGACCTGGCGCAACTGCCAGCTGTCGTCGCTGCTGCGTTGCAGTTTGTATTGTTGCCAGGCGGCGTACGCGTGCAGGTAACGCGTGACATCGTTGAGCAGATAGGTCCACGACGCGTTGGCGTCACGTTGGTGAAATCCGCTGCCGTACCATTCGAGAATATTGCCCTGCAGACGGCGGCAGGCGCCGGCGTGCAGCAGCGGCCGCGCGTCGAGCAGGAACTGCATGCGCTTGCCGAACACCGCCGGCGATTCCGTGAGCGAACCGAGTGCGGCCGGATCGAGCAGTTCAGCGCGCGTCGTCGTTTGACGAAAAATGCCATCCGACTTCGGCGCTTTCAGGCCGGCCGCGCTGACGATCTCCATGACGCGCTCTACGCCGTCTCGCAGTGCGCCCTCGTCGACGTCCCCGCGCGCCACGAGCAGGCAATCGACGTCGGACTGCGGCGAGGCCTCGAGCCGCGCGAGCGAACCGGCAACCGCGACGGTTTCAAACACGGCAACATCGTCGGCAGCCGCCAAAGCCGCGCTGAGGTCCGCGATGCGGGCGCCGGAATAACGACGCGCCCCGCTCAAACATGGCACGCGCGTATCGTTCCAGACCGCGTCCGGACACCATACGGGCTCAGGATCGCTCACGACGCGGGTCTTGTGAATAGACGCAAATCAGGCATATATACGATCCTGGCTGAATATTATTGCAGCGCACAATATTGCCTCTATAATTGCCGGCCTGTCTGCCCCACCACCAGGAATCGAAGATGGAAATAGCAGGTAAAGTCGGCGTTATCACCGGCGCCGCGAGCGGTATCGGTCGCGCGGCAGCCGCCGAGCTTCACAGACACGAAGCCGCCGCGCTGGCGCTGGTCGACGTTGCCGACGCCGTCCACGAGGTCGCGGCCGAACTCGGCAAAAAGAACGGCGCGCGCATCGTACGCGCTTTCCAGGGCGACACCACCGACGAATCGTTTCGGCGCACGGTGTTCGACACCATGCGCAACGACCACGGACCCGTCAACATCTGCGTGCCCGCCGCCGGCATCACCCGCGATGCGCTGGCGGTCAAACTCAACAAGGAAAAAGGCCGAGCGCATATCTACCCGGTTGAAAATTTCCGCCAGGTTGTCGAAGTCAACCTGATCGCGCCGACCTACTGGGCGCTGGAAATGGTCGCCCAGCAGGCCGAAGCCCGCTTCGGCAAAGGGCTGAAACAATGGGACCCCGCCGAGGGCACCCAGGGCGTGATCATATTCATCGGCTCGGTCTCCTCACAAGGCAACAAAGGACAGATCGCGTATGCGACAACCAAGGTCGGCCTCGAGGGTGCGGCCTCGACCCTGATGAAGGAAGCGATGTTTTACGGCGTGCGCTGCGCGGTATTGCACCCGGGGTTTACCGACACGCCAATGGTGCGGGCCCTGGGCGAGGACTACATCAATACCAATATCCTGCCCTCGACCCAGATCAAGCGCCTGATCCGTCCGGAAGAAATTGCCGATGCAATCTCGTTCCTGATCCGCAACTCGGCCATCAGCGGCCAGTTGTGGGCGGACGCCGGCTGGCACCCGATGCCGACCTGACGGCGACTGCAGCAGCGCGCCGAGCTCCCGCCGCGCCGATCACCGAGCAGCGCTTGTGCCATCCGCGACCTGGTTGGGAAATAGCTACCCTGCGATTACACTGGCACGCCAGCAGCGGTCTCAACATTGTTCATGGGCGCCACCGAATACTCCATCCTCGTTCTCGTAGGGGTCGCCGCCGGCTTCATCAACGTCGTCGCCGGCGGCGGATCGATGCTGACCGTACCGGCCCTGGTCCTGATGGGCGTACCCGGTCCGATCGCCAATGGCACCAATCGCATCGCCATCATCGCCCAGACCATCGCCGCCACGGCGACATTCTTCAGTCGCGGCGTGCGCGACGTCCGCCTGAGCATCACGCTGGCACTGGCGCTGCTGCCGGGCGCCGTCATTGGCGCTTATTGGGGCGCCCATATCGAGGGGGTCTGGTTCAATCGCCTGCTCGCCATGGTCATGGTTGGGGTGATGCTGACCATGGGCCTGGAATCACGCATCAAGCGCAGCGCGAGCCCGGCCGCGGCCCCGGGCACTGTGCGTCGACCGTGGCTGACCCATGCTTTAATCGGCGTGATCGGTTTCTATGGCGGTATCATCCACATCGGCATCGGATTTCTAATCATGCTCATCCTGCACCGCGTCGGCGGGATCGATCTGGTACGCACGAATATGCACAAGATGGCCATCGTCGTACCCTATTCATTTGCCGCCCTGGCAATATTCTGGGCCGAGAGCGGCATTCTGTGGCTGGCCGGCCTGGCGCTGGCGCTGGGTAATACTTTCGGTGGCTGGCTGGGGGTCAATGTCTCGATCAAGCACGGCGAGGGTTTCATCCGCGTTGCGTTCAATATCTGCATTGTGCTGTTGATACTCAAATTGCTGTTCGGGAGCTGAGCGAATGCTGACTGACACACGCCCCGAGGCGTCGGATCCGGCGCAATGAGCGGACAAAAAATCAAGGTTCTGTGCGTCGACGACCAGAACGACGCCGCCGCCCTGCTCGAACGCCACCTGGCCGATGAGTTCGACTGCCGGAGCGTCGCCAGTGCGGCGGAGGCGATCGAAGTGATGGACCGTGAGGGTCCGTTTGCAGTGGTGGTTTCCGACTACGTGATGCCGCAGATGAACGGCGTCGAATTGTTCAAAATCATACGCCAGCGCTGGCCGGAGGCGGTGCGCGTGATGATCACCGCCCTGGACGACCTCGATGTCGCCATCGCCGCGCTGCACGACGCCAGCGTTTACCGTTTCGTGCGCAAACCGTGGCGCGCGGCCGAAATCATCAGCGCCGTGCACGAGGCTGGCGAACACTTCAAGCTGGTTCAAAACGAGCAGAAGCTGCGCGACGAACTGGCGCGGACCAATTCCGAACTCGACGAACGCCTGCAGGATCTGGACGAAGCCAACGAACTGCTCGAATACTGGGTCGAATTCAGTCCCGCTGTGCTGTATAGCTTTTCGCTCGAGCAGGACACGCTTCGCGCCAGCTATATATCCAAAAACTTCGTGCGACTGACCGGGCACGAACGCACCGCGGCAGTCATCGATGCAAACTTCTGGCCGGATCTGATCTATCCCAAGGATCGTCCGCGCTACCGCGAAACTCTCGCGGAACTGGTGTCCGGCGAACTCAGCCACGCGGTGGTCGAGTACCGCGTGGTGCACAAGTCCGGTTCGGCGGTGCTGGTGGTCGATTCGCTGCGCGCCGTTCACGACGGCGACGGCCGCACGGTTGAAATCGTCGGCGCGTGGATGGATGTCACCGCCAGGGGGTGAAGGTCGCCCCGCCGCGGCTTCGGCGAAGTTCTTCGAGCAGGCACTGCCACTGCTCATCTAAAATCTAGCTATCTATTCTAATTTGCTGAAAATCGATTCAATTTTGTTGACATCCATTCTAGATATAACTATAACTAAACCTCGTAACATACTAAATATACGAATTTATCCTGATTTGCGAGGTCTGGCCCATGCACATGAACAAATTTCTGCGTGCTAGTGGTGAAATGACACTGTCCATGCCCAATGCCCTGCCGGCCCTGGCGCCGGCGCGCCTGGATGCGATACATAACGATTTTATTCCGCATCCGGCGCAATTCCCGATCCGTTTCCGGCGCCGCACCCCGCGGCCGTGGAAACACGAGCACAGTGCGCCGATTGCCGGCGACGTCGGTCTCAGCTTTCATTCAGAAAAGTACCTGCCGGCCGGCACGCGCCTGGAACTCGAGATCCCGTTGCGCGGTGTGACCCAGCGCTTCACCGCCACCGTTGTCATGGTGCGCGAACAACCCGAGGGTTTTGAAATCGGCCTGTGGTTTACCACCGATGACGACGCCCAGCGGGCGCGCAAGGTCGAAGAAATCTGTCACACGGAGTGTTATCTCAAGGCGCGCCGCGCCGGCCGTAACTGAGCGGCCGGTTCAGGCCGCCGGGCGGCCCGGTGCGGATGGTGCCGGGGTTTTGGCGCCGTCCCCGCCCGGCGCCGCGGGGACGGCGCTGCTCACTTCGCCGGGTACGGCCGCAGCGTCATCAAGGGCCTGGCTCAGCCGCTTGAGTTCCGCCAGCCCGGCGTTGCTGTCGCCCTCACCGCACAGTTCCGCCGCCCCGTGCGCCATATGCGTATAAATCGAACGGTACTGCGCGGTCATCTGCTGCAATAATTCCGCGGTCTCCTGGAAATGGCTGCTGACGCCCTGCTGGTAGCTGTCGAGCTCGGCCTGCAGCTCCGCCGGCGTCTTGCCGCCGCTTGCGCCGCGCATGCGGTCGCCAGCCACGACATAGCCGATGACCGCTCCGATCAGCGGCAGAATGACAATCATGACCAGCAGTTCGACGATAGTGATACTCAGCATGGAGATTCCTCGTTTGCTCAATGGTGCGGCGCTGACGCCGACGGCAGGCGCATAATGAAGCGCTGAACAA
Source organism: uncultured Gammaproteobacteria bacterium (assembly GCA_942490995.1). GTDB lineage: Bacteria > Pseudomonadota > Gammaproteobacteria > UBA981. The sequence continues at coordinate 7,777 of CALOBG010000062.1, forward strand.
GTCGTGGCTCGGCAGGTTGCGACCACAAGCAGCTCAAGCCGGACCTATTCACAGCTTGCTTAATGATATCGTGTTTCCCGTTATCGTCATTGCCCCCACGTCATGGAATACCTGTTTAACTACCTGCTGTTCGCCGCCAAGCTGATTACCGTCGTTGCCATCGTTGCACTGCCGGTCACGGTGATCCTGCTGTCCCGCCACGCGCGGCGCGCCGGCGCCTGTTCGCCACTCGAGATCACGCGCCTGAACGAGGTGATGGAGGACGGGAAAAGCGCGCTCGAAGCAGTGCTGCTGCCGCCAAAGGTATTCAAACAACAGCGCAAGGCCGCACATAAAGCCGCCAAGCAGCGTGCCCGCGAAGTCGTTGATACACACACCAGCCGCACCTTCGTGTGCGAATTTTCCGGCGATTTACGCGCGTCCGCGGTCAGCGAACTGCGCGAACAGATCACCGCCATACTCAGCGTCGCGCGGGCCGACGATGCGGTTCTGGTGGTGCTGGAAAGCGGCGGCGGAACCATCCACGGCTACGGACTGGCCGCCTCGCAGCTCAAGCGGCTGCGCGACCGGGGCATCCGTCTGACCGTGGTCGTCGACCGCATCGCCGCCAGTGGCGGTTACATGATGGCCTGCGTAGCCGATGAACTCGTTGCCGCACCGTTCGCCATCATCGGTTCGATTGGCGTGGTCGCGCAGTTACCGAACTTCCACCGCGTGTTAAAAAAACACGATATCGATTTCGAGCAGATCACGGCCGGCGAATTCAAACGCACCCTGACCCTGTTCGGTGAGAATACCGACGCCGGACGCGCCAAGTTTCAGGAAGAAATCGACGACGCGCACACGCTGTTCAAGGACTTCGTCGCCGCGTGCAGGCCGGCGCTGGACCTCGCCCGGGTCGCCACCGGCGAATACTGGTTCGGCACCCGCGCGGTGGAACTCGGTCTGGTCGATCGCCTCGCAACCAGCGACGATCTCATCGTCGCCGCGGTTGCCGCCGGCGACGTCTACAAGCTCACCACAACCCGTAAACGTTCGCTGCTCGAACGCCTGACGCAACCGCTGACACGCTGGCTGCACAGCCCCGCGGCATGACATAACCGGCGTGCAAAAACTGTCTACGCTAACGGCGGCGTGCGGGTCGCGCGTCAGGCGGCCTCGAACGCCAGCGGGCCATGGACGGTTCAGCGCAGCGTGAGGGCAGTGAGACCGTGCATGGATGCACGGTCGAACGCTAGCGTGACGCGCGACCCGCACGCCGCCTGCGACTGCCGGTACCTCAGGCTCACTGACTGATTCGGGCGGATCGACGTTCGCGGCGTCGTTGCCAGCTTTCACCGGCGAGTTCGACACTGCGCCGCTGGATGGCGACGGTGTCGTCGATGTCGGCGGCGTAACCGCCGCCCATCACCATGGCCAGCGCCGCGCCATGGCGTTCGCTTGCCAGCAGAACACGACGATCGCGTTCGGCGATCCCGGCGCTGCTCATCGCCAGACGCCCGAGGCGATCGCCCTTGTACACATCCGCACCAGCGATGTAGAGCACCATCTGCGGGCGCGCGCAGCGGAACGCGTGGGCGAGCCCGGTATCGAGTTCGCGCAGGTAGTGAGCGTCGTCGGCGCCGTCCGGCAGGCCGATATCGAGGTCGCTAAGCGCTTTTCGATGCGGATAATTGCGCGCCGAGTGGATCGAAAACGTGTACGCGCGTGGTTCACACGCGAGCATTTCGGCAGTGCCGTCGCCCTGGTGCACATCGCAATCGATGACCAGCACGCGCGCGGCCGGGTGCTCCGCGAGCGCATTGTGGGTTGCGGTGGCAACATCGTTGAAAACACAGAAGCCTGCGCCGCGGGCGAAACCGGCATGGTGGGTACCGCCGGCAAGGCTCGCCGCGACGCCGTCCGCACGCGCTGCCGCCAGGGCCGCAATGGTCGCGCCAACTGAACGTCGCGACCGTTCCAACAGGGCTGGGGACCACGGGAAACCCAGCATCCGCAATTCATCCGCGCTCAAACTACCGGCATAAATCTTCTCGACGTAAGCCGGCGCATGGCTGCGTTCGAGCAGTTCACGGTCGACCGCCGGCGCGGTTTCGAGTTCGAGCCAGGCCGGCGCGGCGCTCGCCAGTGCGTCGTGCAGGCGTCGGTATTTGCTGATCGGGAACCGATGGCCTGCGGGCAGCGCGATGGTGAACGACTCGGCGTGAAATACTCGCATGGCCGGCGGCGCGCCTCGGCGCGCTCAGGACTCGGCCAGCGCGCGGCGGACTTCTTCGCCGATCATGCGGATCCCCTGCTCGACTTCGCGCGGCGACTGTGCGTAAGAAATGCGTATGCATTCGTGCTTATGTCGCCATTCACCGGCAAGTCCGGGGAAAAAGTACTGCCCCGGAATGACCAATACGTGGTGCGCCTTGAGACGTTCGTACAAGGTCTGCGCGGTGATCGGCAGCGCGGGAAACCACAGCCACAGGAAAATCGCGCCTTCCGGCTTGTGTACGAGATAGTCGAGGCCGGCGAAATGACGCTGGCACAGTTCCACCGCGGTGCTGACGCGCGCGGCGTAATACGGTCGAATGATCTTACTCGCCAGCGCCAGGATCTCACCGCTGGCAACCAGTTCGGTACACAGCAACGCACCGAGGCTGCCGGTAGCCAGCGTCAGGATCGCGTTCATCGATCGTATCGCCTCGATCACCTCGGCGCTGGCGATCACGATACCCGTGCGCAGTCCCGGCAAACCGAGCTTGGACAGACTCATGCAATAAATAACGTGAGGCTCGAAAACCGGTGCTGCATCGGCGAACACGATACCCGGAAACGGTACGCCGTAAGCATTGTCGATAATCATCGGGACGCCGGCTGCGCGGGTTGCTTCGAGCAGCTGCTCGAGCTCGTCGGCGCCGATGACATTGCCGGTCGGGTTGGTCGGGCGGCTCACGCATACCGCCCCGGTGTGGTCGTCGAGGTGCAGGCGTTCGAAATCAATCTTGTATTTGAACTGCCGCTCGTCAAGCAGTTCGATCGCCGGGCGTTCGGCGCGCAAGGCGTCCGCGGCGATGGGAATATCCCCGTAGCCGATGTATTCCGGCGTCATCGGCAGCTGCAGATGACGCCGCACGCCGTCGACGCACACCCCGGTGAGAAGATTGAACAGGATAAAAAAACTCGACTGACTGCCGGCCGTCATGGCGATATTTTCGAGCCCGATCGGCCAGCCGTATTCGCGCCGCAACAGGTCGCGCAGCGCGCTGAGAAAACCTTTATTGCCTTGCGGTCCATCGTAGGCGCCGGCGATGCGATCGAAGCTGCCGTTGTCGAGGCTCGCGCGCAGGCGCTCGCGAAACAGGGCCTGCATGGCCGGGATCACGGCCGGATTACCACCACCGAGGTTGGCATAGGGCGTCTCACCGGCGAGGACCTCGCCGAGGTCGTCCATCAGCAGGCGCGTCCCAGTGACGCCGGTGAAGCGGCTGGAAAATTCGGAAAAACGTGCGGACATTGTGCGCGAAGCGGCAATTTGCGTCAGTGGGCTAGTGTATTATCGCCGCCACCATGACAACAGCGACATCTGCACAACCAGCGGGCATTGTGCTGCGAATGGGCGGCCTGCGTGTTCTGCTGCTGTGCTGCGTAGCCCTGATCGTTGCGCTGGCACCTTTCGCCGACGGCAGCGTGCATCTGCACGACTGGCGTCTGCTGCCATCGGTCGTTGCCCCGTCGGTGATGATGATGCTGGTTTTTGCGCTGCCGCTGGACATCACCATGGCGCGCATCTTCATGAGCGACGCCAGCGACGCTGAGCGCGCCAGACTGCGTTTCGTCATCAAGGTCGAGGTGGTGGCCCTGCTGCTCCTGCTGGCGGCCTGGAGTCCGTTCCTGTTCCGCGTGCTCGAGCTCTCACCATTCCGGTGACGACGTGCCCTGTTACCGCCATCGCGGCCCGCAACACGCGTCGGCGCGCTCGAACTTGAGATTTCGAGTGCTGCAGTCTAGTATTTATGTTAGTTATTAAGTTATTTTTATAATCTTATGATTATTATGAATATTTCTAGAATTGACGCGCCCAAGAGATGGCTACCGCCGGGCCTGCTGCAGCGCCTTTCTCGGTATTTCGTCGGCGCGCTGGAAATTGAACTCGACGATCGGCGGCACCGTTTCCACGGCCAGCGCGCGTTTGATTTCTGTCTGTCCGCGCGCACCGCGGTGCCGGCGGCGCGGATTGCCGAGCTATACCGGCGGTCGGAAACTGAACTCGAAGCCGAGCTTATCGGTCTCGGTGGCCTGGAAACCAAAATGAAAGGTATCCTCGCCGACTATCTCGAACAGCGCATATCGTTGCGCGCCACGCTGAGCCAGACCGGCGTCATGATGATTTCAACCGATCACGATTGGCGCGCGATTTTCAGCCAACTGCTGGGCTGGCGGCGCCGCGACGAAACCTATCTGCGCATTGCCTGCGAACGCTATCTCGATTACCTGCGTCAACGACGCGATGTCATCGGTTCGATTTCCCTGCTCCAGTCGCAGGCCCGCCACCGCGCCGAAGCCGATACCGATATTTTTGAACCGCTGCAGCAGACTCAGGCCTTCAGCCTCGCCGCCGCGGACGAACTTGCGCTGGACCGCACCGGCCTGCAGCGCCTGCCGCAAGGTGAAGCCGTGGTGATCAACCTGGCGGCCGGCGGCGAACTTGCGATGCGCCTCGCGGGACACCATTTTGCCCTTGCCCACGGTCGCGACTGGGCCCTGATTGCGGACAACGGCCAGCGTTACCTGCTTCGCGATGGCGTCAACTCCATCGGTCGCAGTCGTAACAACAGCATTGTGATTGACAGCACGTTCAGAAACGTTTCGCGCCGGCACCTGCTCGCCCACCCGGTCGGCGGGGACACCATCATCCTGACCGACGTTTCGTCGTGCGGCACTTTCGTCGCGCCCGGCGCACGCGTGTAACCCGCCGCGGCGCCAGACTCAGGTTTCGCCGAGCGGCCCCGGCTCCGGCTCACCGAGTTTGAGGCGTAACAACTCGATAGCCATATCGGGCATTTCTTCGTGTCGCGCACCCTCTGGTGACAATAACCAGCGGTCGACCGTGTCGCGGTCAACCAGCAGCAGTGAAGCCACCTCACGGCGTTCGAGTTTGTGTTCCAGCATATAGGTGATCAACCGTTCGCGGTTATTCATCAACTCCGCTCCTGCCGCCGTCAATAGCGCAATTATGCCCGTTTTTTAACCGCCGTCGGCGGCCCGGGGCGATCCGCTTCCAGCGCCACCAGGGCCTGGCGTGCGCGTTGCTCGATCAGCGTGCGGACACCTCTGACGATGTCCACGTAACCATGTTTACGCTGGAACTGTGTCGCTACGTCGCGCGCAAGTGCGGGTAGCGCGGCGCTGGCGCGGCGCAGTTCGTCGGCGACGTAACGCGGTCTGACACCGATTGTCACCGCGAACTCGTGCCAGCGCTGCGCGGTCAGCCAGTCCGGTCGGTCTTCGTGGCCGATGGAGAAACCGAGCCGAAAATTCATTTCCGGATAGACATGGGTAGACCACAGTCCAAACCACGGCGCCAGACGTGGGCCGCGCCGAGTGTGCAATAACGCCAGCTGTTTGGCATGCGCGGCGCCGAACCCGATCAGGAACGCAAATATCGTCCAGCGCACCAGCTCGCGTATGTCCACGGCCGGCTGGATGCTTACCGTGCGCAACAGCGCCACGATATCACTCAGCCGCGGACCGCCCTCGCGCTCATACTTGCGGGTCGGCGCGTAGCCCAGCGCCTGGCAGAAATCCTCCATGTGCAACGCCTCGACGGCGTCGTTCAGCTGTCGATCGACGCGCGTCACGGCGAGCACATTCACGCGCCCGTGAAGTACGTCCGTTGCCGCTACCGGCAGGGCAAAAGCATGCGCCAGGGCCATACAGTAAGCCTCGTTGAGTACCGATTCGCGCAGACCCGGACGTGCCGGTTTGATGATGTGGGTGGTCAACTCATCACCGAGCGCGAGGCAGACCTGGCGCTCGCTGACGATGACCGGCAGCTTGTCGAATTCTCCGGGCAGGGTTTTGCTCAGATCGTCGACCTCGGCCATCAGCGGATGGACGGGCAGGACCGCGACCAGATTGCGCAGCTCGGCGGCGTCGAGGACACGGGTGGCGCGGTCATCGCGCCACGCCGCCCCGGGCGCACGCAGGGCGATCGCGCCAACACACTCCCGCGCGACGCGCGCGAGCAAGGCGAAATCGTTGCCGGCCGACAGTCCCAGACTCTGAGCCAGACGTTCGCGTAAGGCACCGTCCGGCAGGAGGTTGGCGAATACCGCCTGCACGGCTGGCCCGTGGTGGCGTTCACGGCTGCGCGGCAGGGCCACGCCGAGGGGACCGCTGACGTCCGGGTCTGCCTGTTCGTTGTAGACAAAGGTCCAGGCCGAGGGCGTTGTTTCGACCAGGTGGCCGACCGCGCGGCGGGCCAGGAACACTTCCAGCTCATTGGCCATCGCGTTGCTCCAGGTGGCGCCAGTCGCGCGCCTCAATGATCAGCTCCAGGCCGAGTCCGGACATGATCTTGAGTACCCTGCCGAGTTCCACCCCGGGTTTTCCGTTTTCGAGTTCGGAAACAAACCGCGTACCGACGCCGCACAACGCGGCCAGCTCGTCCTGGCGCAGTCCCTGCTTGCGGCGGGTCGCACGCACGCGGCGTCCCAAGTCTTTTTCATTCATTTAAGTACCATACGGGATAATTATGCTCAATTGCGGGCACAGTTGTACGAACCGGCCTTTAGCGACCGTGATGATGATCCAGGGACCGGTTCTACGAGATTATTCCCATATAGACATAAAATGAACAGCTAGTCGGATTCGGCCGGCACCGCGGAGCCCGATTGCCGCAGCAGGCCTCAGCGTGAGGTATCCGCGTGCATTGAGATCAATTCGAGGTGGGGGGGTGCCCCGCTACGTGAAACCGGCACGCCAGCGACCCTGGCAGGTCGACGCCGGCGGCAGTTTCAGCGCCAGCGGCGCCGCGCGGTAGACGGTCGTTGCCGGCTCGGATCGACCAGTGCGGTGCGGACTTTCATCGCCAGGCCGGCTTCGAGCTCGCGGGTGGTGCGGAACTCGTTGCCGGTCCTGATCCCGGCCAGTTCGCCGTCGACGAAGGCGAGCTGGTTTTGTTCCAGTGCCGGAATACGTACACCGGGGACCACAATACCGACCAGGTTAAGCGGATCGGTGGCGTTAACCACTACCACATGCGGATCGGACGGCGCCTTGCGCGCCTCGCGCAGGGCACTGACCGCCTCGGGCAGGGCGAACTGCTCTCCGGAGTGCCCGGCTACGAAGCGCCCGCCGCGGATTTCGCCCGCCGCCTCCATGCGCCGCAGTGTCCATAACAGGTGGCGCCAGGATGGCAACCCCGACTCACGCTCCAACAGCGCGCGGAAAACTACGCCGTAGCGTCGCAACAGGGCCCGGGCGACGGTCTCCAGGGCGTCGTCGTCGTAGTCTTCGCGGCCGGTCGTCGACGGCGTGTGGCGGCTGACGATATCCCAGCGCCCCGCTTCGTCGATGCCGGGCTGGGTGGTGCGGCGTGAACGTCGCCCGAGGCCGTTGCGGCGTGCCGCCGGCACGGTCAGGGCGCGCAGCCCGGCGAAGCTGTCACAGGTCACGAGGCCGGCCGCGGCGAGTTCATCGAGCGCGCTTTCGCACTGCGTCCGCAGCAGCCCGGTAGCAGCAAGTATGTCATCAAAAAACGACGCGCCGCGCGCGACGATATGGCCATAAACCAGTCCGGCGGCGCCGGGTGGTGTATCGATGACCGCAAAATCGACTGTCGCCAGCCAGGCCTGACGGTCGGCACGCGGCATGACCGCCAGCGGCGTATTGCGCAGGGTGCCGGTCTGACGCCCGGCGGCGGCTTTTTTCGGCGTCAGGCGGAACCAGGCACAGCGGCCGGCGCGGACCAGTTCGTCGAGCAGGGCGCCCTGATAGGCGCGCATGCGCGGCGGCAGCAGCTGCGTCTCCCACGCCGCCGCCGGCGCTTCGAAGCCGGAAAACTGCTCAATCAGCGCATACAGACCGCTGGCGCCCTCCAGCCGGGTACTCGGCAGCAGGTGCTGCCATTGGAAAAGAAAGCGCAGGAACACGGCGCCGGGCACGGGTTCGATTTCCTGGCGCAGGCGTCCGAGGGTGTAGCGATGGATGCGCGCCAGCAGACGCCGGTCGCACCACTGCACGACGTCCGTGCCGGGGTCAAATTCGCCGCGCAGCACGATACCGCGCGCCTCGAGCGCCGCCAGCCCGCGCTCGATGCTGGCGACGGGACAGGCAAACAGCCGTGCGAGTCCCGCCGCGGTGACCGGCCCGCTCATTTCCACACGACTGCGCAGCAGTGTTTCGAGCGCGGCGTCAGGATCAAGGTCGACGGCCGCGCTATGGGCAAGCGCGGCGCCGACCGCATCGATCGTCGCCTGCGGCCACAACGCGCACAGTTCCGCGCCCCGCTCGGTCGCGGCCCAGCCCGCAACCGGCGCATCGAAGCGCATGATGCGCCCGGCCTTGTGCAGTGCATCGAGCGCACCCCCGCCAGCGTCCGCTCCGCCCAAGCTGGCGAGTTCGTCCGCCGCGACAAAGCCCAGCAGGCACAGGGCCTCGTGGAGTTCGTCGCCATCGCGCGGGCGCGGCCAGACTTCGGCCCGCACGCGGGCGATGGCGGCGGCGTCGAGCATGCCCAGATCGCGCGCCGTGGCCGGATCGAGCCAACGCCGCGCGTTGACCGCCGCGGTGCGTCTTTCTTCCAGCGGCGCATCGTCGAGAAACGCGTAGGGATTTGCGTTCAGGACTTGAAGCGCGAACGGAGAAGGTTCCGTTAAATCTTTAGAAATCAGTTTTTTACGGCCACTAACTATATCTCGCAGCAGGTTTTCCAGGGCCTCGATGTCCATCGCGTCGTGCAGGCAGTCATCGATGGCCTGGGTAACCAGCGGGTGGTCGGGCACCTCGCGCCGGCCGCTGAGATTCTCGGCGCACGCAAGCTGGTCGGGAAACACCACCGCAACGAGGTCGTCGGCCTGCATGCGCAACAGTCGCGGCGGGGTTTTGCGGCCACCGCGAAAACGCTGGATGGCGAGCGCACAGGATGCGACCCAGCGCCAGCGGACATTAAACATGGGCGCGTCGAGCAGGGCCTGGATGAGGACGTCGCGGACGCTGTCCGGGTGCAGGTAACGCCACACCTCGTCGAGCGCGAAACTGTGCACCGCGCCCAGCGAAATCACGATCGCGTCCTCGACCGCGGCCGCCTGCAGCTCGAAATTGAAGGTGCGGCAGAAACGTTTGCGCAGGGCCAGTCCCCAGGCCTTGTTCAGACGGCTGCCGAACGGCGCATGGATGACCAGCTGCATGCCGCCGGATTCGTCGAAAAAACGCTCCATGACCAGGGTGTTCTGGCTCGGCACTACCCCCAGGGCCTGGTAGCCGCTATACACGTAATCGGCCGCCTGGCGGGCGGCGGTGGTCGCGACCCCGGGGATTGCGGCCAGGTAGTCGGCCAGGTCGGTCGGTTCGCCACCTTCGGCGCAGCGCGCCGCGAGGGCCTCCCTGAGGCGCGATGCGGCGTGCGAAAACTCCGCCGAGCGGGACGGCGCCTCGCCGAGCCAGAACGGCATATTGGGCGGTTGGCCGGCCGCATCCTCAACGCGCACCGCACCGCTTTCCACGCGCAGGACCCGCCAGGCGGTATTGCCGAGCTGAAAAATGTTGCCCGGCAGGCTCTCGATGGCGAAATCTTCGTTGACCGTGCCGACCAGTTCGCCGCGCGGTTCGGCCACGACGTCGTAATCGGCGGTATCCGGGATCGCCCCGCCACAGGTCACCGCCACCAGGCGTGCGTTGCGCCGCGCCCGCAGGCGACCGTTGATGGTGTCCACATGCAGGTAGGCCGAATGCCGCCCGTGGGCGAAACTGAAGCCCTCGCCGAGCATTCGGACCACCGCCGCGAACTGCGCCTCGCCGAGGTCGCGGTAAGGCCATGCGCGCCGACACAAAGCCAGCAGCGCGTCGCTGGCGTAGTCCGCGCAGGATAATTCGGCCACGATCTGCTGGGCGAGGACGTCGAGCGGCCCGCTCGGCACCACGATACTGTCCAGCTCATCGCGCTGCACCATATCCAGCAGCGTGATGCACTCCAGGAGTTCATCGCGGGTCTGCGGAAACAGCCGCCCTTTGGCGGTACCGCCGACCGCGTGGCCGGCGCGGCCAACCCGCTGCAGCAGTATCGACAGGGTGCGGGTCGCGCCGAGCTGACAGACCAGATCGACATCGCCGATGTCGATCCCCAGTTCCAGCGAAGCGGTCGCAACCAGGGCCTTGAGCTGCCCGCCCTTGAGGCGCTTTTCCGCATCGAAACGGCGCTCCCTGGACATACTGCCGTGGTGGGCGCAGACCAGGTCGGCGCCGATCCGATCGGCCAGGGCACGCGCCAGGCGCTCGGCCATGCGACGGGTATTGACGAATATCAGGGTGGTGCTGTGGGCGCTGATGAGTTGCGCCATGCGTTCACGGATTTCATCGGAAACTTCCGTCGAAAGCACCGTTTCGAGCGGCGACGCGGGCATTTCTATGGCCAGATCCCGGCGTCGAACGTGCCCTTCGTCG
>CALOBG010000063.1:0-41537 GCA_942490995.1 uncultured Gammaproteobacteria bacterium
GTAGGCCGGCAGGGCGAGACCGAAATGGCCGGAATTGGTTTCGCTGTAAACCGCGAGCTTGAGGCTGCGCAGCACCACGGTTTCGATCAGTCGCCGATCCGGCCGCGACACCGCCGCGGCCAGCACGCCGGCGAAGTGATTCTGCGTCCAGCGGGTCGGACGGCGAAAATTTCAGACCCAGTTCGCGCAGGAACTCGCCCAGTTCGCTGGCGCGATCCTCGTCGGGCGGTTCGTGTACGCGGTAGACGGCTGCCTGTTTGCGGCGTAACAGGAAACGGGCCGCCGCGACATTGGCGGTGATCATGCATTCTTCGATAACGCGATGCGCATCCACGCGGCGGCTGCCTTCGACGCGCTCGATCTTGCCCTTGGCGTCATAAATGAAACGCGGCTCGATACTGTCAATATCGAGCGCGCCGCGCGCCACGCGCGCGCGCCGGAACAGCGCATAAAGTTCGTAGAGATCGCGCAGACTCCTGCCGACATGCTCGTCGACGCCGCGCAACTGCTCGATGTCACCGTCTATCCAGGCCTGCACGTCGTCGTAGATGAGTCGCGCATGCGAACGAATGACCGCTTCGTAAAAACGCGACCGGCGCACCTCGCCGCTGTCGCTGATGGACATTTCGCAGACCATGGCCAGGCGTTCGACCTCAGGCACCAGCGAGCAGATGCCGTTGGACAGCGCTTCCGGCAGCATCGGGATGACGCGGTCCGGAAAATACACCGATGTCCCGCGGTGGACGGCTTCGCGGTCGAGCGGCGACCCGGGCCGCACGTAATGCGCGACGTCGGCAATCGCCACGTAGAGCACGTAACCCTTGTCGGTTTTATCAGGCTGACCGCGTCGTCGAAATCGCGCGCATCCGGCGCCGTCGATGGTGACCAGGGGCTTCGTGGGCAGATCGCGGCGACCGCGCGGTATCGTGCGGCGACGGCGCCTGCGGGATGCGCGCGGCTGCTCGCGGCACGTCTTCCGGCCACTCGACCGGCAGGTTGTGGCTGCGGATCGCAACTTCAATTTCCATCCCCGGTGCGAGGTGCTCACCGAGCACTTCGACGACGCGGCCGATCGGTTGCGAGCGGCGGTCGGGCTGTTGTTCGATGGCCGCGACCACGATCTGGCCGTCGTGCGCACCGGCCGCGGCATGGTCCGGGATCAGGATGTCCTGGTTGAGGCGCCGGTTGTCGGGCACCACGAAACCGATGCCACTGTGGCGGAAATAGCGTCCGACAACGTTTTCCTGCGCGCGCTCGAGCACTTCGACCAGGTTTCCGAACGGCCGCCCGCGACGGTCGAGGCCGGCAACGCGGACCAGAACCTTGTCGCCGTGCAGCGCACGACGCGCCTCGCGTGGCGCGAGGTAAATATCGTCGCCACCTTTCTCCGGGCGCACGAACGCGTAACCGTCGCGGTGAGCCAGTACATGGCCGGCGAGCAGGTCCATGGCCTCGGACAGGCCGAACCGTGAACCGCGGGTGTGGATCAACTGGCCGTCGCGGGTCATCGCCAGCACACGCCGATTGAGCGCGTTTACGGCCGCCTTACGGCGTACTTCGAGGTGGCCCGCTATGGTCGTCAACGTGCACGGTTCACCGATCTCGGCCAGCGCCGCACGGATCGCCGCGCGGCTCGGCAGGTCGTCGATGCGCTGGAATTCGCCGTCATCGCTTCGAGGTTTACGCGGCTTGTCGTGGCGCATTGACTCGCTCTGGTGGAATGGTTAGATTGCGCACCTCGCGGCCGAGGTGGCGGAATTGGTAGACGCGCTGGCTTCAGGTGCCAGTGGGGGAAACCCCGTGGAGGTTCAAGTCCTCTCCTCGGCACCAGCCAGCAACGATGATAACCGAGAAGCGCTGTACGCGCCGCATGCGCGGCGCGCGATCCCGGCAGTGCGCTGGCGCTTCACTGCCGGAACCCGGTCACCGCCGAAGTCTTCAGGCGCCGCCGGTCTGGGCGGTCCACAACTCCTGAGCCTGCTCCCAGCCAACCACCGCGCGCGGTGTGCCGTCTTCGTTGATGAACTGCAGCGGCCCCTGGAACGTCATGTAGAACTCGCTTGCGACGGGGAAGAAGGTCATGTCGTGGCGGGCGTTGCACGATTCATAGCCGTAGCCAAGTTCGAGCGCCGTCGCGCCGCCTTCCTCAGCGCCGCCGCGAACTTCCATTTTCCCTTTCGTCAGCAGGTATTCGCCGGGCCCGATGTGGATATGGCTGGCGAATGACGAACCCTTGGGGCAATCGAAAATCGCGGTCCAGGCCCCGGCTTCCGGTGACACATGCAGCAGTTTCCAGCGGATGCCGCCGTCCGAAAAAGCTTCTGGAAACGGCTGCCACGCCAATTCCTGGATCTGGACATATTCCTGGGCAACTTTCGGCTTCATGGTGCTCCTCCGCGTTTGGGTCCCGACGCAGTATAGAACAACCGCCGTGCGGCGGTGCATCAGCTCATGCGAAGCGCGCGCCGGTTTTCTCCGCTACTCGACTTGGCTACCATGCTGCGACATCTGTTCGATGGTTGCCATCGTGAAAACCAGCCTTTGATAAACGACGCCTCGAATAGTGGACTCCTCATCCGGGCGGTCAACGATCGCCGCACGCGCGACGATTTCGTGCGCGTACCGTGGGCGCTCTATGCCGATGACCCGCACTGGGTGCCGCCGCTGCTGCTGGAGCGCAAAGAGGCACTGGCGCCCAAACAGCCGGTGTTCGCTCACCTCGAGTGGCAGGGCTGGGTGGGATACCGAAACGGCCGCCCGGTAGCACGCATCACCGCGCAGATCGATGCCCTGCATCGCCAGCGTTACGGCCGCGAGGTCGGCTTCTTCGGGTTCATCGAATGCCCGGACGACGACGACGCCTTCGCGGCCCTGTTCAGGCGCGCCGAAACCTGGCTCGCCGAGCGCGGCGTAAGCCGTGTCCACGGCCCCCTGAATTTCAACGTCAACCAGGAAGTCGGCCTGCTGGTCGAAGGTTTCGAGACCCCGCCGTATTTCATGATGACCCACGCCCGGCCGTATTACGGGCCGGCCATCGAGCGCTGCGGCTATGCCAAGGAGATCGATCTGTTTGCCTATCTGATCAGCGCGAAATTCCAGCCGCCGCCGATCATGGAGCGCCTGTTCGAGCGCCTGCAGCGCAGCGTCACGATTCGTCCGCTGGACTTGAGACACGTTGACCGCGACCTCGACATCGTGCGCGACATTTTCAACGACGCGTGGGCCGAGAACTGGGGGTTCCTGCCCTTCACCGAAGCGGAGTTTCGTACCATCGGCCGCGAGATGCTGATGCTCATTCCACCGGATTTCATCCAGATCGCCTCCCTCAAGGGCGAACCGGTGGCGTTCATCGTGTTGCTGCCGAATATCAACGAGGCGATCGCGGATCTCGACGGCCGCCTGTGGCCGCTCGGCTGGCTCAAGCTGCTGCAACGACTGAAGCTTTCCTACCCGCGCACCGCGCGTATTCCGCTGATGGGCGTGCGCCGCCGCTTTCACAACACCCGGCTTGGACCGGGCCTCGCGTTGTCCGTGGTCCAGGCGCTGCGCGAGCCGGGGATCCGCAAGGGCATCGAGGAAGTCGAGATGTCATGGATCCTGGAAGACAATGAGGCGATGAAAAACATCATCGAAACCCTCGGCGGTCAGTGCTCCAAGCGCTATCGCATCTACCGCAAGCTGCTCGCGGCGCCCACGTAACGATCCAGTGGCGAGCGATGCAATAGCGGCGATCGTGCTGGCCGGAGAACGCGCCGGGGGTAACGCGCTGGCCCGTGCGTACGGATTGTCGGCGAACGTACTGGTCGACGTCGGCGGTCTGACCGCGATCGAACGCGTGATCGCGACCCTGCGCGCAAGTACCTGCATCGACGGCGGCCTGATCGCGGGGCCGGACGCGCTCGTGTGTGAACGCGAACCGGTGCTGAAAGCGCTGTTTGCCGCGGGCGATTTTCGCTGGTCCGAGCCGGCCCGCGGTCCGTCCGCCAGCGCGCTTGCCGCGGCCGGCGCGCTGGGACGCTACCCGGTGCTGCTGACCGCCGCCGATCACGCCCTGCTGACTGCCGAGATCGTCGACAGTTTCTGCACCGAAGCGCGCGAGCGCAGCGCCAGCTTCGTTGTTGGTCTGGTCCCGTACCGTTGCGTGGCCCGGGCTTTCCCGGCTTCGCGGCGCACGCGCCTGCGCTTCAGCGACGCCACCTACTGCGGAGCCAATTTGTTTCTCATCAACACCCAGCACGGACTTGCCGCGCTGCGCCTGTGGCGCGCGCTGGAGCGCGAGCGCAAACGCCCGTGGCGGATTGCGGCACGGCTTGGTGTGGGTGCGCTGTGGCGCTACCTGGTGCGCGGCCTGAGTACCACCGATGCCTTCGCCTACCTGTCGGCGCGCGCGGCGACCAGCATCGATTTCGTCGCGCTGCCGTATGCGCGCGCCGCGGTAGACGTCGACTCCTCGGCGGATCTGGCACTGGCGCGCGCGGTCATCGCCGGTGATTGAAGCGACCCGCCTGAAACGCCTCAAGCGCGGCTTCGTGCACCGCAGTGGCAAACGCTTCCTGCGCGCGATTGCGGATTTCCAGGCCCGTCATTCCCTCATCGCCACCACCCCGTTTCTTGATAATGCGACCTTCAACTGGGTCACCACGCTGGAGCAGGCGACGGCGCCGATCCGCGCGGAGTTCGACCGCGTGTGGCGCCATCCGGACGATATTCCCGCCTTTCATCAGATCTCCCCCGACCAGGCGCGCATATCCACCGGCACCAGCTGGAAAACTTACGCACTGCGTATCTTCGGTCAGCCGGTCGAGCCGAACTGCAGCGAGTGCCCGCACACCGCGGCGACCCTGGCCGCGCTGCCCGGCCTGCAGAATGCCTGGTTTTCAATCCTCGCGCCCGGCTACCACATCCCGCCGCACCGCGGTCCGACCCGCGCCCTGGTCCGCTGCCACCTCGGCATCATGGTTCCCGCGCAGGTCGAGCAGTGCTGGCTGCGTGTCGATCAGGAGATCCGTCACTGGCATGAAGGCCGGTGCCTGCTGTTTGACGACACCTACGAACACGAGGTCCTGAATGACACCGACGAGTTCCGCGCCGTGCTGTTCCTTGATATCGATCGGCCCATGGACCGGATCGGCACACGCTTCAACCGCGCGGTACTACGCCTCATGCAGACCACCCACTACGTCAAGGACCCGCTGCGAAATCTTGCCGAGTGGAATCTTCAGTTGCGCCAGCGCCGAGGACGTCAGTGAGATGTGTCCGGCGGCGATGCTACACTGCGCGCCCTCTGCCCGGCTGGCTCGCAACCAGGCTCACCGCAGGAGCGACTATGAAAATCCAACAGGCCCGGCACTCGCAGAGGTGTGCCCGCGGCGCCGGAATTTGACATGAAAGCGATCATACTAAGCGCCGGCCAGGGTCGACGCCTGCTACCACTGACCGCCGAACAACCCAAGGCCGCACTGCGCGTGGGTGCACTCAGCGTACTCGAGTGGCAGCTGCGCGAGATTGCCGAGACCGCCATCGATGACGTGGTGGTGGTGACCGGGTTTGGCGCCGACCACATCGATCGTATCGTCGCGGCGCAACAATTCGTCGCGACACGCACCCTCTACAATCCGTTTTACGCCCAGTGCGACAATCTCGGCACGTGCTGGATTGCGCGCCACGAAATGGACGGACCGTTTGTGATCATCAATGGCGATACCCTGTTTGAAGCGGCCATACCGCAGCGCCTGCTGGCCGCGTGCGGCCACAACCGCATCACCCTGGTCACGGATCGGAAACCCAGCTACGACGCCGACGACATGAAAGTTTCCGTGCACGATGGCCTGCTGCAACGCGTCGGCAAGCAACTCGAGCGCTCCGATACCAACGGTGAATCGATCGGCATGATGCATTTCGACGTCAACGGCGCCGAGCGCTTTCGCGCCCAGGTTGAGCACATGATGCGTTACGGCACCGGGCTCAAGCAGTGGTACCTGTCGGCGATCGACGCCCTGGCCAATCAGGGCATCGTCGCCGATTGTTCGATCGAGGGACTCGGCTGGTGTGAAATCGATGACCAGGACGATCTCGCCAATGCCGCAAAAGCGGTACTCAAGTGGCCGACGCGCGCCGTCGACACCCGTATCGGCAAGGCCTGAGAGACTCCAGCAAGAGGGTTCACTGCATGAATTCGACAATCGAGAAATTTGGTTACCCGGATACCCTGATCAGCGAGTACGACCACTGGCTGGTGCTGCTGCGTCCCCAGCAGGCGACACTCGGCGCGCTGATCCTCGCCTGCCGGGAGAACGTCGAATCGTTTGCGGAGATATCCCCCGAAGCGTCGTTCGAACTGGTCCGCGTGGTGCGCGATATCGAAGACACCCTCGCCGACCGTTTCGAATTCGACAAAATCAATTACCTGATGCTGATGATGATTGATCCGCACGTGCACTTTCACGTGCTGCCGCGCTACCAGCACGCACCCGACTACGCCGGTACGACGTTTCCCGATCCGGGTTGGCCGGGACCGCCGCGTCTCGACCAGCATACCGAACTCACTCGCGAACAGTTTGCCGGTCTCGTCGAGCATCTGCTGCGGGCGTGGCCGGAGGTCGGGCGCTGAGCACGCAGGATGATGCAAAACTACTGCGGATACCGTGGGCGGCGTTGTGCACTCGCCTGCGGTCCTCATTTACACCAGTAAACTCCGGTCCTCGTCTCGCGCACGCCTTGCCCACGGTATTCCTCGCTACGTTTTGCATCACCCTGCCAACCCAATGATGCAAAACCACAGCGCCGGACGTGGGCGGCGTTGTACATCATCTGCTACGGTGGCGATCCGTTCTTCGGCCGCGTCACCACTTTGACCCGTCCGTCGCCGGCCGAGGCGAAGGTATCGCGCTGCAGTAGGTAGCGGATGGCGTCACTGGTGATCGATTGGCGATCGTGCTCGATCCTGGCGTCGCCGTTCAGTTTGATGGTTTCGCGGCGTGGATCGAACTCGAGATGCTCGGCGCTACCGCGCAGTGGCGCGGCGTCGTTCGCGCGTTGAATCGAAATCGAGGCCGGCCCGCCGGCAACCTCGATACGGTCGGGATCTTCGAGCCGGCCGCTGATCACGGCGCTGTCCGCGCGGATCTGCCAGTCGGCGCCGCGGATACGCAGGTCACCGCTGAGATCAAAGCGCGACCCATCGTCGGACTGACGCGCCTCACGTGCGTGGATGACGATGGTGTCACGCTGCCGCTCGAGTGCCGGCAGGTTCGATTCCGCGGGCGCTGCCGCGCTTAGCAGAGCCAGCAGCGCGACGACCGGCCCACGCAGTTGCGCCCGACCGTGCGCGTCGCCATCATAGGCGCCGGTCCTATCCATGCCCTGATCCGGTAATTCCTGCCACACCGTGCTGTTCGACCGTTACCTTATCCGTGAAATCAGCGCGAGTTTCCTCGCCGTCGCCATAGTACTGACGGTGATCTTCCTTGCCTACAGTCTGACCGAATTCCTGACCGACGCGGCGAGCGGGTTACTCAACGCCACGGAAGTCGCGAAATTGACCTTCTACAAGTCCGTGATCGCGCTCGAAGTGCTTCTGCCCCTGGCTTTCTATTTCGGTCTGATCGTCGGCTTCGGCCGCCTCAATGTCCATAACGAACTCGTCGCAATGCACGCTTCGGGCCTCAAACCGGCACGCTTGCGCAGGCCGCTGCTGGTGCTCGGCGCTCTGCTTTCGACGCTGGTCGGCAGCTTTTCCTTCAGCGTCAGGCCCTGGGCATACTCGGAATTGTTCAGCCTGCGCGACGAAGCCAGCGCGGCTTCGGAACTGGATCGCATCAAGGCCCGGCAGTTCTACCTGTACGACAACGACGAACGCACAGTTTATGTTGAGCACGTTGCCAGGGAGGGCGGTGACCTCGGCGGCGTGTTCATTCGGACGCGCAGCGGTTCTGAACTGGAGATCATTTCCGCCCACCGCGGTCGCCTCGAAGCGTTTGTCACGCCGGTTCTGCATCGCCTGACCCTGACCGACGCGAGCATTTTTCGTAACGTCGACGATGCGACGGACTTCTACGGCAAATTCGAGTCGCTGGTGCTCACGCTCGACGCCCGCCGCGCCGTCGACTATGAGTATCGCACCAAGGCCGAGGCTACCACGGCGCTGTTGCTGTCACGCGATCCGAGTGACCGCGCCGAGTTGCAATGGCGATTGTCGACGCCGATCTCGACCATCCTGTTGACGGTGGCTGCGCTGCTGCTGGTGCGTTCACGACCACGACAAGGCCGCTTCGCCCATGTACCGCTCGCCATCGCGGTCTACGCCGTGTACTACAACCTGCTCGGGGTCGGCCGGACCTGGGTCGAGCAACAGCAGTTCGCCTCGATGTGGTGGGTTCCGGCGCTGTTCGCGCTGATCCTTGCGGTCACGGCCGTGGTCCAGCATCGACGCCTCGGAGCGTTATGATTATTGCCCGGTATATCGCCGGCAACGTGCTCAGGGCCGGCGCGGTGGTTCTGCTTGTGCTGCTGGTGCTGTTCAGTTTCCTCGCCCTGACCGAAACCCTCGACGACGTTGGCCGCGGCCGTTACAGCACCGCCGATGCGATCTCGACGGTGATCCTGACGACGCCGGCGCGCGCGATCGACCTGCTGCCGGTGGCCGCACTGCTCGGATCCGTACTTGGACTCGGGCTGCTGGCCAACAACCGGGAACTGGTCGCGATGCGTGCCGGCGGTATGTCGGCGTGGAAAATCGCCGGGGTCCTTGCCACCATCGCTGCCCTGCTTGCCCTCGGCGCGGCGCTGATCCAGTTTTTCGTGATCCCACCGGCCGAACGCCAGGCCCAGGAATTCCGCTCGCACACCCTCGAACAGACCGCTTTCGGCAGCACCGAATTCTGGTCGCGGCGAGACCAGCGGGTGATCCGGGTCGGTGCGGTCGACTTCGGGCGTATTCCCCGCGCGATCGAGATTTATGAACTTGGCGACGACGGCCGCCTGTCGCGCATGCTGCGCGCCGACCGGGCCGACGTCATCAGCGCCGCCCGGTGGCGTCTGCACAACGTCGAGGAGACCGTTCTTGTTGATGACGGCGTGATGCGCCGGCACCTCGACAGCCAGGATTGGGCGAGCTTTCTTTCACCCGACCAGGTTTCGACCCTGATCGCCCCGGCCGACGCCCTGTCGGCGCTCGACCTCTATCGTTACCTGCGCGAAAGCGGCGATTCCGGCATCGATACACGCACGCACCAGGCGCTGTTGTGGCAGCAACTGAGTCTGCCGGTGACGCTGCTGGCCATGATACTGCTTGGTCTGCCGCTGGTCCTGAACGCCGTGCAGGCACGTTCTACGGGTTTTCGCGGCCTTATCGGAGCGGCCATCGGCATCGGCTTCTATCTGTTCGAACAGGTCACCGCCCACCTTGCGGTCCTGCTTGAACTGGCGCCCGCCGTGACCGCACTCACGCCGGCACTATTGGTCCTCGTAACCGCCCTCGCCGCGATCCGGCGCGGGGCGCCTGATTGGCGTTCGAACCGCCACTGCGCGCGGTCGACCTCCGCCGCGTGACCGCCGCCCTCGGCGAGCGTTTTCAACACCGCCTCGACCTGCCACTGGTGCGCGGCGGCGCCGATGTCCAATACCCGGTAGGAAGCGCGCCCGTGTTGCGAAATATTCGATGCCGAAGCGGTCGCGAGCACCCGCGTGTGCGCGCCGAAACGGGTGTCCCGATTGCGGTGGATATGCCCGTACAAAACCACTTCGACGCGGTGTCTGGCGAGCAGGCTCTCGAGTGCACCGGTATCGCGCAGCGCCTTGCGCGCCGGACATAGTCCGGTCAGCGGCGGATGATGGATCAGCACGCAACGCAGGCTATCGGAGCTGGCGCCAAGAACGTGATCGAGGCGTTCGAGTTGCGCCGCCCCGAGTTCGCCGCCGGCCGACCAGAACGGTTCCGGTCGCGCCGAGCACAGCCCGATCAGGGTCACCCCGGCATAGCGCTGAACGCTCGGAAAGCTGGCCGGTGTGGCGTCGGCGACGCGCAACCAGGGCGCCCACTCGGCTTTCAGTTCGGCCACGGCGTCGCGCTGGTAGACATCGTGGTTGCCTGGTACCAGCACGACCTCGGCGATGCCGCTCAGCTCTTCGAGCCAGCTGCGTGCTTCGCGCACTTCACGCGGCAAGGCGATCTGGACGAGGTCGCCGGTCAGGGCGATGACATCGGGGTGTTCAGCGGCGACGGCCGCGGTGATCTGCGTCAGCACATCGCGACGGTGCAGGTGCGAACGACGTTGGGTCCACGACAGAAAGCCAAGACGGCGCTTGCCGCGCAGGCGCCACACCGATTCGCCTGACAGAGTGCTCAGGTGGGGATCAGTGAGATGAACCAGGCGCAGCGTAGCGGCAGTGTCGGTTGACGCCGTCACGCGCGCGCCGACCATGCTGAAAACCCTGGCGCTGGCAACACACGCAGCGCTGCTGTCATCGCGATCTGGATCTGGGAATGGTCGCAAACGTAGCATGCAGCGCGATGAACCTTGACAGCCTTCTATAATCCTAGACTTTTCGAGCGAGGGAACATCACCATGGCTGTGGTGGCTCGATCGGCGCACGCCCACGCAGCTATGGGGGCCGGCTCGGCGACCCGTATCACCCGCCAACTGCATACGCGCTGGGCGTGACCATGATTGCCCACGAGCCACACGAGTTGTCCGTCGGCGACGATGTGCTGATCGTCGATGCCGGCTTCCTGTTCGAGGTGCGTACTTTCGCCGGCCTGTTACTGCATCGAGGCGCCTGCCTGGTAGCGCCAGGCGAGGACCACCCAGCCGCGGCGTTTGCTCCCGCAGGCGAACTCGCAGCACGTGGCTGGGTGCGCTCGATCAGGGCTGCCTGCGCAGCCGTCGCGGGCGCAACGACTGACGCCTGGACGGCCTGGCAGCGTATGACGAGCAGCTGCGCAAGGTTGAACCACCGCTGCTCGAACGTATCGCGTCAAGCCGGCGCGCCGCGCCCTCGAATCGCTTGCTCTACGGCAACGCCTACAAGGGCGTCACCGATCTGGTCACGAAATGGTGGTGGCCGCGCCCGGCCCGGGTGGTGGTTGGCTGGTGCGCGAACGCCGGTATCTCCCCGAACATGGTCACCTTGCTGGGCGTGTTGCTGGCGGTGGCGGCGACCGTGGCCTTCGCCAGCGGATACTTTGTCGCCGGCCTGGCGTGTGGCTGGATCATGACCCTGCTCGACACCGTCGACGGCAAGCTCGCCCGGGTAACCGTGAACAGCAGTCGCATCGGGCATGTTCTGGACCACGGTATGGACATCATTCACCCGCCGTTCTGGTACGTCTACTGGATATTCGGCCTGGAGCTGGAAAGCACCCTCGGCGGGTATACGAGCACTGAACTGGGTGTCGCGATCGTGGCCGGGTATATCGCCGGACGGCTGCTCGAAGCTTTATTCCACGCCCTTGGCGAATGCTCGATGTTCGCCTGGCGACCGTTTGACGCCTGGTTCCGCCTGATCACCGCGCGACGCAATCCGTGTCTCATCATCCTCACCGTCCTGACCTTGGCCGGTAAACCCGACGCAGCCGTGCTCGGGGTTGCGCTGTGGACCATCTTGACGCAGCGGTGCATCATGGCGCGGTTCGGCCTGGTCTACGCTGCATTTATACGGCTGCGCGGCGCACCCTGCGTTCGTGGCTCAAGGCCCCGGACACCGCGGCGCGCGACACCCCCGCGCGTTTCGCATGTTCTCCGGCACGCGCCGTGCCTATGACTGATAGTCGCGCAGCTTCGGCGGACGAACGCTGGCCGGAGCGTTTCAGCGCGGCGCTCGTCGAACGCTACGGCGATGCCGTACTGGCCGTCGTCCTGTACGGTTCGTGGCTGCGCGGCAAGCGCGACACGGTGCTTGATTTCTACGTACTGCTCGACAGCTACGCCGCGCTCGCGGCTCCCGTCCACGGCCTGCTCAACCGTCTGCTGGCCCCTACTGTCTATGCCATCACCTTGAAAGACGGCACTGCGATCGCCACCGCCAAGTACGCAACCATTACGCTGACGCGGTTCGAAACTGCCACCGCGGACGATTTTCACTCCTATTTCTGGGCCCGCTTCGCGCAGCCGGTGAGCATCGTTTTCGCTGCCGGATGAAGCGATCCGCTCAGGCCCGGGCGCGGAGGCGGCGGGACGAGACCGGCGGCCGGCGGCTCCGCGGCGCGGGCGGGCCTCCGCGCCACGGCGCGGCGCGCAGCGAGACGCGGGCGCGCGGGCGCGCTGGCGGAACCAGCCGCCCACCGACGCGCCCCGGCGCGCGCGCCGGGCCGCGCGGCCGCGGACGGGCGGCGCGGGGGCGGGCGCCGCGGGGCAGCCGGGCCCGGCGGCGCCGGCAGCGCGCGGGGCACGCCGCGAGGCGGCCCACCTCACGATCCACCGGTAGGGAGGAGGCGCGCCGCGGCGAACGGGACCACCCCGAGCGCCGCACGCGCGCGGGCGGCCGGGGGGCGACGCGGGGGCCGGGAGACGCCGCACCAGGCGCGCGCGACACGACGCGCCGGCACGCGCAGCCGCGCGCCGGCGGGCGCGCGGGGGCGGCGGGCCGCCCCGCGGCGCGTCGGGCCGCCAGCTCGGCGGAGGTTTCTGGCTGATTGCCCATCACCGCGTATTCGCGATCGCGCGGACTGGCACGCAGCGTGGGATCATCCGTAGGGGCCGCGGGGGGGGGCTCGGGGGTGGGGGTACCTGCCATCGCTGGGGGGTCGCGCACCGTGCGGCGAGCCGGCACCTGCTGATGACGCAAGCGGCTGGCCGGAGCCGACGGGGGGCATGGCCAGGGACGGAGCGCGTGGAGTCGGCGCGTGCCGTCCGCGCCGCCTTCGAGGCGGTATGTTGAATGAAACCGCGCCACTGATGGGCGAGTCATTCAGCGCTGAAGCGCTGTGCGCAGCGCGCGCTGTCTGAAACCTATCGCTGTGAACTGCGCAGCGAAGGTCGTGGTAAAGCCGCTGAACTGGTCGCCAGCAGCGCCGAGCACTTCGAGCGCATGACAACCGAACTCGGTCCGGCCTGCGATCTGAGCCCGCTGCCTTCCGGCCACTGGACCGTGGTCAACGACGGCGGCGGAGCGATCGGGCGAACAGCCTGCCTCGGACGCTGGCGCAGGCGCCGCGCGCTGGGCAAGCTGCTGTCGGTACTGCGCCTGTTCAAGGCCGCGTTCACATTCAACCAGCCGCTTGAATATATTCTCTGGAAAGTAGAACGGCGCAGTGGCCTTCGAGCGCTGGTGTTCTGGCTACTCACCGCTCGCGTCGGCCTGGTCGGCCCGGGCATCGCGACGGTGACACTCTATGCCGTCATGCTGGCCGGCACTGCGCTCGTCGTCCGCCATGCCCTCACCAGCACCGCCGTCCGGCCCTGAGCACTGAGCGGGCGCCGACCTGCGCGCTGACCGGGCGCGGCGCCAGCTGCGCCCGCGGGTGACGTCCGCGTCAGGCCGCGCAGCCGCTGGCGTGGCGCCTTACCACGTCGGCAAACGCGCTCGCGATGCGCTCGACCTGGGCCTCGCTGTGTGCCGCGGTCACGCTGACCCGGATGAGACTGCCGCCATCGGGCGCCGCGGGTGGCAGGATCAGATTGGTATAGACACCGCGATCGAGCAAGTCCCTGCCAGCATCGGAAGGCGACTCGCGATCGTCGAACGACGACCCCTACGACCGGGCTTACGTGAGGCCCGAGCTTGAGTTCGAGGTTTTCCAGCGCCGCGTACAGTCGCCGTGCATTCCGCCATACCTGCTGTTTGAGCCGCGGACGCGCGCGGATCTGGCGCAGGGCCTCGCGGGTGGTGGCGATGATCGACGGACACGAGGAAGCGGTGAATATATACGGTCGGCTGGCGTAGCGAAAAAGGTCCAGCTCCGCGTGCGGGCTGACACAGAATCCGCCGATCGAACCGAGGCTTTTACTGAACGTGCCGACCACAAAATCGGTCTGCCCGAGTATGCCCTCGGCCTCGGCCAGGCCGCGTCCGTGTTCACCGAACAAACCGAATGAGTGCGCTTCGTCGACAAACAGGTAACCGCCGTATTCGGCCTTGACCGCGGCGTATTCCTTGAGCGGCGCGAGGTCGCCGCGGATGCTGTACAAACCTTCCACCACGATCAGCGCGTCGGCGGCGCGCTCGCCGAGGCGCTGCAACCGCCTGGCCAGGCCATCCGGATCGTTGTGGCGGAATCGATAGATATCGGCGCCGCTCATCCGGCAGCCATCGAACAGGCTGGCATGCGCCTCGGCATCGAGCAGGACCGCATCACCGCCGCCCAGCAGTGCGGCAAGCGTGCCCAGATTCGCGGCGTATCCGGTGGAGAACACCATCGCGTGGGCCATATCGAAAAATTCCGCGAGCTCGCGCTCCAGATCGAGGTGCGCCCGGTAGGTACCATTGGCCATGCGTGAACCGGTGGTGCCGGTGCCGCCTTCGAGCAGCGCCTGTTGGCCGGCAGCGATACACGCGGGATCAAAGGTCATGCCGAGGTAGTTATTTGTCCCCGCCATGATCGTTACGCGGCCGTTGATTTTCGCTTCGGTCGCTGACAGGACTTGTTCGATGACGATGTCGGTGGGATTCAGCGGCAGTCCCTGCAGCAGGGTCCGTGTGGCGCGCGGCGCCGAGAATTTTTCAAACAGGCTCATGGGCGGCTCAGTCGCCGTTCAGCTTGTCGACGACCCGGGCCAGATCGGCGATCGTCTGGACATCGGAAATCGCTTCTTCGTTGATCACCAGGTCGAAACGATCTTCGACTTCGCACAGGAACTCGATGACCTGGATGGATTCGAGCCCGAGATCGGCGATCAAGGCGGTCCCGGCCGACAGCTGCGGGGCATTGTCGAGCGACTTCTGCAGCAGCACTATCAGCTCCTCGACTATCGCATTGTGTTCCATATTGAGTACCAGGGTCGGCCCGCAAACCGCTAGAAAAAACGGCTGCGCCGCCCGCTTCAGCGCGGCTTGCTAGCGACGTTCCTCGCCACCGGGCAGCGGTGAAAAAGTTGCGCGCACGCCCGCGCTGAGGCTGACTTGCGGCACCCAGCCGGTCGCCGCGCTGAACGCGCGATTATCGCAGAGCCAGCCTGGCTCTGAAAGTTCACGCACTTTGCCGGGGCTGAGCATGGGTGCGTAGCCGAATACCGCTGCGAGCAGGCAGTTGAGCCTGGCCAGGCCGGCCAGCAACGGGCGCGGTACGGGGACCCGCAGTACCGGCATCGTGGTGCGCGCGGCGGCGATCAGTTCAGGCCAGCTGTAGCCCTGCTCGCTACCATCGTCGAGTTCGAAAACATGCCCTTTGCAGGCTGGATAATGGTCGACAACCGCACCGACCGCGCGCGCGAGATCGGTGACAAACAACAACGACAGGCGTTGTTCGCGCGGACCCGGCACAAGCGCAAGTCCGTGTCGGATCGCACGCAACAAAGGTCGCATTTCGCGGTCGCCCGGCCCGTATACTGCCGGCGGCCGCAGGATCACCGAGTCGAGGCCGGCGATCGATTCCACCACCGTCTCGCCGGCGCGCTTGCTCGCGGCGTAGTCCGACAAGTGCGGTCGAGTAGCCGCCAGCGACGACATCAGGAGCAGGCGGGGATGCGCCATCGTACGCACCGCGGCGTTGCCGAGTGCGCTGACGCCGTCGACGTTGGCGGGATCGAAATCGTCGCGACAGCGGCCGCGCACGCTGCCGGCGCAATAGATAACCAGGTCGCAGTCGCGCAGCGCTTGCTCGATGGCGGTGCGGTCGTCGAACGCCGCGCTGCAGATCTCGACTTCGCTAAGGATACGTTGGCGACGCCTCGAACCGGGCCGTACCAGCGCTGTCAGGGTGTGGCCCCGGGCCAGCAGCTCGTGCTGGAGGTGGGTGCCTATGAAACCCGAGGCGCCAGTCAGGACGATGCGTTGTGTAACGCCGTCCCGTTCACCCATGCGCGCCGACAGCGGCAGGATCCGCTTCGGCTCGAGCGAGGAAATCCTGTTTCGCCTTGGAACGCGACAGCTTGCCGGAGGAGGTGCGCGGCAGGGTCCGCGGCGGGACCAGATCGATATGGCAGTGGATGCCGAAATTGGTCGCGATCAGACCGCGCAATTCGTCGATCAGGGTACGCACCTTGGCCGGGTTCGACTCGCGCGATTCGACCACCATCACGACCTGGTCGGTGCCTTGTTCATCGGCAAACGAGAATGCCGAGACGTTGCCGAAACGCACGCCTGGCAGGCTCTCGGCAAGGTATTCCAGATCGTGCGGCCAGATGTTGCGGCCGTTGACGATGATCACGTCTTTACGGCGCGCGGTGACCACCACGTGGTCGCCGACCCGGTAGCCGATGTCGCCGGTATCGAACCAGCCGTCATCGGCGAGAACCTCGGCGGTGGCGCCGGGGTTCTGGAAGTAACCGCTCATCACGCTCGGCCCCTTGAGGCAGATGCGACCGCACTCGTAGTCGGGCAGATCGCGCCCGCTATCGTCGCGGATGTTGAGTGAAAAACTTGGCAGGATTTTGCCGCAATCGACGAAGGTCAGCGTATCGATACCGCCTGCCTCGTGCTCCGGGCGCGAACGTACCTGGCCGGTCGTGGACATCAGTTCCTTATCGACATTGATCGAAGAAATGCCGGCGTCCAGTTCCGCGAAGCTGATCGCCAGGGCGCATTCGGCCATGCCGTAACAGGCAACGAATGCCTTGGCGTCGAACTTGGCCGGTTTCAGCACATGGGCGAACTGGCGCAGCGGTTCCGGGTGGATCCTTTCGGCACCCACGCAGGCAACGCGCCATGAGCTCAGGTCGTAGCGATCCTGATCGGTCAGTCGCAAGCGTTTGGCGCATAGCGCGTAGCCGAACGGCGGACTCGAGGATATCGTGCCCCGGTTCTGCGAGATGAGTTTCAACCACAGGCGCGGGCGCATGGCGAACGTGCGCGGGCTCAGGTAATCGGCCGACAGCTGGCTGCCCAGGGGCAGGAGAACAAAACCGACCAGGCCCATGTCGTGATAGAGCGGTAACCACGCAACCATACGATCCTGTTCAGTGATCTTCAGACCGTGCACGGCGATATCGCGCAGATTGGTCATGACCGTATGCTGAGAAATTTCGACGCCGCGCGGGAAGCGCGTGCTGCCGGAGGTGTACTGCAGATAGGCAACCTCGTCGGCGCCCAGCGGCTTCAACTCGCCCGGCTGCTCGGCAAGCAGGTCAAATTCGTCCGGGGTGCCGGCCTTGACCAGGTTCAGACGTTCGACCGCCTGGCGCAGGAAGCCGATGTGCGACTCGGGTGCGACGGCGATGTCGGCCCCGCAGCTGTCGAGCATGCGCTCGAGTTGCTCGACGTAAGCCTTGCGCGCACCGAGCTGGAATCCCGCCGGCAGCGCTACAGGTATGAAACCGGCGTATTGACAGGCGAAGAAAAAGCGATGAAACATCGGCTCGGTTTCAGCCACGATCGCAACGCGCGCGCCGCGCTTGCAGCCGAGGCTGAGCAGGCGTCTGGCCAGCGTTATCGCCTGTTCGCGCAACTCGCGGTAACTGACTACGGCGAACAGTTCACCACGGCCGTCGTAGAAGTTGTAACCGGTCTCACCGTGCGCCGCGTATTCCAATGCTTCGGTCAAAGTATCGAAGGAAGCATTGCGCAGAGGATGCAACTTATTGATTTTTGTAGCTTTCATCGTCGAACGTAGGTCGCTTTGTGAACTGAATCAACACAGCCGCCGGTTGCAGCTTGTTCCCCCGTGATACAGCGGGCGTGATTATAACCGGTTGGTAACATCAGTGAGATAATTTATTTAACTTTCGCATTAATAACGAAATTGTTCTGCGGCGCTGTGGGCTGGGTGGTTTGAAATCTTAGTGCACGCAGAAGCCGGGACCCGGACTTTGGGGCGAATTCTCGTCGTCTCGAGCAAGATATGCAACTCGAGATTTGATTAAGGAGTCATATTTCGTGGACAAATTGCCTCACAATGGCTCGGATCGGGCCTTTGGGCGTGGTGTTTTGTGCTTTTTTGTTGTTTCTATACAACGCCGACAAACAATGATGACCTCGCCTTGCCGTCTGGGTCGTGCGCTGTGGCGATGCGCCCCTGCCGCGCTCAGGATGTTCGGTCGTTGCCTGCCCTACTCGAAAATGCCATGCAGATACCAGCACCGCTCGCCATCGAGCTGACGGTAAATCCATAGTCGTCCGCCGCCGCTGGTGCGGGCAGTAAAATAATCGCGTGCCACTTCTGCATCGTTCCACCAACCATGTACGATGCGTTCTCGATCCGGGATCAGCGACAGTGGTCCGCCGAATAGCGGTTGGCCGTTGCGCGTGGTCAGCTTCACGGCTTGTTTCAGCAACCACAATGGACGTTGCACAGGTTTGAGCTCGACATGGCTGAGCCCGTGCGATTTATACCGGGCCCCCTCGAGGGGGCGTTGCCAGCACCAGGCGCGCTCCGGATTGTGCGTTGCGTTGATGCCAAGGCTGCGCAAAGCCTGCTCACCACAACGTGAACGCAGACGATCGATGAACGCCGCGTAGCTTACGCCGCCATCGCCTTCGTGATTGTCTTGCGCAAACAAATCACGCGATCCCGGCGCGGCGCCGAAAATAACGTCACTGACGTTGAGCCCGATGGCGCACACCGGTCGATCGAGTTTTTTGCGGGTCAGGGTTTCGCGTAACAACAGCAGCATGTGGCGGGTATCGCGACTCGCACGGCTCAGCCTGATATCGAAATATTCGACTTGACCATCGCGCTTGGTCAGTCGCCAGCGCAGATGACGGGTGGTGGCGGCGTTAGCCGTCAGATAGCCGCTGAGTTCGTGTACCAGGCGCTCGCCCGCGGTCAACAGGCCACGGGCATTGTCGACTTCCCAGGGCAACGCGAGTTCGGCAACAAAGCTGCGCGGCACCGCAAAAGCGGCACGCGGATCCGGTACCTGACCGAACAGGCGGTCGAGGGTATCGAGCAAGGCCGGGGACAAACGCCGCGCCAGGCCATCGCGCGGCAGGCGTCGGCACTCACCCACCCGCCTCACCCCCAGCCCGGCCAGCGCCGCGCTTTGCTCAGCCTCGAGGCGCAGCGCTTCGATCGGCAGCGCGGCAACGGCGCTGTGCAGTTGCTGTCGATCGAGAACCACACTGCGAGTTTTACTGCGGGCCAACAAACCAGCCGCCAGCGGGGTTGGCGCCACGGCATAATCGACGCGGTAGCCCAGCTGCTTCAGACCGCGACGCAAACGCATCAGTAAATTATCCAGCCCGGCAAAAAGTTTCAGGCTGCCCCTGATTTCAAGCACCAGGCCATCGGGTGCAAGCTGCGCGACCATTGGCGTCAAATGCATGGCCCATAGACACAGGCGGTCCAGCGCACGCCGTTCAGCCGCTTCGTTGCGTTCCAGTACGCGCAGTTGACCGAGCGCATGCGCGGCACCGAGCGGCATACCGGCACGCACACCCAAGGCCGCGGCATGACGGTTGCTGAGCAGGATCCTGCGCCGTCGTCCTTCGCCCGCAGCCAGCACGCAGGCCTCACCGCTATCCACGCCGCGGGTCAGCACCTCGAGCGGCAGGTACGGCAGGTGCAGATGCAGCCACAGTGTGCTGGCAGCGGTCGCCCGCTGCCCTCGAACCTCGACCGACGCCGATGCAGAACCCACTGCAGGACTGCCGGGCGCACGTGGCATCCGGCGCAAAGACTGCGCTGTAGAAAGCGTGCTCACAGTACAACCCGATGGCGTGTACCGGCGCGCGCGCCACGGACCTTGAGTAACGTGACATCGATACCTGCCTCGCCCGGCGCTGCCGCCGCGCCAGCTTCGCCGCTGCTGGCGGCCAGTCTCAGGCGCAGTAATGCCGGCGAAGGCTGCGCCGCGAAGCGACCGGGACGAAATACGATGGCCCAGGTCGCGCCAACCTCGGCGGCCAGCTGCAGGCGCCGCAACTGTAATATCGTCGCGCTCTCCAGCCACAGCAGGGCCGCCGCGCAATCCTGGAAACGCAACGCCTGCTCATAGGCCCACAGGGTTTCCTCACGCGCCGGTTGGGTTTCATCGGGCAAATCGACGATCAGCACACGCGACAAATCCAGGCCCTCAGCCTGCAGCGCTGGCGAATAAGGCACATGGGGCGGGCTGACCCAGATAACCCAGCGACCTTGCTGGGTGAGACGCGCAAGCGCGGGCAACACCAGGCGCAGAGCGCCGATACCCGCGGTTTCCGACAGGATTTCGGTGAGCCCGCTGCATGGCCAGCCGCCGCCGGGCAGCGCTTCATCGAGGTTCGCGAAACCGCTCGACTGGGTGACCACCGGCGACAGCTCTCCGGCACGCCAGATTGCCGCGCGTTGCAGTAACTCTGCTACGTTTTCCATCCGCTCAGGCATGTGTTCTGAGAACGCCTACACCCAGTCCTTCGATTGTGAGAGCCTGCGTTTTGAGATCGATCTCGAGAGTTTTGAAATCCGGATTCTCCGCTGACAGGCGCACCCTGGAACCGCGCTGGTGGAAGCGTTTGACGGTCACTTCGTCATCAAGGCGGGCAACAACAATCTGTCCGTTACGGGCCTCGGGTGTGGCGTGCACGGCCAGCAGGTCGCCGTCGAGGATGCCTGCATCACGCATGCTCAAGCCCTTGACGCGTAGCAGGTAATCGGCACGCGGCCGGAATACGCCTGGATCTACGCTGTAGTGATCCTCGATATGTTCGACCGCCAACAGGGGCTGCCCGGCCGCGACCCGACCGATGACCGGCAGCCCCGCCGCCACCGTGAACTCCTCGCCGAGGATGCGAATACCACGCGAAGACCCGGCGAGGAGTTCAACGAAGCCCTTGCGCGCCAGCGCGCGCAAGTGCTCTTCAGCAGCGTTGGCGGAACGAAAACCCAGGCGCGCGGCGATCTCGGCCCGGGTGGGGGGCATACCCGTGTTCCTGATCGCCGTTCGTATGAGTTCGAGGATCTCCGCCTGGCGTGCTGTAAGTCCGGAAACCATGGCTGTACCTGTATATAAATACAGGTGTAAGTATATACAGCTAATTTGTGATCTCAAGACCCGCGATCGGGGGCGTCCGTCGCCGTGACGGCCAGACCCTTGATCCGGAACCGTTATACTGCGGCGCGCCTACGCCAAGGCAGAAAATTTCCCGACCACGACCGCAACCCAAACTGAAAAGCCATGAACACTCCGCGCACGCCCATCCCCTGCACGCTGCTTCCCGGTGACGGCATCGGCCCCGAGATCACCGCCGCGACCCTGCGCGTGCTCGACGCGCTTCAGGCCCCGTTCGAGTTTCGCGAGCAGACCGCCGGCGCGGCCGCGCTCGGCGACGATCCCTTACCCGCCGCCGTAATCGACGACATCCGCGCTACGCGCCTGGCCCTGAAAGGGCCGCTGACCACGCCGGTCGGCAGCGGCTATCGCTCGGTCAACGTGCGCCTGCGCGAGGCCTTCCAGCTCTATGCCAATGTTCGTCCCGGCCGCTCGGTGCTGCCCGACGGCAAATTCCCTGACGTCGATCTGATCCTGGTGCGCGAAAACACCGGCGGCTTCTATGTCGGCGTCGAACATTTCATCGCCATTGGCGACGATCCCCATGCCGTGGCCGAGGCGACCGGCATCCTGACCCGCGAGAACTGCCGCCGCATTGCGGCGTTCACGTTTGACTACGCGCTCAGACACAACCGTCGCAAGGTCACGGTCGTACATAAAGCCAACATCCTCAAGAAACTGACCGGCCTGTTTCTCGAAACCGTGCGTGAGGTGGGCAAGGATTACGCTACGGAAATCGAACTCGAAGATCGCATCGTCGATAACTGCGCCATGCAGCTGGTGATCAACCCGGCCCAGTTCGACGTCATCCTGACGACCAATATGTTCGGCGATATTCTGTCCGACGAAGTTGCCGGTTTGATCGGCGGGCTGGGGCTCGCGCCGGGAGCAAACATCGGTGCGGATACGGCCATTTTCGAGGCCGTGCATGGTTCGGCGCCGGATATCGCCGGCCAGAACAAGGCCAATCCGACCGCCCTCATGCTGTCGGCGGCGACGATGCTCGAGTATTGTGGCCTGCACGAATCGGGCGGCCGTATGCGAGCGGCCCTGCTCAAGACCCTGGCCACGGTCAGCACCCGCACCGGCGATATCGGCGGACCGCTGGGTACCACCGAGTTTACCGATGCCGTGATCGCAAACCTGTAGCCACGGCTGCGAATCCGGAGAAGTTTTGCGCATGGCTAATTCGGCGCGCGGCATTGAGCGTCTGCTCAGGGCGATTGGTTACTCGGTCAAGGGCCTGGTCGCGGGCTGGCGGCACGAAGCGGCGTTTCGCCAGGAAGTCGTGCTCACGGCCTGCCTGTTGCCGCTCGCCGCGTGGCTCGGCCGTGACGCACACGATTATGTGTTGCTGATCGGCTCGGCCGTGCTGCTCCTGATCACGGAGCTGTTCAATTCCGCGGTGGAGGCGCTCAGCGATCGGATCGGGACCGAGCACCACGAGTTGTCCGGCCGCGCCAAGGATTTCGGTGCGGCCGCGGTTTTTGTCGCCGTCCTGCTGCTGGTCCTGGTGTGGGGGCTGATCGCCTGGCAGCGTTTCGCGACCTGAACCGGCGCCCGGATTCAACTGCTCAGCGCGCGCGCCAGCTCCTTGCTGGTCTGCTGCAGGCGTTCGATCAGCACTTCCTGAAAGGCGCGATTGAGGCGCACCTGGCTCGGTAGTGACGCCCATTCCTTGTAATCGCGCTCAACCTTGACGATGGTCGAGTCTCGATTGGCGAGCACGGTCGCGGAGCGTCCCGCACCTGACAGGTATTCCATTTCGCCGAAACATTCTCCGGATTCGAGATCGCGGATGCGCGTACCGTTGATGGTTACCGCCACCGAGCCCTCAGCGATAACGTAAAACGCGCGCTCCTGTTCACCTTCGCTGAAGACTTTGTCCGCGCTCGCGTAATCGCGCCAGCTCGCAACCTTCGCTACCTCTTTCAATTCGTTCTTGGAAAACTGCTGAAAGAACGCCATTTCTTTCATTTTTTCGACTTTCTGTTCATCGCTCAGCATGACCGCGGAGCGATCGAGTATGTCGATCAGCTTGTCCAGATCGAGCACGATCTCGGCGCCGGTTTTGTAGCGGCCGGCGAGATCCTTGGTCAACATCTTCTTGACCACCCGCCAGATCACATCACCGACTTCCGGACGCACTTCGGGCAGTGGTACCGGATCTTCGTTGACAACTTTCTGGATCAGACTGGACAGACCCTTGGCCGCGAACGGCGGCTCGCCGGCGAGCATTTCATAGAACACCGAACCGAGCGAAAAGAGGTCGGACTGCGGCGTCAGGTCGGCGTCCTGGGCCTGCTCGGGCGACATGTACAACGGCGATCCGAACCAGCCGATGATCTGGGTCTGGTCGATACCCATGCGCCGCGCGATGCCGAAATCGCCGAGCTTGGCCACGTTGTTTTCGGTCAGCATGATGTTGGCCGGTTTGATATCGCGATGCAGCACGCCTTTGCCGTGCGCGTAATCGAGCGCGTCGGCAGCCTGGCGGATGAGCTGAACCACCTGTTTGATCGGCAGCAGCGTTTCCGGCTTGCAGTAGGAGCGCAGGGTATCGCCGCCATTGATGAACTCCATCACCATGTACGGCATGCCCTGGTCTTCGCCGGCTTCGTAGACTTTCAGGATATTGGGATGGTCGAGCCGCCCGGCCGAGCGGGCCTCGTTGACGAACATGCGCTTGGCCATGTTTTCGCCATCGTCGTCGGCGTCCGCGTTGGTTGCGACCTTGATCGCGACGGGGCGATCGACATAAGCGTCGTGGCCCTTGTAAACGACGCCCATCGAGCCCTTGCCGAGAACGTCGACGACGTCGTATTTGCCGACTTTTTTCGGATTCTGATCCATCAGGGCGCGGCGTCCGGAGCGAGCTGCAACCTGTCGGTCAGGTCATACAGGAAGTCGATGCCGATTTCGCGCATGGTCGGCGCCAGATCGAGCCCGGCGGCCTGCTTGGCGATGGTCTTCTTACCCATGAAATGCACCAGTTCGTTGATTGACTTGGCCATCGCGAAGTCTTTCGGGTTTTTTTGCGCGTCACTTATGAAGCCGGTTTTGACCGTCACGAAATCGACGTCGACGGTCTTGATGTAGTCGTAATTTTCATGCCCGCTACCGAACTCGTCGAGCACGAAGCGGCAGCCAAACTCCTTCAACGTACTGATTAATTCGCCAACTTCGATGATGTTCTCGACCACATCGTGATCGGAAAGCGCGAAACAGATGCGACCGGGCGGTACCGGGGTTTCCATGAATTCGCTCATGATCAGGTTGGGCAGGTCTTCGTTGCGGCTGGACGCGGCCGAGAGCGGCACGATTACCAGCGCGAAAGCCTCGGCTTCCTCCTCGTGCTCGGCGATCCAGCCGAGGGTCGTTCTGAATGCCCATAAGTCGATTTCCGCGGCGTTCGCCGAACGCGCCAGCGCCGGCGCGAACAACTGCGAAGGCATTGCTTTGCCGTTGCGATCCCGCGCGCTCACGGCAATATACAGCGCCGGCGCCAGGTCCGCTTCGCTCAGGCTCGTGACATGATGCGCGCTCAGGATCAGGCGATCGTTGTCGAGCGCCTGATCGGCATAGGCAATCATCTGCTCCATCTGGCGACGCTGCTCGGTTTCACTGCCCGACACATAAATCGAGCCGACGCCCATACCGCGCGCCGTATCGCAGGCTTCGCGGGCGGCGCCGAGCAGACCCTCGGCCTGGACCAGATTGTCGCCGCTGCCGGTAATGCCGGCGATCAGCTCGGGCTTGAGCGGCCGCGCGACGGTCGCCGCTTCGCTCGCAGACTTGGAGAAATCGACGGTGGCGTCGTCGTCCGAGCCAACCGCCGACGGCTCGAGTTCGACTTCAACCAGCGTCTGCATGACGCTCTGCATCTTTTTGTAGGCCGCTTCGATACCGGCGGTCGGCCAGTAAATTCCCAGCGCCGCGCCCTCGAGGCGGCCGAACACGACATCCTTGCCGCGGATCGAGCGCTGCAGTTCAGCGGCGACCGCCTTGAGCATGGCGTCGCCGGCGCTCGCGCCACCTTTGTCATTGATGTCACGCAAATTTTCGATCGCAAGATGGCATACCACAGCGTCCCGGGACGACGCCGCTTCGGCATCCGGGAGGGCGGCATCGATCTCGGATGCAAAAAATTTGCCGAGCAGAAACCCGGTCAATGCATCGCGCGTGGCCTGCGCCTCGACCTGGGTATGAAAGCGTTCGACAACCCCGGCCATCGCGCGCTCCAGGGCGGGTTGCTCCTCCTCTCCAAGGATCACGATAATGCCGCGTCGCAGGTTCATCGCGACCTGCTGCAGGGTCAGCGGATTGGCCTTATTGCCCTGATCGTCGACGAATACGAACAGGTTGTTGCGCGCTTCTTTCCAGACCAGGGTCATGGCCGTGGCGCGCGGCGTGGTGGCGTTCATCATGACGCGCTGCCCGACTTCGAGTTTGCGCGAACGGTCGAGCCACTTGTTCCATTCTTCAGGCAGGTCGGAGCGATCGCCGCCGCTGTCAGTAGCTTCCAGCGACTGTCCGCGGCGCGCCTCGAGCAATTGTTGCTGTTGCTCGCAGGATTCAACGATCGACGCAACTTTCTTGCGATGCTCGGCCTCCTGTTCCTCGATGATCTCGTCGAGCTGGGCCACGACCGTCTCAAACACGCCGATATCATCGCGAAATTCGCGGTTGACCTTGGTGACCAGCTCATCGACCGCGACATTGCGCTGTTTCTGGCTCTCGCTGCTGCCGTCGCGGAGCCTGGAGATGCGGTTGACGACGCGCCTGACCGGGTGGTCGGTCGACTCGAAAAACTCGTCGTCAACCAGCGCCGCGCGATGCACCGCCGGCTGCAGGCGGGTGAGCTGCGACTTGGCATTCTTGGCGACCATGGAATCCTGCAGCAGCGCGCTGAACAGGTTGGCAACGACTTCGATGGCGTCATAGGCGCCACCGCCGACCAGTTTCTCAGGCGCACCGTCATTGATCAGCGCCTGCACGATACGCTGCTTGATAAGGTCCGCATCGAGCAGCTCGGCGGACGAGGTCTGGGCGTAATCGTGTTGCAGATCGGCCAGCCCCTCGACGATCTGGTTGGTCGTGTACTCGCCGCGCTGGCGGGTGGTTTCCGAGGCGCCCGGGAACAGGTCCGGGGTCAGGTTGCGGCGCAGCGCGAGCTGCGCCTGCGCCGCTGAATAAGCCTGCTGCATGCTCGGCTGGACGTAATGCACGGCCGGCCCCGTCCAGCCACGGAAGTTCGCTCCACTTACGCCCGCCGCTGGCGCGGACGGCTGACCGCCAGTGACAGATGGCGGCGCGGCCTGCACGCCGCCGGCCGGATCACCGGGCGGCGCGGCCTGTACGCCACCGGCCGGGTAGCTCGGCGGCGCGGCCTGCACGCCACCGGCCGAATAACCCGGCGGCGCAGCCTGCACGTTACCGGTCGGATAACTCGGCGGCGCAGCCTGCACGCCGCCGGTTGGATAACTCGGCGGCGCAGCCTGCACGCCGCCGGTCGGATAACTCGGCGGCGCGGCCTGCACGTTACCGGTTGGATGACTCGGCGGCGCAGCCTGCACGCCGCCGGTTGGATGACTCGGCGGGACAGCCTGCACGTTACCGGCCGGAGGATGACTCGGCGGGACAGCCTGCACGTTACCGGCCGGATAACCCGGCGGCGCAGCCTGGGTCGAGCGCGGCGCCGGGCCTCGATCCGGCGCGGACGGGCGCCCCTGGTAATTTTCCGGCCCCGGCATCAGGTCGGCCAGGGCGTCGTCGTCCGCGACCGCACCTTCGTGCGGCGCGTCGAAGCCAACGTTGGCACTCGGCTGGCGGCGAATAACCGGCTTGTCCGGGTCGATGACCGGCAATATGCCCTGCTCGATGAGCACCGCGTTGACTGCATCGTAGAACGCGCCGAGTTGTTCGGAGAGCACCTCACCGACGACCTGGTAGACGCGCGCCACAACTTTCTGGTGGGATTGCAGCCCCTTCAGGGCGTCTGACATGGCGTTGCACAGCACGTTGGGCCCGATCGGCAGCGCACTGTTGTCGATTTCGCGATTGGCAAGATAGGTCAGCCGCCGGCCGACGGTGAACAGCGCCTCGCTGTACAGGGGTTCGAGTTCGGCAACGATTTCCGAAACGACGAGGAATTCTTCGAACTCGTCCTTTTCGATCAGGGACAGATCAGACAGGCTCAGCGAAGCGGCATCGCGCTCGCGATCGGACAGCGGGTTGCCCAGGATCGAGATCCCCAGGGCGATTTTCGACGGCACCTCTTGCAGAACCTTTTTTTTGCGACCGCGCAACTCGCGCTGACCGTCGAGGAAGTGATTTTGATCGACGTTATTGTCAGCGTCGCGCCCGGCGAGGAACAGCGCTTCATCAACCCGGTCGAGGAACTTCTCGCACATCTCTGTGACGTGTTCGTTAGTGAGGGCCTTGAGCGGCCCTTCGAGGGCGGCGAACTCCGGCGCAAAGCCTTCCTGACTGCGGCCCATGTCGGCGGCGCTTTCGGGCAGGGAGGGCATGCCGTCGGGCGCGGCGAGTTGGCTGAGCAAGGCCAGGGTATGCGATTCAGGATCGACGAACGATACGCCGAGGCCCTTGGCTACCGCGCGCGCGATGATGAGCTTGACCTGGTAGTCCTGCTTTTCGCCGTCGACCATGAGGGCGAAATACAGCACCGCCGGAGTCTGCGGCTTGACCGATGCATAGGCGCCGGGATCGGCGGTCATGAACATGCCGCCGACGCAGAAATCCCGCACGCTGCACGGCACCGGCGTCTGCCCGGCGATGCTGAGCAGACCGTCGAGCTTGATCGGAACGCGCGCAAACCTGCGCTGTTCCGCTCCGCCAGAATTTCCTGGTCCTGAACTCATTCCGGGGGATCCGCTACCTGAAAGTGCTCCGTTTGCGGCCGCATGAGCGGCGCATTCCTGTGCCGGGGTGGCGTCGAAAGTTCAACCGCAGCCATACCTCCGCGCCATTCGCTGCCGTACGCTCCGCTCCCCGCGATATCCGATGCTGCTGTACCGACAACAAGATTGTACCACTGACCGTCGCTCATCAATGCGCCAAGGCT
Organism: uncultured Gammaproteobacteria bacterium; assembly: GCA_942490995.1. Taxonomy (GTDB): domain Bacteria; phylum Pseudomonadota; class Gammaproteobacteria; genus UBA981. The sequence goes on from CALOBG010000063.1 coordinate 28,144, forward strand.
CGGGTAACCCGGCTTCGCTAGGAACCCGAGTGACCTGTATCAAGTCATTCCTCACCGCTGGCGACGCGCAGCCGCGATGATGTGGCATCTCGCCCACCGCAGCGTGATAACCCCTATAATTGCGCCGCCCGATACCGGTGCTCACCAGAACCCGCAACTGACCATGGATTCGAAGCCGCCCGCCCCGACCGCCAACTTCATTCGGCACATCGTCGAGCAGGACCGGCTCAGCAATAAATTCGGCGGTCGCGTGGTGACCCGCTTTCCGCCGGAACCGAACGGCTACCTGCATATCGGGCACGCCAAATCGATATGCCTGAACTTTGGTATCGCCGCCGAATTCGGCGGCCACTGCAACCTGCGTTTCGATGACACCAATCCGGATGCCGAGGACGAGGTTTATACCGTGGCCATCAAGGAGGACGTCGAGTGGCTCGGTTTCGACTGGGGCGAGCGTCTGTTCCACGCTTCCGACTACTTCGAGCAGCTTTACGGTTTCGCCTGCGCCCTGATCGAAGCCGGCAAAGCCTACGTCGACAGCCGCTCGGCCGAGGAGATCCGCGCCACCCGCGGCACCCTCACCGAAGCCGGTGTCGACAGCCCCTGCCGCGACCGCGACCGCGCCACCAATCTCGACCTGTTCAAACGCATGCGCGCCGGCGAGTTTGACGAGGGCGCGCACGTCCTGCGCGCCCGCATTGACATGCAGTCCGCCAATATCAACCTGCGCGATCCGACCCTCTACCGGATCCGGAAAGCACCACACCACCGCACCGGCAGCGAGTGGCCAATCTATCCGATGTACGACTTCACCCATGCCCTGTGCGACGCGCTCGAAGACGTCACGCACTCACTGTGCACCCTCGAATTTGAAGACCACAGGCCGCTGTACGACTGGTCCATCGATCACGCCGAGGTCGCGGCACACCCGCAGCAGATAGAGTTTGCGCGGCTGGAACTGAACTACACCATAACCAGCAAACGCAAACTGCTGGCGCTGGTCAACGAGGGTCACGTCAGCGGCTGGGACGACCCGCGCCTGCCGACGCTCAAGGGCATGCGCAGGCGCGGCTACCCGCCCGCCGCGATCCGTGATTTCTGTGAGCGTGTCGGCGTCACCAAAAAGCAGACCACCATCGATATGGGCGTGCTCGAAAACTGTGTTCGCGAGGAGCTCGATCGCAGCGCGCCGCGGGCGATGGCGGTGCTGGACCCGCTCAAGGTAACCCTGGAAAACTTCCCTGCCGACCATACTGAATGGATCGAAGCGCCGAGCCATCCCAAGGATCCGGTTTTCGGCAGCCGCCGCATACCGTTGACCCGGGAAATCGTCATCGAGCGCGACGATTTCATGGAATCGCCGCCTAAAAAATTCTACCGACTCGGTCCCGGTCGCGAAGTCCGTTTACGTTATGGCTACGTCATCCGTTGTAACGATGTGGTGCGTGATGTCGACGGCAATATCGTCGAGCTGCGCTGTACCTATGATGCCGACACCGGCGGCGGGCAGACTCCCGACGGGCGCAAAATCAAGGGCATCATCCACTGGGTTTCGGCAACGACCTCGACGCGCCTCGAAGTGCGTCTGTTCGATCGGCTGTTCAACGTACCCGACCCGGCCGCGGCCGACGACTATCGTGAGCATCTCAATCCGGATTCACTCAGGGTCATCGAGCATGCTTACGGTGAGTTGATGCTGGCCGACGCGACCTCGAGCGTGTTCCAGTTCGAGCGCCTCGGCTACTTCTGTCGCGACGAAGTCGATTCGCGCCCGGCCGCGCCGGTATTCAATCGGTGCGTGTCGCTGCGCGACACCTGGGCCAGGGTCAAGGACGGCTGAGGCGCACAGCGCGCGCTGCTATTTGTCGAGCAGCGTCCACACGCCATCCCACTCGTCCGGCGGTGGATTGTCGCGGTAGAAGGCCGCGCGTTCGCGCAACAACCGCGCCGGCTGGTCTTCGGGATCGGCGTTCAAAGCGTGTTCGAAACCGGCAATGGCGATGTTCCAGTCACGTGCACGATAGTGTCCGAGCCCGTCGGCAAAGGCCTCGAGAAAAGCCGTTTCACGCGTTGCCGAGATATCGCTCTTAAGGCCGCGCACCTCGTAGATCGGCACCGGCTCGACCCGTCCCTTGACCCGGATCAGGTCGAGTTCCCGCAGGCGATAGTCATCGTTCAGCAGCTCGCGGGTCGAACCGCTGATCAGGATCCCGGTACCGAGCTGCTTGTTGGCCGACTCCAGGCGCGCGGCGGTATTCACGCCATCGCCGATCACGGTGTAATCCATACGCCGCGCCGAGCCGATGTTGCCGGCGACGACATCGCCGGAATTGATGCCGATGCGGATCTCGAACGGTGGCTGACCGACTTCGCTCCAGCGCTGATTCAGCCTCGCCAGGACGTCACGCATCTGGATCGCGACCCGCACCGCGTTGTCGGCGTCGTTCGGTGATGGAAATGGCGTGCCGAACACCGCCATGATGGCGTCGCCGATGTACTTGTCGAGGATGCCGCCGTGCTCGAAAACAACTTCGACCATTTCGCCGAAATACTCATTCAGAACCGAAACCGTTTCCTGCGGCCCGAGGCGCTCCGCGATACCGGTGAAACCCTTGATATCGGAAAACAGCACGGTGGCCAGCTGCGAACGGCCGCCGAGCGCCGATTCGCCCTCGGCGAGAACCTGTTCGGCAACCTCGGCGGTCATGTAGCGCGCCATCGTTGCGCGCACCCGTTTGTCCTCGGTGATATCGTCGAAAATGATCGTGCAGCCCAGCGAGCGGCCCTCGGTATCCGCCAGCGGCGTGGCCGAAAGATTGACTGAAATATCGGTGCCGTCGCGCGTCCGCAGGGTGGCATCCATGACCGTCTCGACGACCTGTTCGTCGATAACCTTGCGCACCGACTCGACCAGCCACGCGTTAGCCGCGCCAAAACCTTTGTGTGCCGCTGCGCCGAGGATATCGCGGGCCTGCACGCGCAGCAGGCGCGACGCGGCTTCGTTGAGCTTGACGATATTGCCGGTGGTATCGAGGGTAATCACGCCATCGGAAAGACTGCGCAGCACGTTCTCGCTGTAGTTGCGCTCGTCGATGACTTCGCGAAACAGGCGTGCGTTGTCGAGCGCGATCGCGCTCTGTGCGGCCAGCATCTCGAGACGGCGCTGATCGCGGGGGCGAAACGGCCCGCCGCGGCGATTCAGTACCTGTACGACGCCGATGGCGATGCCGTGCTTGTTGATCACCGGCACACACAGGATCGAACGGGTGCGATAGCCGGTTTTACGGTCAACCTCGGGATTGAAGCGCTCATCGGCATAGGCATCGGGGATGTTGACCGCGACCTGGGTATTGAAAACCTCGCCGGCGATACCGACATCGGCCGGAAACCTGATTTCGCGCTCCGAGATCCCCTCGGCGACCCGCGACCACAATTCGCCGCTGAGCGGGTCGTGCAGGAACAGTGTGCTGCGCTCGGCTTCGAGCAGATCGGTCGAGATCCCGATTATGCGGCGCAGCAGTTTTTCGATATTCAGTTCCGACGAGACCGCCTGCGTGACTTCGAGTATGCGCGCCTCTTCGCGCTGCGATTCGCGCGCGCGTTCGGCGAGCTGCGCGGACTCGATGACCGCCGCGGTATGCGTGGTGAACGCCTGCAGCAGGGCCTGGTCGGCGGTGGTGAAGTCACCGCTGCGTTTGTTCAGAACTTCGGTGACGCCGATGATGACCCCGGAGCGCGTGCGCAGCGGAGTACACAGGATGTTGTGCGTGTGGTACCCGGTCTGGGCGTCGATCGCCGAATTGAAGCGCTTGTCGGCATAAGCGTTGTCGATGATGGCGGCCTCGCCGCTGGTAAACACCGTGCCGGCGATACCGGCATTGGAGGGAAAACGGATCTCTTCGACGAGGTCGCCCTGGGCCAGGCGTGAATACAGTTCATGGGACTCGGAATCGTAGAGGAACAACGAACTGCGGTCGGCGCCGAACGCTTCGGTGACCAGGGTCATCAAACGCGTCAACAGGACATCGAAAGACAGCGGCTCGCGCACCTTTTCGGTCGCTTCGATCAGCGAATCCAGACGCCGGCTCAGGCTGTCGATCTGGGCGATCAGTTCATCGCGTTCATGATCCGAAAAATCGCTGACGGTGCGCTCGAGGACACTCTCCTTGAAGCGTCGCTCAAAGATATCGTGGACTATCGGGGTAGAAGCCATTTCCGTTCCCTCCGTCGCGCCCGCGTGAGGCGGGTTCTCTTTTCTATCCGTCACCCTGGGTCTGTCCTCGGCCAGCTTGTTTTTATGTATCGTCCCGGCCGGGAAATTCAGTAATTTTTGTGTCGTCTTTTTAGCCCAGGTTGTGGACTCCGCTTTAGACTGGGGTCAATTTTCGGACGCCACGGGCGGATTTACCCGCCAAAATTACCGTTTGTGTCGATCGTTAACAGGCGCGACACGATTGCTTACATTTGGACGCATCGGGCCGGCCCGATAGCCGGGCGCGGACGCGAAATTGCCGCCCGCGCCAGCCACGGCTGCCGCCGTGGCCGATTTGCTAGACTGGCGACCGCGCCCTGGTAGCTCAGCAGGATAGAGCAGCCGCCTCCTAAGCGGCAGGTCGCAGGTTCGAATCCTGCTCAGGGCACCAAATGATAGCGCGCGGCGGCACGGCCGGGTGAGAACCGGCGGTGTTTTCGACCTCAGCGGCCGGTGAAGTTCGGCGCGCGACGCTCGACGAAATGCTGGACCCCTTCGCGGAAGTCCTCGGCGGCAAAGCTGCCCGGCATCTCGGCGTTGGCCGCCAGCGTGGCCTGCTCCAGGGACTGCAGGGTGGCGCGATAGACCTGTTTCTTCATCACCCGCATCGAGCGCGGCGAAACAAGATTGACCATCTCCTCGGCGTAGGCATACACCGCGGCAAGAAAGTCGCCGGCCGGGTGCACCTGGTTGACCAGCCCCATGGCCTGCGCCTCGGCCGCACCGAGCTTGCGCGCGGATAACAGCAGATCCAGGGCGTTGGCATGTCCGACCAGGGCCGGTAACAGCCACGAGATGCCGTGCTCGGCGATCAGTCCGCGGCGCGAAAACGCGGTGGTGAACACGGCGTTATCGGCGGCGAAACGCAGGTCGCAATAAAGCGCCATGATCAGCCCCAGGCCGGCAGCCGGCCCGTTCACAGCAGCGATGATCGGCTTTGGCACGGTCGGGAAATAGGCGTAACGCATAGCGAAATCGGGCGGCAGGTCGAGACCACCCGGAATACCGCCCGGCTGGGCCTGTTCGTTGAGCACAGCGCCGACGGTCCCGCCGCTGGCATCGCTGAGAAGGTCCATGTCCGCGCCCGCACAGAAGCCGCGTCCGGCGCCGGTCAGCACGATGACGCGCACCGCCTCGTCGGCGCTGGCCGCGGTCATCGCGGCGCGCACTTCGCTCTCCATGACGCGCGTCCAGGCATTGAGTTTGTCGGGACGATTGAGGGTTATCGTCGCAATACCTCGGTCTACTGCGTAGAGAATGTCGCTGTAAGTCATGTTTGGAACCTCCGCGCCGCCGCTACCCGCGGGACTTGTCAGGGACCGCGAGTGTAGCAAGCCTCGGCGCCGGTTGGCTCAGCGCAGCGGGACGTGCACCATAGCGCCTCAATGCCGTCCACAACCCGCCTGCCGGAGAGCCGACCATGAGTTATCAGGACATTATCTACGACGTCGAAGACAACATCCTTACCCTGACGCTTAACCGGCCGGACAAACTCAACGCCTTTACCCAGCGTATGCTCGATGAAATGCTCGACGCCCTCGACCGCGCAGATGCCGACGACGCGGTACGCGCGATCATCGTCACCGGCGCCGGGCGCGGCTTCTGCGCCGGCGCCGACCTCGCTGCCGGCGGCGAGTCATTCGACGCCGACGCGCGCTCCGACCGGCGCTCCGGGCTCAACCGCGACGGCGGCGGCATCCTCACGCTGCGCATGTACAACTGCCTGAAGCCGCTGATCGCGGCGGTCAACGGCGCCGCGGTCGGAGTCGGCGCGACCATGCAGCTGCCGATGGATATCCGTATCGCCGCCGAGCCGGCCCGCTTCGGCTTCGTTTTTGCCCGTCGCGGCATCGTTCCGGAGGCGTGTTCGAGCTGGTTTCTGCCACGCGTGGTCGGGATCGCCAAAGCGCTGGAATGGAGCTACTCGGGACGGGTGTTCCCGGCCGCCGAAGCACTTGCCGGCGGCCTCGTGTCGGAAGTTGTCGCGGCCGACGCACTGCTGCCGCGCGCGCGCCAAATCGCCAGCGAAATCGCCGCCAATACGTCGGCTATCTCGGTGACCCTGATCCGGCACATGATGTGGCGCATGCTCGGCGCTGAGCACCCGATGGCCGCGCACAAACTCGATTCGCGCGGGGTTTATCACCTCGGCCGGGCGACCGATGCACGCGAGGGGGTCAACTCGTTTCTGGAAAAACGCCCGCCGCGCTTCGAAAACAAGGTCAGCCGGGACCTGCCGGAATTTTTTCCGTGGTGGGACGAGCCCGAATTCAGCTGAATCGCGAGGGTGGGTGGCGGCGGCCCCGCGTACAAGCGATCCGGGGCCGGTGTCACACGGCAGTCCGCACCCAGCGTCCTTGGCGGTAATACCACCATGCCACCACGGCGAAAGCGGACTCTGACAACGCAATGGCGATAAACACGCCCTGCGGGCCGTAACCCGCCCATTCGGCACACAGCCAGGCCAGCGGGATCTGCAGGAGCCAGAAGCAGATGACGTTGATACGCGTTGGGGTAAACGTGTCGCCGGCGCCATTGAAGGCCTGGGTCAGGACCAGGCCGACGGCAAACGGCGCATAGCCGTAGCCGACCATGCGCAGACACGCACCGCCGTAACCGACGATAACCGGATCGGCGGCGAACACGGCCACCATGGCGGTGCCGGCAAAAATGAACAGCATTGCGACCGCGGTCATGAACACCACCGTGTAGCGCATCACCACGGCTACCGCGCGGCGCGCACGAGCCACGTCACCGGCACCGAGATTCTGTCCGACCATGGTGGTGACCGCGTTGGTCAGTCCCCACGCCGGCAGGATCGTGAAATCGATGATACGCACCGCGATGGTGTAGCCGGCGATAGCGGCGCTGCCGTACACCGCGACCAGCCGCATGAGCGCAACCCAGCTCGCCGTGGCGACCAGGAATTGAGCGATGCCCCCGGCTGAAACACGCAACAGCGAAAACATGACCGTGAGGTCAAGTGCGAGATGGCGACGCTGCACGCGCAGGTGCGGCTGGCCCTGGGCGAGTTTGACCAGCAGGTACACGACACCCACGCTGCGGCCAAAAGTCGTGGCGATGGCCGCGCCACCGACACCCAGTTCCGGAAACGGGCCGAGGCCGAAAATCAGGCAGGGATCGAGGACGATATTGATGGCGTTGGCGATGATCAGGGCGCGCATCGCGATGCCGGGCAGGCCGGCGCCGCGAAAGGCGGCGTTGAGCAGAAAGATATAGACCACGGTCAGAGAGCCACCGAGCAGTACCCGCGTATACACCGCACCGGCCGCGATGACCGCCTGATCGGCGCCCATCAGCGCCAGAATATCCGGCGCGAATATGACGCCGAGCGCCGCGACCAGGGCGGCAGCAAACAGCCCCAGCCACAGGCTCTGGCCGGCGACCCGCGCCGCGCCGTCATCGTCGCGTTCACCAACCCGCCGCGCGACAACCGCGGTCAGGCCCATGCCGAGGCCGACCGCAACCGCATAGACCAGGGTCATGACCGCTTCGGTCAGCCCGACCGCGGCCACCGCGGCAGCGCCGAGCCGCGCGACAAAAAAGATATCCGTGATCGCGAATACCGACTCCATCGCCATTTCCACAACCATCGGAATGGCGAGCAGCACCACACCGCGCTCGACCGGGCCGCGGGTGAAGTCGTGGTCTTTGTTCGCGAACGACTCGCGCAACAGCGCGCGGGCAGCGCCGGAGCGGGACTGAGCTTGTGCCGCCGATGGTGGACTGGTCATAGGTTTCAAGAATGCTGAGGCGCGCGCATGATAGCCCGAACACCCTTGCGTCCGCTTTCCGGAGGACCCGCATGAACGCCGGCGTCAATGTCATTCCCGTGCTCAATCTGGCACTCAGTTTCCTGCCCGTTGCGGTGGTCGCCCTGGTCATGTGGCGCTGGGCGGCCGGCACGTCCACGCTGGCCTGGGCCAGCGTCCGCATGGTCGTGCAGCTGGTCCTGATCGGATACGTGCTGACCTTCGTATTCAGCGCCGAACATCCGCTTGTGGTCAGCGTGGTGCTGACCGTCATGCTCGGCGCGGCGAGCTGGATCGCCATGCGGCCGCTGCGCGTCCGCCACCGCCGCGTCTACCGCGATGCCCTGCTCGCCATCGCCGCCGGCGGCCTGCCGACCCTGGCGCTGGTGGTCCTGGCGGTATTGCGACCCGAACCCTGGTTCGAAGCGCGCACCCTGATCCCGATCGCGGGGATGGTGTTTTCCAGCGCCATGAATACCGTCAGCCTCGCCGCGGAACGTTTCGAACTCGAGATCGGCCGTGATGCGAGTGTCCTGGACGCACGCCGCGATGCGTTGAATACGGCGCTGATCCCGCTGATCAACAGCTTTCTTGCCGTCGGACTGGTGGCGCTGCCGGGCATGATGACCGGTCAGATCCTGGCCGGGGTAGCGCCGCACGTAGCGGTGCGCTATCAGATCGCGGTGATGTGCATGACCTTCGGCGCGGTAGGAATCGCGGCGATCGTTTACCTCGCGCTCGGTGGCCGTCACCATAATAGCCAGCATCGATAACACTATTCCGGCCCCCTGATGGCCGACCCGACTGCAGACGGCAAAGGACTCTCCATGAAAAAAATATTCCGGCATATACGGCGTCCGTTCACGGTCGCTGACGGCAGTGGCGAGCGATGAGCGGGCGTATCGAACAGCGTCTCGTCGAACTGGGGATCACGCTGCCGCAGGCGCAGCCGCCGCGCGTGGCAAAAATCAAGGGCGCCGCGATCACCGGCAAACTGCTGTACGTATCCGGCATGATCCCGCAGTGGGAAGGCGAATTGCCTTACGTCGGCAAGGTCGGCCGGGAATTTAGTGTCGAACAGGGACGCGCCGCGGCGCGGCTGTCGGCCCTAAACGTTATCGCGCAGGCCAGGCTCGCGCTCGACGGCGATCTCGATCGCATCAGGCAATTTGTGCGGGTCGGCGGTTTCGTCAACTGCACACCGGAGGTGGTCGAAATCGGCGCTGTCGTCAACGGCGCATCAGAGTTGTTTCTGGAAATTTTTGCGGACGCCGGCGCCCATGCGCGCACCGCGGTCGGCGCCACGAGCATGCCGCTCGGGGTCGCGGTCGAAATCGAAGCGGTCATCGAGATCGATTGAGGCCGGCGAGAGCCTGACCGTTCGCGAAAATAGCAACCATGCCAACTACTCTGGCCAGATCTGCACAATACGCGTTGCACCCAATCCGTGGCGTGCGGGTCGCGGGTCCGGCTAGCGTTCGACCGTGCATCCCTGCACGGTCTCACTGCCCTCGCGCTGCGCTGAGCCATCCATGGCCCGCTTGCGCTCGAGGCCGCCGGACCCGCGACCCGCACGCCACTAGCCCCTCCCAGTTGAGCGATTGCGCACACCCGTTCAGACAGCGCGCCGCCGGACATGCGTATTACGCAGCAACAACACGCACGGCGTGAGCACGGCGAACAGCGTGGCGATGAACCAGAACACGTCGTTGAAGGCATTCATCTGCACGTGCCGGAACAGCTCCAGCGCGAGCCGCACCGGCGCCTGGCTGTCGTCGAACCCGACGTCGACCCGATCGAGCCAGTCATAAAGCCGCGGATTGGTTTCGCTCAGGTGGGTGCCAAGATGGTGCCAGTGGACCTGCTCGCGACGCACCAGAAGCGTGCTCGTGATGGCAATCCCGATCGACCCGCCGATGGTGCGCATGACGTTGTACAGACCGGCGGCCTCGGCCGCCTTGGTCGACGGTATGGTTTCGAAAGCGGCAGTCGAGAGCTGCGAAAACACCGCCGCCATGGCCAATCCGAACACCAGTCCCGGCGCGATCAGACCGAACATGTCGACGCCCAACGACAGCCGGCCCATCATCGTGCAGGCGTAGACCGACAGCGCCAGTCCGCCGCCGATCAGCCAGCGGTTGTCGAGCAGCGGTGCGATCCACGCCCCGATAACAATCATCATCACCGCGCTGACCGCACCGCGCGGCGCCAGCACCCAGCCGGCGGTGTCGGCCGGGTAACCGAGCACGTCCTGGGCCAGCAGCGGCCACAGCACGATGGTCGAATACATCGCCATGCCGTAGCCGCCCATGATCAGGCTGCCGACGGCGAAATTACGATCGGCAAATAATCGAATGTCGACGATGTTGTGTTCGCGTCCCAGCGCCCGCACCAGGAACAGCAAGGCCGATGTCGCGGCCAGCCAGGCCAGGATCCAGATGAAACCCGAATCGAACCAGTCGCGGGTATGGCCCTGGTCGAGCAGCGTCTGGAAGGCGCCGAGTGCGAGCGATAACAACGCCAGGCCGGCCCAATCGGTGCTGACGTCGCGTCGTGGCGGGGTGCCGCCGACCTCGTCGAGCAGCAGCAGCACCGCGATGATCCCGAGCGGAATGTTGATAAAAAATACCCAGCGCCAGTCCCAATGCTCTGTGATCCAGCCGCCCAGAACCGGGCCCATGACCGGCCCGACCATGATCGACAGACCCCAGATCGACATCGCCTGGTTGCGTTTGTGGCGCGGAAAGGCGTCGAGCACGATCGACTGCGAAATCGGCACCAGTACCGCACCGAAGGCGCCTTGAAAAAACCGGAACGCGACCATCGATGCAAGGCTCCACGACAGCCCGCACGCCGCCGAAGTCACGATGAATCCGATCACCCCGGTGAACAGGACCCGCTTGCGGCCGTAGCGGTTGACCAGGTAACCGGTCAGGGGCATGACGATGGCGGTTGAAATCAGGTAGGAAGTGATCAGCCAGGTAATCTGATCGGGGGTGGCGCCGAAACTGCCCATCATGTGCGGCAGCGCGACATTGACGACGGTGGTATCGAGGACCTCCAGCAGCGCGGTCAGCATCACCCCAGCGACCACGGCCCAGGCCGGACGCTCGACAATGCCGCCATCCGCCGGCGTGACGTTCACGGCGCGACGTCGACCGCCACCGTGGCGCTGGCGCCGACCCGCAGGGGCTTGAGATTGTTCGGGTCATCGTGACGCGGGTCGATACGAATACGGACCGGAAAACGCTGCGTGACCTTGACCCAGTTGCCGGTCGCGTTCTCCGGCGGCAGCAGAGAAAATACCGCACCGGACCCGGCACCGAGGCTCTCGACAGTGCCGCCCAGGACCAGACCCGGGTACATATCGATCGTGATCGTGGCGCGATCGCCGGGGCGCATATGGTGCAGGTCTGTTTCCTTGAAGTTCGCTTCGACCCACCAATGGCCGTCTTCGACGATGGAAAACTGCGGCCGCTCGGCGATGATCATCGCCCCTTCGCGCAAAGAGATGTTTGACACCCAGCCGGCCACCGGCGAGCGCACTCGCGTGAATGACAGTTCCAGCTCGGCCGCCGTCAACGCCGCTATCGCCGCGCGCTGGCGCGCATTCTGATTGCCACGCGCGCCGAGCTTGCTCTGCGCGCGACGCACATCGGCGCGCGCGCTGTCGACCGCGGCGCTGGCTTCGGCGAAATTCGCCTTGGCATTGTCGAACTCCGCTTCGGGATCAGATCCGAGGCCGCCAGCTTGGTTGCGCGCTCGAGATTGCGCGCCGCGCGCGCCAGTGTCACCTGCCGCTCTTCGAGGGTCGAGCGCGCCACCCCGAGCTCGGCGTCGTTGGCGCCGGTGTCCTGGGCCGCGAGTTCGTAGTGCGCCTCGGCCGAATCGACGGTCGCCTGGAAGGTCGAAGGGTCGATGTCAAACAGTGGCGCGCCGGCCTCGACATAATCGTTCTCGGCAACATGGACCGCGATCACCGGACCGGAGACCCGCGCGGCGATATTGACGATGTGCGCCTGCACGTAGGCATCGTCGGTGGCAGGATGCAGCTCGCGGTAATCCCAATACCATTTCAGCCCGTAGCCGATCGCCAGGCACAGTGCCACCAGTAACAGCATGCGCATCGCCCGCATCGAACTTCCCCTGCCCGGACCGCTGCACGGCGAGCGCGGCGGCGCCGACTCGCAACCCCGCGATCCGATATATTTCCATCCACCAACGCTGTGACGACCGCGCATACCAGGCGCGCGCTGGCCGCAGGCGGCGATTGTAGCGTGATAGCCTGCCGGCTACCGACCACAGTCGCCGCGCGCAGACGACCGGAGCCGACCCCATGAACGACGCCGCCAGCCGCTACCCCAACGTGTTCCAGCCTTTGACCGTCGGCAAGGTCGAGATCCGGCATCGCATCATGGTTACCGGCCATACCCAGCTATACGGTCACAACGGCACCCTCAGTGAGCGGCACATCGAGTATTACCGCGAACGCGCGCGCGGTGGCGCGGCGCTGCTGGTGTTGGAACAGCAGGCGGCGCACCCGGCCGGGCGCAACTATTTTGCCGGCTGTGAGGCCTGGGATGAACGCGTGATCCCGTGGTACGAACGCCTTGGCGAGGCCGTTCATGCGCATGACTGCCGGCAGTTCGTGCAGCTGTTTGCGTGCGGCGCGCAGGGCAGCGGCACCCAATATATCGACGACTGGCGGCCGCTGTGGGCCGCTTCGCGCGTGCCTTCGGCGATCACTCAGGAAATGCCGGTTGCCATGGAGCAGGTGCACATCGACGAACTGGTGGCTTACTTCGCGCGTTCCGCCATGAACGTCAAGCGCGCCGGCCTCGACGGCGTCGAGATCCACGCCGCGCACAGCCAGCTGCTCGGCGAGTTTCTCAGTCCGGCGTTCAATAAACGCAGCGATGCCTACGGCGGAGATATCGCCAGACGCTGTCGTATCGTGCTCGAAGTCGGTGCTGCCATTCGCGAACAGGTCGGCAGCGGCTTTGCCGTCGGCCTGCGCCTGTCGTTCGACAAACTGTAGGTCAGCCGACCGTAGGGTATGGTCATAAAGCTGGGGGCAACCACCGAAATATGGGAATTTCAATATGTCTCTATTTGTCACCGTTCGTGCCGTATCTCCTTTCAAGGTCATCCAAGGTCAGAGGTCAAGGTCGCGTTGAACTCGCAGGGGGTGGTTTCCTATTAGTGCCCCATAGTAACTATGTGTCTATCCCTGGACAAATCTCTCTGAGGCATCGTTACCTAGGATATCTTGTCCTGAAGATTGATTATTATTCACTCTCTGCTTCCCGTTAGGGAAATCATAACCAGAGAATCCAGACTCCAATACTTGATTCTCGCCAAAATTATTT
>CALOBG010000064.1:0-21771 GCA_942490995.1 uncultured Gammaproteobacteria bacterium
ACGAACTCCACCACTTGCGTCCGTTGATGACGTATTCGTCGCCATCGCGCACGATCGAGGTTTCGATGTTGGTGGCGTCGCTGGACGCAACCTGCGGTTCGGTCATCAGGTAGGACGAGCGGATCTCGCCGGCCAGCAGCGGCTCCAGCCATTCCTTTTTGTGTTCCGGCGTGCCGTAGCGGGCCAGGACCTCCATATTGCCGGTATCCGGTGCACTGCAGTTGAACACTTCGGCGGCCCAACTGACCCGACCCATTTCCTCGGACAGCGGTGCGTATTCGAGATTCGTCAGTCCGGGGCTGTACGGTTTGTATTCGTGCGGCAGGAACAGATTCCACAGACCCTGGGCCTTGGCGATTTTCTTCAATGCCTCGATCTGGGGCGGGACGACCCACAGGTTCTTGGGGTCGTGGGTAAATTCGTAGATTTCTTCCTCGATCGGGTAGATGTGTTCGTGCATGAACGCGCGGACTTCATCAAGCAGTTGGCGGCAGCGGTCGTTGTATTGGAAATCCACGTCGGTTCCCCCTGGATTATTGAGTCATTCTTGAGTCTGGACCGGTTATGTTAACCGGAGAGGCCGTGGTCGGACGACTGGCCATTCTCGAGCGCCTCGATAGTGCGCGGCCAGTCCTTGTGCAGCAGGCGCGACAGCGCGCGGTCGGCCAGCAGTTTGCCGCCGGTCTGGCAGCGCGGACAGTAATTGAGTTCGTTGCTGACGTAGCGGATACGCTGGATGGTAGTTCCGCAGACCGGGCAGGGCAGGCCATAGCGGCCGTGGGCGGCCATGCCGTCACGGCAGGCCGTGACCCGGGTGGGGAACCCGGCGCCGGTGTGTTCGCGCAGTCGCTCGGTCCAGGCGGTCAGTACCGCGCGGGTGCACTCGAACAGGCGGGCGATTTCCGCAGGCTCGAGCTTGTGTGTCTGCTGTATGGGCGAAAGCCGCGCAGCGTGCAGGATTTCGTCAGAATAGGCATTGCCGATGCCACTGAACAGCCGGGGATCGGTGAGCGCGCGTTTGAGGGTGTGATTGCGGCGCGTGAGCACGTTGCTGAATTGCTGCGCATCACATTCAAGGATCTCGAGTCCGCCTGGGTCGAGGGCATCAAGTCCGGCCTGGTCGCGCACCAGGTGCAGCGACGCGCGGCGCTTGGAGCCCGCTTCGGTAAGCGTGAGTACCCCGCTGTCGAAATGAAAGCGGGCAAGGGTGTTGCGGCCGGCACCGGTAGTGGCCCTGGCGCCCCACTTCAGACGGCCGGCGATCATCAGGTGCAGGACCAGCCAGTGCTCGTTGGCGCAGCCAAACACGAGGCGCTTGCCGACACGTTTCAGGGCGGTGATGCGCTCGCCTTCGACACTGCTGATCGCCGGTTCCGCGGTTCGCAGCAGGAACGGGTTCAACAATTCGACGCGCAGCAAGGTACGGCCACGCACGCGGGCCTCGAGGGCCTCCAGGTAGAGCGTGATATCGGGTAGCTCAGGCACCGCGGCACTCTCAGGGCAGACGGGTTATTCCGTCATCGCCGTGATCACCAGGTCGCCGAGCCGCTGCAGGCGCTCGATATGGTAGGACTCCTCCATCAGACCGGTCGACAGGAAGGTAAAGGTCAGGTCCAGTTGCGGGTCGATCCAGAAACAACTCGAGCCCGCGCCCCAGCCACAGAACGTCCGCGGGCTGGAAAAATTGCTCATCGGTCCGGGTTGTACGCCCTCGCCACGCATAAAGAAGCCGATGCCGATATTGGCAGGCCACGGCTCCCAGCCACGCAGGTCGCGCGCGTAGTCGAACAACAGGTTGCGCCGCTCACCGGTAAAGTTACGTGTGCAGTAATCGAGCGTGCGCGGTGACAGCAGGCGCATGCCGTCGATTTCACCGCCGTTGCGCAGCATCAGTACGAAACGATGCAGGTCGTCGAGATTGGTGATGTAGCCGCCGGCCGGGATCTCGCAGCCGTCGATCATCAGCACCTCGGCGATGCCGAGCACCTCCTCGGGTGCAAACATGCCGGTTTCGCTGTAGCAGGCGCTGACCGGACAAAGGCGCTGCACGAGGTCGTCGCGCTTACCGAGACAGGTGTTCAGCATTCCCAGTGGTTCGAACTGGTCCTGGCGCAGGATCTCGGTGTAGCTGCGCGTACCACCATCTATACGTCGCACCATCTCAGCCATGACGGCGTGCGCGGCAATGATCGAATAGCTCACCTGTTCACCGGGCAGGGCCTCGGGGCGCTGATTGGCGATGTAGTCGGTCAGGCGGGTGATGTTGGTCAGCACTTCGACCCCGACGCTCGGGATCGCCGACATCACGCCACTGGTGTGGGTGAGCAGATGCCACAACTTGATGCCGCGCGTGCCGCGGCCGGCGAATTCCGGGATCAGGTCGCCGATCTGCATATGCAGGTGCAGCTCGCCGCGTTCGACGCGATTCAGAACCAACACATTGGTGAATTGCTTGCCGACCGAAAACGTGACGAAGGTGTCGTCATCGGTCAGCGGGCGGCCATTGGCGCGGTCGGCATAGCCGTGGAAATCGCGGTACACGGTCTGACCGTGTCGGCTGACGTGCAGGGCCGCGCCGTTATAGCGTTCGGCGTCGATGTCGGCCTGGATCCGGGCCGGAATGCGGGCAAGTCGTTCGGCGTCGAAGCCGAGGTCGGTGGCGGTGGTCATGCAAGGGTCCCGGGTCGCGTGCCTGGCGCCATTCTATGCGCGCTCGGCGCGGCCCGGAAACTGCCGGCGCCGCGGCCGTCGACATCGCCCCCGGGCCATTCAGGGTTTGGCGCATGCGCGACGCGCGTTCGGCGCAGGGCTCATCCACCGGCGCCCGATAGGCGTGCAGAAGGTGTTTGATCCAGGCTGTGCACAACTAAAAATTAATGCCCGGACCTCCATCATGCAGCAACTCGAAGACCCGACCGACCCGTGCGGTTATACCCCTACCTGGAGACGACCCTGCCACCGCGCGGGGCGGCGCCGTGGCCGACCGTTACCGCGGTGACCCGCCGTCTCGACCATCACGTCGGCGGTTTGCGTCGGCAACGCTATCGGCGACCGTCGCTGCTGATGAGCTGGCTGCAATCGTTCGACGATGTCACGTTTGCGCACTGCGTGCGGGTTGCCGAACTCAGTTTTCGGCTCGGCGAGACGCTTGAATTGGAACGCGCTGCCCTGCGCCGGGTGGAGCGCGCCGCGCTGATCCACGACGCCGGCAAGCTGTGCGTGCCGCTCGAAGTCCTGAACAAGGACGCCGCGCTGTCACCGGACGAATGGGTGGTCATGTGCGAGCATCCGGCGGCGGGCGCGACGATCTGTTTTGAAGCGACCTGCGATCGCGAACTCGCTGCGCTCGTGCGCCAGCATCACGAGCGACTCGACGGCAGCGGCTACCCGGATCGCCTGAGGGCGGCGGACATCTCGCTATCGGTGAGGATCCTGCAGCTCGCCGACATCTACGATGCGTTGACGTCCGAACGTCCCTACAAGGCGGCCTATACCAGCGCCCGCGCGCGTGCGATCATCGATGACGAGGTCGCGCGCGGCTGGCGCGATGCGGATGTCGCGGCAGCATTGCACTCGCTCGTCGATTAAGGCGGCAGGTGTCAACGGTCGCGGGCGCTGCGCGCATTGAACGCGGCCGTGTGCTGCGCCTAAACTGGTGCCACAGCCATCGCCACCTTCAGGATACCCCGGTGCCGCGCAAACAGATTTTGATCGTCGATGACGATGACCTCGTACGCATCGGGTTGCGCAGCCTGCTGGAAAGCGACCAGCGCTACGAAGTCGTTGCCGAGGCCCGCGACGGCCGTGAAGCGGTGCGCCTGGCGCGCAAGCTCGAACCACACATCATCGTCATGGACGTCAGTATGCCGGACATGAATGGTGTCGATGCCACCGAGCGTATCTGCGCGGCGCTGCCCGGGGTGCGTGTACTGGCGCTGTCGACCCATCGCGACGGGCGCTACGCGCGACGCATGCTGGACGCCGGCGCGGCCGGTTATGTCCCCAAGCAGTGCGTCGTCGAGGAACTGTCCAACGCCATGCAGGCGATTGTCGCCGGGCGCACCTACATAAGTCCGGACATCACCGCCGCGGTGCTGGCCGCCATGGGTGACGAACACGGCGATGCGCCGAGCGCGGGACTAGAGGATCTTTCGGTGCGTGAGCGCGAAGTACTGCAGTTGCTCGCCGAAGGTCGCAGCGCGAACCTGATCGCCGGTGAATTGTCGCTCAGCGTCAAAACCATCGAGACGCACCGTCGTCGCCTGATGGGCAAGCTTGGCATCGGCAGTATCGCCGAACTCACGCGATTCGCGATCAAGCACGGTATTATCGCCCTCGAATAGGCGTGCTCCGCCCGCGCCGGCGCGGACCTGCCGGTGCAGCGCCGTGACACTGAGGACATTCCGGCCATGGTCGACGGCGCAGCGCGCTCATTGAACACCGAGACCCGCATACCGGCCGCCGTGTGCGAAGGCATCGGCCGCATACTGGTGGCCGGTGCCGAGCTCGGATGGGTGTGTCTGGCGCTCGATAGTGGCGTGGTGGTAGCGGCCGACAACTGCGAAAAATTCGGCTACAGCGATGTCGCCACGGCCGGCATCGACGATTTCCCGTTCCTCCATGGCGCGCTGCCGGCAAGCGGCGAGACGATCATGATCCCGATGCTGCAACTTCCCGGCGGGATCCCGGCGGACACGTTTATCCACCATGGCGCGGACGGTTTGTGGCTGTTGTTTCTCGGTCGCGAAACCGCGCACGCCGAGCAGGGCGCCATGCAGCAACGCATGAACGAGGCCATGCTGACCGGCGAGGGTTATGCGCGATTGCTGGATCGCTTCGTCGGAGGTGAACTGATCAAGCACCGTCTGCTCGACTCACCGCTGCCAACCTCGATGCACCCGAGCACTCGGCACCTGACCATGCTGTTCGCGGATATACGCGGATTCACGCCTTTTTGTGAATCGCGCGATGCCGCCGAAGCATGTCAGCTCCTCAATCGCTATCTGGAGATCATGGTCAGCGCCGTCACCGCGCACGGCGGGATTATCGACAAGATCATCGGCGACGCGGTCATGGCGCTGTTCGGGTTGACCGATGCCGGTGACGACGCCGCCGCGCGCGCGATATCGGCCGCGGCTACGATGCTGGAGGCGACTCGGCCGTTGCGCGATCTGACCGCCAGTGGCGACCTCGGCGTGCTCGGTCTGGGGGTCGGGATCGCCAGCGGACAGGTCGCGGTCGGCGTACTGGGCAGTGCGGCGCGGCGCTCGTTCACGGTTATCGGCCACCGCGTGAACCTCGCCGCGCGTCTGGAAAGCAGCGCCGACGCCGGCGAAGTGCTGCTCGACGAGGCCACCTACGCGGCCGCGGGGCAACACGCCGGTGGGTTTGCCGAACAGACCCGCACGCTCAAGGGACTGGTCCGACCGGTGATGGTATTTTCTAAACATTTCAATTAGTTGTTGTTTCTTTGGTGGTCCGTGTGTGGATCTCCGTGGAGCTCGGCGCGGATGTGCTCGGCCCGGCCTGTCGACCCGACTTTGAGCGCTGAATCAAGGTCAAGGCCGATGTTCCTGAGGTCCGTTCTAATATAGGCTGCCGCTTTTTGGATGCGATACGGCTGCGGCGTAGCCTGGTGACAGGACCGTGGCCAGTCCTAATGACGATTTCGAGCAGGTGACGAGTATGGTTCAGCGCAAAGAAAATGCCGGCAACGGCGCCGACGACAACGCTACGGTCGAGGATGCGGTCGGTGCTGCCGGCAATGTCGACAAGATCCGGGACATCCTGTTTGGCGGCCAGATGCGCGATTACGATCGCCGCTTCGAGACCCTGCACAAACAGTTCGAGCGCGATCTCGGTCGCGCGCAGAGCGAATTCGACAAGCGGGTCACCTCGTTCGAGTCTTATACCAAGAAGGAACTCGAGAAACTGACCGCGAAATACCTGCAGGAGAAGAAAGAACGTGTCGAGGCGTCGAAACAGATGGAACGCCTGCTCAAGGAGGGGCTCAAGGACCTCGAGGACAAGCTCAGCGCCATGGATGAGTACGTGACCACGGAGAACGCCGATCTGCGCAGCGAAATCCACGACAGCAAAAAGGAAATCGTGGCCGACATGAAGAGCCTGTTCGAAGAGCTGACCGAATTTACCCGCACCGGCCAGGAGGCGCTGAATGACGTCAAGATCGATCGCGCCGAGCTGTCCTCGATGCTGACCGAAATGGCCATGCGCATTACGCGCGATTTCACCCTGCCGGGGGACTGAGCGGCCCGGGTGTGACGATCAACCATGCATCCGAGTGCTGACAGGCACGGCGATGAATGAACTCGAAGAACTGAAGCGCCTCCTGTTCAGCGACGAGCAGCGCTCGCTCAACGAGCTGAATCACCGGGTCGAAGATCCGGCCGCGCGATCCAGCGACGTTGCCTCGGTGCTGGCGGAATCGGTGCGCGTCAGCGCCAGCCGAGGCCGCGAGTTGAGCGATGCACTGCGTGCCCCGGTTGACGAATGTATTCGCTCCTCGATCCGCGAAGATGTCGATGTCTTCGCCGACGCCCTGTTTCCGGTCATGGGTCCGGCCATCCGCCGTTCGGTGCTGGAAACCTTCCGCACGCTGGTGCAGAGCCTCAACCAGACCATCGAATCGGCGTTCAGCTGGCAGGGTCTCAAGTGGCGGGTGGAATCGCGGCGTACCGGCGTGCCGATTTCCGAACTGGTACTGCGCGATACCCTCGAATACCGCGTCGAGCAGGTGTTCGTCATTCAGCACGAGTCAGGGTTGTTGGTGCGGCACGCCGCGCACCCTGATCTCGTGACCCGCGACCGCGATGCCGTGTCGGCGATGCTGACCGCGATCCAGGATTTCGTTCGTGACTCCTTCGGCAACAGCGACGGTCGCGGTGACGGCCTCGACGTGGTCGAAATCGGCGAACATGTGGTGTGGCTGTTTCCGGGGCCGGCAGCCACGCTGGCGGTGGTTTTTCGCGGCACACCGCGGCTCGATCTGCGCCAGTACTTCGCCGGACTGAACGAAAAGCTGCAGCGCCAGCACGGCGCCGCGCTGGAGGCGTTCGACGGGGATTCCGACAGCGCCGCGTTTGCGAGTCTTGATGCCACCCTGATCGAGTGCCTGGGCATTGAATCGCGCACCGGCCAGACGGTCACATCGACACCGGGTCAGATCTCACCGGCACTTAAAATCACGCTGGCGGTGTTGAGCGCCGCCGCGCTTGCGCTGGTCGGCTGGCAACTGTATCTCGGTCATCAACGCGATGCCCTGGCCGCCGCGCTCGATGCCGAAGCCGGCATCGTTGTGACCGCCATGCAACGCGTCGACGGACGCCTGCGGGTGCGCGGGTTACGCGACCCCCTGGCAGCCGACGTGGCGTCGACAGCGGCTCAGTTTGGCTTCGACACCGACGACCTCGATCTGCGCTTCGAACCCTACCATTCGGCCCATCCGGCACTGCTCGAGCGCCGCGCACGCGAGGTGCTTGGCGCGCCGTCCAGCGTCAACATCGCGATCGACGGCAGCCACATGCGCCTCGAAGGATACGCCGACGACGACTGGCTGGCCGGCCTCGACGAGCGGCTGTTCACCGTGCTCGGTTTCGACCGGGTCGATACCAGCGCGGTGGAATCGAACAGCGCCCGCCTGCGGCGCCTGCTGGCAATCCCGACGGCCGTCGGCCTGGAAACGCGTGACAGCATTGCGGTTCTCAGCGGCCGCGCCGACCTGGGCTGGTTGCAAACGCTGCAGGCAGCCGCGAACGAGATACCCGGCTTAAAAGGCATCGACACCGCGGCCCCAACCCTCGATGCGGCCAGTGCCGAGCGCTACTGGCGACAGCGTCTCGAACTGCCGTCGACGATCAAACTCAGCTTCGATGACGGCGTGCTCGCGATCGCGGGTAGTGCACCGCAGGCCTGGTTGGGACGGTTGCTCGGCAGCTTGCCGAGCGACGATCCGTATGTGTCGAGCTTTGACACCACACACCTTAACGCCCAGGAAGCACGCGAGCTCGACGCCTTGCTTGGCAAGTATGCCGAGCAGCGCTTTGAATTTTCCGACGCGGCGCGCCTCGCCGAAGCCGATGCCGCGGCGCTGCCCGAGTATTTCGCCGCGGTGACGCGAGTGCTGCGTCTGGCCGAAATGCTGGGCCGCGCGGCGCCGGAGATCAGGATCGTGGCCTATAGTGATGCATCGGGCTCGCCGAACTTCAATACCCGTCTGCGCGAACGCCGTGCCGCCGCGCTCAAGGCGACCTTTGGCGCCGCGCTGCCGCCGAGCGTCGCTATATGTGCCCGTGCCGCAAGTCCCGCCGAGAATGCCGCACAGCGACCAGCACGACGCAGCGCGACAGTCACCCTGCGGCAAGGCCACGCGCCGTGAGTGTGACCGCGGCCAAGATCTGCCTGGTCGGAGATTTCGGCGTTGGCAAGACCAGCCTCGTCAATCGCTTCGTCAAACAGGCGTTTTCGGAGCGTTACCAGACCACTGTCGGGGTCACCATCGAGACGCTGGAAGTGCGGCTGGATGCGAATGCCGCGGTCAAACTGATCATCTGGGATATCGCCGGCAGCAACGTCATTGATACGGTCAAAAAAACCTACCTGCGCGGCGCCGCGGGACTGTTGTTTGTCGCCGACGGCACGCGCCGCGCGACCTTTGATGCGGTCCTCAGTCTGGAGCAGGAAGCACTTGCCGTCACCGGAGCGGTGCCATGCGCTATCCTGCTCAATAAGCGCGATCTCACCGATCACTGGGAACTCGAACCAGCGTGCATCGAACAGCTCGCCGGCCGCTGGCCGGTATTCGAAACCAGTGCCAGGACCGGCGTCGGCGTCGAAACGGCATTCACGTCGCTGGCCGCGACGATTGCCGCCGGGACCCGGGCACCATGATCGATACGCCGGCTTTTGCGCAGTTCGTTGCGCAAAGGCTGCAACCATTTCAAATCATGGTCGACAACGCGAACAGGATAGTGTCGACCAGCGGCGATGCTTCGACTTACGGGCTTGATGATTGCAGGCCGGGGACCGCGGCGGAGCACGCGCTGCCGTTTCTGATCGGCATTGAAACCGACACCGTATTTGAGCTGCCGCTGCTGGCGATGCCCTCGGGTCGCCGCGCGCATGTGCTGCTCAGCCCGGTTGCCGGCGGCTACGCGGTGCTGTTGATCGATGCCACCTCGGAATGGCAACAGCAGCGCGAACTGCAACAGAAAGCCAATGAGCTGCACCTGCTGTCCGAGCAGCAACAGCGCCTGGTGGCGCGACTCGAGCAGATGCAGGTCGAGTTGCGCGCCAGTCGCGATGCCGCCGAGCAGGCCAGCCGCCTGAAAAGCGAGTTCATCGCGCGCATGTCGCACGAATTTCGCACGCCGCTGACCTCGATCATCGGTCACGCGCGGCGTCAGGTCGCCGCGGCCACGGCGGTCGGCGTAGCCGCCGCGGCGGCGTCCATCGAGCGCGGCGCGACTCACCTGCTGAATCTGGTAGAGAACCTGCTCGACGAAGCCCAGCTACGCTCGGGGGAGATCCTGATCCAGCCGCGCGCCACGGCAGTGGCATCTGTGTTCGAAGAGCTGCGCGACTATTTTGCTCCGCTCGCGGAGGACAAGGCGCTGACATTCGAAGTGGGCGGTGCGGCGGCGCTGCCGCCGAGCGTACTGCTCGACGATATGCGTCTGCGCCAGATCCTGATCAACCTTATCGGCAATGCCATCAAGTACACCGAACGCGGTGAGGTCAGCGTGACCAGCCGCTGGGCGGATGACGAACTCGAAGTCCGCATCAGCGACCAGGGCCCCGGCATATCTGACGCCGCTCAGGAAAAAATCTTCGGCGCGTTCTGGCGCGAATCGAACAACGCCCCGGGCGCAGGCCTTGGGCTGTCGATATCGCGCTCACTGGTGGAATTGATGGCCGGGCACATCGAACTCGAATCAGAACTCGGGGTCGGCACCTCGGTGACGGTGAAGCTGCCGGCGCCAATCGCGACGGTGTATGCCGCACCGGCCAGCGAAACGTTTGACATCGTGCTCGCCGAAGACAGTTTCGATGTCGCGCAGTTGCTGACCTTGAGTCTCAGCGAAGCGGGTTATTCGATGACCCACTACGCCACTGCCGGCGAGACGTTGGCACGCTGCCGTGAGCGTGCACCAGACCTCGTCATCGTCGATCGCAATCTCAGCGACATGAGTGGTTTCGAGGTCACCCGCCGGCTGCGCGCCGCGGGCTATGTGCGGCCAGTGGTGATGCTCACGGCCTCCAACCTGGTCGACGACCGTGATCGTGCGCAGGCTGCGGGCTGCGACGATTTTCTGGTCAAATCGGCGGGGCTTGCGCCGCTGCTCGAAAGTGTCAATCGACTGGCGAGCCAGCGTGGCTGAGGCGCCCCGGGCCGATAGTTTCGCTGCCCTGGTGGCGGATTTCACCGTCCGTTTGCCGGCTCGTCTGCGTGAGGCGGCGGCCGGCGTGGCGGCGTGCGACACTGCGCGCGGGGCACAGTCCAGCCGCGCAGCCGCGGTCGAATCCGTACACAGACTTGCCGGCAGTTGCGGCCTGTATGGTCACTCGGAGTTGAGCGAGGCGCTGGCCCGCGTTGAAGCGCGAATGATCGATGACGCCGATTTTGCACGGCTGGGCGCCGAACTCACGAACCTGGCGACGCAACTCGAACGTGGACCGACCGGCGCCAGTACATCACCACCGACCGCGCCCGCGGTCGACGAACCCGAGGACTGACCATGTTCAAGCTGTGTAAGCGCCGACCGTTCGCCGCGCTGCTGATATGTCTGCTCGCGCTACTGCCTGGCGCGGCTTTGGCCGGCGGCGACACGCTGTCGATCCTGCTGACCAACGATGACGGCTACGATTCGGCCGGTATCAAGGCTCTCGATACGGCGCTGCGCGAGGCCGGCCATAAAGTCACCATCGTCGCCCCGGCTGGCCAGCGCAGCGGCAGTGGCATGCAGATCACGCTCGGCAGTTTTGCCCTCACCGAGCATGCACCAGGGGTCTGGTCAGTCGATGCCAGTCCGGCTGATGCGGTATCGGTAGGTCTGCATCACATTATGCGCGACGCGCCCCCGGATGTGGTCGTATCCGGTGCCAACTTCGGCCAGAACCTCGGCCAAAACGTCATGATCTCAGGGACCGTTGGTGCGGCCATGATGGCGGTCCTCGAGGGCGTTCCGGCGATCGCCATATCGGTCGGGATCAACCTTGACGAAGCCGCTTCCGAGCCCCGGTTTGCCAGTACCGTGACGGCTTTCCCCGGCGCCGCGGCGCTGACCGTGCGGATCATCGGCGCCTTGTCGCGCCCTGGCGAGGGCATCGCCTTGCCGCGCGAACACATGCTCAATATCAACTACCCGGCCCGTGCGCCCGCCGACCTGGCCGGGTTGCGCTGGACCGCGGTGAGCCGGCATGGCGGATTTGCATTGATTTATCCGGATCTGAGTGACGGCAAAATCCGCAGCTGGGTCGAACCCGATGCCGCCGGCATCGCCGACAGCAACGCCGATACCGGCGTCTTCGCCGCCGGCTACGTCACGTTATCGGTCCTGCGACCGGACTGGAACGGCGCCTCCACGGCCGCCGATGGCCTTCGCCGGCGGCTTGGGGCATTGCGCCTCGATTAACCCGCAAAGCCCAATTTCGGTTTCAACCAAGGATTGAGTGTCGCTGATGAATTCCGTCAGAAGTCGATGTACTAAACCGCTCTCGCGGTATTGTCGCGGCCTTTTAGGTCATCGGATGATTTGAAGTAGCAGCTGGGTCACCCCTGTGTTGAGGTTGTGTTGCAACACATCAACTAATCAACACAGGGGATAAACCCATGGCCCAGTCTACCAAGCCCATCAGCCCATTACGTCAGCGCATGCTCGAAGATATGATGATGCGCAAGTTGTCCGCGAAGACGCAAGCCGCCTACGTTCGAGCAGTCGCGAACTTCACGCGGTTCCTCAAACGCTCACCGGAGACCGCCGACGCCGAAGATCTGCGGCGTTATCAACTGCATCTGGTGGAACGAAGCGTGTCGCCGACGTCCATCAACGTCATCATTACCGGTCTCAAAATGTTCTTCGAGGTCACCCTGGACCGACCCGAAGCGATGAAGAAGATGCGCCACATTTACGAGCCGCGCAGACTTCCGGAGATCCTGAGCGTCGAAGAAGTGACCCGGCTGTTAGAAGCGGCTGGCAGTCTCAAGTACCAGGCCGCACTTGGGGTCGCTTACGGCGCCGGTCTACGCGCCAGCGAAGTCGTTCATCTCAAGGCCACCGACATCGATAGTGAGCGCATGATCATCCGGGTCGAGGAAGGTAAAGGAAAAATCGATCGTCACGCGATGTTGTCACCTGCCTTGCTACAGATTTTGCGAGCCTGGTGGCGCGACGGCCAGAGTAGGCGCAAGTTACTACCGGGTGGCTGGTTGTTCCCAGGGCAGAATCCGCTCGATCCCTTATCGACCCGGCAACTCAACCGCGCGTTTCATTTCGCGTGTGACGCCGCCGGGATTGATAAGCGCGTGTCCTTACATTCCCTGCGTCATGCCTTTGCCACCCATCTGCTGGAGCAACACCAGGATATCCGTGTGATCCAGGTCTTGCTGGGACACAAGAAGATCGAGAACACCGCCCGTTACACCCACGTCGCGACGAACCTGTTACGCGAAGTGACCGGGCCACTGGAGTATTTAAAGGTCCAGCCACCCGGATAGGTCGTGACACAGCCTGGCTTAGAGGTCGCGGATATTTTCCGCGACCACGGGCGGGCGTGGCGGCGTCACAACGCCGGGCACTTAAGCCTTGGGCAGCTGAAGGCCATGTCGGCCATCGAGCGCTGTCGCTCCGCAGCGCTGGGTGGGCATGTCCTGCGCTGTGGACAGTGCGACACGCAGCAGATCGCCTACAACTCCTGCCGCAACCGGCACTGTCCTAAGTGTCAGGGTGCGGCCGCGCGGCGTTGGCTCGCAGATCGCGAGGCCGATCTCCTGCCCGTCGAGTATTACCATGTGGTCTTCACCTTGCCGGCCGCCGTGGCCGACATCGCCTATCAGAACAAAGCCGTGGTCTATGACCTGTTGTTCAAAGCGACGGCCGAGACCCTGCGCCTGATCGCCGCCGATCCGAAGCATCTCGGCGTCAAACTCGGCTTCACCGCGGTCCTGCATACCTGGGGCTCGGCCATGACCCATCACCCGCACTTGCACTGCATTGTGCCCGGCGGCGGTCTCGCGCCTGATGGCCAATGGCGAACCTGTAAAAACGGGTTCTTCTTATCGGTCAAAGTCTTGTCGCGATTGTTTCGCCGGGTCTTCCTTGAGCAACTGGCCCACGCGCACGCGCATCTCAAATTCTACGGCCAGCTCCAACATCTTGCCGACACCGGTGCCTTCGCTGAGTACCTGGCGCCGTTCAGAAAAACGGAATGGGTCGTCTACGCTAAGCGGCCCTTCTCAGGTCCCAAGGCTGTGCTGGCCTATCTCTCTCGCTACACCCATCGCGTTGCACTCTCCAACCGTCGGCTGGTGAGCTGCGATGAACATCACGTCACGTTCAAGTGGACCGACTATCGCGCCGAGCCCCATAAGCGCTATAAAACGATGCAACTCACCACCGCGGAGTTCATCCGTCGCTTTCTCATCCATATCCTGCCGCCAGGCTTTCACCGTATTCGCCATTTCGGACTGTTCTCTAATCAATGCCGCGCACAAAATCTCGCACGCATCCGCGACCAGCTTAACGATACCGGGCCCAACGAACAGCCCGAAGCCCGGTCGAAAGATGACGACACCGCTACATTTTTCTGCCGCGCTTGTCATGCGCCGATGATCGTCGTGCGGATCTTCCAACGCTTCCACGCACCCCGAGCACCGCCGTGACGCTTCGACGCCGATCTGAATTGAACGATAAACCTTATTGCTTTATCGACGAGGACGGGCCCTTGTGGTTTAACGCGGACCCGTCGCACTATTCTGCACTGTTGAAGCACTTATTACGGCGAGAAAACGACGATTTGAAACAAAACATCGCGACCTTCGACAAACACCCTCGTGAACATCTACCGTTCCCGAACCCGTTCGTGCCGCGACCAGCCTCTACTATCCCCATAGCCCATCGCCACGACCCCGCGGTTTCCCACATCGAGGCTTGTTAGACACCTGCCCTGTGAGCCCGTGCCAATCTGCAACGCTTCTATGTGGGGCAGGTATCCAACAACCCTTAACGTTTGCGGTCACCCGGCAATCCTGGGCGAGATTCCGCGATCAGCCAGGAGTGGCCGTTGCGCCGCATCGCAACAAAAAATCACTGACTGTCCTGGCAATTTCCGACCGGATTTAGCTGCATCTGGTGAATCCTCGTATTCGCCGCCGTTGCGGCGCATATGGTGTTGCCTAATTAGGGTGTTAGATAGATTCTGTCTAGTGCACTATTTACGCTTTCTGTATAAACGATTGTTAGATTTCGCTCGAAATTATTGGTGCGCCGGACGCAGTGGTAGGATTAGTTCCGGAGGTATCCGCTATGTCGTCAGTCAAAGAAGAACTCGCTGAAGTCCTACAGCGCCAGCCAGCCGATAGCAGCTCGGAAGAAATCGTCCGGGAGTTGGCATTCCACGTCATGGTGCAGCGCGGCCTAGCCGATTCGGCAGCCGGCCGCATAATCACAAACGAAGAAATGGGTCGGCGAATTCGCCAGTGGCAGACCTAAACTGGACGGCCGAAGCTGAACGCTGGCTCCGTGATATCTACGAATTCATTGCTGTAGACAATCCGGCAGCTGCGACAGAAGTCGTCGAGGGGATCTACAACCGAGCGCAACACCTAATTCGATACCCAGAAATGGGGTATCGATACGAATCGACCGAAACGGAAGTTCGAATTCTTCTTTATGGACACTATCGGATCGCATACGTAGTGAAATCGGACGAAGAAATCGACATCTTGGGTGTATTTCACGGCGCACTAGATATAGACCGTTACCTTGTCTAGGGCGAAATCTAACAATTCGCTGGAGGCCGACGCTTGACCGCTCCTTCCTTCGCTACCGCTCCGGTCGTCGCCGTCAAGCGCGGCTCAGCGAAGCGTTAGATTGCAGCGAGACCTATTGCGTCGGCATGGTTAAGCCAATTACGGCGGTCAGAACAGCAGCCTTCGTCTTAGGCTAGCCAAGGGTAAAGCACGTTGGGGAATTCGAAGCCCGCATGGGCAAGTGCGGAAGTTCCAGGTACGAGTGGGACGCTCCGTTGTTAAACGGCATTCAAGATAATTCGTTCTCCAGTTAATCAGAGGACAGGCCGCAGCCAGGTCGTAGCCGAAAAGTAGTCGCGAAGGGCAGAGTCAGCAGCTAAAGTTAAGGCTAGCCTCGGGGACGTGTGGTGTGATGTCGCGGTTGCGAAGGCGGTAGCCGTACACTGGCAGTCCGGCACAGAATTAGGCCACACGCTAGAAATGCAGGTGGCCAGCAGGACGCGTTCGGTTGTTAATGTCGTGGTAAGAATGAAGGAGTCGGGCAACAGTGGTGTTGCAATCTAACAAGGCGTTCAACCCGACCCGTTACTGCGGGCTTGTTTGGAGTGGCTACGCAATTTCACTCAAAACAAGCCCGCAGCAACGGGCGGGTTAACTTAGCGTTAGGTTGCACTACGCACCAACTGCTCAATGCTTGTAGCAGCGCAACGACGTCACATCTAGCCGGAACTCAGCCCGCGTATGTATTTGGCAACACTTTTCGCAGTTAGCCTATTCGGATTGCTCTTGGCAGTTGGTGCAGTCCGAAATTGGTACTGGTTGGTAGATCCGCCTGAGAAATGGTCTTGGTTCTACTCTCAAGCAACTCTGAAGAAAATAATTGGAGCGGAATCACTCCGAGTGGTAACGTTTTTGTTGGGGATACTCATGGTTTCGATAGGTTTGCTGGGACTGATCAAGGTCATAGCCTCGAGTAGCTAATCTACTTGCAAGCCACAATTCAGAAGGTGCACCCTAACTCCGCAACTTAGAAAAACCACTAGCCCAAAAGAAAGAGGATTGTAAGAATTCAACCGAGATAGTGTGGAGGAACAACGTGCAACCTAACCAGTGGATCAACCTGACGTGCTACTGCAGGCTTGTTTGGAGTGGCTGCGCATGTTCACTCAAAACAAGCCTGCAGTAACACGCAGGTTATCCTGGCGTTAGGCGTCACTGGACATTAATCCATTGATTACTCTACGCGCCACACAGAAAGTTCTGAAGACACTTCCTCGGTCCGTCCAACCAGACGGCGACCCAACGAATGCGCTGGGAGACTGGTATGTCAATCGGATCGTGGTGGACCGCAAGCCGTTGCTACTGCTCGTCAGTGAGAACTCAAGACTGGCAATCTTGGAGCCTGCCCGAGACGTCAAACAACTACCTAGTCGCCTTCCTCAGATTATTCTTCGTCGATTGCAAGAACTTGATATAAGGGAAGGCTACGCGACAGCCGAAGCATCTGCGATGGGCCCGGTCACAGTTGGACCGACCAGAAATAGATCTATCGTCGGTCAAATGGTCGATTTCGCGAAGGCCATTCCCTTCTATACTCCGGAGTACGAATGGAATGATGGCGATTTACTCGAAATTGAACGGAGACTTGGGGAGACACCGTGCCTATGTTCAGGCAAAGCTGATTCGACAATATAGCCCGCAAAGGAAACACGGAAGTTGCTAGAGCAAAGATGGAAATGAAAAATTCCAATTACATAACGAACGTGCCGCCTAACAAAGCGATCGAGGCCGACGCGTGACTGCCGCGCGTTCTAAGCCGGCTTAAGCTTCGGCCTAAAACGCGCGGCAGTCACGCGCGGCTCATCGCGGCGTTAGGTGCGTGAGAAAAACCGATCTAGACTGGAAATACGCTACCGCCCCAGAGAGGACCAATGGCCACGAAAATCCAAGACTTACCGGTAGAGAAGCGGATCAAGCTCGTTGAAGATCTGTGGGATAGCATTGCAGCCGATCAGAGAAAGTTGCCGCTAACACCGGCTCAGAGAACAGAGCTTGATGCCCGGTTGGATGAACTCGAACTGGACGGTGATCTGGGCTCCTCTGCGGCGGGAGTCATTGAGCAGATTCGGCGTACCTTATGACCTATGATGTTCGCGTCCGCTCACGGGCACGAACCGACATTGAAGGTGCAGCCCGCTGGTATGAGTCTCAGCAACCGAATCTCGGCTCCGAATTCCTTGATGAAGTCGATTCAGCATTTGCTCGGCTGACTGATAACGCTGCCGCGTATCCGGAATTGCATCGCGGTGCTCGACGAATCTTGTTGCAACGCTTCCCCTTCGGGGTTTTCTATCTAGTAAGGGGCGAGGTGGTATCGGTAATCGCAGTAATGCACAGCAGCCGCGATCCGAACAGATGGCGGT
Source organism: uncultured Gammaproteobacteria bacterium (assembly GCA_942490995.1). Classification (GTDB taxonomy): domain Bacteria; phylum Pseudomonadota; class Gammaproteobacteria; genus UBA981. Next base: position 17,410 of record CALOBG010000064.1, read on the forward strand.
CACGCACCTAACAAATGGATCAACCTGACGTGTTACAGCGCGCTTCTCTCCAGCGGCTCCGCATTTTCGCTTCCGAAAAGCGCGCTGTAACACGCAGGTTATCCAGGCGTTAGATTGCAGTTCCCCATCGCTCGAAGCACTTCGCCGTAGAAGGGAGACGCTTCGGCCGTAGCCACCGGACAAGTTGTAGCAATGAAGCATTTCCCTGCTAGCCTCCGGGCGAAGTGGAGTAATGTCGGGCTAGCGAATGCAAGGCCAGTAGCTCGGGCGCTTAGCCATGGGTACGAGCCACACATCAGAAGTGCAGCAGCCAGGTCGTACCCGAAAAGTAGTCGCGAAGACCAAAGCGAGCAGCTAAAGTTAGGGCTAGCCTCCGGGACGTGTGGCGTGATGTCGTTCCTGGAGAAGCAGCAGCTGAACATGGGTGCAACGGCAAAGAATTGGGCCACACGCCAGAAAGGTAGGTTGCCACCAGCTTGTAGCCGGTTGCAAATGTTGTCGTAGCTGAACGGGAGTCGGGAAACAGTGTGTGTGCAATCTAACAAACGCATGGAGTCCGACACTTGACCGCGGCTTTCCCTGCGCTGCCGCTCCGGTCGGCCGCCGTCAAGTGCGGCTCATGCGGGCGTTAGGTGGCTATCAGAATCCCACCCCTGTCGCTATTTCACTATCGACTCGATATCTTCGTGCGGGACGTTTCGTTCGAATTGGCGCAGAGCCGGATCTGGGCTATCCCACGGGAACTTGCTGCACACCCAAACGTGCGCGGTTGGCTCTAGCAGCTCCGGGTTATCGAAGCTCGCGGCGCGAAAACCTCTAATCTCTGGATACTCGTCAGCCCGCATCCCGATAGGGGAGCCGCACTCTTTACAGAAGTCGTGGTAGGACTGCTTTCCCGAATAAGCTTTTATTACATAAGACTGAACCGAGCCTTTAACTATTTTCGTAGCTTCTGTAGGAAACCAAACATTCGAAGCGAATGGACTGCCCGTAGCTCGTTGGCAGTCTCTACATCTGCAAAAAAGCACGAAAAGCGGTTCCGCCGAGCACTCGTAACGAATAGAACCGCAGGCGCATCCGCCAGTCATTGGTAATGAAATTTCCATCTGTTTCCTCTCTTCCATCGATGGGCATATATTAGCGGTAACTAAACGGGGAATTACTGAATGGTAGTTTCAAATTCGCGCCGGCCACCTAACAAGGCGTTCAACCTGACGCTTGACCGCGCGCTTCCTGCGCTACCGCTCCGGTCGCGCGCCCTCAAGCGCAGGTTAACTTGGCGTTAGATTGCAGCCACCCATTGCTCGAAGTACTTCGCCGAATAAGGGAAACGCTTCGTTGGTAGCCAGCGGAAAAGTTGTAGCAATGAAGCATTTCGTTGCCAGCCTCCGGGCGAAGTGGAGGAATGTCGGGCTAACGAAACATCGGAAGTGCAGTAGCCAGGTCGTAACCGGAAAGTAGTCGCGAAGACCGAAGCGAGCAGCTAAAGTTAGGGCTAGCCTCCGGGACGTGTGGCGTGATGTCGCTCTTGCGAAAGCTGGCTCCGAATTCGAGCTATGTGGCTGAACTTGAGGCCACACATCAAAAAGGCAGGCAGCCACCAGGACGTTTCCAGTTGCAAATGTCGTCGTAGCTGAATGGGAGTCGGGAAACAGTGCGTGTGCAATCTAACCAGCGGATCAACCTGACGTGCTACTGCGGGCTTTTCTTACGTGGCTTCGCAATTGTCACTTCAGAAAAGCCCGCAGTAGCACGCAGGTTATCCGAGCGTTAGATGCCGCCAACGTCGCAGGCAGGAGTAGTTGCCAAATTGTCTGAGTCAGAGACTTTTCTGGACTGTCGTTGCGGAGCCTGCCGGATTTCCGTGTGCGACCCGACGATGCGGTGTCACGTGGAATGCTTGTGCTGCGATTGCCGTCAGCGTTGCCTCATATCAGCCGGAAAGAATGCGGCAAACGCCGTCCCGCCTGAGATTGCGAATTATCAGCGCGGTGTGGATTTGTACTATTTCTCCAACTCGCTCGTCGTCGGCGCTGATTCCAGAGCGCTGCTAGATTTCTTCAAACTCCGGGAAGATTCAGCCACCACAACAGTAATAACGTCTTGCTGTGGGACTCTGATGTGCGCCGTACACCCAGCATACGATGGGCAATCCATCGTCGTAATGGCCGATAGTTGTCGGGTCACGGTATACGCGGTAAAGCCGTTAGAGATGGTCACATTCGGTCGCGATTTCCCGGTAGACGCCTATCGCCGGCGCCAAGCGCGCGATAACGTCCCAAAGATTTTTTCGGTCTTTGACGAGCTCGATAATCCCGCGGTTATCGGGGTCTTTGCCTCCGCAACTGCTCAAACCGAAGAAAAGTACAAACCGAAAGACGCTGTAACTCTGGAAGAGCTAGCGGCGCATAAGACGGTAGCCCTGAACAATTCGTTTTTCGCGGAAAGCCGGTTAGGGCGACCCAAATGAGCCAAGGCTTATGTCGGTAGATCATGCAACCGATCAAAGCGGCATCTAACATCACAATGGAGTCCGACACTTGACTGCTCCTCCTTTCGCTACCGCTCAAGTCGTCGCCGTCAAGTGCGGCTCATTGTGGCGTTATATGGCTGGTGGACGAATCATGGAGAGCACGGGTAACCAAGCACCGCGCAATTTCCTTCGGACGCTAGGCATGACGGGCGCGGGTTTCTTGAAGCTCCGAAGATGACCGTGCAGTGTCGCTCGGGGATCTGTGCAATCGAGATGGGTGCGGGGACGTAAGCTCCAGGTGCCGCAGGTGAGCGAGAAGATCCGAATGAACTTGCGATTTTCGTGTAGCGAAGGTGCTTGGACCAACCCGCCATATAACAAGTCGCTGAAGTGGAAATTTGACAAGCGCTTTCCTTCGCTGCCGCTCCGGTCAGCCCTTGTCAAATTCCACTTAGCTCGGCGTTAGATTTCACGGGACATGGATTCGGCGACCTTAACAATTGACGCACAATTCGCGTCCGTCGAAGACGCGTGCGCCATTGCCGGAGTTGTACGAAAGCTAAACGATTCATCCTGGGCCGAAGTGCGCGTTCAAACCGGAAAAGGGAAGCTTCGACCCGTAGTGGAATTGGATAGCTCCGGAAACAAGACTATTCAATCGTTAAAAGGCGAGATCGAAGAAGCCTTTCACCTTCCGAGAGATCAGATCTCCGCCATATCAGCATTCTTCGGCGCACATCCCAACGCTGACGGCACTTCTCTAAGCTTCCTGTGGTACGCCGTGCCAAACCCGAGAGACCGCGCTGCACGAGCGGCGAGTATATTGAAGCGAGCCGGCGGCACATCCTTAAGAGCGAATATGCTTGGGCCGGGTGGCGTCACTGAGGCATTCGACCTGTGAAATCTAACACCTATGAGGCCCCCGGTGGTCAAGGGCAAAAAAGGGCCCGCCGAATAGACTTCGGTAGTTTTCCATTTTCGAACGTCCGTCTGGCTTCGATTCCAACAGCATTGTCAGGAGATAGCCTGCAATAAACACCTATCGAGCTTTCCAGGCCATCGCGTTTAAAGGTAGGCGATAGCCAACACTAGAATTCCTTCCAGGCCCTGCATGCTTCCTATTCAAAGTGTCAACATCACCGGGTAGTTGGTCGCAGGCTTGCAGCAGGGGCAGACCACAGTTCAAAAACGTTTGGGCGGGAGCGCGACCGCGCGAAAATCAAAGCGACTGACCGACCACCATGCTTCATGTGCGCCTGATGGACTCGAAGTTGACGATCTCATCTTTATCGCAGCGCCTTCATTCGAAGTCGTGTGTTCGCACCGGTCAGTTAGACGTCCAGCGTCACGGTCGCCTCCCATAGTTATAAGGTCGCCATGAAATGGACTTGCCGGGGATTGGTAGACACCTCAGATAGAGCGAGAATGCTCAATAGAGGTGAAATATGGCTAGGAAAAGACGTACGTTTACGCCGGAGTACAAGGCCGAGGTAGTCGGACTGGTGCGAGTTGGCGGCAAAGCGATCTCGGCGGTAGCGCGGGACTTGGATTTAACGGAGTCAGCGGTGCGCAAATGGGTAGCTGGCAGTGAATCGGTTGCGAGCTGCGGGGATCAGAAAGTATTGACGACAGCGGAGCGAGAGGAGCTGTTGCACTTGCGCCGGGAAATTCGACAGCTGCGGATGGAGCGCGAAATATTAAAAAAAGCGACGGCCTTCTTTGCCAGGGAATCGACGTGAGATATCGATTCATGGCGGCGGAGAAGGCGCTGTATCCGGTGACGCTGATGAGCCGGCTTCTTGAGGTTTCGCGGTCGGGTTTTTACGCGTGGGACAAGCGTGCGGAGAGTGCTCGTAGGCGTTCTGACCGCGCACTGGTCGTTCATATCA
>CALOBG010000065.1:0-100565 GCA_942490995.1 uncultured Gammaproteobacteria bacterium
AAAACAGCATGTATATTTCGAAGATTACAATATGGGCATGTCTTAATATTTAGTAGGTTTGCTAAATCATAAGCGTCGTATTTATTATCATCTTTCTTCGAAAATGTAGCATAATTTAAGGTGCTTATAATTTCATTTGTTTCATCTTTATTTAATTTTACAGTTTTTTTATTAATATTTTTTGTTTTAGCTGTAAAATAATCTGAACCTAGAATATAATTAATTTTAGGAATTATCACACTTGATAAATAACATATATCTGCACCTAGTATTTCATTCAAATTAGTATCAATAAATTCATAAAATTCTTTTAGCTCCTCCCTTTTCATTTTCTATTCTTTCTTTTATCTTTTCTTCAATACCTAAACTACTTTTAATACCTTTTACATGTTCATTTACTAATTCTCCAAAAGTTTCTATTAATTTTTTATCATTGTCCGATTCCTTTCTTAGTCTATTTACTTCTTCCTCTAATTCTTTTATTCTATCTTTGTAACGCTTATCTCCTAATTGATTATCTAACATTGAATTCAATTTGTTTTTAATTATTGGTTCGCCAATTAGATTTATTATATCCTTATTCTTTTTAATATCTACATCATTATAATTCTCTTGTAAAACTTTTGTCATCATTTATAAAATCTATAGCTTTTTTGATTTTATTTTTTGCAAAATCACCAATTAATCTGTTATCTAAGAAAAAAGAATTTGAAAGTAATGTATGTATATTTTGAGCAAAAGTTTGTTCAAGTTTATTTTGTTTACCATGAATCAAATAGTTTTTTATTTTTTCTATTTCCTCTTTTTTTTCATTTTTTCAACTTTATCTTGATTTTCCTCTTCAATAAAAGTTACATGATTCTTTCGGACATCAGATAAAATATAAGGTGCATTTGTAGTAAATATTATTTGTACAGAATTATCTTTTAATATATCACTTATGAATTTAATACTAAGATCAAAAACTTTTTTGCCATTGGGGATGAAATCCTGCATCTCCTTCATCAATCATAATGAATAGGTTTTTTAAAATCACTACGTTGCCTATTAAAGGTGCTTAATATTAAAAAATCGAGACATAAATGATAAAAATGACTGTTGATAGCATCTTAATTCACTCTAACTGAATTTTAAAATTTCAGTAATATTATTAACCTTTTCATAAAGTCTAAGGAAATCCTAATAATATCAAATTGATATTTGTTTTGTCAGATATTTTTTGATGGAATTACTGTCCAGAATCTTAACATTATCCTAAATAAACCAATGACAGAAATGGACTTCAAAGAATTAGCAATAAATTAAGAAATAAAGAATACTCTCAATGGAAAAAATAATAATTTAGGTATTTTGCATGAACTATTGAGAAGTTATCAAGATGGCGATTGGCATAAATTTGAAATTTTGGCTCAGGCTTTAGAGATAAGTGGTATTGATATATCTGAGTTATATGTAGAGGCATTAACATGGGCTAATGATTGTATGGTATAGAAGAATGATATTTTACTAAGCATGTTACATCAAGATTTATTTAGGTGGACATGCTTTTGTGTTACAATAGGTGAAAATAATATTAACAATAACTAGATAAAAAACAACTGAGAAAGGGTGAATATTGATTGAAATATGTAGTTAGTGATATACATGGAAGATTAGATAGATTAAAAAAGTTAGTGGAATTGATCTCTTTAAAAGATGAGGATACATTATATATTTTGGGTGATATGGTTGATAGAGGGGAAGAGCCAATTGAGGTAATCAAATATGTTATGGATAAGAAAAATATAAAAGCTATAATGGGAAATCATGATAGAATGATGCTATATGCATTGAAGGATAAAAATGAAGATGAGATAAGACGATGGAATAGGAATGGTAATAATACCACATTAAAAGGATTTAATAAGTTAAGTGAGAAGAAACGAAGTGAAGTTTGAATTTTTGGACTCATTAGAGTACTACAAAATTATCGATGAAAAATATTTATTAGTTCATGCTGGAATAGATATGTTTAAGTTAAAGGAAGATCTGAATGTTAAAAGTTTTGAAGAAGCAATGGCTTCCCAAGAGCATCAACTTGTATGGGTAAGAGAAGATTTTTTCAATAATAAAGGATTTGATAATTACACAGTTATATTTGGTCATAATCCTAGACCTTATCTAGACAAAAAAGTTGGGCAAAGACAATATAGCAGCCTCAACCAATTTACGGCAGTATTACCCCAGTTAATTACGGGAACCCTGCCTACGGTCCATCTATCGGCCATGGTCAGCGCAATTGGAGGATTGAACCCATATGCCGCACCAATGGGATGCAACCAATGGCACACGGGAATAATGCCAATGGCGGGACAGCATCCAGCTCAACAGCAATGGTCGCAGCAGATGATGCAACCAAACTACATATTACCGGTATGAATCCATGGCCAGTAATTGGCATGGAGGGAACACGAAGCAGGGACGTGGGGAAACTCGGGAGACTTTGGATACGGATTTGCAAGGTTCGGGAATGGTGGACTCTCGTATGCACTTGACGCCGAGCCCACAGTTTGCTCAGGGGATGGCAAGATTTTGGGGGTACGGTGGGAAACGAAGGCATGCAACAGCAGTATCCTTCTCGGCGATGAAACCCGCAGGGAGTCTTGGTGTGCTCAAAGGCTTTTCTGGTTACCAAGGGTATAGACAAGCAGTCATATTTCCGGCACTCAGGGGGAACGAGGAAGAGAAGAACAAGCACGAAGGCCGGGTCCAGGAAACAGCGAAACGGCCGACAAAAAAAGGCGGTGAGGGACAAATCAAAGCAGAGGCTGAACGAAACAAAAGGCCTGGGAGTCAAAGAAAAAGAAGCAGAACAAGAATCGAGTTTCGTCTCCTACAAAGACAAGCGCTTCGTATCCGAGAAAAGACAGTCAAGGCGAAGAGGCGCTAGCCTCATTCTCTCTGAGGACCCCACTGACTCGAAACGAAGCGAGATAGATGAAGATCCTGTTGCTCGTGCAGCGTTCAAAGATTTTTATCGCCAGTTCCGTGAAAAGGAACGGCGGTCGTTCGAGAAGGCGAGGCATTCGCAAAGACTCTCGCAGAGAATAGTCTACCGGAGATTGTTCGTTGGCGTGTCCATCTTGAGCTCGCAGATTTGGCTAAGCGTTCCAACAGAATCGCTGAGGCACGGAAGTTATACAAACGAGTCTGCGAGTTGCAGCCGTACGCGAGTCAGGGATGGCTGAAGTACAGCAAGCTTGAAGGCGTTCAGCACTTCGTGCTTGATTCCCTGCTTGCGCAACAGGCCGGCGAGGTATTCGGAGGTCTCGATCGAGGTGGTGCCGACCAGCACCGGCTGCTGGCGACTGCTGCAGTCCTTGATATCCTCGATAATCGCGTCGAATTTCTCTTTCGCGGTCAGAAAAACCAGATCGCCGCGGTCGTCACGTACCATCTCTTTGTGGGTCGGGATCACCACCACTTCCAGTCCGTAGATTTCCTGGAATTCGTAGGCCTCGGTATCGGCCGTACCGGTCATGCCGGAGAGGGTTTCGTAAAGGCGGAAATAGTTCTGGTAGGTAATCGAGGCGAGGGTCTGGTTTTCGAGCTGGATCGGCACCCCCTCCTTGGCTTCCACTGCCTGGTGCAGCCCCTCGGACCAGCGCCGGCCGGCCATGGTGCGGCCGGTAAACTCGTCGACGATGACGATTTCGCCGTCCTTGACCACGTAATCAACATCGACCTGGAACAATGCATGCGCGCGGATCGCAGCGTAAACGTGGTGCATCAAAGAGATATTGCCGGCGCTGTACAGGCTGTCTCCACCTTCCAGCAGCTTGGCCTTGGTCAGCAATTCCTCGACGCGCTCATGGCCTTCTTCGGTGAGATAAACCTGGCGCGATTTCTCGTCGACCGTGTAATCCCCCGCGCCGTCCTCTTCCTGCTGTCGGACCAGCTGCGGAATGAGCTCGTTGACGCGCACGTACAGATCGCTGCGATCGTCGGTCGGGCCGGAAATGATCAGCGGCGTACGCGCTTCGTCGATCAGGATCGAGTCGACCTCGTCGACCACCGCGAAACACAGCTCGCGCTGCACGCGCTGGTCAGGATGGAAAGCCATGTTGTCACGCAGGTAATCGAAACCGAATTCGTTATTCGTGCCGTACGTAATCGCGCAACTGTAGGAGCGCTTACGGTCCTCGCCGACCATGCCACCGAGTACCACCCCCACCGACATGTCCAGTGCGTTATAGATCTGGCCCATCCACTCGGCGTCGCGACGGGCGAGGTAGTCGTTGACGGTGACGACGTGCACTGACTTTCCGGACAGGGCGTTGAGATAGGCCGGCAGCGTTGCGACCAGGGTCTTGCCTTCGCCGGTGCGCATCTCGGCGATCTTGCCCTGGTGGAGGACCATGCCGCCGATCATCTGCTCATCGAAATGGCGCATGCCGAGCACCCGCTTGCCGGTCTCGCGGACGACCGCGAAGGCTTCCGGTAACAACTGGTCCAGGGTCTCGCCGTCGCGATAGCGCTGGCGGAATTCGCTGGTCTTGGCGCGCAGCTGTTCGTCGCTGAGACCCTCAAGCGCAGGCTCGCAGGCGTTGATCGCCGCGACGTCCTTGTGCAGACGTTTGAGCAGGCGATCGTTGCGGCTGCCGAACACGGATTGCATCAGCCGGGAAGGAAGTGACTTTAGGGTTGCGGCCATGGGTTTTTCGAAGGGTTAATGCACGATAGTGTTGCCCGCTGCGGGGCGCGGCGAGCATGAACGGGGATTGTACCAAATCGGTCGGCCTGGACCGTGGATGTATTTCTCCTGGCAGGCGTACGGAAAGCGGCGATGGCGCGAGCGTTCGCCCTCAGTGCCGGGCCGGCGCGGCGGCGCGGGTTATTCGACGTTGCGGCGGATGAATTTCCACGGGTTGATCAGCGCATTGTTGCGGACAACTTCGAAATGGACGTGCGGCCCGGTCGAGCGACCCGACGAGCCAAGCAGCGCTATGGGCTGATTTTTCTCGACTTCCTGCCCGACCTTGACGAGGTTCTTGCGGTTGTGGGCATAGCGCGTGAGGTAACCGTTACCATGGTTGACTTCGACCAGGTTGCCATAGCCCCAGCGCTTGCCCGACCAGGTGACGACCCCGGCCGCAACCGCCGAGACTTCGAGGCCCGGTTTACCGGCGAAGTCGATGCCGCTGTGAAATTCGCGGCGACCGGACACCGGGTCGGTGCGATAGCCGTAACCCGAGGACAGCCAGCCATCGGCTACCGGGCGCCCGACCGGTGCGGCGGCATCCTGATGCTGACGCTCGAGTATGAACGACTCGAGTGCGCTCAGTCGTGAATCGCGAAATTCGATTTCAGCTTGTACGGCGACGAGGTTAGCCAGCAGTTCCTGCCATTGTGGCGGCTCGGAAACACTCGCGTGCGGGCCACCGATCGGAGCAGGCTCGCTGAAAACGAACTCACTGGGATCGAGCTTATTCGATTTAGCAACTCGCTCGGCGACCGCGTCGAGGCGGTTGACTTCACCCTGTATCCGTCCGATGGAGCTCGACAGCGCGCCGAGATCGGCCTGCATATCACTTTGCATGCGGCTTAAGAACTTGCGCTGGGCGATGATTTCGCGCTGCCAGACGGTGGCCGAGCGTTCCGGGTTGTTCAGGATCGTCTCGACCATGTCGTCGCCGCCACGCGCATAACCCCAATAGGCGGCATACGCGCCGGCCGCCAGCACCGCCATGGCGAACAAAGTCAGGCGAAAGCCGCTCAGGCGGATACCGCCGGCGGTACCGCGCGACTTGGATATGATCAGTATTTCCATGAAAATCAGACCTGTCCGCCCCGCTGTTCGGCGCAGTCACAGGCTCCCGCTCATGAGTTCCCCGGAATCGATAGCCCGTATTGTCACCAGATTTGATCGCTTAAGGCAATTAACCGCTCAGGCCACCCGTCTGAAGGCGCTCAATCAGCTGCTTACCGAGTGCCTGCCCGAGGGGCTGGCGGCGCATGCGCAGCTGGCGGCGGTGCGCGACGGCTGTGTGGTGCTGCAGGCGGAAAACGCCGCCTGGGCGGCGCAATTGCGCTACAAAGCGCCGCAGATACTGGCGCGGCTGGCGGAAAGCGGAGATTTCGGCGAGATCCGCAGCGTGCGGGTCAGGAATAGCATGCCGGCAGTGCGTACGACGCCAGCCATGGCCAGACCGGTCATGAGCCGGGCAGCGGGGGAATCAATCAGTATGCAGGCCGCTGAGATTGCCGACCCGGCCCTGCGCGAGGCCTTACTGAAACTGGCGGCGAGAGCGCGAAAGTAGCGCCCGGGGTGGAGTCAGCCGGCCGGCATCGGCTGCATGAATACGATTGGCGCGCTTTCGCCGTCCTCGAACGAAACCAGGTCCCAGGCATCTTCGGCGGCGAGGATTTTGCGCAGCAGGCGATTGTTCAGTTCGTGCCCCGACTTGTAGCCGTGAAAGGCGCCGATCAGGCTGTGCCCGAGCAGGTACAGGTCGCCGATCGCATCGAGGATCTTATGTTTTACGAATTCGTCTTCGTAACGCAGGCCGTCCTCGTTAAGAACCCGGTAGTCGTCGACCACAACGGCGTTGTCGAGACTGCCGCCGAGCGCCAGGTTCTGCTCGCGCAGGATTTCGACGTCTTTCATGAAACCGAAGGTACGCGCGCGGCTGACTTCCTTGACGAACGAAGTTGTCGAGAAATCGATTTCGGCGTGTTTGGAGTGCTGGTGAAAAAACGGATGATCGAATTCGATAGCGAATGAAACCTTGAAGCCATTGAAGGGCTCGAAGCGGGCCCATTTGTCGCCATCACGGACCGAGATTTCTCGATTGATGCGAATGAATTTCTTCGCCCGGTTCTGCTCTTCGAACCCGGCCGACTGGATAAGAAACACGAACGGGCCGGCGCTGCCATCCATGATCGGTACTTCAGAGGAACTCAAATCGACATAGGCGTTGTCGATACCGAGTCCGGCGAAAGCCGACAGCAGGTGCTCGACGGTCGAAATGCGCACCGAACCCTTGACCAGGCAGGTCGATAGACTGGTCCCGCCGACATTTTCCGCACGCGCGACAATTTCGACCGCGGGGTCGAGGTCATCGCGACGAAAAACGATACCGGTATCGGGCGCTGCGGGGCGCAAGGTCAGAAAAACCTTACGACCGGAATGCAGACCGACGCCCGTCGCCCTAATGACGTTTTTCAGGGTTCTTTGTTTGATCATCTCCTCGCTTCCCCCGAGCAAGGCTGGCTTGGCGCGGATAATATCACACGTTCCTATCGCATTGAAAACCCTGTTTTTCTTGGCGATCCCACCGGTAGCTCCGCAGCCCTCCTAGTCGGCCTGTCGACGCAGGAAGGCCGGAATGTCGAGATAATCCGTATCGGTCGCGGCGCCGGCGTCGGTGTGGCCACCGTCGTTGCGATTGCGGATCACCGTCGGCCGTTCGAAACGCTTGTAGTCGATGTCCTCCGGTTCCGGCGTCCGTGCGACCAGGGCGACGGGTTCCTCGCGCGGTCGTTCGCCGTTGCCGATGCCGGTCGCGACCACGGTGACGCGGATTTCGTCGTCCATGTTCTGGTCGATAACCGTGCCCACCACCACCGTCGCGTTGTCCGAGGCGAACTCCTTGACGGTATTGCCGACCTCCTCGAATTCTCCCATCGTAAGGTCGAGTCCGGAGGTGACGTTGACGAGGATGCCGCGCGCGCCGGAAAGGTTGATGTCCTCCAGTAGCGGGCTGGAAATAGCGCCTTCGGCGGCCACCCGCGCGCGATCCTGACCGCGCGCCGAGCCGGAGCCCATCATCGCCATGCCCATCTCCGACATCACCGTCCTGACGTCGGCGAAGTCGACGTTGATCAGGCCTGGGCAGGTGATCAGCTCGGCAATGCCCTGCACCGCGCCAAGCAGGACGTCGTTGGCTGCTTTGAAGGCGTTCAACAGGCTGATATCACGGCCGAGCACGCTGAGCAGCTTTTCGTTCGGAATGGTGATCAGGGAGTCGACGTACTGAGCGAGTTCCTTCATCCCGTCGTTGGCGATATCAGATCGTTTGCGGCCCTCGAACGGAAACGGTCGAGTAACCACGGCCACCGTCAGAATGCCCATTTCCCTGGCGATCTGAGCAACTACCGGCGCCGCGCCGGTGCCGGTGCCACCGCCCATGCCGGCGGTAATGAAGATCATGTCCGCGCCTTCGAGCACGTCGCTGATGCGTTCGCGGTCGTCGAGCGCGGCCTGTCGGCCGATATCGGGGTTGGCGCCCGCGCCGAGACCCTTGGTAATGTCACTGCCGAGCTGCAGCGTCGTTTTTGCCGAGGAGTTTTTTAATACCTGCGCATCGGTGTTCGCGCAGATGAATTCAACCCCGTCGATGTTCGCGTCGAGCATGTGTTCGACCGCGTTTCCACCGCCGCCGCCAACACCGATTACCTTGATGATGGCCTGCTGCGAGTACGAGTCCATTAATTCAAACATGACTATCCCTCCGTTTACGGCTGACCCTGCTATTCGGGGTGCCGATTATTTTGTTTAACCACATCCAGCGCGAAACGGCCGTAGCTGCGTAACGACGGCTGTTTCGATTCTTAAAAATTTCCATGAAACCAGTTCTTCATGCGCTCCCACATCGACATGCTGTTGTCGAAGCGCCCGGGCTGGTTGAAACCGACCCCGGATTGATTACCGAACAGCAACAAGCCGACGCCGGTGGCGTAAATAGGGTTGCGTACCACGTCGACGAGGCCGGCGACGTACTGCGGAGAGCCAAGGCGCACAGGCATGTGAAACACCTCCTCGGCGAGGTCGATGACACCCTCCATCTTGGCGCCGCCGCCGGTCAGTACTACGCCGGCGGCAATCAGTTCCTCGAAGCCGCTGCGCTTGAGCTCGGTCGCGACCAGCGAGAACAGCTCTTCGTAGCGCGGCTCGACCACTTCGGCGAGGGTCTGGCGAACCAGGCGCCGGGGTGGCCGATCACCAACGCTGGGGACCTCGATGGTTTCGTCAGGGTTAGCCAGCTGGGTAAGCGCGCAGGCGTACTTGATCTTGATGTCTTCGGCATGATGGGTCGGGGTGCGCAGCGCAACCGCGATGTCGTTCGTGACCTGGTCGCCGGCGATGGGTATGACCGCGGAGTGGTGGATAGCGCCGTGGACAAAAACCGCGATATCGGTGGTGCCGCCACCGATGTCGCACAGGCACACCCCGAGTTCCTTTTCGTCTTCGGTCAGCACCGAGTACGACGACGCCAGCTGCTGCAGGATGACGTCATCGACTTCAAGACCACAGCGGCGCACGCATTTGACGATGTTCTGCGCCGCCGACACCGCGCCGGTAACCATATGCACGCGCGCTTCCAGACGAACTCCGGACATCCCGATCGGTTCGCGGATGCCTTCCTGGCCGTCGATCACGAACTCCTGCGGCAGAATATGCAGAATCTTCTGATCGGCGGGTATCGCCACCGCGCGTGCGGCGTCGATCACGCGGTCAACGTCATTGTGGGAGACCTCGCTGTCGCGGATCGCAACGATGCCGTGAGAGTTGAGGCTGCGAATGTGCCCGCCGGCTATGCCCGCGTAGACCGAATGGATCTCACACCCGGCCATCAGCTCGGCCTCTTCGATAGCGCGCTGGATCGATTGCACGGTCGACTCGATATTCACCACCACGCCTTTCTTGAGGCCACGCGAAGGATGTGAGCCGAGACCGACGACTTCCACTTCGTTATCGGGCGATATTTCGCCCACGATCGCGACTACCTTGGAGGTGCCGATATCGAGACCCACCAGCAGTTTCTTGTCCGGCTTCTTAACCATCAAAAAGTGTCCCCACGCCGTGCCAGGTCGATCACCATTGCCGTTCCGTCATGTCATCCGTTTCCCGTGTGTGTCGTCAGTTCGCCGACGGCGAAACCGTTTGTGTAGCGCAGATCGATGCGCCCAATCCGCGTCCACGCATCCTCGAGGCCGCGTTCGTAGGCGAACAGGAAGCGCTGCAGGCGACGACGATGGTCGCTGCGTCCGAGCACAATCTCCTTGCCGTCGCGGGTTGAAACCGTCCACGCGTAGCGCGCCGATACGTTGATCGCGGCGATGGCCAGGTTCGCGCGCCGCAGTTCCGCGGCGAGGTAGCGGTACTCGCGCAATACGTCGATTTCACTGCCCAGCGGGCCGTCCAGCCGGACCAGACCGGGCGGGATATCCTCGATCCGTGGCGCGAATATGTCGCCCTGTTCGTTCAACATCGCCTGCGCGCCCCAGCGCGCCTCAGGGGTCTGTTCGACGATCCGCACGTGCAGCGTGTCGGGCCATACCCGTCTGATCGTCGCTTCGCGGATCCAGGGTTCGTCGAGCAGGCGCTGGCGAATGTCTTCGACGTCGACGCCAAAAAAGCCGGCGTCGACCGCATCGACCACCGCCACCCGCAGGACCTTGGGATCGAGATGGCTGAACTCGCCTTCTACGGAAACTTTCGCGATCGGCAGCGCAGCCGGATCGCTCAACGCCACCGCCGCCCAGCCGATGGCGCCAAGCGTGGCCGCCAGCATCAGGGCGAAGATCACCGCCATCGGTGACGGCAGCATGCGTTCGACCGGGGCGCGGCTGACAGCCTGGGTCATGGCCTTACCCCCGCCGGTATGCTCGAAGCGAGAATGACCAGAGCGAGTTCTTCGAATGACATGCCGGCGTGCCGCGCCGCCATTGGCACCAGCGAATGGTCGGTCATGCCCGGCACGGTATTGAGCTCTATCAGCCACGGTAAACCGTCGCCATCGCACATGAAATCGATGCGTCCCCAGCCGCGACCGTCGAGGATTTCGAAGGCCTTGAGCGCCAGCTCCCCGGCAGCCTGTTCGGCCGCCGGCGATAACCCGCACGGACACAGGTAGCGGGTGTCGTCGGCAACATACTTGGCCTGGTAGTCGTAGAATTCCCGCGGTGTTTCCAGCTTGATGATCGGCAGCGCGGTACCGCCGACGATCGCAACGGTGTATTCGCTGCCGGCAATAAAACGTTCGGCGATGACAATGGGGTCAAACTCGAGCGCGGCGGCGATCGCGGCGCCGACGTCGTCAGCAAGCTCTACCTTGGCGACGCCGAGACTGGAGCCTTCGCGCGCCGGCTTGATGATGAGTGGCAGTCCGATGCGAGTGACGAGCGCGTGGATGTCACTGTGCCGGTCAACGCGCTCGAAAGCAGGCGTCGGCAGACCCGCGCCGAGCCATGCCAGTTTGGCGCGTGACTTGTCCATCGCCAGCGCCGAACCGAGTACACCGGTACCGGTGTAGGCCGCGCCCATCAATTCCAGGGCTGCCTGGATCTGACCGTCTTCGCCGCCGCGTCCGTGCAGTGCGATGAAATAGCGATCAAAATCGTCGTGGTCCAGCAGCTTGGCGAGGGTACCGTCCCAGTCGACCGCCACGGCATCAACTTCGGCCGCCTGCAGCGCTTCGACCACCGCCATGCCGCTGCGCAGGGAAATTTCGCGTTCCGCCGAGGCGCCACCCATGAGTACCGCGACTTTACCGGCGCGCGCGGCGATCGTGCTCAGCATCGAGGATGTCGGCAGACTCATGGCTGCTCCCCGCTGGCATCGGCGCTGGCGCGGCCGACGATCTGCACTTCGGTTTCGAGTGCCACCCCGAAGCGGCGTAACACCTGCGCGCGAAGGTGTTCGATGAGGGCCTCGATGTCAGCGGCGCTGGCGCCGCCATCGTTGACGATAAAATTGGCGTGCTGCGGCGATACCACCGCGCCGCCAATGCGGTAGCCTTTCAGTCCGCATTGCTCGATCAACCGGCCGGCGTAGTCACCGGGCGGATTCACAAATACCGAACCACAGGAAGCCTTGCCGGTCGGCTGGGTGGCGCCGCGTTGCGCGAGCACCGCACGTATACGCTCGGCGCCACCGCCGCCGGCGCTGTCCGGCAGGCGCAGCCAGGCGCTGACGAAACCCTCGGCGGGACCGTCGACATGGCGATAGCCGGGACGATACTCGGCGGCCTCGCGACGGCGTACGGTGCCTGCGGCATCGATGCTTTCGACCGCCACGACGTACGACCAGATCTCGCCGCCGAGCGCGCCGGCGTTCATGCGCAATGCGCCGCCCAGGGTGCCGGGGATGCCGGCCAGGAACTCCAGCCCGGCGCGGTCATGGTTCGCGGCCAGCCGCGCCAGGCGCGCGCAGGTCACACCGGCCTCGGCGTAAAGCAGGCCGTCCGGCGTCCACTCTGCGCGTGACAAACCGGACTGGGTGGCGATCAGGGCGCAATCGATCCCGCCGTCGCGCACCAGCAGATTGCTGCCCAGCCCCAGCCACATGACCTGGTCCTCGGCATGCAGGCGCAGGAAGGCGCCGAGGTCGTCACGATCGGCGGGTTCGAACAAGACTCGGGCCGGCCCGCCGCAGCGCCAGGTGGAATGGCGTGACATCGGTTCGTGGTGGCGCAGACGCCCACGCAGGCTGCCCTCGTCAATTCGTGGATTGGCGTTCACGAGACCAGCTCCTCGGCCAGCTGGCCGATGTTTCCCGCACCCAGCATGGCGACGATATCGTTGTCGTGGACGAGGTTCTTCAGCACCGCGGCGGTGTCCTGCGGTTGTTCGACGAAAATCGGCTCGACCTGGCCGCGCGTGCGGATCGCGCGCGCCAGTGAGCGCCCGTCAGCGCCGGCGATCGGTGCTTCACCGGCGGCGTAGACTTCGAGCAGGACCAGCACGTCGGCGCGCGACAGCACGCTCGCGAAATCGTCGAACAGATCGCGCGTACGGGTATAGCGATGCGGTTGGAAGACCACCACCAGGCGCTGTTCCGGCCAGCGTCGGCGAATGGTTTTCAGCACTGCATCGAGTTCGCGCGGGTGGTGGCCATAGTCATCCAGCAGGGTCACGTTGCTGGCGCCGAGGTCGACCCTGGGATGGATCTGGCAGCGCCGCGCGATACCTTCGAAGCCGGCCAGCGCGCTGGCAATAGCGTTGCTTTCAATGCCAAGTTCGAGAGCCACCGCGATCGCACCCAGCGCGTTCTGAACGTTGTGCTCGCCGGGCAGATTGAGGATCAGTTCCTGGTCGTGCTCAAAGACACTGCTCGCGACATGGAAATGTTCGCGCCCGTCAACATGGCGCAGATCGTAGCCGCGCACATCGGCGTCGGCATGCAGGCCGTAAGTCAACACGCGCGCGCGGATCTCCGGGATCAGCGCGGCCGCATGTTCGTCGTCCAGGCATACGCAGGCCACGCCATAGAACGGCAGGCGACGAAAAAACTCGACGAACGCCGCGGTCAGCACCGAGAAATCGCCATCGTAGGTCGCCATGTGATCGGCATCGACGTTGGTCAGCACCGCCATCAACGGCTGCAGGAGCAGAAACGAGGCGTCGCTTTCGTCGGCCTCCGCGACCAGGTATTTGCCGGTGCCGAGGCGCGCATGCGCGTTGATGCTCTTGACCAGGCCACCGACGACGAAAGTCGGATCGAGGCCGGCGGCGGCGAGTATGCTCGCGATGAGACTGGTGGTGGTGGTTTTGCCGTGCGTCCCCGCCACCGCGATGCCGTGGTGAAAGCGCATCAGTTCGGCCAGCATTTCCGCCCGCGGCACGGTCGGGATGCGCTGTTCGCGCGCGGCGGCGAGTTCGACGTTATCGTCGCCGACCGCGCTCGAGTACACCACCACATCGGCGCCGGCCACATGGTCTGCGGCGTGATCGTGCATGACCTCGATACCGACCGTGGCAAGATGGCGGGTGACGCGCGAGCGGGCCTTGTCGGAACCGGACACGCGGTAGCCGAGATTGCACAGTACTTCGGCGATGCCGCTCATTCCGGCGCCGCCCACGCCAATGAAATGGATGTGTTCGACGCGGTGCATCAGCTGTTCGTTGTGTTTAAGCATCGACCAGATCCAGACACTGTTGAGCGACGTTTGCCGTCGCTTCGGCCTGCGCCAGGGCGCGCGCGCGCCGGGCCATGTCCAGCAACCGTGGACGGTTACCAAGCAATTCGCCGATCCGTGCGGCAAGTGCGGCGCTGCTCATCTCGCGCTCTGCGATCACCAGCGCTGCCTGGTGACGCACCAGATACTCCGCATTGACTCGCTGGTGGTCGTCCACCGCATAGGGGTAGGGCACCAGAATCGAGGCGACCCCGGCCGCGGCGATCTCGGCGATAGTCAGCGCCCCGGCGCGGGCTATGACGAGATCGGCGTCGGCGTAGGCGGCGGCCATGTCCTCGATATACGGCGTAACTTCGACACCCGCATCGAGGCCCTGCGCCAGGTAGTTTGCCCGCGTCGCTTCGAGCTGGTCGGCGCCGCACTGGTGGCGAACACGCAGATCGCCAAGGCCGCAAGCCGCCAGCGCCGCCGGCACGGTTTCGTTCAGTGCGCGGGCGCCGCGACTACCGCCAAAAACCAGTACCCGGGCGCCCTCGTGCACGGCCAGGCGGTCGCCCGGCGGCGCCAGTGCGGCGATATCGCTGCGTACCGGATTGCCGGTCGCGATCGCGCCGCGGGACGCCGGGAAGGTGCCGGGGAAAGCTTCGAGCACGCGACTGGCAATGCGACTCAACAGTCGATTGGTCAGGCCGGCGATCGCATTCTGCTCGTGGATCACGAGCGGCCGGCGACACAACACGGCGGCGAGTCCGCCCGGCCCGCTGACAAAGCCGCCCATGCCAAGGACAACCTGCGGGCGCAGGCGCATGATGGCCGCTACCGCGCAGCCCAGCGCCACGCTCAGCGTCAGCGGCGCAAGCAGCCAGCGCGCCACACCCGCGCGGCGTAACCCCGCTATCGGGATCGTCTCGAAGACGTAACCCGCGGCCGGGACCACGCGCGCCTCCAGCCCGCGCCGGGTACCCAGCCAGCAGGTCTGCACGCCCGCGTCGCTGAGCGCGCCGGCAACTGCAAGGCCGGGATAGACATGCCCGCCGGTGCCGCCGGCGACGATGAGCACCGTCCTAGTCATGGCTGCCACCGTGCAGTGCAACCGCGGCCGGCGGCTGATGCGCTTCAAATGCGGCGCGCAGGACCAGCGCCACCGCCGCGCACATGACCACCAGGTTATTGCTCGCATAACTCAGGAACGGCAACGGCAGTCCCTTGGTTGGCAGGATCCCCATGTTCACGCCGATATTGACGAAGGCCTGGATGCCGATCAGGAAGCCCACCCCGTAAGTGACATAAGCGGCGAACATGTGGTTACTGCGTTCCGCTACGCCGCCGAGATAGAAAATTCGCCAGACCAGAAAAACGAACAATCCGATCACGCCGGTGGTGCCGAGAACGCCGACTTCCTCGCCGATCACCGCGAATACGAAATCGGTGTGCACTTCCGGCAGATAGAACAGTTTCTGCACGCTGTTGCCAAGGCCAACCCCGAACCATTCGCCGCGACCGAAGGCGATCAGCGCCTGGGTGAGCTGGAAACCGCTGTTGTAGGGATCCGACCACGGATCCATGAACGTCATCAGACGCTGCAACCGATACGGCGCGAGCATCGACAGGGTCGCCAGCGCGACCAGCGCCGCGACCCCCCAGAACAGGAACCTCAGGATCGGTACGCCGGCCAGGAACAACATGCCGAGACCGGTCGCGAACAGCACTACCGCGGCGCCGAAATCCGGTTCGATCAGGAACAGGCCGGCGATCACCATCAGTACGCCGACAGGCTTTATGAAGCCAACGAAATCTGCGCGCACCTGCTGGTTATGGCGGACCAGGTAGGCGGCCAGGTAAATAACCACGGCCAGCTTGGCCGGCTCCGAAGGCTGCAGCGACACCAGTCCGAGTCCGAGCCAGCGCATGCTGCCGTTGACCTCGTGGCCGAGCCCGGGGACCAG
This sequence comes from uncultured Gammaproteobacteria bacterium, assembly GCA_942490995.1. Lineage (GTDB taxonomy): Bacteria > Pseudomonadota > Gammaproteobacteria > UBA981. The sequence continues at coordinate 15,848 of CALOBG010000065.1, forward strand.
TACCGCAACCAGCAACGCGATCGCCGCGAACAGGAGCGTGGTACTCAGGCGCGCCAGCCGCGCGAGTGGGATAAACATGATCGTCGCGGCCACGCCCAGCCCGACGCCGGCGGCGATGAGCTGGCGCCAGAAGTAGTACAGCGCCGGCAGCTCGCGGCGTTCGGCGATCGAAACCGAGGTCGACACCGCCATGATCAGGCCGATACCGAGCAGCGTCAGGGCCGCACCAATCAGCCACAGATCGTAGGGCAGCGGCGCGCTCGCGCTGCGGTTACCCTGGGGCACGGCCTGGGCCGGTACGGCGCTATCCATTACGCCCCTCCAGCGCCATGACCGCATCGCGAAACGCTCGGCCGCGCGCTTCGTAGTTGGCGAACTGGTCGAAACTTGCGCAGGCCGGCGCCAACAGTACGCTTTCGCCGCGGCGGGCGGCGGCGAACGCCGCTTCGACCGCTGCCGGCATGCCGTCGGCGAACACACAGGGCCTGCGGCCATCGATCGTCGCGGCAATCGCGCCAGCCGCTTCACCGATCAGGACCAGGGTATGCGCGTGGCTCACCGCGGCATCCGCAAACGCGTCGAACGCGGCGCCCTTGGGCTGGCCACCGGCTATCAAGACGCCACCGGTCGCGCCGAGTACGCCGGCGATACTCGCGCATGCGGCGCCCGGATTGGTGGCCTTGGAGTCATCGATAAAATCGATGCCGTCGATGGTCGCAATGCGCTGCGCACGGTGTGGCAGACCGCGGAACGTCCTGAGCGTGGCGGCCACGGCGGCGGGTTCGATGCCGCAGGCTTCGGCGATGGCGATGGCGGCCAGGGCATTGGCCAGATTGTGTGCGCCGACCAGTCCCAACTCGCCGTGCTCGATGACATCATGGTCGGCGCCCGCAAGCATGACGCGGTCGCCGTCGCGGCGCAGCCCGTAGCGCTGCGGCCCCGGCGCCTGCAGCGAAAAGTCAATCCGCGTCGCGGGCACCGCGAGTTCGCGCACGTGCACGTCATCGCCGTTGAGCACCGCCACCTCGGCGCGTTGCAACACCCGCGCCTTGGCCTGCGCGTAGCTTTCGAAGCTACCGTGACGATCCAGATGATCGGGTGCCAGGTTGAGGATACACGCCACCCGCGGCGCCAGGCTGGCGGTCAGTTCGAGCTGAAAACTCGACAGCTCGAGGACGTAAAAATCGGGTTGGTTCTGCGCCAGCAGGTCCAGCGCCGGGGTGCCGAGGTTGCCGCCGCGCTGCACGCGGGCGCCGCCAGCCTCGAGCATGTCGGCAACCAGTGTGGTTACCGTCGATTTACCATTGGTCCCGGTGATCGCCACGATCGGTGCGCGCGCCGCGCGGGCGAACAATTCGATATCGCCAATCAGCTCGCGACCGGCCGCGCGCAGAGCGACCAGAGCGGGTTCGGTGAGCGCCACGCCGGGACTCACGATGACCTGTCCGCAGGCGCCGAGCCGGCGCGGGTCGAGGGCGCCGGATACGTGCCTCAGAGCGGGGAATTCGCGCTCGAGCTCGGCCAGCGCCGGTGGTTCCGGGCGGGTATCGAAACCGATACACGACGCGCCACTGCGCGCCGCGTAGCGCAGCACGGAACGGCCGGTTGCGCCAAGACCGACGACCGCAAAGTCGGCCTTCGGCTCGCTGCGCGCGCTGTCCATGGCGTCGTTGCTCATAACCGCACTCATCACCGGATCTTCAGGGTCGCCAGCGCGGCCAGGACCAGGATCACGGTAATGATCCAGAAGCGCACGATGACGCGGGGTTCCGGCCAGCCTTTGAGTTCGAAATGATGATGGATGGGCGCCATGCGGAAAATCCGCCGGCCGGTCAGCTTGAATGACACAACCTGCAGGATCACCGATACGGTTTCCATCACGAACACGCCGCCCATGATCAGCAGCACCAGCTCCTGGCGTACGACCACCGCGACCGTGCCGATCGCCGCGCCCAGCGCGAGCGCGCCGATATCGCCCATAAAAACCTGCGCCGGATAGGTGTTGAACCACAGGAAACCCAGCCCGGCACCGACGATCGCGCCACAAAACACGCACACTTCACCGACGCCGTTGATATACGGAACGCCGAGGTAACCGGCGAAGTAGAAGTTACCGGCCACATAGGCGAACACGATCAGCGCGGCGGCGACCATCACCGTCGGCAGCACGGCAAGTCCGTCGAGCCCATCGGTGAGATTGACGGCGTTGCTGGTGCCGACGATGACGAAATAGGTCAGCAGGATGTACAGCGGGCCGAGTTCGATGGCGATGCTTTTGACCAACGGCACGATAAGCTGTGTTTCCGCTACCGTTTCGGCGCTGAGGTAGAGCACGCCGGCGACCAGCAGCGCGGCCAGCGACTGCCACAGGATTTTGTACCGCGCGCGCAGACCGGTGGAATTTTTGCGCACCAGTTTCAGATAGTCGTCGTACCAGCCGATCGCACCGAACAGGCTGGTCGCCAGCAATACGATCCACACGAAACGATTACCAAGATCGCTCCACGCGACGGTGCTGACCACAATCGAAACCAGGATCAGCAAACCACCCATGGTCGGTGTGCCGGCCTTGGTCAGATGGGATTCGGGACCGTCGTTACGTACGCTCTGGCCGATCTGAAAACGCGCCAGGTAGCGGATCATGGTCGGCCCCACCAGCAAGGCGATGAACAGCGCGGTGAGAACGCCCAGGATCGTGCGCAGGGTCAGGTACTGGAACACGTTGAAGCCCGAATGGAACTGCGCCAGGTAATCTGCCAGTTGCATCAGCATGGGCGTTCTACCAGTGCCGCGACAATGCGATCGAGGGCCATGAAACGTGAGCCTTTGAACAACACGGTCGGCGCCGGCCGCGCGTCGGCCAGCGCCGCGCCGAGCGCCTCGATCAAGGCCTGCGGGTCATCGAAATGCTGTGCCCCGGAACCAAAGCTGCGCTGCATCACGCGCGCCAGTTCACCGATGGCAAACACACGTTCGACCCCGGCGCGGCGCGCCGCGTCGGCGGCGTCGCGGTGGAGCGCCTCGGCCTGTTCGCCGAGTTCGCCCATGTCGCCGAACACCAGCCACCGCGGGTCGGCGGCGCTGGCCAGGACCTCGAGCGCGGCGGCCAGCGAAGCGGGATTGGCATTGTAGGTATCGTCGATAAAGGCCGCGTCATATGGCCCCGAGCGCGCCACCAGGCGTCCCGCTACCGCGGCCGTTTCGGCCAGGCCGGCGGCAATCTGCTCGAGCGCGATGCCCGCGGCCAGCGCGGCGGCGGCGGCGGCGAGTGCGTTGTTGACATTGTGGCGGCCGCGCGCCGGCAGTCTGACGCTGACCACGCCGGCCGGGCTGTGCAGGCGGAACCCCGTGCAGGCGCCGTCCGGCACGATGTCGCTGGCATGGACGTCACCATCGCGACCGAAGGTCATGATGCGGCGGTGCGCGGCGAGTTCGCGCCACAACGGCAGAAAGTCATCCTCGTTGTTCAGTACCGCGGTGCCGTCCGCGGCCAGACCCGTCAGTAACTCGCCCTTGGTCCGAGCGACGGTTTCCAGGTCGCCGAAACCTTCGAGGTGAGACGGCGCGCACAGCGTGATGACGCCGACCCCGGGCTGCGCTATCGCGGCCAGGGTGGCGATGTCACCGGCGCGGCTGGCGCCCATTTCGATAACCGCCGCGCGGTGCTCGGCAGCGAGCTTGAACAGGGTCAGCGGCACGCCGATGTCGTTGTTCAGATTACCCGCCGTCACCAGGGCCGGTCCGTTCCTGCGTACGATCGCGCCGAGCATTTCCTTGACGGTGGTTTTGCCGGCACTGCCGGTAACACCAAACAGCGGCAGCTTGAATCGCTGCCGCCAGCCGCGGGCGAGCAGACCGAGCGCGGCGCGCGTCTCGTCAACCACGATGCGGGCCAGGGGTGACGACACCGGACGCGCGACGACGGCGCCGGCGGCGCCGGCAGCAGCAGCTTCGGCAAGCTTTTCGTGAGCATCGAAATGCGGCCCGCTGAGGGCAAAAAACAATTCACCGGCGACCAGCGTGCGGGTATCGGTACTGACCCCGCGAAAATCGCGATTGGCGCCGTCGAGCCGCGCTTCGAGCAATCCCGCGGCCTCGGCCAGCGACAGCGCGATCACGTCCTGAGCTCCGCCAGCAACTGACCGACCAGGGCGCGGTCACTGAAAGCGCGACGCTCGCCGCGGCGTTCCTGGGTAGTTTCGTGGCCCTTGCCCGCAACCAGCACGATATCGCCGTCCTGTGCCGAACCGATCGCAGTGCGGATGGCGGCCGCGCGGTCGAGGCAAACCTCGACACCGTCCCGAGCCGACATGCCGGCGAGGATATCGGTGGCGATCGCCTGTTCGTCTTCGTTGCGCGGGTTGTCCGAGGTCACGACCACGTGGTCGGCCAGGCGTGTGGCCACCGCGCCCATCAGCGGACGTTTGCTGGCGTCGCGATCGCCGCCGCACCCGAACACCACGCTCAGACGGCGCGGCGCGAGTTCGCGCAGCGTGCCGAGTACCGCGGCCAGGGCGTCCGGCGTATGCGCGTAGTCGACGATCACGCGCGCGCCTGATGCCGACCGTCCACATAGCTCCATGCGCCCCGGCACCGCGCGCAGTTGACCGAGGGTCGCGGCTACGGCCTCGAAGTCGTAGCCGGCAGCGAGCAACGAGGCGGCGATAAGCAGCAGATTGTCGACATTGAAACGCCCGAGCAGCGCGCTGCTGACGGTGTGTGAACGCCGTTCCGCACGCAACTCGAAGCGCACGCCTTCAGCGTTGCAGCTGATCGTTTCGGCGCGTACCCGCGCCTGCCGTGCAGCGGTCCCCGACTGTGTCGAACACGTCCACACGTCCACGTCCGCAGCGAGTGAGGCGGCGATTTCCGAACCCAGGTCGTCATCGATATTGATCGCCGCCGCCTGCAGGGGGCGGTGCTCGAACAGGCGTCGCTTGCACGCCGCGTAAACACTGCGGGTACCGTGGTAATCAAGGTGATCGTGGCCGAGGTTGGTGAACGCCGCGACGCTCAGATGCAGCCCGGCGATGCGATCCTGTTCGAGCGCGTGCGACGAAACTTCAAGCGCGGTCGCACGGATACCCTGGCGACGGAACTGCGCAAGATAACGGTTGGTGGTGATGACATCAGGGGTGGTATTGGCGGTCGCCACGAGCGCGTTCGGTACGCCGGCGCCAAGCGTGCCGATATAGCCGCAATCGCCGTCGAGCACGGCGACCGCCTGAGCAATGAGATGCGCGACCGTGGTTTTCCCGTTGGTGCCGGTAACGGCGAACACTCGCACATCGCCGGACGGCGTGGCGAAGAAGCGATTGGCGATTCGACCGAGTTCGGCGCGCAACGAGCGCACCTCGGCGAGCGGCACGGCGAGCGCCAGGTCGGCGCGGCGGCGTTCGCAGACCACGGCCGCGGCGCCGCGGCGGGCCGCATCCGCGGCGTAGTCCGCACCATCGTGCCGGGTCCCGGTCAGCGCAAAAAAGCAGGCGCCGGCTCTGACCTCACGACTGTCGAGGGTGATATCCGTGACCACGCAGTCGGCATCCGCCGCGACTTCGCTGATCCCGGCGAGCAGGGCCGACAAGGGCTGTGACAGCTCAGTCGCGAGCGCGGTCATGGTGGACTCACCGCATCAGCTTCGGGCTTGCGGTGTTCGGCAAACCACACGCCATCCGGTCGCGATGGCAGGAGCCGGTCGGGCGCCACGTTCAAAATGCGGGTCGCTTCGCGCATCACGGTGGCAAAGATCGGCGCCGCAACCCGGCCGCCGAAATGCTCACCGCTTTTGGGCTCGTCGACCACAACGACGGCGACCAGGCGCGGCCGGGAGGCCGGGATCATGCCAGCGAACAGCGACAGATAACGATCTTCGGCATAGCCCGAGACGATCGACTTGTGCACCGTCCCGGTTTTTCCGGCCACGCTGTAGCCCTCCACCTGCGCCTGCCGGCCGGTGCCGCGGGTGACGACGATTTCGAGCATGTTACGCACCGCCTGCACGGTTTCCGGCCGCAGCGCGCGTTCCCGCGGCGGCGGTGCCTGCAGGCGTACGATACTCAACGGCTGCAGCCAGCCGTCGTTGGCGAGCACGGTGTAGGCGCGCGCGAGCTGCAGTGTCGTCACCGACAGTCCGTAACCGAACGCGAGGGTCGCGTGTTCGATTTCGCGCCAGTTCGAAAACGGATTCAGGCGGCCGTAGGCTTCGCCGGGCAGGGAAACCTCGGTGAGCGAACCGAGACCGACCGCGTTGAAAGTTTTCCACAACAGCTCGGGCTCCATCGACAGCGCGATCTTGCTGGCCCCGACATTGCTGGATTTTTCGATGACGCCGACGATATCGAGTTTGCCGTAGTTGTGCATGTCGCGCACCGTGTGGCGCCCGACCTTGAAATATCCCGGCGCCGTTTCGACGGTACTCTCACTGCGGTAGCTGCCTGATTCCAGGGCCGCGGCGATGGTGAACGGCTTGATGGTCGACCCGGGTTCGAAAAGATCCGTCACCGCACGGTTGCGATAATTTTCGCCTTTCAGATCGCTGCGATTATTCGGGTTGAACGAAGGTTGGTTGACGAGCGCGATGATCTCGCCGTTGTGCGCGTCGACGATGACCATCGAAGCGGCGCGCGCGCGTTGAGCGTGGACCGCGTTTTTGAGGGTCCGGTAAGCGACATACTGAACGCGCTCGTCGATGCTCAATCGAATATCAATGCCGGGCTTGATCGGCTGCAGGCGTTCGACATTTTCGACTACCCGACCGAGTCGATCTTTAATCACTCGGCGCAATCCGGGTGCGCCGCGCAGCGCGTCGTCGAACACCAGCTCGATGCCTTCCTGCCCACGGTCGTCAACGTTGGTGAAACCAAGCACGTGCGCGGTCAGTTCGGCGGCCGGGTAATAGCGTCGATATTCGCCCTGTAAACGCAGCCCGCGCAGGTTGAGCGCGCGGATCTGGGCGCCCTGGTCGGGGGTCAGGTGGCGCTTGAGGTAAACAAACTTGCGGTCGAGACGCGGCAGGACCAGGGTCTCGAGGTGATCGATCGTCATGCCCAGCGCCTCGGCGAGCTGCGGCCAGCGGGCGCGCTCTTCGATGAACTCGCGGGGCGCGATCCAGGCCGATGAGGTCGGCGTGCTGATCGCGAGCGGCTGGCCGTTGCGATCGGTGATCATGCCGCGGTTGGCGTGGATCTCCTCGACCCGCAGGTGGCGCGCATCGCCATGGCTCTGCAGAAATTCGCCTTCGTTCAGCTGCAGATCGACCGCGCGCCAGACCAGGGTACAGGCGGCGGCGAGAAACACCGCCATCACCAGGCGCCGGCGGAATTTGAGCTCGCGATTGACACGTCCGTAACTGCTCATCGCAGTTCCACCACGCGGTTCGATCCCGGCGGCACCATGCCCAGTTGGTCGCGTGCCATGTCCTCGATGCGCACGGGTGTCGCCCAGGTTGCCTGTTCGAGCAACAGTTGGCCCCATTCCTGGTTAAGTTGCTCTCGAGTGTCGCGCAGGGTCTGCAGTTCGACGAACAGCGTGCGACTGGCGTGCCGGCTGAGTACCAGTTCGATGGCCGAAGCGAAGGTGCAGGTACCGGCGAGTAGCGCGACGACAAGCAACTTCATGCCACCCGCTCCAGGCCGCGCAGGCGGGCGCTGCGCGCGCGCGGGTTGTGCCGGCGTTCCTCGTCACTCGCCATCAGTGGCTTGCGGGTAAGCAGACCGAATGCCGGCGACAACGCGCGCTTCTCGCGTCGGCTTTCGCGCGCCGCACGATCGAGATCGCGAAAGCTGCGTTTGACGATGCGGTCTTCGAGTGAATGAAAAGCGATCACCAGCAGGCGCCCGCCCTCGCCGAGCATGGCCAGCGCCACCTGCAGGGCGCGCTCGAGCTCACCGAGTTCGTCATTGATATGCAGCCGGATGGCCTGAAACGTTCGGGTTGCCGGATCAATGCGACTGCCGCGCGCGTACACGCATGTCCGCACCAGCGCGGCGAGTTCGAAGGTTGTGGTCAGCGGATTCGTTTTACGGGTATCGACGATGCGCCGGGCGATCTGCCGCGAGCGACGTTCTTCGCCGTAGCGCCACAGGACATCGCTGATCTCGGTTTCGCTGGCGGTGCTCAGCCATGCGGCCGCCGACATGCCCGAGTCCGGATCCATGCGCATGTCGAGCGGACCATCGTTGCGAAAACTGAATCCGCGCGCGGCCTCGTCGACCTGGGGTGATGAAATACCAAGGTCGAAAAGGATCCCGTCGACCTGCCCTTGCAATCCGGCGCAGACCTCGGCGAGGCGTGAAAACGTTGTCTGAACCACGCGCAGGCGTGGCTCATCGGCGGCCAGCTCGAGGCCGGCCGTAATCGCCTGTGGATCGCGATCGAGCGCGATGACGCGACCGGTCGGACCGAGCCTGTCGAGTATGGCGCGGGTGTGACCGCCGCGGCCGAACGTCGCGTCGATATAGGTTCCGTCCGGTTTGACGTTCATCAACTCAATGACCTCGGCCAGGAAAACCGGAACGTGCTGTGACATGGGTAGCGGTCTCACCGCTCACAGCGACAAGGTGTCGAGCGTCGCCGAAGAACCGTCGGTTCGCTTGCCGACATCGTCCAGCCAGCCATCGCGTTCGTTGCGCCAGCTCGTCGCGTCCCACAATTCGAGCTTGTTACCCTGCCCGAGCAGCACGACCTGCTTGCTGAGCGCGGCGATATCACGCAATTCCTGCGGCAACAGGATGCGGCCCTGGCCATCACAGCTGCAGTCGCTGGCGTAGCCGCGCATGATTTGTTTGGTCCGCCGGGCGTGCTTGTCGACGTCGGACAGGGCCGCCAGTTTGACTTCGATCAGCTCCCACTCGGGCAGCGGATAGAGCCACAGACAGCGATCCCAGGGATTGAGGGTGAGGACGAGCTCAGTACACTCCAGCCGTGCGAGGTTATCGCGGAACCGCGCAGAAATGGCCACACGCCCCTTGGCGTCGACGTTGACGGTATTGAGTCCGCGAAACATCTGCGGTACCTGGGTCCGTGCCGGCGCGACGCTCACCGAACCGATTCGGAAGCTGCAAAATCAGCTGGACCCACTTTTCCCCACTATTCACCACAAGGCGCAACTATAAGGAGCGCGGCGGAAAACTGTCAAGGAAAATGCCGTGATTTGTGACCGAATTCTTTCTTATACAACAGTAACTTAGCTTGCCGAGGGGGATGTGCGGTCAGGCTCTGCTCTGATGCACCAGGCAAACATCATTCAAAATCATAATTATATGAACTTAAGCTAATTTGAAGTATTAAGTTTGTACCGATCCGGCGTGCGCGTGCGGCCGCCCCGGCATGAAATTGGGCAAGTCGGCCTGTAAGCCGGGTTCTGTACTACTGCAATGCAGCATGGTGATCATTCATCTGCGACGCACGTCACCGCGCGCCTCAAGCGACCTACCCGGAAACTCGTGCGAACCGCACTTTCCCGCCGAGGCGGTACGTTTCCCTATTTGGTCTTGCTCCGGATGGGGTTTACCCTGCCACCGGCGTTGACCGGCGCGGTGCGCTCTTACCGCACCATTTCACCCTTACCCCGCGAGCGGGGCGGTATATTTTCTGTGGCACTTTCCGTAGGCTCGCGCCTCCCAGGCGTTACCTGGCATCCTGTCCTGTGGAGCCCGGACTTTCCTCCACCGCGCCGTCGCGGCGAACCACGACCACACGACAGCGATCACCCGGCCGACTTGCTGCGCGGCAGTGTGTTAGTTTCGCCGGTCTTTTTCAACGACCGCGGAGCCCGTGCGCCGGGCCAGCACGCGGCGATACACGGCATTGCGCCCCATACCGCTCAGTTCGGCAACGATACGGACCGCGGTTTTTGCATCGACCGCCGGCAGGATGACGTCAAGCATCTGTTCGACATCGCTCTGTTCCGGCGACATCGCGGCGCCGGCGACGACGATCACGAACTCGCCGCGGGTCGCATGCGCTTCGCTGTCGAGGCGCTCGAGCAAGCTGCCGAGCGGGCCGCGGTAGACGGTTTCGTGGCGTTTGGTCAGTTCACGCACCACCACGGCCTGGCGCTCGACGCCAAACACGGTCTGCATCAGTCCGAGGGTTCGCAGGATGCGGTGTGGCGCTTCGTAGTAGACCAGGGTCCTGCTCTCGCGCCGCACCGCCGCAAGCCGCGCTTCACAGGCGCCCGCCGCCGCGGGCAGAAAGCCCTCGAACACGAAACGATCACTGGGCAGCCCGGCGATACTCATCGCCGCGGTCACCGCTGCCGGTCCGGGTACGCTCAACACTGCAATGCCGGCCGCCGCTGCGCGCGTGACGAGGACGTATCCGGGATCCGAAATCAGCGGCGTGCCGGCGTCGCTGATCAGCGCATAAGCGTGGTGCTCGCCCTGCATTCGCTTGACGATGTCGTCGGCGACCCGGTCCTCGTTATGTTCGTGACAGGCCCGCAGCGGGGTAGAAATCGCGTAATGGTCCAGCAGCCGTCGACTGTGCCGTGTGTCTTCGCACAGGATCGTATCGACGCCGCTCAGCACGGCCACTGCACGCGCACTGAGATCGGCGAGATTGCCGATCGGGGTCGCCACCACGTACAGGGCCGGGCGCTCAATTGACAGTTCCGCATCCGCCACAGATACTGCCTGCGTGTCCGCTCCACGCGCTGTTGTCCCGCCGTTGTCCCTACGATTTTTCGCTGTCGGCGTCATTGCGCTTATTACATGCGCCTGCGCGCCGCAAGGCAATGTCCGCCCGCAGGTCGCCCCGCCCGATCCCCTGACCCTTGCCAACCGCCAGCTCAGCGCCGGTGATTACGCCGGTGCGGCACAGGCGTATAGCGCACTCGCCGCCGAACAGGAACCGCGCGAGGCGACACGTCTGCGCGCGCTCGCCGCGCTCGCTTATCAGGACGCCGGCGACCAGGCTTCGGCTGAGATCCTGCTCACCGCGCTCGAAACCGGCAGCGTCGGCGCCGATTCGCTTATCGCGACGGCCAAATCGTGCTCACTGCTGGCGAACGGTATGGCCGACCAGGCTTATGCGCTGGCCACCGCACTCGACACGGCTCCGCTGACCCCCTACCAGCGCGGCCACCACGCACGCTGCCTGGGTGCCGCGGCGCTGCAGACGGCGCACTACGAAACCGCGGCATCCGCTTATACCAGCGCCTATCGCTACCCGATGCCGGCCGGACAGGCGCCGGCGATTGCCGCCGCAACCTGGCAGGCGGTGTCGCGTCTGAGCGCGGCGCAGGCCGCCGCGCAGGCCGAATCCGGCGATGCTACAACCGCGGGCTGGTACGCCCTCTCCGTGGTAGCACAGCGCACGCTGTTCGATCCGCCGCAGCTCATCGAACAGACCGCTGCGTGGCAACAGCACTACCCGGGTCATCCGGCCACCAGCGTCATCGAAACACTCATCGAGCGCGCGGAGACGATCGCGGTGAGGCCACGCAAAATCGCCCTGGTGCTGCCTTTCGAGGACACCCTGGGGCCGGCCGCACGCGCGATCCGTGATGGTTTCATCGCTGCCTGGTACATGGACCCCGCGCCGCAGTCGCGCGCCGAACTCAGGATTTATTCCAGTGACGAAAATGACATCAGTGCCAGCGTCGGCGCGGCGCTCGCCGACGGTGCGGAGTTCATCGTCGGACCGCTACGCAAAACCGAAGTCGAACAACTGCGCAACCAGACTGAACTCGGAGCCAACCTGCTCGCCCTTAATGTCAGCGATCAACCGCAGAGCGGCGCGCCAGCCGGCTTCTACCAGTTCGGACTGACCCCCGAGGACGAAGCCGGGCAAATCGCCGGGCGCGCGTTCCGCAGTGGGCCGCGCGCCCTGGTGATGGCCCCGGACACGGCGTGGGGCAAGCGCCTGACCACGGCCTATAGCGGCAACTGGAACGCGCTCGGCGGTACCGTCGTCAGCGAGGTTTATTACCAGCAGGACGCGCAGGCCTATGCCACCGCGGTTCGGCGCGCGCTCAACATCCATCTCAGCGAAGCGCGTTTCGCGGAGCTGCGTCGGACGCTGAATCTGCCGCTCCACTTCGAACCGCGCGGGCGCCAGGATGTCGACGTCATCCTGCTCGCCGCCTTTCCTGACAATGCTCGCCAGATCATGCCGCAGCTGCGCTACCACGGCGCCGCCGACATCCCGGTATTCACCACCTCGCACGTCTATGCGGGCTCACCGCTGCCCCGCCGCGACAGCGATTTCGACGGCATCACCTTCGCCGATATGCCGTGGCTGTTTGGCGCCGCCGACCGCGACCTGTTCGACCTCGTACAGCGTGCCTGGAGCGACGAGGCGCGCAGCTTTGCACGGCTTTACGGTTTCGGCATCGATGCCTATCGCGTACTGCCGTACCTGGCCAAGATGCGTTTCCAGCAGGGACTGCGCATTCCGGGCGTCACCGGCGAACTGTGGATGGATCAATTCGGGGTCGTACACCGCAACATGGTTTTTGTGCGCTTTGCCGACGGCCGGCCGAAGCTGTTGGACAGCGGGCAGGAGTACTGATCCCGGCGCGGGATCGGCGGCGCCGATGCGCACCCGCGGCGCGGCATACGAAGCACAGGCCGCAGCGTGGCTCGCGGCGCGCGGTCTGGAATTGCTGTCGAGCAACTATAGCTGCCGCGGTGGCGAAATTGACCTGGTAATGCGCGATGACCAGACCCTGGTTTTTGTCGAGGTGCGTTATCGGCGCGACGATCGGTATGGCGGAGCGGCGGCGAGCGTCGATGCACGCAAGCAGGCGCGCATTATTCGCGCCGCGCGACATTTCCTCATGCGCCACAGTCGCTACGCCGATGCCGCCTGTCGCTTCGACGTGGTCGCCATGAGCGGCGACGCGCAAAGCCCTCGGGTCGACTGGATTGCAGGTGCGTTTTCTGCATAATGCTCGGACTCAGAAAGTCACACGGCACCATATGCCGGGAATTCGAGCTTGGACCCCAGCCACAGAATCAGATCCATTTTCGCCGACAGCATCGCGGTCAAATCGCGCTGCGCGGAACTGCTCAGCGAGGAGATCGCGGCGGCCGCCCAGGCAATCGCGGAATGCGTGCTGAACAGTGGCAAGGTCCTGAGTTGTGGCAACGGCGGCTCGGCTGCGGACGCGCAGCACTTCTCGGCGGAAATGCTCAACCGTTTCGAGCGCGAACGTCCCGGACTGCCGGCCCTGGCGCTCACCACCGATGCCTCGACCGTCACCTCGATCGCGAACGACTACCAGTTCGCCGATATCTTTGCCAAACAGATCAGAGCCCTCGGCCATCCGGACGACGTACTGCTTGCGATCTCAACCAGCGGCAATTCGCACAATATTCTCAATGCGCTCGACGCCGCGCACGATAAAAACATGCGTGTCCTGCTGCTGAGCGGCAAGGATGGCGGACCGGCGGCGAAGACCCTGCGTTCGAGTGATATCGAACTGCGCGTACCGAGTGATTCGACGGCTCGTATCCAGGAGTCGCATCTGACCATCATTCATTGTCTGTGCGATCTGATTGATAACCATCTGCTTGGTCAGGAGGGCTGAGTTGAGCACACCGAATCGACTACTGCTGATCATCGCCTGCTGGATCGTCGCTGCCACGGGGCTGGTTTCGCTGGCCGGGTGCGCGGGTATTTTTCTTGGCGGAGCAGCAACCAGCGCCGCGGTCGTCAATGATCCACGCACCACCGGATCAGTAGTTGAGGATCAGTCGATCGAGGTCAAGGCGCTTGCGGTATTGCGCGATGACAAGGAAATCAAGGAGCAGACCCACTACAGCGTCACCAGCTATAACCAGGTCGTGCTGCTCACCGGGCAGGCGCCGTCCGAAGCGCTGCGCAGACGTATCGCCGAGAAAGTCGCGACCGTCGAGAAGGTCCGGCACATCCACAATGAAATCACCCTGGCGGCGCCCAGTTCCATGATCGCCCGCACCAACGACACGGTACTCACGACCAAGGTTAAGACCCGCCTGTTCGGTAACGACAAACTCGATGCAACGCGGATCAAGGTCGTCAGTGAAGACGGCACGGTTTTTCTGCTCGGCATCGTGAGTCAGGCCGACGGTGATCTGGCCGCGGATATCGCCAGTACTACCGGCGGCGTGCAAAAAGTCGTGAAGCTGTTCGAATACCGCTGAGCGCGGCTGCCTTACTTGACGATAGTGAGATGCGGCGGGCGCTGGCCGCGTTCCTGGCCCGGCCCGGGCGCGTCACCGCGCGCTTCAGCACTGCCGTCGGCGTTCGGCTGCTTCGGCTCTTCGCCGTCCGCAAGGAAAATGCCCTGCCCGTTTTCGCGGGCGTAGATAGCCTGGACCGAACCGATCGGAACCACGATGTCGTGGGGGGTGCCTGAGAAACGCGCACTGAAGCTGACGAATTCGTTGCCCAGTTCCAGGTCGCGGACCGCACCGGGCGAGGTATTGAGCACAATCACGCCGTTCTCAACAAATTTCGCCGGCACCCGCACCCGCTCATCGCTGACCTCCACAAGCAGATGTGGGGTCATATTGTTATCGACGATCCAGTCGTAGATCGCGCGCAGCAGATAGGGACGGGTTGAGGTCATTTCGGCGCGCGGCACGACTATATCGGCAGTGCGCTCAGCGGATTTCCTGCTCGACCGGCGACAGGCTGTTCTGAAACGCGCGGCGGTCAAAAAGCTTGTCGCCGTATTTCAGCAGCGGTTTAGCCGGCCCACCAAGTTTCAGGCCGTACAGCGGCAGGCGCCACAACAACGGCGCCATGCACAGGTCGACCAGGGAAAACTCTTCGGACATGAAGAACGGGAACTGACCGAACACCGGTGAAATCGCCAGCAGGTTGTCGCGCAGCGATTTTCTTGCGTTGGCCGCGGCTATTTCGTTGCTGCCGTCGATCTCCGCGGCGAGCGTATACAGGTCGCGCACGATGCGATAGCGGAACTGGCGATTGTTTGCCCGCGACACCGGATCGACCGGCATCAGTGGCGGATGGGGATACCGTTCGTCCAGATACTCCATCATGATCTGGGCATCGTAAAGCACCAGGTCGCGATCGATCAGCGTCAGCAGGTTGTCATAGGGATTCAGATCGTTGAGATCTTCGGGCTTGGTTTCTTCGTCGATAAAATTGATCTCGACGTTGATGTCCTTCTCCATCAGGACGAGCCGTACACTGTGCCCCAGCGGATCGGCTGCATCGGCGTATAAAGTCATAACCGAGCGCCGATTTGCTAGAGCTGTCATATCAATGAACATCCTTCCAGTATTCCCGTTTCATCAGGTAGGTAGCCACCAGCAGTACACTCAGAAACACGATGACCCAGAAACCGATCCGGTAGCGCACGAGTTTTGCCGGCTCGCCGACATAAACCAGGAACGCAACCAGGTCGCGGGTCGCCTGCTGGTACTCGCCAGCGCTCATGGTGCCGGCGGACACCGCTTTCAGGGTCGGGCCATGAGCGCCGTGCCCGTCGCCCTCTCCGGCTGTCGCAGGCTCGAGCTTCTGCGCCCCCTGCAGTTCCCACAGCACGTGCGGCATCGAGGTCGCCGGAAAATACAGGTTGTTGACCCCGGTCGGCCGTGTGTCGTCGAGATAAAACCCGTTTAGAAACGAAAACAGGTAGTCGGCGCCCTTGGCCCGCGCGATCACCGAGAGGTCCGGCGGCGGCGCGCCCAGCCACTTCGTCGCATCGTCGGCGCGCATGGCGACGGTCATGGTGTCGCCGATTTTGTCGGAGGCAAACATCATGTTTTCTTTGACCGCGGCTTCTTCCAGATCGAGGTCTTCGGCCATACGGTTGTAGCGCATGTATTGGGCCGAATGACAGCTCAGGCAGTAATTGACGAACAGGCGCGCGCCGCGCTGCATCGACACCTTGTTGCTGAGATTGACGTTGGCCTCCATTCGCGGCGGGCCCTCGCCACCGGCGGCGTATCCGCAGCTCGACGCTGCCCACATCACAATAATCGCCAGGATAGTTTTCATTAGCCGGTCACCCTGTCCGGGACGGGTTTGGTGGTGTCCCATTTCGTATAAAACGGCATCAGTATGAAGAACGCGAAGTAGATGACCGTACAAATCTGCGCGACCAGGGTACGCGCCGGGGTGGGCGGCAGAATGCCGAGGTAGCCCAGGATCAGGAAAGCGATCACGAACAGGGTCAGGGCGCCTTTATAGATTTTGCCCCGATAGCGGATCGATTTGACCGGGCTGCGGTCCAGCCACGGCAGGGCGAACAGGATCATGGTACCGAGGCCCATAAATATCACGCCCCAGAGTTTCGCCTCGATCCAGAAAAAATTGACCGTGTTCGCGCGCAGGATCGAATAGAACGGCGTGAAGTACCACACCGGCGCGATATGTTCCGGTGTGGCCAGCGGATCGGCCGGGATGAAGTTATTGTGCTCGAGGAAATAACCGCCGAATTCCGGCGCGAAGAAGACTACCGCCGAAAACAGGATCAGAAACACAACCACGCCGACCGAGTCCTTGACCGTGTAGTAAGGATGGAAAGGAATGCCGTCGAGCGGCTTGCCGTCGGGGCCTTTTTTGGCCTTGATTTCAACACCGTCGGGGTTGTTCGAGCCAACTTCATGCAGCGCGATGATGTGCAGGCCGACCAGCCCCGCGATTGCAAACGGCAGCGCGATAACGTGGAACGAAAAGAATCGGTTCAGGGTGATGTCCGACACCACGTAATCGCCGCGGATCCACAGCGACAGCGTCTCGCCGACAAACGGGATCGCGCCGAACAGTGAAATGATCACCTGCGCACCCCAGTACGACATCTGTCCCCACGGCAGCAGGTAACCGAAAAACGCCTCGGCCATCAGCGACAGGTAGATGAACATGCCGAGGATCCAGATCAGTTCGCGCGGCTTCTTGTACGAGCCGTACAACATCGCGCGGAACATATGCAGGTAAACGACGATAAAAAAGAACGAGGCGCCGGTCGAATGCATGTACCGGATCAACCAGCCCCATTCGACATCGCGCATGATGTATTCGACCGAGCCGAAAGCGAATGCCGCATCGGGCTTGTAGCTCATTACCAGCCAGATGCCGGTCAGGATCTGGATCGCCAGTACCACCATCGACAGGACGCCGAAGTAGTACCAGAAATTAAAGTTCTTGGGCGCGTAGTACTGGCCCATGTGCTCGTTCCACATCTTCATCAGCGGGAACCGATCATCGACCCAGTCGCGCAGCCCAACGAGTCCTTTGACTATCGTGTTCATGCTGCGTCTCCGTCGGTCTCGCCGATCATGATGTGCTGATCATCGATATAGCGGTACGGTGGAACCTGCATATTCGTCGGCGCCGGAACGTTGGCGAAAACGCGCCCGGAGAGGTCAAACTTGGAGCCATGACAGGGACAATAAAAGCCGCCCTGCCAGTCGCTGCCAAGGTCTTCGGCACCCGGCACCGGCCGAAACGTCGGCGAACAACCGAGGTGGGTGCAGATACCGACCATGACCAGGTATTCCGGTTTCGACGAACGCCAGGCGTTCCTGGCGAATTCAGGCTGGTCGGACTTGTTGGATTCCGGATCGCTGAGCATGGCGATATCGGATTCGAGTACTTTGAGCTGTTCCGGGGTACGACGAACGATCCACACCGGCTTGCCGCGCCACTTGTAGGTGACCCGCTGCCCCGGTTCGAGTTGGCCGATATCGGCTTCAACCGGTGCGCCAAATGCTTTCGCGCGCGCACTGGGCTGGAATGTCGCTACAAAAGGAATCGACGCCAGACCGGCGCCGATGCCACCGATTACGGTCGCGGTTCCGGTGAGAAAGCGACGTCGATCCTGATCGACAGCAGACTCGCTCATGCTCTCATTTCTCCCAAGCTTATGTTTCTTGCTTTCGCTACTTGTCGCGCGCACGATAGTCACCGCACCACGGCGAACTGGTGCGGCATATCACCCGTGAGCGATACCACCCTCAAGACCTGCCCCGGTGCTCCCCAATGCAACGCGCCCGCTCGGCGGATTGCTCGTGGCAAGATGTCCAGTTATCAGGATGTTGCGCCGGATTATATCACCAAAAAGCGACTCGCTACGCTGGCCCTCGCGGCCTCGAGCGTGCAACCGACCCCGCTGCCGAGACCATGAATACGACCTTTTTTATTCTGCGCTGGGCGTTCGCGGGCTTGCTTTGCGCGGCCCTGGTGCTGGCGCTGTGGGGGCGTTTTGCGGATACCGGTTCGGGCCTGCCATGGGGCGCGCTCGTGGTTGTGCCGCGGGCCGGCTATGCCGCTGCGGTCGAGCGTGCCGCGCCCGCGGTGGTCAGTATTCATGCCTCGACGCAACCGCAGGCGGCCGCCAACCCGCTTACCGATGACCCGCTGTTCCAGCACTTTTTCGGCACCGGCAGCGACGGCGAGGTGACTCGACAATCGGCCAGTCTTGGCAGCGGCGTGATCCTCGACGCCTCGGGCGTGGTGCTGACGAACTACCACGTCATCCGCGGCAGCGACGCGATCCGGGTTGCCCTTGCCGACGGGCGCACCGTCGCCGGGCAGATCGTCGGCACCGATCCCGACACCGATCTCGCGGTGCTTAAAATCGCGCTCGATCGACTGCCCAGCATCGCGCTCGGTGACTCGAATCGATTACGGGTAGGCGACGTGGTGCTGGCCATGGGCAACGCGCTCGGCATCGGCCAGACCGTGACCCAGGGCATTGTCAGCGCCACCGGTCGCAACCGGGTCGGCATCAATACCTTCGAAAATTTTATCCAGACCGATGCCGCGATCAATTTCGGCAACTCGGGCGGCGCGCTGGTCAATTCGCGCGGCGAACTGATCGGGATCAACTCGGCACGCCTCGAATCGGAGGGCATCGGCTTCGCGATCCCGACCAGCATCGCACTCAGGATCGCGCGCCAGATCCTCGACTCCGGGAGCGTCGAACGTGGCTGGCTCGGTATCGATGCGCGTGATCTGGACGACAACCTCAAACGCACGCTCGGTCTCGAGCGTGGCATCGTCGTGCTCGGCATCCTCAATCACGGACCGGCCGCGCAGGCCGGCGTCCGACCCGGTGATGTGCTGACCGATATCGGCGGGCTGCCGATGTTCGACTCCCACTCCGCCATCGAACGCATCGCGGCTTACAAACCCGGCTCGCGCATCACCCTCGCCGGCATTCGCGACGGGGCGCCGTTTTCGACCATGGTCACGGTGTCGAGAAGGCCGCCGCGCGAATAAAGGAACCTTCGAGCAAGTCGTCGCCGCGCTCAGTCGGCGATGCGGTAGGCCGCCGAGCGCGCGTGCGCGGACAGCCCCTCGCTTTCGGCCAGCAGCCGCGCAACGCGGCCCAGTGTGTCCGCGCCGGCGGCGGAACATTCGATAATCGAGGACCGTTTCTGAAAGTCGTAGACACCGAGCGGACTCGAGAAGCGCGAGGTCCCCGCAGTCGGCAGCACGTGGTTGGGCCCGGCACAATAATCGCCGACCGCCTCGGCGGTATAGCGGCCGAGGAATATAGCGCCGGCGTGGCGGATTTTTGCCAGCCAGCGGCGCGGCTCGGCAACCGATAATTCGAGATGTTCGGGCGCGATGCGGTTGGCCAGATCGATTGCTGCCGCCAGCGACTCGACCGCGATCAATGCGCCGCGCGCGGCCAGGGCCTGGCGAATGATGGTCGCCCGCGGCAGGTCCGGCAGCAGGCGTGCGATGCTGGCCTCGACCCGGTCGAGAAACGCCGCATCGGGACAGATCAGGATGGCCTGGGCCTGCTCGTCGTGCTCGGCCTGCGAAAACAGATCCATCGCGATCCAGTCGGGCTCGGTCTGGCCATCACAGATCACCAGGATCTCGGACGGTCCGGCGATCATGTCGATGCCAACCTTGCCGAACACCAGGGATTTTGCCGTCGCCACGTAGATATTGCCGGGGCCGACGATCTTGTCCACCGCGGGCACGGTCGCGGTGCCGTAAGCAAGCGCCGCCACGGCCTGCGCGCCGCCGATGGTGAACACGCGATCGACCCCGGCGATAGCGGCCGCGGCCAGCACCACGTCCTGTAATTCTCCGTCCGGCGCCGGCACCACCATGATCACTTCACCAACCCCGGCGACCTTGGCCGGAATGGCGTTCATCAATACCGACGAGGGATAAGCAGCCTTGCCGCCGGGCACGTAAATGCCTACGCGATCGAGGGGCGTGATGTGCTGTCCGAGCACGGTGCCGTCGGCCTCGCGATAATCCCACGATTCGGCCTTCTGCTTTTCGTGATACGCGCGCACCCGCGCCGCGGCGCTTTGCAGCGCCTCGCGCAGCGCACCGTCGATGCGCTCGAGGGCCGCGGAGAAGTCAGCGTACTTCCAGGTCCGTCGCGCTGTCGAGCGCGCGACGGTCGAAGCGATTGGTCAATTCCAGCAGTGCCACATCGCCGTCCCGCCTGATCGCGGCGATGATGTCCTGCACCGTCGCCACGATCGCGGGCTGCTCGTCCTCGTCCCAGGCCAACAGGCGAGCCAGGGCCTGATCGAAATCTGCGGCGCCGGCGTCGAGACGTTTGATCAGCTCAGGCATTACTCTGCGCAACCGCTGCGCGGAGATTCGCGATGAGTTCGCTTACCCGCGCGTGTTTGGTTTTCATCGCCGCCTTGTTCACGATCAGGCGTGAGGAGATCTCGCAGATGGTTTCAAGCGCGACCAGGCCATTGGCCTTGAGGGTATTACCGGTATCGACCAGGTCGACGATGCGGTCCGCCAGCCCGACCAGCGGCGCGAGTTCCATCGAACCGTACAGCTTGATGACCTCGGCCTGGATGCCGAGCCCGGCAAAGTAGTCGCGCGCGGCGCGCGGATACTTGGTCGCGATGCGCGGGCGCTGGGTGGCGTGCTTCGCATTCGGCAGCCCCGCGACCATCAAACGGCAGCGCGCGATGCGCAGGTCGAGTGGTTCGTAGTAGTCGTGCCCTTCGTACTCCATCAGCACGTCCTTGCCGGCAATGCCGAGATCAGCGGCGCCGTATTCGACGTAGGTGGGCACATCGGTGGCCCTGATGATCAGCAGGCTGACCCCTTCACGGCTGGTCCCGAGCACGAGTTTGCGCGACG
Organism: uncultured Gammaproteobacteria bacterium; assembly: GCA_942490995.1. GTDB lineage: Bacteria > Pseudomonadota > Gammaproteobacteria > UBA981. Next base: position 36,890 of record CALOBG010000065.1, read on the forward strand.
TTTCGGGATCTTCGAGCGGCTCGATGCCGACCGCGGCGAGCAACGGTAACGCCTGCTTGAAAATCCTGCCTTTGGATACCGCGATAACGATATCGTCGGCGCGTTTATCGGCCTGTTTGTTCATGATGGTTCAGACACAGTCAGTTCGGATCGGCGAATCGCCGGCGGGCCGAAGCGTAACATGCGCCGTACGCCTTCCGCCTGCACGAGCTGGTCAGCTCGGTACGCGTTTGATCTGGGCACCCAGGTTGGCGAGCTTTTCCTCGATGGTTTCGTAGCCGCGATCGATATGGTAGATGCGATCGACTTCGGTGGCGCCCTCGGCGACCAGACCGGCCAGCACCAGGCTCGCCGAGGCGCGCAGATCGGTCGCCATCAGTGGTGCGCTGGTCAGGCGTGATACCCCGGTGGTGATCGCGGTGTTGCCCTCGAGTTTGACCTGGGCGCCCATGCGCTGCAGCTCGAGGACATGCATGAAGCGGTTCTCGAATACCGATTCGGTTATCGTGCCGGTGCCGCGCGCAATGCAGTTCATGGCGGTGAACTGCGCCTGCATATCGGTCGGAAAACCGGGATACGGCGAAGTGTGGATGTCTACCGCGCGCAATGGTTCACCGTCCATGGCGAGTTCGATCCAATCGTCGCCGGCGTTAATCCTGGCGCCGGCCTCGGACAATTTGGCGAGTACCGATTCGAGCAGCTCGGGGCGCGTGTTCTTGAGTTTGATCTGGCCACCGGTCATCGCCGCGGCGGTCAGATAGGTGCCGGTTTCGATGCGGTCGGGGAGGATGTCGTAGCGCGTACCGTGCAATGACTTGACGCCTTCGATGCGGATCGTGTCGGTGCCGGCGCCTTCGATATTGGCGCCCATGCTGGTCAGACAGTTGGCCAGGTCGACGACCTCCGGTTCACGGGCGGCGTTGCGCAGGGTGGTCACGCCGTCGGCGAGCGTCGCGGCCATCAGCAGGTTCTCGGTGCCGGTAACCGTAACCAGGTCGAGGACCAGATCGACGCCGCGCAGGCGCTTGGCCTTGGCGCGGATATACCCGCCTTCCACGCTCAGCTCCGCGCCCATCGCGGCCAGACCCTGGAGGTGCAGATTGACCGGGCGCGAGCCGATCGCACAGCCGCCGGGCAGCGACACATCGGCGACCCCGAATCGAGCCAGCAGCGGCCCGAGCACGAGGATCGACGCACGCATGGTCCGCACCAGCTCGTAAGGTGCAAAAAACTCACGGATGGTGCTGCTGTCGACTTCGATGTGCATGCGTTCGTCGACCGTCAGGGTCAGTCCCATGCGGCCGAGCAGTTCCATGGTGGTGGTGATGTCGTGCAGGTGCGGCACGTTGCCGATCGTGACCGGACCGTCGGCCAGCAACGTCGCCGCCAGGATCGGCAGGGCGGCATTCTTTGCCCCCGATATGCGGATTTCGCCCTTGAGCGGAATGCCCCCCTGAATGATCAGTTTGTCCATCGGGCCGACCGCCGTCAGAGCGCCTGGAACTTGCGCGCTTTCTCCCAGGCTTCTTTGGTGTAGGTCTGGATCGACAATGCATGGATGGCACTCTCCATACTGTCGCCCAGCGCCGCATAAACCAGTTTGTGCTGCTTGATCATGGGCAGACCTTTGAAGTCGTCGCTGACCACGCGCGCCACGAAATGCGACCCGTCGCCATCGACAAAGGCCTCTGCGCCGGCGATGCCGGTCTCGATCATCTGTTTGATTTCACTTGGAGTCATGATGGCGCCGGCCTGCGGATGGGTGGTGAAGTTGATCGGGTCTATGGTGACCGAACACGCGATGCAGCGGCGGCGCGTGTTCGGCGTGCGAGTACGGCGTCGCGGTCAGTTTCCGTACTGCTTGTTTTTGCTGTCCAGCGAAGCAATGAGTCCGGACAGCCCGCCGTCCCGGATCATGGAGCCGAACGAGGCGCGGTAGGTTTTGACCAGGCTCACGCCGTCGACCGATACGTCGAAAACCTTCCAGTCGCTGGATTTGTTATGCAGACGGTAAACGATCGGGATCGAGTCACTGCCGGGCTGCGAAATTTCCTGCTTGACCAGCGCGGTCTTGGAGCCCGGCTTCTGGTCGATCGGCGGATAGGTAATGCGCTGATCGGAGAATTCGAGCAGGGCAGTCGCATAGGTCCTGACCAGCAGTTTGCGAAACTGATCGACGAACGCGCCGCGCGCCGCGTCATCGGCACTGCCCCAGTGCTCGCCCAGCACCCATTGCGACATGATGTCGAAATCGAAATGCGGGAAAATCAGTTCCGATACCAGGGTGTACATCTTGGCCGGGTCGGCCTGCAGAGCGGCCTTGTCGTTCTGCACACGCTCGAGGACTTTTTCGGTCGTGGTTTTCACGATCATCCCCGGCTCGTCCATCGCCGCTGCAGCACTGGTACTGCAGGCAAGCAAAACGGCCATCGAAACTGCAAGAAATCGGCTCATTCTCGTGTTCCTCATACAACGGGTGCGGGCGGGCCGCGCCTGGACTTGTTAACCATTCGAGTCAGCGTCGGCGGCTATTCGATCGTACCCGACTCGGGCACGGGCGCGTTGCCTGGGCCCCGGTCGGGTCCCGCGCCGGCCGGCGTAATGTAGCACAACCGGCGTGCGATCTGCTGCGCTGCGGTACACATACGGGCAGCCGCGGCCGGCCCGCTTCAGGCGCGATCGGCGACCAGTTCGACCATGTAGCCATCGGGGTCCTTGACGAAAGCGATAACCGCCGTGCCGCCCTTCATCGGGCCGGCGTCGCGCACCACGTTACCGCCCCGCGCGCGGACTTCGTCGCAGGCCGCGTACACGTCATCGACCCCCAGCGCGATATGACCGTAGGCATTGCCGAGCTCATAGCTGTCGGTTTCCCAGTTATGGGTCAGCTCGAGGACCGTATGGTCGGCCTCCTCGCCATAGCCGACAAACGCGAGCGTGAATTTGCCTTCCGGAAAATCCTTACGGCGCAACAACTGCATACCCAGGACCTGGCAATAGAAATCGAGCGACGCATCGAGGTCGGTCACGCGCAGCATGGTGTGCATCATTCTCATCGTGGAGTACTCCTGTGAGTGGTTCTGTATGGCCGTCGAGGGTGCGGGTCAGGCGATTTTCATGACCACCGCCGCGGCCACGTCGCGGGCCTTGTGGCGCGCCTGGTCGATGCTCGACGCCCGCGCCAGCGCGACCCCCAGGCGCCGTTTGCCGGCGATCTGCGGCTTGCCGAACAAACGCACATCGAGCTGTTCACCGGAAATCGCCGCGGCCAGCCCGTGGTAGCTGATCTCGCGCCCCTCGCCGTGCCCGAGCATCGCGCAGCTCGCCGCCGGCCCGAGCTGTTCGACGGCGCCGAGGCGTACGCCCAGGATCGCGCGCACGTGCAGTGCAAACTCGGACAATGTCTGCGAGATCAGTGTCACCATGCCAGTGTCGTGAGGGCGCGGCGAAACTTCGCTGAACCACACGTCATCGCCCTTGACAAAAAACTCGACCCCGAACAACCCCCACCCACCGAGCGCCTCGGTCACGGCCGCGGCGATTTCGCGGGCACGTCGTTCGGCGCCGGCACTCATCGCCTGCGGTTGCCAGGATTCGCGGTAGTCGCCATCGATCTGGAGGTGGCCGATCGGCGCACAGAATGTCGTGCCGCCGGCGTGACGGACCGTGAGCAGGGTGATCTCGTAATCGAAATCGATCAGGCCTTCGACGATCACCCGTTCGCGGCTCGCGCGACCGCCGCTGACCGCATAATCCCACGCCGCCGCCGCATCGCTCGCCGTGCGCACCGTGAGCTGGCCTTTACCGGACGAACTCATCACCGGCTTGACGATGCACGGCATACCGATCGCCTCGATTGCGGCCCGGCACTCGCTTTCACTGGCGGCAAATCGATAAGCCGAAGTCGGCAGCCCGAGCTGTTCGGCGGCCAGTCGCCGGATACCTTCGCGGTCCATGGTCAGGCGTGCGGCCTCGGCGGTCGGCACGACCTTGAAACCTTCGTTTTGCAGGTCAACCAGCGTATCGGTTGCTATGGCTTCGACTTCGGGCACGATGAAGGCGGGTTTTTCCAGTTCGATAACAGCCCGCAGCCTGGCGCCATCGAGCATGTCGATGACATGGGCGCGATGCGCGATCTGCATGGCCGGCGCGTCGGCATAGCGATCGACGGCGATCACCTCGAGCCCGAGGCGCATCGCCTCGAGCGCGACCTCACGACCGAGTTCGCCGGCGCCGAGCAGCAGCAGGCGCGTGGCGTTGGAGGCCAGCGGCGTGCCGATCAAAACGGGTTCGGAGTCGGTGTCTGTCATGTCGATTCGTGGCGCGTAGAGCGGGAAAACGCGCGTGGTGTCAGGCGCGTGTCGGCGCAGGGCCTTGGCAACGGGCCGCTTCAATGGACATCGAAATCCATCGCGCTCAGTTGCTGCACAGTATCGTTGTCCAGCCCGGCACGCGCAACGCTGAATGCGGCGAACTGTCGGTGCAGGCCATCACGTCGCCGTTGCTCGTCGAAACCCGGACCGCGCGCGGGCGGGGCCAGCCCGGCCAGCGTGCGCATCTGTTCGCTGCGCGTGGCCAGCGGATAAACGCTGGCGAGGACGGCGGCCACGCTGCGCCGATCGCCGGGCACACTGAGCCGCGTGATTTCGCCCTCATTCTCCGGCCAGCCTGCGGCAACGCCGCCATACGCCGACAGTGCTGTGTGCAACATCCTCGCCGCTGCGATGCGCGCTTCCAGGGTATGGCCGGCGATGTGGGTACTGGCGCGCCACGACCGCGCCAGCAACGCCGGCCAGATGTGCGGCTCGCCGCTCCAGCAGTCGAGCGCGGCGTACAGGGCTCGCGGCGCGATCAGGCGTGCGAGCAAGGCGCGTTCATCGATGATCCCGCCGCGCGCGGCGTTGATCAGCAAGGCACCGGGACGCAAAGCGCCGAGTTCGGCCGCGCCCAGCAGACCGCGGGTCGGGTGCGGGCCGTCGGCAATCAGCGGAACGTGCAGGCTGACCACATCGCAGCCAAGCAGCGCCTCCAGACTGGTGCAGGTAACCCCGGCGATGCGTGGGCCGCGCGGCGGATCGTTGACCACGAAATCGATCGCCAGGCGCTGCAGCAGCGCGCCCAGCGCGCTGCCGACATGGCCGTACCCGACGATGCCGACCTTCAGCGCGCGGGGGTCGCCACCGCGTTCGGCGCTATAAGCGTACAGGCAGCAGACGACATGTTCGGCGACCGCGCGCGCATTACAGCCGGGGGCGGCAGCGAAGGCGATATCGCGGGCCTTGAGGTAGTCGAGGTCGACGTGATCGGTACCCGCCGTCGCGGTGCCGACGAAGCGCACCGAACTGTCTGCGAGCAGCACGCGATCGACGCGCGTCACCGAGCGCACCAGCAGCACGTCGGCGTCCTTGATGTCGTCAGCGTTGAGCGCGCGACCGTCAAATGTGCGCACCGCACCGAGCGCGGCGAAGGCCGTCGTGGCGCCGTAAATCTCGCGGTCGACGAGCAGCTTCATGGCGCGCCCGGCGGTAAACTCATCGCGCGCAGCGCGTCACGGATGGTCTTCGGCGGTAGCGCCCTCTTTCTGCACCGGCATCAGGTCGACCTTGTTGACCCCGAGCGCAATCAACATCGCGCTGGCGACCCAGATCGAGGAATAGGTGCCGACCAGCACACCGACCATCAGGGCGGTGGCGAAACCGTGGATGAGCTCGCCGCCGAATGCAAACAGCGCCACAACAACGATCAAGGTGGTACCGGAAGTCATCAGGGTGCGCGAAAGGGTCTGATTCAGGGATTTGTTGATCACCGTGGTCGGGTCATCTTTACGGAAGCGACGGAAATTCTCGCGGATGCGGTCAAACACCACGATGGTGTCATTCAGCGAATAGCCGATCACCGCGAGGACCGCCGCCAGTACGGTTAAATCGAATTCCATGCCGGTGACGGCGAAAAACCCGACCGTAATCATGACGTCGTGAATGGTCGCGACAATCGCGCCAAGCGAAAACTTGAGCGTGAACCGCACCATGACGTAGATCAGAATACCGCCGAGCGCATAAAGCAGTGCGAGGAGACCGTTTTCGGTCAGTTCTTCGCCGACCTGCGGGCCGACGAATTCAATGCGCCGCATCTCCGCGTCCGGCAGCAGTGCCAGTATGCGCGCGCTCAAATCCGACGTACTCGCTTCGCCGGCTGGCGGCAAACGCACGAGGACGTCCTGGCGCGAACCGAAATACTGCACGCTCGCGCCACTGAATTCAGAGCCGCCCAGGGCGGCGCGGATGGCGCCGACATCGGCGGCCTCGCGATAGCCGAGTTCGACCAGCGTTCCGCCGGTGAAATCGATGCCGAGGTTGAGACCCTCGCGCGCCAGTTCGACGACCGCCGCCACCGTGAGAAGGGTCGTCAGGATCACCGCGATGCGGGTCTTGCCCATAAAATCGAAATTGGGTGTTTTCATGATTGTTCTCTATTGAACCCGCGAAGCGCGCCTAAATATGCAACTTGCTGACCCGGCGGCCGCCGTAGATCAGGTTGATAATCGCGCGGGTACCGGCGATGGCGGTGAACATCGAAGTCACGATGCCAAGCGACAACGTGACGGCGAAGCCCTTGACCGGACCGGTGCCGAAACTGAACAGCACCACCGCCGCGATCAGGGTCGTGATGTTGGCGTCGGCAATCGTCGAAAACGCCTTGTCGTAGCCCGAATTGATACTCATCTGGGGCGAGTTGCCATTCGCGATTTCCTCACGGATACGCTGGAAAATCAGCACGTTCGCGTCGACCGCCATACCGATGGTAAGCACGATACCGGCGATACCCGGCAGGGTCAGGGTGGCCTGCAGCAGCGACAACAGGGCTACGATCAGGACCAGGTTGAGGAGCAAGGCGAGGTTCGCGACCAGGCCGAAAACCTTGTAGTACAGGGCCATGAAAACCAGCACCCCGGCCATGCCGATGACGATCGACTTCAGGCCCTGGTCGATATTGTCCTGGCCGAGGCTCGGGCCGACGGTGCGCTCCTCGATGATTTCGATCGGCGCGGCCAGCGCGCCGGCGCGCAGCAGCAAAGCGAGGGTGCGCGCCTCCTCGGTGCTGTCGAGGCCGGTGATCTGGAAACGCTTGGACAACTCGTCGCGTATGGTGGCGACGTTGATCACTTCTTCTACCGGCCGGCCCTTGCGCTGCTCGATATAGACCACCGCCATCGGCTTGCCGATCTGCTCGCGGGTGGCGCGGCTGAATAGCCGCGCGCCCTTGCCGTCGAGGGTGATGAACACCGCCGGGCTGCCGGTCTGCTGCTCGATGCCGGACGAGGCATCGATGATGTACTCGCCGGTCAGCATGATGCGCTTCTCGGTCAGTACCGGCGCGCCGTTACGCTCGTAGTAAAGCTTGGAGTTGACCGGTACACGGCCGTCGACCGCGGCCTGCACATCGCCTTCAAGGTCGACCATGCGAAATTCCAGGGTCGCCGTGGCGCCGAGAATTTTTTTCGCCTCGGCGGTGTCCTCGATGCCTGGTAGCTGCACCACGATGCGGCGGTCACCCTGCTGCTGGATGACCGGTTCGGCGACACCGAATTCGTTGACGCGGTTGCGCAGCGTGGTCAGGTTCTGTTTCAGCGCCGTGCGCCGCGTTTCCTCCATCAACGTTTCGCTGACGGTGAGGTGCAGATCGGCGCTGTCCTCGCCCTCGCTGACGGCGAGGTCGGCATAGTCCGCTTCGATCACGGTGAGGCCGCGGGCATGCATATCCTCGTTGAGAAAACTGACCTTGATGCCGCCTTCGGCGCCACGCGCGATCGAACGGTAGCGGATCTTGGCTTCGCGAAAAGCGGTGCGCAACTCGGACACGAAGCGCTCGTCGGTCTGAACCCGCACCGCGTCCATGTCGACTTCCATCAGAAAATGCACGCCGCCGCGCAAGTCTAGCCCCATGTACATCTGTTTGCCGCCCAGATCGCGCAACCACCCAGGGGTCGCCGAGGCCAGGTTGAGGGCGACGATGTAGCGTTGTTCGCCTACCGCTTCGAGCACCACCGGGCGGGCGCGCTCACGGGTCGCGGTATCTTCGAAGCGGATCATCAAGCGCTTTTCTTCAAGCTTGACGCTGAGCGGCGCGATGTCGGCGTCCTCGAGCGCGCTGCGCACGTTTTCGAGCAGCGCCTGGTCGACCGGTTCGGCGCGCCGCGCCGAGACCTGCAGCGCCGGGTCGTCGCCATAGAGGTTGGGCAGCGCATAGAGCAGGCCTGCCCCGATCACGGCGATCAGCAGGAGATAGCGCCACAGCGGGTATCGATTCATGTGGAGGGATCCGGGTTACGGTCAGGGTTGTAAGTGGGGTGGTCCGCGACGTTGCGTGCGAGACTACATTTCTTTCACGGTACCCTTGGGCATGATCTGGGCAATCGCGTGTTTCTGGATCTTGACCTCGGTGTCCTTGGCGACTTCGAGCTTGACGAAATTGTCGCCGACCTCGGTGACGCGCCCGAGCAGGCCGCCGCTGGTGACCGCCTCGTCACCCTTGGCCAGATCCTGCACGAGCTTGGCATGCTCCTTCTGGCGCTTCATCTGCGGCCGGATCAGGAACAGGTAAAAAACCACGAACAGGATGACCAGCGGCAGAAAGCCGGCCAGCCCCGGGTCCTGGGCGCCGGCCGCGCTCTGGGCAAAGGCGTCTTGAATGAGATAGTCCATTGAATTCCCCAAAAAATGGCCGCGTATTATGCCATACCACCGCGGGCGATGGTCATTCGTCGCTGGCGGCCGCGGCGCGCAGAAAAGCGCTCCTGAAGGCGCCGTATCGCCCCTCGATGATGGCCGCCCGGGCGTCGCGCATCAGGGCCAGGTAAAAAGCCAGGTTGTGGATGGTATTCAGGCGCGCGCCGAGGATCTCGTGGCTGCGCTCGAGGTGATGGAGGTAAGCCCGCGAATAGTGGCTGCAGGTATAACACGGGCAGCGCGGGTCGAGCGGTGCGGTGTCGGTCCGGTAGCGCGCATTGCGGATGCGCACGACCCCCGCCGAGGTGAACAGGTGCCCGTTACGCGCGTTGCGGGTCGGCAGCACACAATCGAACATGTCGACCCCGGCGGCGATCGCTTCGAGCAGGTCGGCCGGGGTACCGACCCCCATCAGGTAGCGCGGCTGGGTGGCCGGCAGGAGCGCCGCGGTATGACGGGTGATGCGGCCCATGGCGTCCTTGGGTTCGCCGACCGAAAGCCCGCCGATGGCATAGCCGTCAAAGCCAAGCGCGATCAGCGCGGCGGCCGATTCGCTGCGCAGCGCCTCGTACATGCCGCCCTGCACGATGCCGAACAGCGCCGCCGGGTTGTCGGCGTGCGCGGCCCGGCTGCGCGCCGCCCAGCGCAGCGACAGTTCCATCGAGCGCCGCGCCTGCTCGTCATCGGCCGGATACGGCGTGCATTCGTCGAACACCATGACGATGTCGGCGCCCAGCTCACGCTGCACCTGCATGGATATTTCCGGGGACAGAAAAATCCGATCGCCGTTCAGCGGCGAGCGGAACGTCACCCCCTCCTCCCTGATGGTGCGCAGGTCGCCGAGGCTGAACACCTGGTAACCGCCTGAATCGGTCAGGATCGGCCCGGTCCAGTGCATGAAATCGTGCAGATCGCCGTGCGCGCGGATGATTTCGGTACCGGGGCGCAGCATCAGGTGGTAGGTATTGCCGAGCACGATGCTGGCGCCAAGCTCAAGCAGTTCTTCCGGCGCCATGGCCTTGACCGTGCCGTAGGTGCCAACCGGCATGAACACCGGTGTCTCGACCGTCCCGCGCGCAAACTGCATGCGCCCCGCGCGCGCGGCGCCGTCGCTGGCTTCGAGGGTAAACTGCATGGCGCTCATGGTGTGTGATCCGTGGACTGCGGCGGCACGCGTTCCAGCCACATCGCGTCACCATAACTGAAAAACCGGTATTCGTTTTTGAGCGCGTGGCGATAAGCCGCCATCACCGCGTCGTAGCCGCCGAACGCGGCGACCAGCATCAGCAGCGTCGAGCGCGGCAGGTGAAAATTCGTCAGCAGCGCATCGACGACTCGAAACTCGAAGCCGGGACGGATAAACAGGCGCGTATCGCCGCGAAACGGCGCCAGCGGCCACGATTCGAGCGCCGCGCTTTCCAGCGCGCGCGTGACCGTGGTGCCGATCGCGACCACCCGCCCGCCGCGCGCGCGGGTAGCCGCGATCGCGTCACACACCGCCCCCGACACCTCAATGTGTTCGGCGTGCATGACGTGCGCGGCGAGATCATTGCCGCGTACCGGGCGGAAGGTCCCGGCGCCGACGTGCAGGGTAATAGACTTGAATTCGATCCCGCGCGCAGCGAGTTCGGCCAGCAGCGGCCGGTCGATATGCAGTCCGGCGGTCGGCGCCGCTACGGCGCCAGGCTTGTCGGCATACACCGTTTGATAGCGCTCGCGGTCGAGGGACTCGTCAGCACGCGCGATGTAGGGCGGCAACGGCATATGGCCGCAGCGTTCGAGCAGCGCCGCAAACGATTCGCCGCCGCCCGCCTCGAGAATAAACAGGTCGTCCTCGCGGCCGCGCACGACCACCTCGCCTGACGGTTCGAGCACGCAGCGCGTACCGACCCGCGGCGCCTTGCTGGCGCGCACGTGGGCGAGCGCGCGTTGCGCGTCGAGCACGCGCTCAATCAGGATCTCGATGGCGCCACCGCTGTCTTTGCGGCCGAACAGGCGCGCCGGGACCACCCGCGTGTCATTGCCAATCACGAGATCGCCCGCGCAAAGCAGGCTTGGCAGGTCGGCGACCCCCCTGTCGCTGAGTGCGCCGCCTGCGCCCGCCACCACCAGCAAACGCGCGTCGCGACGCGCGGCCGGCGGATACTGGGCGATCAGGTGTTCGGGCAGGGCGTAGTCAAAATCGTAGAGGTGCACCGCGCAATGCTAAGTTGTCGGCAGGAATTAATCACGCAGCTCGCCTCGACCGGCAGGCAGGCATTCTCTATACTCCGGCCCCTTCGCATCCAGCCGGGATGGCGGAACTGGTAGACGCGCCAGACTCAAAATCTGGTATCCGTAAGGATGTGGGGGTTCGATTCCCCCTCCCGGTACCAACAGTTACATCGTCGCGACTGCTGACTACCAGTTGCCAGCGATCAGATAGCAATCACCGTGGTGACGAAACGGCCTTCCGTGCGCACGGCACTGACTGCCGTCGGCCGGCCGCTACGGAGCGCCCTCTGCGGGAACTTCGACGTTCCGCGCTGGCTTTCCCAACAGTTCCAGCGTGCCGACGATATGCGATTCCATCGCAACGCGCGATACGTCGGCGTTGCCCAGACGAATGGCGCGCCGGATCCCGTCATGATCTACGTTGCGATCGTGAACCGAGTCGGCCAGGCAACTGCTCCCTCCGACCGTGGCAATGAGAAAGTCGGACATGTCCCACATCCGCTCACTTGCCTCGGCCATGATCCGGGAATCCGCCATCGCGTGGATCATGAGATGAAAACCGCGGTTAGACGTACGGTAGGCTCGGGCGCGTTGTTCGCGATCGGAGAGCGCGGGTAACTTTTCGATCAAATCCCAGGCAGCATCGAGGTCGACCAGCTGGGTATCCGTCCGGCGTTTGGCCGCTACGGCCGCGATCTCGCCCTCGAAAGCGGCGAACATGCGGAAGAAATCCTGCGTTTCGCGCAACGAATAGGCTGCCACCCGGCATCCGCTTTGCGGCGCAACCTCCACCAGGCCAAGCGACTCAAGGCGGCGCATCGCGTCCATAACCGGCTGGCGGCTGACGTCAAAACTGGTACACAGGGAGTCAATTGAGAATCGTTCACCCGCAGCGTAGTGACCAGCAAACAATTGGTCGCGCAACTCGTCGTAGACGGTCCGACCAAGGTGCCGCCCGCGAGACGCTGTCTGCCTTGTGCGTGCGTCCTGTCGGGGTTTTTCTTGTGCGCTCACAACGCGATCAGTGTGTCATCCAGGGGTGACGCTGTCGATTGGCATTGCCACGGTGACGGCAAAACCTGCGATTAGTGCCTCGATCGGGCGGTAGTATCGGAATTCGACAGAATATCGACCGCTTTGGGCCAGCGCAGCGTAGGCCGCCAGCCACGTTCGTACTTCGTGGGCGGAGTTCCCGGCCGCAGCCGCCATTGCCCCTGCCGTCCAGCTGTCCAGCTTCGTCAGTTCACCTGACGCCAGTATGTTCAGAAATGTCTCATCCCATTCGGGAGCGAGCGCCCGAATGTCGGACCTGCCGTTGGCGAAATCTCCCGCCGCATCGATGACCCGCTTCTGGCGTGCTCGGCGCGCCTCGAGGGACAAGGGCTGCGTATGTCCCAGTAGCATGCGTCGCTGCTCGGCCGTTGCCGATGCGTAGCGTGGTACGGGCGGATCGTGTGACAGGCCACCCGAGGCGACGATCAGCACGCGTCGGCGGAGTTGCTTCACGAACTTGCCTACAGCTTCACCGAGCAGACGCACCCGCGCCATGGGTGGAAACGGCGGTGCCACGCCATTTACGAAAATCGGGACGACCGGCCTCGCGCGAATGCTTCCGAACACGATTTGAAGAGGCTGGACGATACCGTGGTCGACCTGCATGTCCATCGAAACCGCCAGATCGATGCCGGCGTCGAGCACGGCTTCCGCCAACTCCATGGCAAGCGCCTCGGGAACGTCCAGTGCGCCCGCCTCTCCGCCGTAATCACCAATGCTCGTGGCGGCGCAACCGAGACAGAACGGCGGCATGACATTGTAGAAAAATCCATTGTAATGGTCGGGTCCGAACACGATGACCAACTCGGGAGCGAAGTCCTCAACGAACTGCCGCGCATGCTCAAAGGCAGTGTCGAGACCCCTTGCCGTCAATGGATCGAGATCGACGTTACCGATCAGCGGGCTGTGACTCATCGCCAGTAACGCAACGCTCATTTGCGCGTTACTCCTGGATCCGCACAAGCTCCGCCCACGCGTCGTCGCGTGAACTTAGTAGGTGACCACAACATTCGTGAAGCCGCCTTTCCGCTGTTCGGTCGCATCCAGTGCATCGTTGATGTCATCCAGCGCGTAACGTTCGTGCCTGAACACGGACAGGTCCAGAACGCCGGCGTCAGCCATCGCCGCCATGTCCTCACCGTCCTTGCTCGTAAACCACAGGGAACCCACGTAAGACTTCTGCAGGCACATGATCTTGAAAGGATCCAGTCGGACGGCTTCTGCGACGCCGCCGATATTGATCACCGTTCCGCCTCTTCGCAGACCGTCAACGGCGTCCAAAACCGTCGCCGCAGGTGCATTAGGTCCGAGGCACGAGATGACGGCATCAACCCCGAATCCATCTGTGACTTCCATGATGCGCTCTGCCGTCGATCCTTCTTCCAGCGCAAGCGGTACGACGCGGGTCTTGTCCAGGGCGTGCACTTCGTTCAGCAACTGCCTGTTCCGGCCTGTACCAAAAACCCGGGTCGCGCCCATCGCCAGGGCATTGAGAACCGCACACAACCCCAGCGTGCCGGTCGCGCCGTCAACCAGTACCGACTGGCCGGCTTCGAAGCGGGCTTTTCGCAACGCCGCATAGGCCGTTCCGAGGTAGCCGAAACGGGCTCCCTGCTCAAAACTGATGCTCTGCGGTAACTTCACCAGGTTGTCTGCAGGCGCAGTCAGATACTCGCCGAACCCCCCGTAAGGGTAATCTTCAAACAGCTGCTGGGAGCCTGCGCCAAATCCGAAGTAACCCTGGAATGTATAGGCCGGGCAATTGATCTTGTCGCCGCTCCTGCAGGCCTTGCAACTACCACAGGAAAGACCGGGATTGACATAGACCCGGTCACCGGGCGCTATGCCGCTGCGGATCCGGGCACCCACCGCCGCCACCACCCCCGCGGCATCGAGCCCGAAGATCGCGGGCAGTTTCGGCAGCGGCAGATAAGGGAACCACTTCGGGTAATTCGTGATGACGTTGCGAAGGTTGGGCACGACCCCTGCTGCTTTGACCTCAACAAGTACGTCGGTGTCGCGGATCTCCGGCACGGGTATGGTGTCGATCCGGAATTGCTCGCTGATGCCGTGCAGACGCGCGGCACGCATTGTGTCTGTCATCAATGGTTCTCCTGTGTTTTTTCGTAGCTACGCTGCGCTGGGTGCCGTTTGGAGCCGAATCTCGGCGCGCTCACGGCGGAGACGAAGTGTCATCGATGTCCTGGCCTTCGCGCCTCACCTGGCAGCTACACTCCCGCTTATTTCGTAAAGCAGTTCGCGCTCGGTCGTGGCCGACTCAACTAGCCGCGTCCCTTTCCCCGAGCAGGAACCCGAGGTGGATTCGATTGAACGTCTCGGTGTCCTCGTACTGTGGCCAGTGGCCGCAATTCTCGATCACCGCGAGCTGGGCATTCGGAATGAGAGACGCGATGCGCCGGCCTTCGTCAACCGGGCCGGAGGGATCCTTTGTCGTCCAGATGACGAGCGCCTCGGCCGTGATTGCACGCAAATCATCGTCCGACAGCATGTTGCGCTTGCGGATCTCGAGGTTCTGCAGGGCCATGTTCATTTCGCACGCCCGCAGCCATCCGGTCTGTTCAAAGATCGCCTGGCGTGTACGGATCAAGTCATCGGTCACCATCGCCGGATCGGCCATCAGCCATTCGAGCCGCGCTTTGACGCGTTCCCAGGAAGGATCACGTGCGGCCTCCATCGACAAGCTCAGAAGGCGCTCCATCACCGCCGGATTGGCCATGGTCCCGCCCATCGTGTTGAGCACGATCTTCTCGACGCGGTCGGCGTGGGTAGTCGCGTAGCGCGCAGTGACCCATCCGCCAAGGGACTCACCGCTGAAATAAGCCGTGTCCGCGCCAATGGCGTCCAGGACGTGTGACACATGATCGATGTAGTGCGGTATTTCAAGCGGGTGATCGGGCTTGGACGAGTACCCGTGTCCGATGAAATCAATGGCCCAGACCGAAAAATGTTCGGCATGTGCAGCCAGATTCCGAACGTAAGCTTCGGCGTGACCGGTGATACCGTGCAGGAACAGCAGCACGGGTTTAGTCTCATCGCCGGCATGAAGATAGCGGGTGCGGTACGGCCCGGTGTCAAGAAAACCCTGGCAGAAGGACACCTCGCGAAGGTCATCCCAAACGCTACTGTATGCTTGGTTCATCATTCCGAAATCTCTACGTATATCAAAATCGTTTCAGTCGGCACCGGTTCCGAGCACGGTTGCGAGAGCCTGTTGGATACTTTCGCGTGCCGCCGCGACTTCCCAGACGGGTTCGCTGTAACGCGACGCAACGTAGCCATCGGGGCGGATCAGCAAAGCGCCGGCCTCGTGAATTTCACGGATTGCATGCCAGTAGCCGTAAAGGTCCAGGGTCGGTACCTCGCCGACCACCACGACCCGGAGAAAGGGAAAGCCCAGCTCGGTGGCAGCATCTTTCCACGCCCGGCCCGCAATACCTGTAAGCAGCGTAAACAGCCCCTTCCCAACAACATCGAGCGTCGATACTCGCCGCTGCTCGGGGCCAACAAGCCAGGCATGCGGTAGCTTGGCGCCAGGTCGGGTCGTCGCGTTCAGGTACACCTGCGGGTCCCGCGGCCAACTCTCCGCACTCGCGTTCCGCTCAGGAATTACGGCCTGCGACGTGTAGCGTTGGTTCAGTTCAACCCCCTGGGCATTGAACTCCGTGTTCTTGTGCTCCAAGGCGGCATAGAGCCGTTCGCGCAGGCGCACGCCATCAGGGGTAGGCGCTTTGAGTTTAACCAGCCCGTCGCGCACCGGATCGTCGCTGTCCTTTTCATACCATTCCCGCAGCGGTGCATATTCCTTGCGCGACAGATTGGCCCGCTCGACGATTTGCTTTCCGACCGGAGCCCGCTCGTTCGAATACGATTCGAGCAACGATGGTCCGGCGTAACCCTTGACGACATAAGCGAGTTTCCAGGCCAGATTGAAAGCGTCTTGCATGCAGGTGTTTGAACCGAGGCCACTGCTGGGCGGGTGGCGGTGAACGGCGTCGCCACCGCAGAACACTCTCCCGCGAGACCACTGCGTCGCATACTGCTGATTGACGTACCAACAGGTCTTAGTAAGGATCTCCGGATCAATATCCGGATCGCCAACCAGTGTTCGGATCTGGGCGGTCACCATCTCGTCGCTAAGGTCAGGTTCGCCGGCCGCGATGTCGAATCCCCACCCGGCGATCCATTGGTGCCACGGCTTGATGGCTCGCAGCAGTCCCATACCGATCTCGCCAAAACCAGCATTGGAGTTCACTATCCAATTGAGAATGCTTGGTCGATGTTCGACGTATCGGCGCAGGTCCGCATTGAACAACACATAGGCGGTCCCGGCCCGTGCCAGTTCGCCCTCAAACGGGAGGTCAATCTGTTCGGCGATTTTTGACTTCGCGCCGTCCATGCCCACGAGATACTGTACGCGTCGCTCGTAGGTCGTTTCGGTATTCCGGTCCAGCAGCGTCACGGTGACGCCGGACTCGTCCTCGACATGGGACACGTACTCGGTGTTGAAAGTCAGAACCGCGCCACGCTCCGCGGCGTTCTTTACGAGGATCGGCTCCATCAACGTCTGCGGCACGTCGAGCAGCGGGCACGGACTCCCCGTCAGATAGTCACTGCGCCGCGCGTCGCCTGTACCCCATGTCTGCAGGCGCAGGATCTCCTCGCCCGCGAGGCTCGTGGTGAAGAGCGTGTCGCCCATCTTTTCCCAGGGCGTAGCGTGTTTTCTGACCTCGGGTTCCAGACCCAGGTCACGCAATACTTCCATGGCTCGCTGATTCGTAATGTGAGCCCGGGGCGAGTTCGCAAGCCAGTTGAACATCGTCACGCCCTGCACGCTTACGCCATGGGTCGCGAGCGCAAGTGCGGTGGTGGCGCCGGCCGGACCCAACCCGACCACCAGTACGTCCGAATCGAATTCCCCCGCGTTGGACATTTTGACCCTCCCGGCTTGACTGCAGCCATTCCCGGCCGACGATTGACCGTAACTCGCAGAATTAAAATGTTAATTTTGCGCTGGACTGA
The DNA here is from genome assembly GCA_942490995.1 of uncultured Gammaproteobacteria bacterium. Classification (GTDB taxonomy): domain Bacteria; phylum Pseudomonadota; class Gammaproteobacteria; genus UBA981. Next base: position 53,923 of record CALOBG010000065.1, read on the forward strand.
TGTCAAATAATATTTAACTTTCTGTATTTTATAATTTATTTGGCTCTCATTATCAAAATACTCTTAATTTTGACATTCTACTTATGGTAGTTGCCCATCGCAGACAGTGCGGCGAGACCCTCAAGGTTAAGTACTTCCGCGAAGTGATCTTGCAGGTAACCAACAAGCCCGCTGATGCGCCGCTCGTCGTGCGCCGTTACGCTGCGGCGGATCGCTTACTCGCCGGATATCTGGCCAACGACACTTTCGATAATTCCCGTCACGACTTCGTCGATCTCAGCCCGTTCCGGTCGGCTCGCGAGTGACGACGCACGGGCCAGAAATGACAATTCGCCGACCTTGGCTGGCAGGAACAGCGAAACGAACCGAAGGAGAGCCTGGATCGCCGGATGAAAGGGGAGCTGCTGACATCAAGGGATGTTCTATTTCGTTACCGCGCCGAATCTCCAGACCTCACCGGAGAAGTACGCATGGTTAAACAACGTCCAGTCTGTGTAAGAAGCGATCGAGTCCAAGCTTGGCGAGAACTCCTTCGTCAAGTATGAGATCTTTGTAATGCGTTAAGACCGAAAGCGGAGACACGCCATGGCCGAATACAAAACCAAAGCACTGGACGAGACCACCTGGAAAGACTTTGCCGGTCTGGTCAAAGCCAACAACGGTGTGTGGGGCGGCTGTTGGTGCATGTGGTATCACCGCAAGGACGCCGGCGAGTCGCCGGAGGCGAAACGCAAGGCCAAGCAGCGCCTCGTTAAGGAAGGTCGAGCGCATGCCGCACTTGTTTACGATGGCAAGGACTGCGTTGGCTGGTGTCAGTTCGGCTCACCGCAAGAGCTGCCGTGTATCCACAACGAGCGTGCCTACCTCGCGACTGATCCGAAGCTGCCGGACTGGCGGATCACCTGCTTTTTTTCTGGCAAAGGCTATCGCGGCAAGGGCGTTGCGTCCGCCGCGTTGCAGGGCGCCGTCGAGCAGATCAAAAAGCTCGGTGGCGGGCGCATCGAGGGCTATCCGGAAAACACCGAGGGTCGCAAGGCTTCGCCGGCGTTTCTGTTCAACGGCGCGCTGTCCACGTTCGAACGTCTTGGCTTCAAGCGCTCACGGCCGATCGGAAAACACAAGTGGGTGGTGACCCGAACCGTTCGCTGAGCGGGACACAACGATCGCTCACATGGGACTGCATCACCACCATTCCGACCCGCACGGACAGCGCTTGTCGCTCGCTGTGTTCGTCAACATCGTGCTCACCGTCGTTCAGGTCATCGGTGGCATCATGGCCGGCAGCCTGGCGCTGATTGCTGACGCGCTGCACAACTTCAGCGACGCGTGTTCATTACTGCTGGCCCTGATCGCACGACGCATTGCGCGACGGCCGGCCGACGAAGTGATGACGTTCGGCTACGGGCGTGCGGAAATCATTGCCGCGTTGATCAACTTTACGACGCTAATCGTGATCGGTCTGTACCTGATCTACGAAGCGATCGCGCGGGCCATCGATCCGCAGCCGATCGCGGGTTGGATCGTGGTCATCGTTGCGAGCGTCGCGCTCCTTGTTGACCTGATCACGGCCTGGCTGACTTATTCGCTTTCCAGAGAAAGCATGAACGTGCGCGCCGCGTTCCTGCACAACGTGGCGGATGCCCTGGCCTCCGTTGGGGTGATTGTGGCCGGCACGCTCGTGATCCTGTTCGACTGGCGCCTGGCGGATCCCATCGTCACGCTGTTCATCGCCGGCTACGTGCTCTATCACGGCATATCGGAAATCGGCAGCGCGATCCGCATCCTGATGTCGGGCACCCCGGCGGGTTCCGATGTGGAGGAAACCGTCCGTTACGTTGAATCGGTGGATGGCGTGCTGTCCGTGCACCACGTCCATCTGTGGGCTATTGATGAACATCGCCATGCGCTCGAGGCGCACATCGTAACCGGCGAGCTCTCAGGGCGCTCGGCGGAGGCGCTGAAAGCCAGGATCAAGGATGTGCTGCGGCATCGATTTGCAATCGAGCACGCGACCCTGGAACTGGAGTACGTCGACCCAGCCGCCGCGGGCGGCTGCACTTACCCGGGCGACAGGACAATCGACGCATGAGAGCCTCAGGTCCGAGGAAGTCCGGATAGGCATAAGCGAGCCTGCCCTCGAAACGCTCGCTAGCCCGCATTTCTCACCGCGTCGGCGATTAACGCAGTCGTCTGGTAGCGATGGGGAAGCGAGCCGCGCATCGCTGGCGTGAACCCGGCAGATCACGCGGCTTGCCTATCTGCGGGCGAGCGAACCCACCCGACGGTGTCGGTGGTGGGGTTCGATGGCGAAGGCAGCAGTCTGGTTCGTAGGGGGCGGCTTAACGCGCCGCGACGTCCAGGGCATGGCAGGCGGCGATGAACTCCCGCTGATGCGGGCAGCCGCTACTCATCGCGAGCTTGACCCTGCGCACGCTGACCGTGACCACCGCGCCGATCTTCAACAGGCGCAGGCGGATGGTCGTCGCACAAGCACGCGCGAGCGTGGTGCCGGCCAGTCCGATGCGGCGCACGGCGTGCATCAGCACATAAGCCGCCGACGCCCACCACAGGCGCAGCTGGTTACCGCGCAGGGTCTCGGTCGAGAGCCGGTCGGCGAACAGGTCGAGCTGGCATTCCTTGATGCGGTTCTCGGCCTCACCGCGCGCGCAATAGAAGTCCTCGTACAGCGCCCGTGCCGCCCAGCGTCGCTTCGACAACGAGGTCACGATGAAGCGCGGATTCGATTTGTCACCGGTATGCTCAGCCTTGGCCACCACACGGCGTGACCGGCTCCAGCTCTTGCGCGTCCGATACGCGAGCTCGCGGAAACAGCGCGCCGGGCTCTGCGTGGCTGCCGACGTCTCCGCCACCGTCTGCAGTTCACTGCCTATCGCCCGTACCAGACGGGCGTTACGCGCCAGCCCGAACACGTATTCCACGCCATTTTCCTCGCACCAGCCCATCAACGCCTCGCGGCAGAAGCCCGAGTCCGCTCGCAGCACGATGCGCGTCTTCGGCCACCGCGCACGCACCTGGGCGACGATGCGTTCGACCTCCTCCACCGCCCCCGCCGCACCGTCGATGTTCGCCTGTACCGCAGCTTCGCGGCCAACAGATGCTCGCCGCAGTAGATGTACAACGGCAGGTAGCAGTAGTGATCGTAATAGCCGTGAAAGAACCGTGCTTCCTGATGGCCGTGCAACGCCACGTCGGTCGCATCCAGATCCAGCACGATCTCCGCCGGCGGCTCGCGGTAAGCCTCCAGGAACAGCGCCACGAACAACCGTTCGATCGCTGATTCGTCCGGGCGGATCTTGTGATAGCGATGCGCCCCGCTCGCCGGATAGCATTCCAGACGGCTCAGCGTGCTCTTGCCCGCCAGTGCTGCACAGTCCTCGCGTAACCGCGGCGACAGCTTGCCCAGCAGCGCACCCATCACCGGGTCATGGCGTAGCTCGTCGTGGTCGTTCAGGTCTTCGTATCCCAGCGCCAGCGCGAACACCCGTTGACCGACCAGCGTGCGCAACGAGTGCTCGACCAAGTCAGCCTGCCGCTCGTCGATGAAGCAGCGCGACAGCCGGTCGATCAGACCGACCGCCGCGTCCGCCTTACCCAGCAGTAGCGCGCCGCCATCCGAGCTCACCGTTCCGCCATCGAACGCCGCCACCACGCGGCGGCGTCCAGCCCATGAAAACGTCAGTTGTTCAGCGGTACACTGTGTCGGCATCGGGAACCTCCTCTGAGGGGTCGTAACTCGTTCACGCAAAACAAGTTTGATCCTCTCGGAGGCCCGATGCACTAACTACGTGTGAGAAATCCGGGCTAGCAATGCCCGAAACAACTCGATTGTCAGCGCAAAAAAAAACCGCCGGAACGGCGGTTTTTCTCGACTGCCCGGAGCCGGCTGGCGCCGGCCTCAGGTATCATTCAAATCACAACATCGAACGCTCAGGAAGTCTTGGGCTTGCCGATGACAATGTGTTTCGTACCTTTCATGCCGCGACGATTGTTCATTTCCTTGGCCAGCGATGAGGCATGGCTGTGCACGTGATCCTTGGTGCCGGCACGGAATCCGGTGATCGGCGCATAGCCACCTTCGATGACGTAGCGGTACCCACTCGGCCCGCCCTGCTCGAGCTTGCACTTTTCAAGCTTGGTGACGTGATAGATCGGTTTGTTGCCTTCGTTCAGATTTTCCGGGGTACTGGATTCTTTGGTCTTGGGTAGGGCACTCATGTTTTTCTCCAGGTTTCTGCACGTGATCTGGCCGATCACAAGCGCAGTCACCGCGCGCATGATTACCGAAAACGGGGCGCGATCATGCAAACGTGGGACGGGCGACTATGCGGCCGTTATATTTTTCAAGGGGACGACGAAATAGGCGTCTACGACGCGAGCTCAGTCAGGTGAGAATGGGCACTTGTTGTATTTCTATCTACACCCCTGTGAGCTGCACCCTAGCACGGAAGCCGACTTTCGACTAGCCGTCAGGGTGCCGCCGGCGGCCGCGGCGGGTCGCCGGCCGGGGCGGCGCGGGGCCAGGCAGGCGGGTGATTTCCGCCGCCGATACAGGCAGTTCCGAGCCGGCCGGCGGGCGCTCGCGAAGCCGGTGCGGGAGGCTGTCGCTGCGCTCAGATACTCGGCAGCAAGGCCTCAAGTTTGCGGCTCGCGGCTTCACAGGCCGGCACCGCCTCGGGTAGCTGGAGTTTGTGAAAGAAGCCTATCTCGCGGCCTTCGATGCTGGCCGCCACCACGTCGTTCAATGGCTGGCAGGCGTGCGCCATAGCTTCCTCCGCACGTACCAGCGGCGAGGCGGAATCAAGTTCCTCGGTGTCGAGCAGACTGGTCGCGAGGATCAAATCGTTGACGACGCGGTTGTGGTAACGGAACACCTGCTCGACGTAGGCCTTGAAATCGGCGCGGCTGCGGGTCTCGATCGAACCATCGGGATAGCGTACCTGCACCGAGCTGCAGCTCGTGGTCAGGGCCGCTGCCACGGCGAGGATCAATCCCGCAACGCCGGCGCGATGTCCGCCAGGCCGAGGCCAGGAGCTGCAATTCATCAGCGGAACGCGGCGTCGGCGGCAGGAGTTCTTGGCCGGCAATTGATGGCGATTGTCCTCACGCTGGTGCTTGCTGATCACTATAGGAGAGGACCGCGCTGGTGCCCAGCCGAAGCCGCTCACCGGCGCCGCCCTCAGGTGCCGCCACCGCTCATGGCGATCGCCTGCGCCGCCTCGAGTCGCGCCAGCAGGCTGCCGGCGACGGCCAACTGGCCACGTGCGCGCGCCAGGTTATGCGCACCGGCGCTGTCATAACGCTCGGCATTCCAGCCGAAGTAGCGTTCTTCAAGGGCGTCGGCCAGGAACCGCGCAGCCAGTTCGAGCTGGATACGCAGGGTTGCGGGAACCAGGCGCGCGCGTTCGCGCAGGTCAAACGCCGACCCGGCCGTGCTGGCGTAGCCGGCGACCGCGGCAGCAAACAGGTCGAGATCGAACTGCGCGGTGGCCGCGTCCTCGCCCTCGGTGTTACACCACGAACGCATCGCATCGCCGAGTTCCAGGCACAGCGGCATGCGCGCGATGGTGTCGAGATCGATCAGGCACAGGGCCGGCAGGCCGGGCGGCGCGAAAAGGATATTCGACACCTTCGGATCGCCGTGGACGAGAACGTCGGCGCCTGGCGTAAACGCCGGGAGCGCGGCTACGGCACTATTGAGTTCGGCGCCGAGTTTGCGCGCCGCCCCGCTCAGGCGATGCCCCGAGGCCTCGGCACAGGTGCGCTCGAGGTGCGCAAGGTGGCGGGGAAAGTCGTGCACCGGCCGCTGCACGCCGATCAGCGGCGCAGAGAAATCCCGCAGCGCGACATGAAATTGCGCAAGGGTCGCACCCGCGGCCCGCGCCTGTGCCTGCCCCTCGAGTGCGTCAACCGCGCGTCCATCGATGTAGGTCAACACCCGCCACAGGCGGCCGTCGACCGTGACCGAACAAGCACCATCCCGTGTGTGCACCAGCCGCGGCGTCAGCAGTCCGTGCCGGGCGAGGTGGTCGGTAACGGCGGCCAGATTATGGTTGACCGCGTCGTCGAATACCGGGTGCAGGCGTTGCAGTATGTAGCGCTCACCGCCAGCGGTGGTGAGTCTGACGGTCAGGTTGATAAGGCCCTGGGGTATGTGCTCGAGATTGTCGACATCGAGCGCGTAGCGGATCAACGCCTCGCGCGCCTGTGCGCGCCAGCGGTTATCGTCGTTCGGGGTCATGTTCATAGGCTTTTTCGCCGAGCGCCATTATACGCGGCGGCGGTTGCCGACGGCGCGGCTGCGTCGGGCACGCGCCAGCGCGCGCTCAGGCGATCCCGGCGTCGCCGCCCGGCGTGGTGATGTGGTCGAACAGGGCCGGCGAAAACGCCGCTCGTGGCGGCATCATAAGCGCTCAACCTGCATGCCGGCTTCACGCATGGCCGCCGCACTTGCGGCCCCGCCGATGACCGCGGCGCAGCCGCGGTCGGCAACGAGGAAACGCTGCCCGACGCGAACCAGGTCGGCATGGGTAACCGCCAGAGCGGCGTCGCGATATTTTTTGCGATAAGCGTCATCGCGCCCGCACAGGGCATTGATGAACGCGCGTTCGGCTTCTCCGGCCGGGGAGCGCGGCTGATCGAGGGCGCGGATCGTGCCCAGGATCGATTCCTCGACGCGCTGCGGGTCATTGTGATCGGTATACCACGCCAGCGCGCGGTCGAAATCGTGCAGGGTTTCGCGCAGACGTGGATCGCGGTAGGAGTAAAACCTGAACGTGCCGCTGTCGGAATCGTAGCCCGCGCCAGAGCCGTAGGCGCCGCCCTGCTCGCGTATCTCGCGATGCAGAAAACCATCCTGGAGGTAACGCGCGAGTACCGACATCACCGGGGCATCGTTCGACGATGCTTCAGCGGCGCTATACGCCTTGGCGCAGAAATTGACCTGCGAGTTCGTGATCCAGGCGTTGGCGGTATCGTGCTCCTCAAGTGCCGCATCGAAAGCGCGGAAGGGCGAGCTGCCGTGTTCGACCGCGGCGCTGAGCTGCGCGTGGGCGCCGCGCAGAACGTCGCCTTCTCCGATCATCGCGATCCGGCGCGGGGCCTCAGCAAGCTTGTCCCGGATCGAAGCGAACAACTCAAACAGGGCGTCGAGCGCGGCGATGTCCAGCTGAGCGCTGGCGGTTCTCTGCAGCAGCTTGACCGCGCTGGGACCATCCCAGACTTCGTCCAGCGCGGCGGTGCGGGAAAGTGGACGCGCGGCGGCGAGGATTGCCAGATGGTGGCCACGCTCGGTGATCGACTGCTCGGCCTCGGCGCGTGATTGGCGCAGCAGCTCGTGCAGTCGCGCATGTTCGTCAAAGCGCACGCCGGAAACGATCTCTTCGCTCGTGCAAATAATATCGTTGCGCTTGCGCGCGAGGCCTTTGCCCGAAACGATCAGCCAGGCGTGCGACGCATTGGCGTCGCCCAGTACCGGGCGCGACAGCGGATACACCGAATAAGTCCCACTCAGGACACGCCGCGCCTGCACGGCAAGGTAGTCTTCGCTGCCACAGCCCAGTTCCGTCACGTATTCGCACCACAGCGGCAGCACGCCGATCTCGGCAGCACTCAGCAGGGGCAGGCGCAATGCCAGTTTGATGCGGAACACGCCGTTCGTGCCGCACTCGTACTCAGCGATCGGTGCGGCCGTTCCGTGCACCGCAACGGGTTGCTGCAGTGGCTGTGCCGGCGGTACATCAGCGAGCGTGACGCGCGGCAGGACGCGGTCATCGTCGATCTGCGCCTGGCGCTGACGCAGGGCCAGGGCGCGCTCATGCAAGGCGGCCAGCGCACGCGTATCCATGCCCGCGCGCAAGGCCTCGAGGCGGGCCGCCTCGCAGGCCGCGTCACGCGCATGCTTTTCACTGTCGGGACGCATCACGACGCGTACTCGATGCGGGTTGTCGAGCAATACGCGCGCAACCAGGGCGCGCAGGTAGCCGGCCTCACCGATCCGCTTGCGCAGACGCGCGATGGCCGGTCCCAGATCGAGCAGGTCCAGCGCCGCGCCACGGTACATCGCCGCCGGCATCATCCGTCCCATGAGCTGTAGTCCGAACGGATAGCTGCCGCCGCCGATGTCTCGCTGCGCGAGTTCGAGGCGGTCGACTACCGCGTCGAGCGCGTCGGCATCCATACCATCGTCAGCAAACCTGGCGATAACCGCGACGATATCCCGTTCCAGGGCCTCGGCGTGCGCGACCTCGCTGCCCTCGACCCCGCACAGAAACACCAGCTGGCGGGTCGAGTCGTCGAGTCCGCACAGTTCCGACGGCGCCGACGCCAGCGTCGTCGACTCCAGGTAGTGCCGCAACGGCGAGGCGCCATGTTCGAGCAGGATGGTCTCCAGCAGATGGCCCTCGATGAAAGCATCGGCGTCGGCACTCGTGCCGAACATCCAGCCCCAGACGATATGCGTTTGCGCCGCGCCGTCCTCGTCGACGGCATAGCTGAATTCGTGTTCGCGTGGCGCGATGAACGGCGATTGCAGCGGGCTTACCAGCTGCGAGCGGCGTTCGTCGAAATGGTCGAGTGCCAGCTCGGCGAAGCGGGCGTGCTGTTCGGCGACCGGGAAATTGCCGTAGGTCATCAGCACCGCGTTCGACGGGTGGTAGTGGCGGGCATGGAAAGCGCGCAGTTGTTCATGACTCAGGTCGGGAATGCGCAGCGGATCGCCGCCGCTGTTGTGGTGATACACCGCGTCCGGAAACAACACCGTATGCAGGTGTTGCCACAGTTGCGTCAGCGGTGAGCTCATGGCGCCCTTCATTTCGTTGTAGACCACGCCATGCAGTTCCAGCCTGCTATCCGCACCTTCGCCTCTGACCTCGACTCGCCAGCCTTCCTGGGCGAAATCGAGCGGATCCAGGCGCGGGAAAAACACCGCATCCAGGTACACGGCAAGCAGATTCTCATAGTCCTTGTGATTCTGGGTCGCGAACGGGTAGGCGGTGGCGTCGCCGCTGGTGAAGGCGTTCATATAGGTATTGAGCGAACGCCGCAGCATCATGAAAAACGGATCGCGCACGGGATAACGCCGCGAACCGCACAAGGTCGTGTGCTCGAGAATATGGGCTACCCCGGACGAGTCGTCAGGCAGGGTCGGGAACGCGATCATGAATGCGTTGTGTGGATCCTCGCTGGCGAGGTGATAGTGCCGCGCGCCGGTCGGCTGATGTCGATATTGCGTATAGGTCACCCCCAGTGCCGCAACCGGAAAGGACTCTACAACTTCGAACATTTGATTTGCCATCGGGTGGGATCAGGCTCCGTTTGTGCAGTGGCGGCGCGCGCCGTTCGCGGTCCGCGTCTGATGCGCTGGCGCTTCGCGGCGCTATACTGCGTGATCGCTAAATGACGTTCCGCTGCCGCTCGCGCCGGACCGGACCCTGGAGAAACAGCCATGCCTTCGTTCGATATCGTATCCGAGGTCGACCAGCACGAATTAACCAACGCCGTCGACCAGGCAACTCGTGAACTATCCACGCGTTTTGACTTCAAGGGCACGAATGCCCGCATTGAGCGCAATGATAATGTCATCACGCTCATTGCAGAAGCTGAATTTCAAACCCGGCAGATTCTCGAGATCCTGCAGAACAAGCTTGGCGGCCGGGGTATCGACATCGATTGCCTGGAACTCGGGACGGTATCGACGAATGTCGCCGAGGCGCGCCTGCCGATCACGGTGCGCGAAGGTGTAGACAAGGACCTGGCGCGCAAAATGACCAAGCTGATCAAGGATTCGAAACTCAAGGTCCAGTCCCAGATCCAGCAGAACCAACTGCGGGTGACCGGCAAGAGCCGTAACGATCTGCAAAATGTGATCAGCATGCTCAAGGCGGCCAAGCTTGAATTTCCACTGCAGTTCAAGAATTTTCGCGATTGAGTGCTGGCCGGTGAGTTTCGATCAGAGCGAGGCCTTCTTTGACTGCCCGTATTGCGGCGAGCGCATCAGTATCCTGGTCGACCACAGCGTCGAATCGCAGGACTATATCGAAGACTGCGAAGTCTGCTGCCAACCAATTTCACTGCGCCTTGAAATCGAGGCGGACCAGCTACGCGTGCGTGCCGCGCGCGACGACGGCTGAACGCCCGACTCCGGCAAAGCAGCAATGGAACTGAGCGCGCTACTGCTGTGCGGCCTCACTTACGTGCTGTGGACATGGGTGATCCGAGGCCGCGAGATTGTCGATCGCGTGTCGAGCAGATTGTGTCGTGACCTGGATTTGCAGCGCCTCGACGGCTCCGTCGCACTCGCCGATCTCGGCCTCGAGCGCCGCCGACATAGCCTGTTGGTGCGACGGATTTACGCCTTCGAATACTCGACAAGTGGCAGCGACCGCCGTTCGGGGCGGGTCTGCCTGTTGAACACCGTGCCGGTATGGGCGCGCCTGGAACATCCGCAAGGCCCGCTCCACATCGACTTATAAGCGCCCGATCCGGTGAGCGTGGAACCGCCCGCGCCTCAGTCGGCGTCGCTGCCCTGCAGGTGTTCGGCAAGTTCGTCGATCAAGGATTGGTCGTGATCCTTGGCGGCTTTACGGGCGGCCTCCGCGCGTTGCTTGATGCGTTCGATATGGGCTTTCTGATTGGCCAGCACTTCGCGCTGCTCGGCGCTGTTTTCGAGATCGGACTGTTCCGAGATCCAGGCGTCGAGCTCGTGCTTCAGATCGGCCCGGGCCTGTTCGACATGGACCTGGTGCGCGGCGAGATTCCCCGCTGAAGCGACCGCCTGCGCCTGCACGTCGGCACGCGCCTTCTCGGTACGAGCGACCTCTTCCGCGGCTAGATTGGCCGCGGCCTCGAGCTTCTCGAGGTCTTCGCGCGTATCGGAGTCAAGCTGAGGCGTTTCGCGCCTGAGCGACTCGATCTCGGCTTCGATGCGCTCGCGCTTTTCCTGGGCGGCGTCTTTTTCGCGCTGCGCGAGCTCAAGGGCGAGACGCAGACGTTTCGATTCGAGTTCAAGGCGCTCGCGCTCGACGCGCATATCGGCCTCTTCCTGCATCCGCTTGCGTGCATGCGCGGCCTTGAACTCGGTGACTACCTTCTGCGCTTCGTCGGCTGCCGCGATGCGCGCGGCTTCGGCGGCGTCGCGCTCACGGCGCGCGCGCTGCAGTTCGACCGCGTTGCGCGCCAGCTCCTGCTCCAGCGCGGCGCGTTCGGACTGGACCTTCTGGTTGAGTTCCTCGCGCAGGCGGCGCTTGAGCTCGATCTCCTGGCGTTCGCGCAGCGCCGCCTCGGCGGCACTGGCCTGCTCAACCTGCTCGAGTCGGTTCTGGTAGTCGCGGGCCTGCGCGAGCTGCGCGCGGGCCTGCGCGGACTGTTTCTCTACCCGTTCCTGCTCGTCGCGCAGACGCGCTTCGGCTTCCACCTTCTGCTGTTTGAGGCGTTGCAGTTCTTCGGCCTGCCAGGCATAGCTCTCACGCAGTTTTGCTTCTTCGTCCTGCAGGCGCCGTTCCATCTCGGCTCGCACTTGCTCGACACGCAGTGCCTGCTCCTCGCGCTCGCGCTCGACCTGGCGCTCGGCTTCGGCCCGAGCCTGCTCGAGTTCTTCCTTCAGTCGTCGTGCTTCTGACAGTTCGCGCTGGGCCTGTTCCGCGGCCTGCTCGAGCTTGCCGCGTTCGGCCAGTTCGGCCTCGAGTTTCTGTTGCGCTTCGCGCGCTGCTTCTTCACGCGCGCGCTGAAGTTCGGCACTGGCTTTCTCGCGCTCGAGGGCAATCTGCTTTTCGGCTTCGCCCTGAGCGGCCTTGCGCGCGGCCTCGGTTTCGGCCCGGATCTCTTCCTCGCGGCGCTCGGCTTCGTGCCGTTCAGCCTGGTGACGTTGCTCAGCTTCCTGCTCGATCTGCTTGCGCGCGTCAAGCAACTCGGCATTGATTTTGGCCCGCTCGGCAGCGATCTGTTTTTCAGCTTCGTCCTGGGCTGCCTTGCGCGCCGCCTCGGCCGCGGCAAGCACGGCCTTTTCACGACGCTTGGATTCGAGTTTCTGCTCGGCCACCTGCTCGGCGAGCTTGCGCGCACGTGCGAGCTCGGCCTTGGCTTTCGCCTGCGCGGCCTTGATCTGTTTTTCGGCCTGCTCCTGCGCCGCCTTGCGGGCGGCAAGTGTGGCCGCCTGGATCGCACGCTCGCGGCTCAGGCGTTCCTCTTCGGCCCGTGCCGCGCTGGCCTGGGCTGCGCTGGCATGGGCCGCGCTATCGCTGGATTCGGCCAGCCGCAACTCGTTGATCCCGAGTTTCACGCTCAGCGCGGCAGCTTCGGTAGCGGGGTCCTGCGGGCTCTCCTTGGCGCTTTTGTGCGAAGACGGCACCGGTGCGGGTGCCGGCGCGGGGCGATCGGCATCGGCGGTCGTGTCGTCTTCGCTGAGGCTGAGATCGACGTCACCATCGGAGGCCGGTACAGGGCTCGCTTCGCTATAGGCAACCAGGCCACCCTCAAGGAAATGCACGTCGAATCCACGTTCGGCGAGCAGAAACGCGGCCACGCAACTGAGTGAACCATCGTCGCAATAAACGAGGTAGGTTTTGCTCGAATCGAGCCGCCCGCTATGCATGCGCAGTGTATTTAGCGGATGGTTGATACTGTTTTTGAGTGCGTTGGCGGCGTGCTGCTCGGGAAAGCGAACATCAAGCCAGACCGCACCGCGCGTGGCTTCGATGTCACGCCCGGCGCTGAGGCTGACGGCGCTGAGCAGCGGTTTTTTGATCAGGTTGGAAAAATCTTCATTGCTCAGGCGGACAAGCTCACCGTCAGTGAGCATGGTTACGGTAGCGTTGCGCGGGCCACCGCCAACCAGCGCCTCTTCGCCGAAGGCATCGCCCGGACCAATCAGGGCCAGGCGATAGCCGGACGCACTGGGACCGGAGGCGCGGGTGATCTCGGCGCGACCACGGACCACGACATAGTAGAAATCACCGTCGGCGTCCTGCTTCACGATGACGTCGCCCTGCGCCGCGGTGATGGTCTCCATACGGCTGAAAATACGGTGGATGTTCGACGCCGGCAGATTGGAAAACAGCTTCGACTGGAGCATGCGCGTCATCCAGTCGTCGTCTTCCTCGGAGTCAATTTCCGCAACCTGAAAGGCGCGCCGCTCCTGTTCAGCCTGGTCAGTGCGCATCTTGTCCAGTAAGGCGCGGTCGATACGCAATACGGACACAGCGCTTTCGGCGCGCGCCGACATCTTGCGTGGCTGGAGCTGGGCGAGCGCGTGCACGGCATCATCGCTGCCGCCGACCAGGCGCTGAATGGTCTGCCCGCCGCTGAGTAACTCGAGACGACCCTCGAGCAGATAAAAGGAGTACGGATCGGTGTCACCTTCGTTGAACACGAAAGCGCCACGTTCAAAATTCAGGACTTCGGACTGGTCCAGGATCTCGGCCTGGTTCTGCGGCGATAGCACGCCCAGCGGCACCAGGGTACTTACCAGCCCCTCAAAATTCGATTCCACTGCCGACATTGATCTCACGCATGGGTTTCCGGTAGCCACATTTCTAACGCTGTGCTTACGCGACCGCGCCGCAGCAACTGCTGAGCGGACTTCAAATATATGCACTCTTTGCAATTGACACATGGATGCCTTGCACTAACTGTGAAGGGCATCACGCTGAAATGTACCAAATCTGATGTAATTTTCGACGTGCCTCAGGCGTAACGGGCCTAAGCTGTCGAAACTTAAGCGATTTTTGGAAAAATACTCGAATCGCTCACAGTTTACCGAGCGCCGCCTCGCTGGCGGCGGGACAAGCGGCGGCGAAATCGCGCTGCGGCGTGTCAAGGGCGCGAATCAGCGTAGAATGTCGCTCGAATTCTAGCAGCGGAATCAGGCTACCGTGTCGAGCGAGGAAACCAAGTCAATTCAATACCATATCCTTGAATTGCAGACCGAGCACCGTGATCTCGATCAGATTGTGGCGACCCTGTCGGACAACCCGGACGTTGACCAACTGCTGCTGCGACGCATGAAAAAACGCAAATTGTACCTAAAAGACGAGATCGCCCGACTCAAGAGCGAACTCATTCCCGATCTCGACGCATGAACCGTCGCGCTGCGCCGCTTAACTCCGTGCACGCATTGCGATGAGCGACGATCCCGGCACGCTGGAGGCCCGGGTCGGCTTTCTTGTCCCACTCAACAAGTTACCGCCGGAACGGCGGGCGCGCCTGCTGGAACAATCGCAGGTGATCACCCTGCGCAAGAAGCAGACCCTGTTCAAGCAAGGTGAACGAGACGATTTCACCTATTATCTGATCGACGGCGAAATCGAAATGTACGCCGACGACTCCCTGATCAAACGCGTTACGGGTGGCGACGGCGCTTCGTTTCAGCCGCTCGCGCAGTTGCAACCGCGACAGATGAGCGCCGTTGCCAAAAGCAAAGCGGAGATCCTGCAGGTCAAGCGCAGCCTCCTCGATCAGCTCCTGAGCATGGACGAGGCCGCGCCGGAGCCCGACACCGGCATGGAAGTCGAGGAAATGGAGGCCGACCAGGGCGGCGACTGGCTGATGACCCTGCTGCAGTCGGAATTGTTTACCCGCATTCCGCCGTCCAATATTCAGGGTCTGCTCGACACCCTCGAAACAATTTCTCTGCAGGCCGGTGACGTCGTCATCAAGCAGGGTGAACCCGGAGATTTTTATTACGCCATCCAGAGCGGCGCCTGCGAAGTTGTGCGCAGCGGCGCGAACCAGCGCGAGATCAAGCTCGCCGAACTCGAGACCGGCGCAACTTTTGGTGAGGAGGCGCTGATCTCCGGCGCCAAACGCAATGCCACGGTGCGGATGACGCGCGCCGGCGATCTCGCGCGGCTGACCAAGGAAGATTTTTCGCGCCTGATCAAGGCGCCTCTGCTGAATTCGATGACCCGTCAACAGGCCGAAACAAAAATTGCCGCCGGCGCCACCTGGCTCGACGTGCGGTTTGAGGACGAGTTTGCCCATAACGGCATCGCCGGGGCCGTCAACATACCGCACGGCACGCTGCGTACGCGTATGGACGAACTCAATCCGGAGTCCGCCTACGTGGCCTACTGCGATACCGGCGGACGCAGTTCGGCGGCCGCGTTTCTGCTTGCCGAGAAGGGCTTCGAGATTGGCTACGTCGAAGGCGGCGCGGTCACCGAGCCGATACCGGAAAAATCCGCGGCGCCTGCGCCGGCAAAGAAAGCCCGGTCAACGACCAGGAAATCAAGTACCAGCACGGCCGGTAAATCCAGCCCGGAGCAGGCGCAAGCTGCGTCGAGCGCGGCGCCGACCCGGGAACAGGACAGCCAGGCATTGCTGGAGGCGAGTGCGCTCGCGTCCAGCCTCAGCGCCGAAGCCGAAAAGGCTCAACTTACCATCGACAAGGCACGCGCAATGATGGCCGAAGCAGAGGCCATGAAGCGCGAGGCGGAACGAGTGGTCGCGGAGAAACTCGCGGCGGAACGTAATCGGATTGACAGCGAGGCGACCAGGCTTAAAGAGAAACTCGCCGAAGCGGAAGCCGTCAAACTCGAATCACAGCGCGCCGCACAAGCCAGGATCGACGAAGAACAGCAGCGCATCAAAGCCGAAGCGAGCAAACTGGAACAACGCCTCGCCGAAGCCGAACGGCTGAAAGCGGCTCTCACCGAACAACACAAGGCGGCCGAAGCGGACGCCGCGCGGCGTCAGGAGGAAGTCGAGCAACGCGTGCGCGCACTCGAAGACCAGACCCGCGAGCGCCTGCAGACCGAGGAGCGGCGCCTCGAGGCGCTATACCAGGACCAGACCGCGCAGCTCGAATCTCTGCAGGCCGACCGCGAGGTCGAGCTGCGCGCCAGGCTCAGCGACGAACTGGCCACGGAACGCAGAAAGTTCGAGCAGGAAGTGCTGCGCACGAACGAAGAACTCGAGCGCGCCCAGGAAGAACGCCGCCAGGCGATCGCGGCAAAGGAAGCGGCAGCGGAAGAAGCACGTTCCACGATCGCCGAATTCAAGGCCGAACAACAGGCTTTGCAGGTCGAGCAGCAGGCTGCGCTCGATCGCGAGCGCCAGCGCCTGCAGGCCGAAGCGAAGCGTATCGAACAGATCCGCGCCGAGGCGGGCAAGGCACGCGAGGCGGCCGAGGCCGCGCAACAGGCGGCGGAACTCGAACTGCAACAGGCGCGGGAGCGCGCCGCCGAGGCCGCTTCAATCGCCGACGAACGCGCTCTGGACGAAATTGAAAAACGCGCCTCGGCCGCGCAACGATCGTTGAATAAGGCGATCCGGGCCGAAACCGTCGTGCAGACCGCGGCGCGAGAGAACGAAGACCAGCTCGAGCGCACTTACGACACGGCTACCGAGATCAATCTGTTGCTCGAGAAGGAATTGAAGGAATTTGTCGGCGACCAGGAAAAATTTCAGGAATCGACCCTGCAGCGTGAAGTGCTGTCACGCCAGAAGGAAATGGTCGAACGGATCAAGGCTCGCGCCGCACAGGTGCAACGCGAGCGCGAGACGCAGAACCTGAGCCTGCTCGACGAAATCGAACAGCAATTAAAAAAGAACTGAATAAGGGTTCGAAATCGTGCGGCCGACAGTCGCTGGTGGCGTGCGGATCGCGCCAACTGCACGCACTTATTCAGGCCGCGGTCGCGGCATCCATACCCATTTGATCGCAGAGAAATGCGGTCAGAAGACGTTCGGCGCGCTGGTTCAAGTCGACGAAACGCATCCCGATCACGCAGCGCGGTTCTGAATCCACCGTAGTCAGGTACAACAATCGGCAGTCGCATTCGAGGTGCGCCGCGCCCGCGGCCAGCGGTAAGGTGATGTCGGCCTTGAACAGCACGTCCGACATCGGATCAACCCTGCCGCCCGCGGGATGAAGCTGGCGGGCGGCGGCGATATCGCAACGTAGCTGCAGTCCGTCGGGCGATACATTCAGGGCGAGCACGGGTACTTCTTCGCCGTCGGCGCTGAAAATGCGCACCCCGCCATCGATCGGTATACGCGGATACTGGCGCTGTTCGTCAAGCTTTTCGACGAGCTGCCAGACCAGGCTGCCGCGCCTGGCTGGTGATTCACTGCTGTTCATTGCACTCGAGTCCTCAAAACCTGCTTACTCGAAAATGTAGGGCCTGTTGGCGCTGAACTGCGGACCTGGTTCACATCCCCGGCCGGCTTCCCGCGCCGAAGTGCGCGAATTCCGACCGTTGTCACCGCATCAGTATTGTTTACAGTCTGTTGACGTTTCTTAATCTTTCACAGCCGCGCCGGCTGCGCCGATGGACTCGCGCAACTCCTCGAAGCGACGTTCGGCCTGCGCAATTTCCAGTTCGCTCATGCGATCATGCAGCAGCTGCGTATTCGCGGTCGCAACCTCGAGTCCGGCGGCCGCCGCAAGACGAAACCAGGCCCACGCCTCAGCGGGATCGGCGGGCACCCCTTCGCCACGCAGATAAGCCATGCCCAGCGCGTTCTGTGCCGCCGCCAGTCCGGCATCGGCGGCGCGCCGCCACCAGCTCACCGCGCTTTCCAGTTCGCGCGGCACTCCCAGCCCGCGCCGGTACAGAATGCCGAGGTTGTAGCAGGCCTCGGCATTGTCCTGTGCGGCGCCGCGTAACCACCATTCGCGCGCCTGCTCGAAACTGCGCGCCACTCCCAGCCCGCGAAAATACAGCAGGCCAAGCTGATGCGCGGCGCGACCGTCACCACTGCGCGCGGCACGCAGCAGCCAGTCGTGCGCGGTGATGGCATTGCGCTCGACACCGCGTCCATGCAGGTACTGCAGGGCAAGATTGAGCTGCGCTTTCGCGTAGCCCTGCTCGGCCGCGCGCAGGTACCAGTGCGTGGCCAGCCCGGCATCCGCGATCACGCCCCAGCCCTGGGAATAAGCCAGGCCCAGGTAGAATTGCGCCGCTGCCTCACCGCGCTCTGCCGGGTCCCGCAGCGCGGCGACGCCAGCGCCGTGGTCGCCGCCAAGCAGCGCAGCTATCGCTGCGGCGCTGTCGGCAGACTGGTCCGCGGCGGCGACGCCCATGCACAGCGTGGCAGCGCAGGCCGACGCACGTGCCAATTGAATCCAGCGCCTGAGCATGTTTTACAATGCCTCTTGAATCTTATGAACTGTGGAAAACATGGCAAACGAACGCTTCTCCGGCACCGACAGCTACATCGTAACTGAAGACCTCATGATGGCGGTGAATGCCGCAATCACCTTGCAACGTCCACTACTCGTCAAAGGAGAACCCGGTACCGGGAAAACCAAGCTCGCCGAAGAAGTCGCCCAATCTTTAGGTCGCGAACTGATCCAGTGGCATATCAAGTCGACCACCAAGGCCGCTCAGGGCTTGTACGAATATGACGCCGTCGCGCGTCTGCGCGATTCGCAACTTGGCGAAGAAGCGGTCCACAACATTTCGAACTACATCGTCAAAGGTAAACTTTGGGAAGCGTTTTCCGCCGACCAGCAGCCGGTCCTTCTGATCGATGAGATTGACAAGGCCGACATCGAGTTCCCCAACGATCTCCTGCAGGAGCTCGATCGCATGGAGTTTTTCGTTTATGAAACGAAAGAAACCATCAGCGCTCAGCACCGACCGATCATCATTATCACCAGCAACAACGAAAAAGAGCTTCCCGACGCGTTCCTGCGCCGCTGCTTTTTTCATTACATTGCGTTCCCGGAACGCGAGACGATGGACGCCATCGTGCGGGTGCATTATCCCGACATCAAGAAGCGACTGCTTGCCGAAGCCATGGAATGTTTTTTTGAACTGCGCGAAATCCCGGGGCTGAAGAAGCGTCCGTCGACGTCCGAGCTGCTCGATTGGATCAAGCTGCTGGTGGCCGAGGACATTCCGCCGGAGGCACTGCGCGACAAGGATTCGCGCAAAGCGATCCCGAAGCTTTACGGTGCATTACTGAAAAACGAACAGGATATGCACCTGTTCGAACGTCTGGTTTTCATGTCGAGGCGTACTGGTGCTAACTGAGCTTTTCTACAAGCTGCGTAAGGTACAGATCCCGGTTTCCATCACCGAGTATCTGACCTTGATGGCGGCCATGGATGCGCGCGTGGCCGGCTTCAGCATCGACGACTTCTATTACCTGTCGCGCGCCGCGCTGGTCAAGGACGAGCGTTTCTTTGATCGCTTCGATCAGGTCTTCGGCGACCATTTTCGCGGCCAGGAAACGCTGTTCGACGAAATCATCGGCGAGATCCCCATGGAATGGCTGCGGGCGCAGAAGGAGCTCAACCTGAGCGCCGAGGAAAAAGCCCAGATCGAGGCGCTCGGCGGCTGGGACAAGCTGATGGAAACCCTGCAGAAGCGGCTCGAGGAGCAGAAGAAAGCACACCACGGCGGCAACAAGATGATCGGCACCGGCGGCACTTCACCGTTCGGCGCGCACGGCTACAACCCCGAAGGGATCCGCATCGGCCAGGACGAGGGCCGCGAGGGACGTGCGGTCAAAGTCTGGGATCGACGTGAATTCCGAAATCTCGACGACCAGGTCGAACTCGGCACCCGCAACATCAAGCTCGCGCTGCGCCAGCTACGCCGCTTTGCCCGCGAAAGTGCGGTCGAGGAACTCGATCTCGACGATACCATTCGCTCGACCGCGCGCAACGCCGGCCTGCTCGATATCAAGATGGTTCCCGAACGACACAATGCCATCAAGGTGCTGCTGTTTCTCGACGTCGGCGGTTCCATGGATCCTTACGTACGAATCTGCGAGGAACTGTTTTCGGCGGCGCGCGCCGAATTCAAACACCTCGAGCATCACTACTTCCATAACTTCGTTTACGAAACCATCTGGCGCGACAACAATATGCGCGCCAATGTGCGTATGCCGACCAGCCAGGTCATGCACACCTACGGCGCCGATCACAAAATCGTTTTTGTCGGCGACGCCACCATGAGCCCGTACGAGATCATGGCTGTCGGCGGCAGCGTCGAACACTGGAACGAAGAAGCCGGTGCCACCTGGATGGCGCGCATGCTGGCGGTGTTTCCTTACGCGGTGTGGCTTAACCCGCAGCCGGAGGAATACTGGGGACACATCCCCTCGATCGGCATGGTCAAGGAACTGATGTCGGACCGCATGTTCCCGTTGACCATAGACGGCCTGGAGCGGGCCATGAAGGCGTTGAAGAAGGCCCACTGACGCACGCCGGTCAGCGACGACCATGGACCGAGCCCTGCTCGCCCTGATACTGCCCCTGCTGATGCTGGGCGCAATGCCCTGCGCCGCGCTCAGCGCCGCGCAGCTGGCGATCGTTTATAACCAACGCGACGCGGACAGTCGCGAACTGGCCGAGCGCTACGCGCGACGACGCGGCATCCCCGCCGAACGGGTTGCCGCGGTGGCGCTGGATCCGGAAGCCGCGGCGATTTCGGCCGCGACCTTCAGCGCCATGCGCGAGGACCTGGATACGCGCCTGCCGGATTCGATCGAAGCCTACGCGCTGGTCTGGAGCAAACCCTACCGCGTCGACTGCATGTCGATCACCAGCGCCTTTGCTTTCGGCTACGACAAAAAGTACTGTGCCTCGGGCTGCGCGCCGACCGCAACGAGCCCCTACTATGGCTCGACTTCGCAGGCGCCTTACCGCGACCACGGCATCCGTCCGGCGATGCTGCTCAGCGCCGGTTCGTTCAACGACACCGTAACCCTGATCGATCGCGGGGTAACCGCCGACACCGGCGTCTATTCACCTGGCGCCGCCTACCTGGTCACCACCCGCGACGCCGCCCGCAGCACGCGCACCCCCCGCTATCGTCTCGCTCAGCAGTTGTTTCACAAGCGCCTTCCGGTCCACCTCCTCGACAGCGAGGGCATAACCGGGGTCGAGGACATCATGTTTTATTTCATCGGGCGTAAACGCGTGCCGAACCTCGACCGGATCGGGTTTCGACCGGGCGCCGCGGCTGATCACCTGACCTCGAGCGGCGGCCGCCTTGACGGCAGTGCGCAGATGAGCGCTCTCGAGTGGCTTGCCGCGGGCGCCACCGGCAGCTATGGCACGGTCGTCGAACCGTGCAACTTCCCCCAGAAGTTTCCCGACCCGCCGGTCATGATGGGGCACTACCTGAACGGCGACACCCTGATCGAAGCGTACTGGAAAAGCGTGATGTGGCCCGGCCAGGGCGTGTTTGTCGGTGAACCGCTGGCGCGTCCCTTTGGCGGGTCGGCGGAACCGCGATGATCAGCCGTTTTGCGCCCGCGCTTTACCTGCTCCTGCTGGTGCTCGCCGTGCCGTGGTACTGGCCGGCCGGGACACTCACGGTGTGGTTCGGCATGCCGGCCTGGGTGGTGGTCGCGATCCTGGTATCGACCGCGGCATCGGTCCTGACCGCGGTACTGCTGGCGCGACCGTGGCCGGACGAGAGCGACGAGAATGAATGACCTGCTGCCGTTCGGCCCTGGCGCGTGGGCGTTCATCGGCGCCTACCTGCTCTCGCTGCTGGTTATTGGCTGGCTGGCCAAACGCGCGCGGCGGGCCGACACCCTCAAGGATTTTTACCTTGCCGGCAACGGCTTTGGCTTCACCGTGCTGTTCCTGACCCTGTTCGCAACGCAGTACAGCGGTAACACCTTCTTCGCCTTTACCGGCGCCACCTACCGGATCGGTTACGCGTGGATCCTAAGCCTGCATTTCATGACCGCGGTGGTAGTCAGCTACCTGCTGTTCGCACCGCGCCTGCACCAGCTCGCGCGCGAGCGAAACTACCTCACCCCTGCCGATTTTATTCACGACCGCTATCGCCACCAGGCGCTGACGGTGGTGGTCACGCTGATCATGCTGGTGGTGCTGGCCAACTTCCTGCTCGCGCAGTTGATGGCCATGGGTCGCGCCATGCAGGGACTGGCCCATGACAGCGGCACGACGGCTTACGCCGGCGGTGTAGTGGTGCTGGCGTTGATCATGGTCATTTACGGAACCCTCGGTGGGCTCCGCGCGGTGGCGTGGACGGATGCCCTGCAGGGCGCCATCCTCGGCGTTGGATTTCTGCTGCTGCTGGGGCTCCTGTTCGAACGCTTCGGACCGCTGGAACAGGCCACGCGCCTGATCATCGAAAACGATCTCACGCACGGCACACGCAAAGCCCTGGTGCCCGACGCGGCGCGCTGCCGCGAATGGCTGAGTTATATCCTCACGGTCGGATTCGGGATCTGCCTCTACCCGCAGGCGATCCAACGCATCTACGCGGCCCGCTCGGCGCGCGTGCTGCGACGCAGCCTGGCGCTGATGGCGTTCATGCCGCTACCGACGATGATCATCTCCCTGATCGCGGGGATCATGGCGCTGGCGTACCTGCCCGGCCTGGAGGGCGCCGCATCGGACCAGATCTTCGGCCGCGTGCTGCGCGAAATCCAAAATCACTCGACGCTCGGTTACGGCCTGGTCGTGGTTACCCTCTCCGCCGTACTCGCGGCAATGATGTCGACGGCGGATTCGGCGCTGCTGTCGATATCTTCGATGGTGACCAAGGATATCTGCGCCGCGCATACCATGCGCACGGCCAGCGAAGCGCAGCTCACCCGCTTCGGCAAACTGTTTTCGTGGGCAGTGATCGTGGTGTTGATCGTGCTGGCCCTGGTCCTGCGCGAAAAATCGTCGCTGGTCGAACTCATGGACAGGAAACTCGATCTGCTCATCCAGCTGGTGCCGGCCTTTATCCTGGGTATTCGCTGGCGAGGGCTGCGCGGCGAGGCCGTTCTTGCCGGGCTGTTGTGCGGCGTGGCCGTTGCCCTGGTCCTGGCATTCGGTGATTTCTCGTTCGCCAGCAAGGGCAAAATTTATGGCCTGCATCCCGGTTTGATCGCCCTGGTGCCGAATATTCTGCTCGCCGTCACCGTTTCGCTGGTCCTCAATCGCCGACCGCCGCAAGCGACCGCGGCCGTCGCCTGAGGGTGACAAGCGGCCGCCACGGACACGCCGAGCGCCGCCGCGCGAACGCCAAATGCGTCACAATCCGGTCGCCAAAACACCAACCCGCTCACACCAATTCCCTGCATATCAGCCATTTGGCACAGCTGGAACGCTTGTTGCTTGGTTCTCCGTCAACGCTTTACCGCCACGGAGACAACAATGATTACCGACCCGGTTTACCAGCTTACCGAATCGGCAAAATTCGCCGGCTATCAGGACCTGAACGGTCAGTACATCCCCTTCGCGACCGCCGACGAAGTCTTCAGCCGCGCCCGCGCCATTGGCGCCCGGGTTCTGTTGCGCCTGGAGCTGAACGACGCCCAGGAACTGCAGGGCATGTTCTACACCAATGACCACAGCCTGAGTAACTGAGTCGCGACCATTTCCGTAACGCCGAGCAGTCGTTAGAAGACTGCCGCTACAAGGGTCTGGCCACGGACGGCCCACTTCGCCAAGCTATGCGTTCCAATCCGCATCGAGCGGCAGCGCATGCCCGGTACGCCACATCGCCGTCAATACTTCACCGCCGCGCTGGCGTTCGCGTGCGCATGTCTCAGCGCCTGCGCTTCGAACGAGCGCGACTTCTACCCGCTGGACGAGGCGCGCTGGTGGGTCTACGACATAACCGAAACCGTACTCGATGAAGATCGCGAACGGCGTTACGTGGTCGCCAATCTCGGTACCACGCGACTCGACGGCGAAACCGTGTTCGTACAATCGATGCAATCCGCGAGCCGAGCATACCTGCGTCGCGCAGGGGACGGCGTCGTGCAGGTGGCGCAGCGACCCGCGCGCGAAGAAACCTCCCTCAGCAGCGCAACGCCACATGTCGTGCTCCCGCCGCAGCTGAACGTCGGACAGCGCTGGAGCGTGCCCAGCACTCTGGGCTTGATCGAGAGCCGCACGTTTGCGCCTGCCGACCGCGTCATCGCGCGGCGTTATCCGTTCGCGCTGAACAAGACCCTGGCAAGTATCAGCGACACTGTCGACGTGCCCGGCGGCCGCTTTGGCGGCTGCCTGCGCATCGATGGCGAGGGCCAGGCTTTTGTCCCCACCGACCGCGGTAACTCCGAAGCCGTGGTCACGATACAAACTCGCGAATGGTATGCCCCGGGAGTCGGTCTGGTTAAACTCGAACGCAGCGAAACCTCACCAAGCAATTTCCTCAAACCCGGTCAGCAGCGCTGGTCATTACTCGACCATGGTCGCTGAATACCAGCCTTGTTGGCGCTTTATCGATCGAATACCCTGAGCCGCCCCGGCGCCGGGACCACGAGCTGTATCCACCTGTCGCCGTGGTCGCGGCGGACACCGTTTACGGATATGAGCAATCGTGCAGTCGAAAATTGACAACGCATCAGCATCGCCAGCAACCCGGCGAATTCCGCTGACTCGCCGGGTACTGGCCGATCTCGACACGCCGCTGAGCGTCTACGCCAAACTGGCCGAGGGCAAACATTCGTTTCTGCTCGAATCCGTCGAAGGCGGAGAGAAATGGGGCCGTTATTCGATCATCGGATTGCCGGCCCGGCGCTCGCTGGTCGTGCGCGGCCGCGAGGTCTGCATCCGCGACGGTGAACAACTCATCGAACAACTAGAGGTCGACGATCCGCTCGAATATATCGAAACCTATCGACAGCGCTTCACGCCCCACGAACTCGATGATCTGCCGCGCTTCTGCGGCGGATTGGTCGGTTATTTCGGTTTTGACACGGTGCGTTACGTCGAACCCAAACTCGCCGATTCCAGTCCCGCCGACCCGCTTGGCACACCGGATATCTATCTTCTGCAAGTCGACGATTTTGTGGTTTTCGACAACCTGCGCGGCGAACTGGTGCTGGTCAAGTATATCGATGCGGACT
The DNA here is from genome assembly GCA_942490995.1 of uncultured Gammaproteobacteria bacterium. Taxonomy (GTDB): domain Bacteria; phylum Pseudomonadota; class Gammaproteobacteria; genus UBA981. The sequence goes on from CALOBG010000065.1 coordinate 78,724, forward strand.
GCGCCGGCGCGCGCGCGGAAGGCGAACGCGAACTCGATCGGCTGACCGCACGTCTCAATCAGCCCGGCCCGGCCATGCCTGCCGCGAGCATCGGAGCGGCCGCCGCCGAGATCGATTTCGAGTCCGAATTCGGGCGTGACAAGTTCCTGCACGCAGTGGAGCGCGTCAAACAGTACATCATCGACGGCGACGTCATGCAGGTTGTGCTGGCGCAGCGGCTTTCGCTGGAACTCGATGTCGAGCCGATTCATATCTACCGCGCACTGCGCCACCTCAATCCCTCGCCCTACCTTTATTATTTCGATCTCGGCGATTTCCACGTTGTCGGTTCGTCGCCGGAAATACTGGTCCGGCTCGAAGACGGCATCGTCACCACCCGCCCGCTGGCGGGCACGCGGCCGCGCGGGCGCACGCCCGAGCAGGATCTCGCCCTGGAACGCGAGCTGCTGGCCGACCCCAAGGAACTGGCCGAACACCTCATGCTTATCGACCTCGGGCGTAACGACATCGGCCGGGTGGCGGAAACGGGTAGCGTACGAGTAACGGAAAAGATGGTCATCGAACGCTATTCGCACGTCATGCACATCTCGTCAAACGTCGAAGGACGGCTGCGCGCGGACAAGAACGCCATGGACGTGCTGCGCGCCACATTGCCGGTCGGGACCTTGTCCGGCGCGCCCAAGATCCGTGCTATTGAAATCATCGACGAACTCGAACCGGTGCGGCGCGGCGTCTACGGTGGCGCGGTCGGCTACCTGTCGTGGAACGGCAATATGGATACCGCGATCGCGATACGTACGGCGGTGATCAAGGACCGGCGGCTGTACATCCAGGCCGGCTGCGGCATAGTCGCGGATTCGGTGCCGGAACTGGAATGGGACGAAACCCTGAACAAGGGCCGCGCTATCTTCCGCGCCGTGGCCATGGCGCAGACCGGGCTCAAACCCTCGGACTGACGCGATCCCGGATCCCGGCGCTGGCATCGCGCTGTACTTGCGCACCCGGGACAGTGTAATTTGCGCGCTCCGAATCGAGGCCACCCCACTGCCATGCCCAGACTGCTCGAACAGCGCCTGCGACGCTTGCTCGCCTCCGGTAATGCAAAACTGCTGAACGGCGGCTTCAAGGGGCTTGAAAAGGAGAGCCTGCGCATCACCGCGAAAGGCGCCATCGCGAAGACACCGCACCCGCCGGCCTGGGGCGCACCGCTGACCCACCCGCACATCACCACCGATTACTCCGAGGCGCTGCCCGAGTTTATTACCCCGCCGTTCACCGATGTCCGCGACACCATCGCGTTCATGAACGATATCCATCGCTTTCTCTATAACCACCTCGACGCTGACGAATTGCTGTGGGCGGCGAGCATGCCGTGTGCGGTGTCCGACGACAGCTCCATCCCGATCGCGAACTACGGCAGCTCCAACATCGGGCGCATGAAACATATTTACCGGGTCGGACTCGACTACCGTTACGGTCGCCGCATGCAGGCCATCGCCGGCGTGCATTTCAACTATTCCCTGCCCGACGCGTTCTGGCCGGCCTACCAGAACGACGAGCAGCTGAGCGGCGACCTGCAGGGCTTCATCAACGCCAGCTACTTCGCCCTGATCCGAAATTTCAAACGCCTGGGCTGGATGGTCCCGTTCTTGTTCGGCAATTCGCCGGCGGTATGCAAAACCTTTCTCGCCGGACGCACCACGCGCTTCCGCCAGCTCCGGCCAGGTACGCACTATTTGCCCTACGCCACCAGCCTGCGCATGAGCGATATCGGTTACAAGAACAAGAACCAGTCCGCCCTGATGGTTTCCTACGACAGCCTCGAAGACTACGTGACGAGCCTGGAACGCGCGTTACGAACACCGTATCCCGAATACGAAGCGATCGGTTTGCGCGACGGCGACGAACTCGTGCAGTTGAGTACCAATGTATTGCAGATCGAAAACGAGTATTACAGCTTTATCCGTCCGAAGCGTGTCACCGAACCGGGCGAGCGTCCGGCCACGGCGCTCCGCGCGCGCGGTGCGGAATATGTCGAGATACGCGCGCTCGATGTAAATTGTTTCGAACCTTGTGGCGTCGATATCAAACAGCTGTATTTCATCGAAGCATTCCTGATCTTCTGTCTGCTCGAGAACAGCCCCACCCTGACACCCGACGAGCTGCGCGGCATCGAATACAACGAGCTGACCGTCGCCCTGCGCGGCCGCACCCCGAATCTGGAACTCATCGAAAACGGCGATCGGCGTGGGATCCACGCCTGGGGACTGGAGATCTGCGAGCGCATGCGCCCGATCTGCGAGTGCCTGGACAGTGAAAGCAAATCGCGCGCCTACGGTGACTCCCTCGATGCCCAGATCGAGTCGATCCGTGACCCCGAACGGCTGCCAGCGGCGCGGGTGCTGCAGATCCTGCGCGACGAGCAGGAACAGTTCCACCACTTCGCGATGGATCTATCACGCCGCCATGCCGCGCATTTTCGCGCGCATCCGCCGTCTCCCGAAGTCGAGGCCAGGTTCATCGAACTGGCCGGCATCTCGCACGCCGAGCAGGCGCGCCTGGAAGCGAGCGACGAGATCCCGCTGGAGGAATATATCCGGCGCTATATCGCCGGCTGACGGGCGGCTGGAACTATGCCCGGGGTTTGCTATCTGAGATGGATATCAATCCGGATCGCCGCTTATGAAACGCAGGAACTTACTGATGCTCGCCGGGCTCGGCATAAGCGTGCCGCTGTTCGGGCTCGGTAGAAGCTTTGCCGCCAGCGCCGGCGAAATCGAGGCGATGCACAAACGCTGGCGGGAATTCTACCCCGCCGATGCCGACGTGGTAACGCCGCTGCCCGCGCTGAAACGCACGCTCGATGAATGGAAAAAAGATCTCGGCGGTGCCGCCTACGAGATCCTGTTCGAAGAGGATACGGAACGGCCGTTCAGCAGCGCCTTGAACGACGAAAAACGTCGCGGCGTTTTCGTGTGCCGAGCGTGCTCGCTGCCGTTGTTCACGTCCGAAATGAAATATGACAGTGGCACCGGCTGGCCGAGTTTCTTCACCGCCATTCCGGCCCACCTGGAAACTAAAACCGACTTCAAATTAATCTGGCCGCGCACCGAGTATCATTGCGTCAAGTGCGGAGGACACCAGGGACATGTCTTTGATGACGGCCCGCAGCCGACCGGTCAGCGCTGGTGCAATAACGGTCTGGCGTTGCGCTTCGTGCCGAGCGGTGGCTGAGCGCGCCGACGACACGAAAGATCAAAGACTTTCGAGCGCGTAGAGCACGACGTCGGCATCGCGCCGTATATAAAGTCCGCCCCCGGCATTGCGAAAATGTTTGTTCAGTCGTTTCCGGTACCAACCGCTGCTGCGTAAATAGGCGTCTCCGTCGGTCAGTTCCTGATCACAGTTATTGCGCCAGTCATCGAGGGTAAGTGCACCGAAAAAAAGCGCCGTGCGGGTAAGCTCGGCAAGCCTGGTGAGCGCCGCGTCCGCACTTTTGCGGTCAAGATACTGAATAACGTCATGGCAGATTACGAGATCGTAGAGATGATCAGCTTCGAAGGTTTCCAGCGAAGCCTGCTGCCATCCATAGCGGCGGCAGGCGTAAGCACTGACATCGAACGCATCGATAGCAATGTCCGGCCACTGGCGCCTGAGGCCGGGATGGAGCAGACCGGCCCCACAGCCGGCGTCGAGTACCTCGTTTATCGAACAACCGAGCAATTGCAGGTAGGCACCGATAAACGCGGCAACCCGGTCGAAATAGTCGGGATCGGCGATGCGCGTCGCGGCGGAAAAATAGAAGCGCTGGTAGTAATCCGCGCCGAATCGTTCAGATTTCAATTACTTCTGCCCTCGGTAGCGTAATGTGGATTCGGCGAAATCGACCCAAACAGTGGATTTTTCAACGAAGTTTTACAAATAATGACATCAAAACTCGACTTGCGGGTGCGCCCGGCCGCTAAGCTTGGAGGGGCGTTCGGCCGCGGACGGCGCGGTGCCCATGCTTCGGAGAAAATAATGAACATGCCCATACTCGTTGCCGGCCTGCTCGCGCTGGCAAGCTGCGGTAACGTCCTCGCCGCCCAGCTCGGACAACTGAGCACCTACTCGCGGCTCGGCGAGGCGCTCAACGCCCGCATTGAACTGTACGGGGTCGGCGCTGAGCAAGCCGCGGCGCTCAAGCTCGAACTCAAGCCCGACATTACCGCACCGCACGGCAGCGCCGAGCGCGCCGCGGCGGGCGCGATCGAGGCGCGCATCGTCACTGATACCGGTGCTCGAACCTACATCAGCCTGAGCTCTGATCTGGCCATCAATGAACCTGTGGTCAGCTTCCGTCTGCGCGCCTCCAGCGGTGAAACGACCACCATCGGCAGCTACACCCTGGCGCTGCCGCCAGGGCCGCGGCCGGCACCGCGCGCCCGGTCGGCAGGCACGCGCACAACCACAGTGCAGCAGATCGCCGGCGCCCGATCTTATGGACCCGTGCGCTCGGGCCAGACCTTGTGGCGCATACTCCGCGATCTCGGCATGACCAACGGCGATACTGCGACCTTGATCGAGCAAATCGTCGCGGCCAATCCGAACGCATTCGTCAACGCTGACGCCAATCGCCTGCGCGTCGGTGTGACCCTCGACATTCCGCGCAGCACGGTGCCTGTCAGTGCGGCGCCGGCCGAAAACCTGTCGGCCGCGGTCACGCAGCCGAGCAGTGTGCCGGTCGCCGACACCGCGCCATCGACGACCAACGCAACAGCAACCCCGGCAACAGCAACCCCGGCAACAGCAACCCCGGCAACAGCAACCCCGGCAACAGCAACCCCGGCAGTAGCAACCCCGGCAGTAGCAACCCCGGCAGTAGCAACCCCGGCAGTAGCGGCGGAACCTGCAGTAGAGGCGCCCATCGCGGCGATGACCAGCGACAGTCCTGTCGTCACTGCAGCGCGGTTCGAAGACCCGCAAACCACTGCGCGGCTGGCGGCACTGGCGACGAAGTTTGCCGCTATCAAGGCGCGCTATGCCGAACAACAATCAGCACCACCGCCTTCGACGAGGGCGGTGACGAGCGCGGCGCCTGGCGCGAGCAGCGAACCAGGCGAGCCGGTCCCGGCAACGCCGCCACAGCCGGTACCTGCGGAGACGGCAGCGTCGAGTAGTCCGATCGGCTCGAATGCGATCGCCGTCGGCGGTACTTCCGAGGCACCGCGATCCACCTCTTTGCGTATGACCATCATCATGGCGATATCGGCGCTCATCGCATTGGTGGTACTGATTCGAGGCGGTTTCTTCGCGTACGCTCGCTGGCAGCGCTCGCGGGCGGACAATGTTGCAAGCACCGGCGACCAGCGCCTGGTTGCCGAGATCGCGCTCAAGGCCGAGAAACGACTACGGCTGGAGGACGAAGTCAAACGGCGCATCTCGAACAAGCGCGAGATCGCGGCGGTGCCGCCGAGTACGATCGAACGCAGCATCGAGCGCGTGGAGCACTCGGAACGCGCCGAGGCGTCCGTGCCGCTCGAGGAAATCGAAAATCGCATCGCGCATGGGCAATACGCCGAGGCTGAGGCCATGCTCAATTCGGTAATCGAACAGTCGCCGCATAATGCCCGCGCCAAAATGCGCCTGGCCGAAATCTACTTCCTCAACGAACGCGTCGACGAGTTCGTCACGCTGGCCGGCGAAATTTCGGCGCGCCATCGCGACGATATCGGCGACGAAGGCTGGCAGCGCGTCATGCGCATGGGCAAACTGATCGCGCCCGAGCGTCCTCCATTCAGCGGGCCGGTGCGTGTTCAGGACCATCGCTGATCGCCCGTCGATGGTCCGCCGGTGGATAACGGGTACGACCTTGCCGATCCTGCTGGTCGCGACCCTGGCCGGCCTGCTCGGCGCCTGCGCCGAACAACTCACGCCCCAGGACGTTGCCGACCGTTTCTGGCGCGCGGTCGTCACCCGTCACCCCGGTAAGATCCAGCGTTACGTGGTCCAGGCCGATCGCAAGCTCCTCGATGGTGAAGCCGAACTCCTGCCCATCGCTCACTACAAGCTCGGCCGGGTCGTCATCGACGGCGAAGCGGCGAGTATAGAAACCCGCGTTACCCTGGACGGTGATACACCCGTACCGCTGCAGATCGAAACGCGGCTGGTGCGGGAAAACGACCGCTGGCGGGTTAACTATCAGGCGACGGTCGACGAGATTTCGGCGAACAGCAAACTTGCCCAGGTCATCGGTCAGATCAGCGCGCTCGGCGAAACCCTCAAAGACGGGCTGGAGCAGTCCGTCGATGATATGAATCGCGCTCTGCCGGCGATCGAGGCGGAGATCTCTCGTATCGAGTCGCAGATCAAACAGCACATGCCCGAGCTGCGCAGGAAACTCGAGCTGTTTTCCGAACAGATCAAGGACGCCCTCAAAGCGCCCCCTCGCGACCCGCAACCGCCCGCCGCTGTCGATCCGGAAGACACCATCGCGCTGTAATCGGCCTGGCTACCGCGCACGCACGACCATAAACGGTTTCCGCAGTCGAGGCGCTTCGTGCTCGCGAGCAGAGCGTCGATAAACGTAGCGAGGAACACCGGGTACAAGGCGCGCGCGAATCGAGGAGCGGAGTTCAGGTCAATAAATGTGCCTTGCCGCTGAGTACGCAACGCCGTAAACGGTGTCCGCAGTCGAGGCGCTTCGTCCTCGCGAGCAGGGCGTCGATAAACGTAGCGAGGAACACCGGGTACAAGGCGCGCGCGAATCGAGGAGCGGAGTTCAGGTCAATAAATGAGCCTTGCCGCTGAGTGCGCAACGCCGTAAACGGTGTCCGCAGTAGTTTATCGACGTCCTGCTAGGGGATTAGCGACGCTAGATCCGCACGCGCCTCGGCGTGCCCTTGCGCGGCGGCGAGGCGATACCACCGAATAGCCTCGTCCATGTTGCGCGCGACACCCTTACCGGAACGATACATGTAGCCGAGGCTGTACTGCGCAGAGGGATGCCCGTTCTGCGCTGCCTGCAGAAACCAGCGCAAGGCCTCGCTGTCGCTCTGCTCCAGCCCGCTGCCGGCACGGTACATATAGGCCAGGTTGTACTGCGCCGCCGGGTAGCCCTGCTCGGCGGCCGCGCGATACCAGCGCGCGGCATCGGCATCGCTCTGTGCGACCCCTTCGCCGAGCGCGTAGGACACGCCGAGACTGTACTGTGCGATGGCACTGCCCTGTTCGGCGGCCCGCCGATACCAGGTTACGGCTTCCGCATCGTTTTGCGGAACGCCTTCGCCGAACGCGTAGGCGACGGCGAGGTTGTATTGTGCGTCGCGATTGCCCTGCACCGCTGAGCGCCGGTACCACTCAACCGCCACGGCTTTGTCACGCGCTACCCCTTCACCCTGGTAACTCATGTAGCCGATGTGGGCCTGCGCTTCCGCGTCGCCGGCCTCCGCGAGGCGGGTGAACATCTGCGCGGCGTTAGCCAGGTCCCCTGCATTCAGTGCTGCTTTCGCCGCGGCGATAGTCGGCATCGGTAGTGGCTCAGCGCCGCCGCTCACGCTTGCCGGCGCCAGTGATGACGGAGAAGGGGAGCTACCCGGAGCGCGGCTGATCACCGCCGCATCATCGTCCTCGGTATCAAGCTGCGCTTCACGCACCTGTGCGAAGAAACCTGCTCCGGCTGCCGGCGCCGCGTCGCTGTCGGCGCGATCCGCGTGGTCCTGCGACGCGGCAGCTTCGGCCTGTCGGGCTTCTTCGGCTAACCGTGCGGCTTCCGCCTGTCGCGCTTCTTCGGCCAGCCGTGCGGCTTCGGCCTGTCGGGCTTCTTCGGCCAGCCGTGCGACTTCCGCCTGGCGGGCTTCTTCGGCCAGCCGCGCGGCTTCCGCTTGTCGCGCTTCTTCGGCCAGCCGCGCGGCGTCCGCCGTGCGGCTTCGGCCTGTCGGGCTTCTTCGGCTAACCGTGCGGCTTCTGCGCGCTGCTGCTCCTCCGCGAGCCGTGCGGCCGAAGCCTGTCGCGCCTCGTCCGCGGCTTGCGCCTGCTCAACGAGCAACGCAGCGGCCGCCACACGCGCTGCCTCGCCGTCTGCACTCGCGTCGTCGCCAACACCCGACTCACTTACCCCGCCCTGCAGGCCTGCTTCGAGATCCGGTTCCGCCGCCATTTCGCTGGCGCTCAAGCCACTTTCGGACATTGAGGCGGCGGGCGGGACGGATTGAGACTGGGTCAGGGCGCCGCCGCTGACAACCACATGATTGGCCGGCGGTGGCGGATTAATCTCCTCGACACGCGCCTGCGGCGCCGGCGTCGAGTGATCGACAACGACATACTCATAGGGTTCGGAGGCGGCACCCGCCGAGGCGATTGCAGCCTTCGCCGGCTCGTCAACGCTCGCCTCAGCACGCGGCACGAGCTGCTGTCGAGGCCGCGCCAGGTCGGGCGGCGCGATGCCGGCGTCGGCATAGATTGCACGTACCCGCGCGGTCGCCTCAGCGTGGCCCTGCCGCGCGGCGTTGCGAAACAGCGTAATCGCCATCGCGTCGTCCGGCTCCACGCCGGCGCCGATCAGGTAACGCTGGCCGAGGTCGAACTGCGCCTGGGCGTGTCCGGCGTCAGCCGCCCGTCGCAGCGATTCGATCCCCGCTGCCACATCAACGGCCATTCCCTCGCCCGCGAGCTGACGTTGCGCCTGAACGTAGTGCGCCATGCCGCCTTCGCCTGGCGGCGACACTGCAACCCGATCGCCGGCCACATCCGCAGCGCGGTCCACAACAGGCTCGTCGTTGGCAGCAGGTACGGTTTCGACCTCCGTCCGCACTGGTGCTGACGGTTCCTCGGCGAGCCCTTGTGTTTCGTCCTGCTCGGCAAGATCGACCGCGACGCCATGGGTTTCGGCCAGGCGTATCGCCTCGCGTTCATCCGCCGACAAGCCGCTGGTGCGTGTACCCGAGGTGGCCGGCGGTGCTACCTCGGCTTTGAGCACCGTCGCTGGCGCGGTTGGCCTAACTTCAGCTTTTTCTGTTGGCGCCGGCGCCGATGCGGCCGGGGTGGTCGTGGCCGCGCCCGCCACTCGAGTAGTTGCCGCGAGGGGTTCAACAGCTACCGCCGCGACACGGTCAACCTCCGGTTCGCTGCTGCTGTGCTCACGCACCAGCTCGTCGGGTTCGTCGGCGGCCGGCTCCGCCAGCGCAGGGGCATCGATTCCTGCCGCCCGATAAAGTTGATTCATATTGCGCAGTGCGAGTTCGTGGCCCTGACTCGCGGCCTGGCGATAGTAGGTCAGTGCCCATGCCTCATCGACCTCCACGCCCTCGCCAAGGAGGAAAATGTTGCCGAGATTGAATTGAGCCTCGGCCTCACCAAGCTCGGCCGCGCGTCGATACAGAGCGATCGCGCGAGCCGGATCTTTCTCGACCCCCTCGCCGCGCTGATAAAGCGCTGCGAGTTCGGTCATGGCCGCGGCATTGCCGTCCGCGACGGCGGCCTCAAGGGCAGCAATATCGTCGGCGTGCGCGCTCGAAACAGGGAGCAGTAATAGCGCGATCAGGAATAACTTCAGGCTCGACCGCATCGATGTCCTCCATTCCGTAATGCTGGCCACCGGCGAGATGGGATCGATGGCCGCCACGGATCGCTCGGGTTCCGTCGGGACCACAGTATATAGAGGTTTCGCTGCACCTAACCACCCATATCTGGGCACACAACCGGGCAACGCGGCGCATCAGCCGTTGTCATCATGGCGTCAGACGGGTGCCGGATACTGGCCCGTAATAGCAACCCGCGAGGAACCTGAGATGGATATTGCAGCCGCCCGCGAGCGCCGGGGCATCCGGCTCGTGCTCACTGACTGCGAAGGCAGTCCGAGTTCGTTACTGGAGTCGATCGCCGAACTCGAGGCGCTGCTCCGCGAAGCGCACCTTGAGCACGACGCGTATGCGATCTGCGTAGCGCAGGAGATCACCAGGATGCTGGCCGAGAAGCGACGCGAGTTGCGGTCGTGTGGTGAGCGCCGGGGCTGCCAGGCGATCGAAAACTAGCCCGCTTTGCCCGCCGCGGCCCGCTTCGGGCGCACGCCGAGGACAACGATATTTTTGCCCGAAGCGGCGATATGTTTCTGCTCTTCCATATCCTTCAGGACCTTGCCGACCATTTCGCGCGAACAGCCGACCAGGCGCGACAGCTCCTGGCGCGTGACGCGCACCTGCATGCCGTCAGGATGGGTCATGGCATCAGGTTGCTCGCACAGATCGAGCAGAGTGCGGGCGACCCGCCCGTAAACGTCCATGAAGGCGAGGTCGCCGAGTTTGCGGTTGGTATTGCGCAGGCGACGCGCCAGTTGCGAGGTCATCGCAACGATCAGGTCCGGGTAAATTTCGGTCAGGCCGCGGAGTTTCTTGTAGCCGATTTGTGCGATCTTGGCTTCGCTGCGGGCGCGGACCAGCGCGGTGCGGTTGGCGTCCTCGTTGAACAGCCCGATCTCGCCGAAAAAATCACCGGGATTGAGATAGGCAAGGACAATCTCATGCCCTTTGTCGTCTTCGAGCAGGACCGTGACTGATCCGCTGATGATGTAATACAGTTCGCCGGCCGGGTCACCCTGGCGAATGATCGCGGCCTTGGCCGCAAAAGTCCGCTGGTGACAATGCGCCAAAAGCTTGTCTATCGATTGGTCGGTGTCTACCGCGCTGAGTGTCATCGTCTCGTACTCCCTCGATCATTTCGCCGCGCTCGGACCGCCAGACACTTCGCGGCACACCCCTTGCCTACTCGCTTAACCAGCGCCCCTCGTCCAAAGAATAGCGCAGGCGCCGTTGCTGTGCTGTTGGTGTCCATTCGCCGTCGGCCTGCTCGTAGAGTTGGTAGATCCTGACCAGCTTGCCATCGGCCACGGCAAACTGATCGGCACCGCGGTAGCCAACACTCTGACTGGCATCGAGCCGGGCGACCTTGAGCGGCTTCAACAGGTGCTCGTCAAACGTGTAAAGATGGATATCAGTTTTGTCGCCGCCAGCGTAGGTGAATGTAACCACCACCTCGAACGCTCCATCCTGGTTGAGGTCGGCGACAAAACTGTTCGACAGACGCCCCTCGTAGGATGCACTCAGGCGGGTCAGCAGCAGCTCCTGGTTTTCAACCGTGATCTGATAGTCACTGGCACTGGCCGCATCGTTGCCGTCGTCGGCAATATGGATCTGGAAATCGCCGAAGGCGTGCTGGGCAGCCGAAACCGGGCTGCTCGCCAGGGCTACGACGAACGCGGCCAGCGCGCTTCGCAACAATCCGTTGAACGTCAATTGAACCTCCACACCGACTGATAAACGCCGGCCATTCTACCGGCCCGCCTTGATGTATTCAGCGGCGCGGTCTGCACTTCGATAAAGCGGCAAACCCGGGTCCCGGCCCCGGCGCCGCCCTTGACATTCTCGCCGAGCTCGCTATATTCCTGGCACTACTCGCTTGAGAGTGCTAACAACAGCACGATAATCTCATTAAAAACAAATAGTTAAATTTTCAGGAGGACACAAGGTCATGAAAATACGGCCCTTACACGATCGCATCATCGTCAAACGCTGGGAAGAAGAAAAAACTTCGCCCGGCGGCATCGTTATCCCGGATTCGGCTGCCGAAAAGCCTGTCAAAGGCGAAGTCGTGGCGGTAGGTAACGGCAAAATCCTTGAAAGCGGTGAAGTTCGCGCACTCGATCTCAAGGTCGGCGACAAGATCCTGTTTGGAAAGTACTCCGGCACGGAAGTGAAAGTCGACGGCGAAGACCTGGTCGTCATGCGCGAAGACGACATCATGGCCGTGTTCGAAGGCTGAGTCCCGCACCCGCACATCTAACCTGGAGAGAATTCACCAATGGCTGCTAAAGAAGTCCGATTTTCAGACGACGCCCGCCACCGCATGGCGGCCGGCGTCAACATCCTGGCCAACGCGGTCAAGCAAACGCTTGGACCGAAAGGCCGTAACGTCGTCCTCGAAAAGAGCTTCGGCGCTCCTACCGTAACCAAGGACGGCGTGTCCGTCGCCAAAGAGATCGAGCTCGCCGACCGCTTCGAGAACATGGGCGCGCAGATGGTCAAGGAAGTTGCATCAAAAACTTCCGACGTTGCCGGTGACGGCACCACCACCGCCACCGTACTCGCACAGGCGATCGTCCGCGAAGGCCTGAAAGCCGTCGCTGCCGGGGTCAACCCGATGGATCTCAAGCGTGGTATCGATAAGGCCGTCGCCGCCGCCGTCGCCGACCTGCACACCCTCTCGACCCCGTGTACCGACAGCAAGTCGATCGCCCAGGTCGGCACGATCTCGGCCAACTCCGACTTCGCAATCGGCGACATCATTGCCGAAGCCATGGACAAGGTCGGCAAGGAAGGCGTGATCACGGTCGAAGAAGGTTCCGGTCTCGAAAATGAACTCGACATCGTCGAAGGCATGCAGTTCGACCGCGGCTACCTGTCGCCGTATTTCATCAACAACCAGGAGACCATGAGCGTCGAACTCGAAGAGCCGCTCATCCTTCTGCACGACAAGAAGATCTCCAACATCCGCGATCTCCTGCCGGTTCTCGAAGCAGTGGCCAAGTCCGGCCGCTCGCTGCTGATTATCTGTGAAGACGTCGAAGGCGAGGCCCTCGCGACCCTGGTCGTCAACAACATGCGCGGCATCGTCAAGGTCGCGGCTGTCAAAGCACCGGGTTTCGGCGACCGTCGTAAAGCCATGCTCGAAGATATCGCTATCCTGACCGGCGGCACCGTGATTTCCGAAGAAGTCGGCCTGAGCCTCGAGAAAGCGGGTCTTGATGACCTCGGCAGCGCCAAGAAGCTGCAGATCAGCAAAGAAAACACCACCATCATCGATGGTGCCGGCGAGCAGAAAGACATCGAAGGCCGGGTCAATCAGATCCGTGCCCAGATCGAAGAAACCTCGTCGGACTACGACCGTGAAAAACTCCACGAGCGTGTGGCGAAACTCGCCGGCGGTGTTGCCGTCATCAAAGTTGGTGCGGCCACGGAAGTCGAGATGAAGGAAAAGAAAGCACGTGTCGAAGACGCTCTGCACTCCACGCGTGCGGCGGTCGAAGAAGGTGTTGTTCCCGGCGGTGGCGTCGCGCTGCTGCGCGTCCAGGCCAAGGCCGGTAAGGTCAAAACCGACAACGAAGATCAGAAGATGGGCGTCAGCATTCTGGTGCGTGCACTTGAAGAGCCGATCCGTCAGATCGTCGCCAATGCCGGTGACGAACCGTCCGTTATCACCGCCAAGGTTGCCGAAGGTAAAGGTAACTTCGGTTACAACGCACAGACCGGTGAGTTCGGTGACATGCTCGAGATGGGCATTATCGATCCGGCCAAGGTTTCGCGGTCTGCATTGCAGAACGCGGCTTCGGTCGCTTCGCTGATCCTGACCACCGAAGCGATGGTTGCGGATGCGCCGAAGGAAGAGTCCAGCGCCCCGGCTATGCCGGATATGGGTGGCATGGGCGGTATGGGTGGCATGGGCGGCATGATGTAAATGCTGCCGACGGTTGCCCTTTAACCGTTACGAAGAACCCCGCTCCGGCGGGGTTCTTTTTTTGGTGCGCCCGGCAGGGCGCACTTACTTGGAGGTGAAAGTCCTCTACTCGCCCGGCAAGGGGAAGAGTTAGCCGAACGGCAAGGGTGTCGCGGGTGACTGCGGATCTGGAGGAAGCCGAAGGCAAAGCGCTGGCCTGACGAACAGGAAGCGGATACGAGGCGGCACGGCGGGGTAAGACGGCCAATATCGTCAAAGCCCGAAACTTGCACGGAACGCCGTGACGTATATCCGACGGGCATAAGCGTGAAGGTGGGTGCGTCATACCCGGGGAGATCTGCAACGGTGCCTTGTGCTACTGACATCGAGAGGTGTCGGGACGCCGGTGCAGAAGTCAGCCGAGGCCATAGTAGGTGTCGCGATGAACCGAAGGGCCGAACGTGGAATGCCGCAAGTAGGCGACGGGAACACACGGACAGTTGATGAAGGCAGAAGACCCACGGCAAGTGGATACAGACAGAGAGACGCCGGGGCGGTACTCCGGTGGGGCTATGTCTGGCGCCGAGACTGAGGTGACGACCCGTTTGCGGACGAAAGCGGAGTCAAGCGGGTTGATGGAAGCCGTGTGCGAACGCGGCAACCTGAAGCTTGCGTATCAACGGGTGGTGGAGAACAAAGGCGCGGCCGGTGTCGATGGCATCGGTGTGGCCGCGTTCAAGGACCATCTCAAACGACACTGGCCGACGATCAAGGCCAAGGTGCTGGCGGGAAGCTACATGCCCTCGCCGGTGCGCCGGGTGGAGATCCCGAAGCCGCAAGGCGGGGTCAGGACACTCGGTATTCCGACGCTGACGGATCGCATGATCCAGCAAGCGTTGCATCAGGTGCTGTCGCCGATCTTCGAGGTTGAGTTTTCCGAATCGAGTTACGGATTTCGACCGGGGCGGAGTGCGCATCAGGCGGTCAAGGCAGCGCAGCAATACGTTGCCGAAGGCCGTCGGGTGGTGGTGGACATGGATCTGGAGAAGTTCTTCGACCGTGTTAACCACGACCTGTTGATGGAGCAACTCTCAAAGACGATTGGTGACGGGCGAGTGCTTCGCCTTATCCGCCGGTATCTGGAAGCAGGCATGATGGCCGAGGGGACGGTATCCCCACGGACGCAAGGAACGCCGCAAGGCGGCCCTCTGAGTCCCCTGCTGTCGAATGTTCTGCTGACGGCACTGGATCGGGAACTGGAACGCCGTGGTCATGCGTTCTGTCGCTACGCGGACGACTGTAATATCTACGTCCGAAGCGAAGCGGCGGGAGAGCGGGTCATGGCGAGCATTAGCCAGTTTCTGGCGGAGCGCCTCAAGCTCACGGTCAATATGACCAAGAGTGCGGTGGCGCGGCCGTGGAAGAGGCCGTTTCTGGGCTACAGCATGAGCTGGCATCAAGCCCCGAGACTGCGGATCGCACCAGCCAGTTATCAACGACTGAAGGCTCGCGTGCGGGAAGTGCTCAAGGGCGCGAGAGGGCGCCGGCTGACGACAGTCATTACCGAACTCAACCCGCTCCTTCGCGGCTGGATGGCCTACTTTCGGCTGACCGAAACCAAGAAGGCGCTGGAAGAGCTGGATGGCTGGATCAGGCACAAACTGCGCTGCATCTTGTGGCGCCAGTGGAAACGCCCATCTACTCGTGCCAAGGCTCTGATGCGGGCGGGACTGACGGAAGAACGGGCCTGGCGTTCGGCGACGAACCAACGCGGGTCGTGGTGGAACAGTGGTGCGAGCCACATGAACCACGCCTTCCCGAAATCCTTCTTTGATCGTCTGGGTCTGGTGTCGCTGCTCGATACGACGCGCCGACTCCAGTGTGTTCCATGAACCGCCGGATGCGGAACCGCATGTCCGGTGGTGTGGGAGGACGGCGGGGGCGACCCCGCCTCCTACCCGATCGGTCCGGTGATCGCGAACACCCGCGCTATCCTGGTGCGGCGATGGCAAATGGTCGTGCAAAACCGACGAAATTGGTCACCTGCGTCTGGCAGCACTCATTGAGAGTGCTATATCTTTATTTTAAAACAAGGAGATATGTTCGACAGTTGAATCTTTCTCTAATGGCATGATATTTGATTGTCTAACTACTGGTTCACGTTCAAGGCTTGGCCCTGTGCGTGCCGATAGCCTGGATAGCGCTCGCAAAAAACTCTGCGGGCATGTCCGGCAGCAGTTTCGATATCGAATATGGAGTTAAGACCATGACGAGCCTCGATTCGACGCTAATCGCAACGACCAGCATACGCGGCTACTTCCACGAAGCGTTCACCAGCGCGGTCCGCAACCAGGATGTCGATGTCGATGACATGACTTCGGCATACGTCATTAACCTGCTCACCTACTATTCTCACAGCTCGGCGCTGAAACCGGTCAGCGACGAAGGCAAACATCACAAAGCGCTGGCCTCGATCTACGCCGAGGCGATCGCGGCCGAAAGCTCGGAACAGCGTAACCTGGCCCTGCAACAGCTCGGCGACATCGCGCTGTTCGTCGCCGGCATTTTTACCGATAGTCTCAACCGCAAGCTGGTCGACGTCGACTATTACATCGGCATGGGCGAAACCGCCTACGGCTCCCTGTACGAATCCATGCAGCAACGCAGTGACCGCTTCGCGCGCTCGGCGTTGTTCGAAGAGCTCAGACGCAAGTTTTCCGTACTGGTCGACGTGCTGTGCGAGATCAGCGAAACGAGCGGCCTGAAATCGAATGCCGACGTGCTCAGGACCTATGAGATCTGGTTACGCAGCGGCAGCCGACGAGCGGCCCGACAACTGGAGCGCTCCGGCATACATCCGATCGCCGGTCTCAGCTGCAAGCCGAAACACTGATGCATAGGCTACTGCCAGCGATACAGAACAACCTCGCGGCGCTATACGAGACGCCGATCGCGCACTGCGTCAGTGATTTCCTCATCACCGACGCGCGCGTTGCGGCCGCGCTCGAGCCGCAGCACGCGCCGCGCAGCAATACGGAAAGGGTATTGCTGCGCCAGAGCGCCGACAGCCTCGATATCTCACTATACATCGACAATGAAATTCTGAATTCGTTGGCCAGCAGTGACCCCTACGCCCGGCTCAACGCCGAGAACCTCAACGATTTTCTGATCGCGCTTGAAGGTGTCAGTCATTTCAACTACATCGTTTGGAACGCCGTGCACGGCCGGCAGATTACCCAGCTCGAACTCGAGCTGCAGGCCGAGGTCGACAAATTCATCACCGCGATGATGCTGATCGATGAACAGGGCGGCAATGCCGATGTCGAGGGCTTTCACGGCGCCTTGTTCGATGCCGTGATTTTTGCGGACAGCGCCAGCAGCATCAGTGGCCAACGCTATCGCGAAGCCAATCATTTCGCGGGCAAGTACTGCAAGCGTCTGACGCGACGCTTTCCCGCCCAGCACCGCGAGCCTTCGTTCATGAACGAGATACGCCGCTTCTACCGGCTACCGCAGAATCAGAAGATCCGCCTGATCAACCAGCATTGAGCGGGGGAACGCGGATTCAGTCGCTGATTTTTTTATGCAGGTGGGGCATGGTTTCCGGCTTGCCCGCAACCATGTAACGCGCTTCGTCGCCGGTCGCGGTGACGTTTTCGTAGACGCCGGTGTCGCGCTTGACCAGTTTCGTAAACCCTTCGTTCTTGAGTTTCGAGTTGGCCAGCGGAATGGAAATCGCCGCGGCGCACATGCGTTTGCGTACCGGTTCTGAAAAATCGGTATCGCCGAGCGGGATCTGCGCGGCGAAACACAATTCGCCCCAGTTGCGGATAACGACATCCATCCTGTGCCGGACCTCGACGACCTCGCCGTTGGCTTCGCAGATGTACTCGTATAAGGCCATGTCTATTTCCGCTTCCAACTAAAGTGCCGAACACCAGCTTTGGGCGCCGGCCTGAAATTCAAGCCTGGGTCGAGCACCTCGAAGTGCCTCAGGTACCCGCTTGCGACTGCGCGGCGAGATCCGCGCTGACCGAGGCATAAGTCGATACACAGTACGGTACGCAGTAGGTCAGCACCATCTTCATCGCCTCGACTATACCGATATCCCCGACCAGCAGACGATCGCCATAATTGATAGCGACCAGGATGGTGCCGACAATCAGCGCGACTTTGCGTGAACGCCGGACGATATCGGGGCGCAGGGCGATTCTGACCCAGGATTGCATGGGCGAAGCGTAACCCGGACGTAGCGGCGTTGCACCTGCAGCGTGACCACTATTCGCGTTAGGATGACACTTCAAACCCTGACCCCGCCGCATGACCACCACCCCTATCATTGACGTCGCGCAACTGAGTTATGAATACCCCGGAATGCGCGCGCTCGACGCCGTCAGCTTCTCGATCGCGGCGGGCAGCATCACGGCCCTGGTTGGCCCCAATGGCGCGGGTAAAACTACGCTTCTGCGCTGCCTTGCCGGCCTTGACCGACCGCTCGCCGGCAGTATCGCCATCGCCGGTATCGATGTCGTCGACGAACCCCGCCGCAGCCACGGCGCGATCGGCTACCTGTCGGACTTTTACGGCCTGTATGCTGACCTGAGCGTCTACCAGTGCCTGGCCTACGTGGCCGGGGCAAACGGTGTCGCGACATCAAACATTGCGACGCTCGTCGCCGAGGTCGCCCGCGATACCGGCCTCGAGCAACGCCTGCAACAGCGTTCGGGCGACCTCTCACGAGGCCTGCGCCAGCGCGTGGCGATTGCCCAGGCGGTCATCCACGGTCCGCGCGTGGTGCTGCTCGACGAGCCCGCCTCGGGACTCGACCCCGAGGCGCGCCACCAGCTCGGCGAGCTGTTCATCAAGCTTCGGCAACGTGGTATGAGCCTGCTGGTATCGTCGCACATCCTTGCCGAACTCGAAGCGTACTCGACCGATATGCTGATCCTGCGCGGCGGCCGCGTGGTCGAGCAGCGCCGGCTGGGGACGATTGAAACCGATCACGCCGTGCTCCAGATCCGGCTCACCACCGCGCTCGACGAGCTGCAGCGTGCACTTGCGGCCGATCCCCGGGTCAGTGCCCTGAACTGCATCGACGACCGCCTGGAATTCCGCTTCGGCGGCGATACAGACGCGCGTGCGGCGCTGCTGGCCGAACTTATCCAACGCGGTTATCGCATTACGCACTTTGCCACCGTCAGCGAAGACCTCCAGCAATCCTATCTGCGCTCCATTCATGACGCCGATGCCGACCCTGAATCCTGAGCTGAAACGCCTGCTGTGGCTCGAGGTATCCGTGCAGCGCCTGTGGCTGACACCGGCGGCAATCCTCGGCACCGCGTTGCTGCTCACGCAGAGCGGCGCAGCGCCGCTGTTCGTGCGCAGCCTGGCAATGATCGGTTTCGTCCTGATCACCGTCATCGGTGGCGCACGCCAGGCCGCCGCCGCGGTGCTCGACGAGGCCCGCGATCACACCTGGGAAATCCAGCGCATGTCGGCGTTGTCGCCATGGACGATGACCTGGGGCAAGCTGATCGGCGCGACACTGATGCCCTGGTACGGGGGGGCGATGTGCCTGGCCCTGTTTGTGATCCACCATCCCGGCGCACACGCCAGCGCAATCGCCTGGAGCGCCTTTGCGGCGCTGCTGGCACTGACCGCGCAGGCGTTCGCGCTCTGCGCGGCGCTGGTCAGGGTCCACCTCGAGCGGCGCGTGCGGGCCCGTCTGAGCATCGTCATC
Source organism: uncultured Gammaproteobacteria bacterium (assembly GCA_942490995.1). Taxonomy (GTDB): domain Bacteria; phylum Pseudomonadota; class Gammaproteobacteria; genus UBA981. The sequence continues at coordinate 97,928 of CALOBG010000065.1, forward strand.
GTGATGTTCCTGCTCAGCCTGGTGCTGCCGGAGTTGGCGCAATTAGCGGTGCCTGGTTTCGGCCCCCTGCGTGATATCGGCGGCGTCATAAGCTGGTACGGCAGGGTCTACCCGGGCATGGCCTTCAACCTGGCGCTGCTCGGGGCCTTCGCGGCGTGGGCGGTGATGGGCGCCTATCGCATGATGTGCCTGGAGCTGGACGTGCGCACAACGCCGTGGGTGTGGCTGGCCTTCATCGCTTTCCTGGCGCTGGTTTTCAGCGGCTTCGGCGACGGCGGGCCAAGCCCGGACCTGGCGCGACGCTGGCTCTCCAGCGCCGCGCTGTTCGCCTGCGCGCTGACCTATGTGGCCGGCTTCGCCTTTGCACGCGATCCGGTGCAATATCGCCGCGCCTGGGCCGCACTGGCCGCAGGGCGCCTGCGTCGCGCACTGGAAGAACTGCCGCTGGCGGTCAGCTCGGCGCTATATACGGTGGTCCTCGCATTGCTCGCCTGCGTGGTCGGTTCCGACCACGCGATCAGCAACGAACGGATCGACAATCTCGGCCCGGTCGCACTGGCCCTGGCAGTGATGATGCTGCGCGACCTCGGCCTGCTGCTGTTTTTCAGCTTTCGCCAGCACGCCCGCCGCGCCGAGATCACGACCCTGCTGTACCTGGCGATGCTGAACCGTGTCCTGCCCGCTATGGCCGCCGCTGCCGGCCTCGGTCAACTCGCCTTGATGGTCAAGCCGGCATTGTTTGCGGCACCGGCAACAGCCATCCTCGTCGCTCTGGTCCACGCCACCGTCGCCCTGGGTCTGGCCCTCGCTGGCTATCGGGCGGCGCTACCCGCACCCCCCAGGACGCCACCACCGAGGGTCAACCAACCAGGTGATCGAAAATCCTGAAGCCAGCGACGTAGGTGCCAATCGCTGAACCGAGCGTACTCAGGAAAAACACCAGCAGGGTGCGCGCGACCCGATTGTGGCGCCAGCCGCGCAGGCTGGTGGTGTCGGTGCGCAGACGCGCGAAATCGGCCACCGTAGGTTTGCGGACCCACGCTTCCACCAGCGCGGTTACCATGCCCGCGCCGATGGTCGGATTGAGCGAAGTGAGTGGCGCGGCAAGGAACGCGCTGACTATCGTGATCGGATGCCCGCCCGCGAGCAGCACCCCGAGCGAGGCGAGGCCGCCGTTGATAAGGATCCACTCGATGACCAGGGTCATGCCAAGTTCGGGGCTGCGCATGAAGCCAAGCACGAAGCCGGCGAAGATCAGCGCCACGATCAGCCACGGCACGTAGCGGAACCAGCGCCTGGAGGGCGGTACGGTGTCGAGTTCGGCGAGGCGCTGCCGGCGGTCTTCGAAACCGCGTTCGAGGTAGGTGCGGATACCCTTGAGGTGGCCGGCGCCGACTACCGCCAGCAGCCGTCGTGGTTGGTCTTCGATCACATTCAGCAGACGCGCCGCCATGTACTGGTCGCGCTCGTCGATCAGGGGCGCGTAAATCGGTCCGGCGGCGTCGGCGAACTGCGCGAACGTGCTTTCCAGCATATCGCCTTCCTTGAGCGCCTCGATATCCGCCTCCGGGATCTCATCGTCGACCACGACACTGGCAAACAAGCCGGAAAACAAATACAGCCGCTTCCACCACGGCACGTTGCGGTAGATCCGCCGCAGGGTTGTGCCGATATCACGATCGATTAAATGCAGTTCGAGGTCGGCCGCTCTGGCGCCGTCAATCGCGGCGCGCATTTCGGCACCCGGCTCGATGCCGAACTGTTCGGCGATGCGCTGTTGAAACGCACCCATCGCCAGCATCGCGGTCACCATCGGCGCCTTGCCGCCGCGGATCACCTCGAACAGATTCAGCCGCCCGAGCGCGTCCGGATCGACCATGCCACTGTGGCGGTTGACGCATAGTTCGATCGCGACACTGTCGTAATCGCCGGATGCCAGCTCGGCGCTGACGGCCTCGGCGCTGGCGCGCGAAACGTGCGCGGTGCCCAGCAGGCGAATACGGCTTGCGCCGATTTCAACGTCGACGCTGGGTTGTGCACTGATGTCATTCATATTTCAGATTCTTTTACCGGCGCCACCGAATAGCCGTGATACAACCAGTTGCGCCCGAGCAGGAGCTTGTCGCCGGCCCGGCTACGGTCGTTGAGATTGGTCAGCACGCGGTGACTTTGTCCGCGGTAGGCGACCGTCAGAAAAACGTGGTAACGCACTTCGCGGCAATCTGCGGTGCGAATGCCGCGCACCTGCTCGATACGGGCCTGCAGCGTGCGGCGTTCACCTGCGCCGTTGACCAGTGCAAAGCTCACCATCTTGCCGGCATCGTCCCGCGACGGCCGCTCGCCACCGCCGATAACGCGGATGTCGTGGGCGTTGATCGACGACACCACCGCACCGGTATCGAGCCGCGCGTCGAAATACAGGCCCGCCTCGACGATCGCCACGGTCTGGATCGGGTCCAGGATCGCGTGCCTGACCGACCATGCGCCGGCGACATAGCCGCAGATGACACCGGTCAGCACCAGGGTGGCGCTGACCGCGACCCGATTCAGCAAAGTCACACGCTCCTTCAGCAGCCCGGCCCGAGTGTACGCGGATCCGGCGGTGCCATTGTACGCGTGAACGCAACACCGTCGGCAA
>CALOBG010000066.1:0-45790 GCA_942490995.1 uncultured Gammaproteobacteria bacterium
CAGCGCCTGGGTTTCGAAGGCGGCCAGCGCATGTTCGTCATAAGCGGTGGTAAAAATGACCAGCGGCGCTTTGGCCAGGCGACCGAGGTGGCGCGCGGTTTCGAGACCGTCCATGCCCGGCATGCGCACGTCGAGCAGGACCACGTCGGGACTGAGCGCTTCGGCCTGCTCGAGCGCGGTAAGGCCGTTATCGGCCTCGCCGACCACCGCGCCGAGCGCAAGGTCATCGAGCTGCCAGCGTAAGCGCTGGCGCGCCAGCGGCTCGTCGTCCACGATCAGGATGTTCATATCAGCGCTCGACCAGGGGCACTTCGAGGTGCACGCGATAACTGCCAGCGACCCGCTCGCTGGTCAGGACCGCGGCGTCACCGAAGTGGGCGCGCAGCCGCTGACGCACGTTGTCCAGAGCGATGCGGTTGCCGCGATGGTGGCCGCCGTGGTCTTCGTTGGCGGGATTGACCACGTCAACCAGCAGGCGTTCGCCGTCGACCCGCGCGGCGATTTCGATGGTACCGCCGCCGCTGGCCGGTTCGATGCCGTGGTAGATGGCGTTTTCCACGATCGGCTGCAAACTCAGCAACGGTAGTCCGGCGCTCGCCGGCAGGGGGTCGATGGCCCACTTGACCGCCAGGCGATCGCCGAGGCGCAGCCGCTCGATGTTCAGGTAACGCTCCACGAATGACAGTTCTTCGGCAAACGGCACCGGCGCACGGGCGTCGGAAAAGCTGGCCCGGAACAGGTCGGCGAGGTCTTCCACCGCGCGCTCGGCGAGCGCCGGATCCGAGCGCGTGAGGCTGGCGATGGAATTCATGCAGTTGAAAAAGAAGTGGGGACGGATCCGCGCCTGCAGCGCCTCGAGCCGCGCGCGCGCTTCGGAGGCAATGCGGTGCTGCCAGTGAAACTGCACGTAGAAATAGCGCAGCACCAGCGCCGCAACAACCGCGCTGATCGCCACCGTGCGCGAGATCAGCTCGCCGCGCGACAGTTCAACCAGTGCGCCGCTGCCAACCAGCGGATTGACGACCCACCAGGCGAGTTCGGCGATGGTATAGGTCACACCCAGCACCAGCATGTAGCTGAGCACGGTAATCGCACGTTCGTTGAGACCGTTCAGGGGTTTACGGGCGAGACACAGCGCGCCGGCCGCCGACAGTCCCAACCACTGCGTGTAGAGGGACAGGATCGCAAGTTCGTTGACAAAACCGGCGCCGAAGCCGTGGCCGCCGACCACCACGATCAGGGCCACCAGTTCGCTGACCACGGCAACCACGAACAGCGCGGTGACACCGCACAGATCGGGCAGAAACACGGCCTCGTCGTGGCGCGCCTTGAGTGTGCCCTTCATCATGACCCCGTGGAGGCCGTGGCGGCAGCCAGATAAGGTGGAGCAATCGCGTTGTGGATCGGCGGCATGGCGACAATCATGCGCCAACTGCACAGTCCGCCGCAAAGCCCACCCCGGCGTGTCCACGGCCGCTTCCGCGACACACTGCGGCGAGGTGCACGAATCGGGTGCGCAGAGCTGCGATATAATACGCGCGCATCTCAGCACATCACCGTCCACACTCCAGCACGGCACCAACATGTCTCAAGGCCCGTACAGCTCCGAAAACGCGAAACCCTGGGGCGGACGTTTTACCGCCCCGACCAACGCGTTCGTCGAACAATTCACCGCCTCGGTGGGCTTCGATCAGCGCCTTGCCCTGTGCGACATCCGCGGTTCGCTGGCGCATGCGCGCATGCTCGCCGATGTCGGTGTCCTGAGCGGCGACGAGTACACCGCCATCGCCGCCGGCCTCGAGCGGGTCAGAACGCGTATCGAGGCGGACGATTTCGACTGGTCCGTGCAGCTCGAAGACGTGCACATGAACATCGAGCGTGCGCTGGTCGATGACATCGGCGATATCGGTAAAAAACTGCATACCGCGCGCTCACGCAATGACCAGGTCGCAACCGACATCAGGCTTTATCTGCGTGAACAAATCGACCTGCTCAAAGGCGGCAACTGGTGACGCTGATGGAGGCGCTGGTCGATCTCGCACGGCGCGAGGCCGATACCCTGATGCCCGGCTATACCCACCTGCAGGCGGCCCAGCCGATCAGTTTCGGTCACCATATGCTGGCCTGGTTCGAAATGGTCCTGCGCGACACCGAGCGGCTCAACGACTGCCGCCGGCGCATCAATGTCCTGCCGCTGGGCGCCGGCGCGCTGGCCGGCACCACCTTTCCCATCGACCGTCAGCGCGTGGCCGAGCTGCTCGAATTTGACGCGGTTGCGGAAAATTCTCTCGATGCGGTCAGCGATCGCGATTTTGCCATCGAGTTCACCGCCGCCGCGGCCCTGATCATGGTGCATTACTCGCGCATGGCCGAGGAACTGGTGCTGTGGAATTCGCAGGCTTTCGCGTTCATCGAAATCGACGATGCCTTCTGCACCGGCTCGTCAATGATGCCGCAGAAAAAGAACCCCGACGTGCCGGAACTGGTACGCGGCAAATCCGGCCGCGTGATCGGCCACCTGATTGCACTGCTGACCCTGATGAAGGCCCAGCCGCTGGCCTATAACAAGGACAACCAGGAAGACAAGGAACCGCTGTTCGACACCATCGACACTCTTGGTGACTGTACGCGTGCCTTTGCCGAACTGATCCCGACCCTCGGTGTGCGGCGCGAGCGCATGCGTGCGGCCGCGGCCCAGGGCTTTATCGCTGCCACCGATCTCGCCGATCACCTGGTGCGCGCCGGGCTGCCGTTTCGCGATGCCCACGCCGTGGTCGGTGGCGCCGTGCAGCTCGCGGTAGAGCGCCAGTGCGCCCTGGAAGAACTCAGTCTCGAGGATTTCCAGGGTTTCGACGCCAGGCTCGACGACAGCGTTTTCGCCGCCCTCGACATGGATCGCGCGCTCAATGCGCGTGACCACTTTGGCGGCACCGCCCCCGACCAGGTACGCGCGGCCTGCGACCGCGCGCCGGCGCGCATCGCGCGACTGTAAGGACCCGAACACTCGGAGCTCGATATGAAGCTGATAAAAATCCTGCTGATGCTGATCTTCACCGTTGTCATCGTCGCGGTCGGCGCGATCGCGGCGTTCATCGGCTTTGCCGATCCGAATGACTTCAAGGCGCGCATCGCGGCCGAGGTCCGCGACAGTACCGGCCGCGAGCTGGTCCTGGACGGACCGCTGGAGTGGGCCTTCTGGCCGAAAATCAAACTGCGGGCCGGGCCGCTGTCGCTGAGCAACGCGGCCGGATTCGGCGACCAACCGATGTTTGCCGCCGACGAGATCCGCGTTGCGGTGGCAACCCTGCCGCTGCTCGGGCGGCGCCTGGAAATGGATACCGTCGTGCTGCACGGCCTGGCGCTGAACCTCGCGCGCAACGCCGAAGGCGTGAGCAACTGGGACGACCTCGCCGGCGACCATGGCGAGCACGAACAGCGCGACGGTGGCGGACTCGCCGCGTTTGTACTCGGCGGCGTCGATATCAAGGATGGCCGCATCAGTTTCAACGACGCACAAAGCGGGCAGGACGTCGTCATCTCCGCGATCAACGTCGCTACCGGCGCGCTTACCTTCGGCGAGCCGGTCGACTTCGAACTGTCGCTGAGCGCGGTGGCGAACCAGCCGGCACTGGACAGCGATCTCAAGATCGGCGGCACGGTGTCCTACGACCTCGACAACGAACATTACGTGATCGCGCCGCTGGCCATGAATACGGTGATGCGCGGCAAACACCTGCCCGGCGGTCGGGCGACCATCGATTTCGGCGCCAAGGTCGATATCAATCTCGACGAGGAAACCGCGACCATCAGCGAACTCAAACTCGACGGCCTCGGCACGCAGCTTGCCGGTGAGTTTCGCGCCACCGATATCGAACACGACCGGCCCAGCGCCAACGGTCAGCTGACGGTAACCGGGGCCGATCTCGCGGCGATTTTCAACGCTTTTGAATTGCCGGTCGGCAAACAGCTCGCCGGCATCGCCGACCGCAAGTTCAATTTCGAAACCGCCTTTGACGCCAACATGGACAGCGGCGAGGTGGTGGTGAGCAAATTCGACGGCAATATGCTCGGCGCCACGCTGAGCGGCAGTTTCAACGCCAGCAAGGCCAACACCGACAAGCCGAGCGCGACCGGTAAATTCAGCGCCGCCGGGCCGGACCTGCCAACCCTGCTGGCGGTGCTCGGGCAACTACAGGGCGCCGACGCCGAGACCCTGGCGAGCCTCGACCAGGCGCTGAAAAGTGCGCAAGACAAATCGTTTGCGATCAACGCCGATCTCGACGCCAACCTCGCCGAAGGCCGCGCGGACATGCCGGTACTGAAGGCGAAACTGCTCGGCAACACCATCAGCGGCGAGGTCAGGGCAACGAACGCGGACAGCGACAAGCCGGCGATCAAGGCCGCGTTGCGCGCCGAAGGCCCCGATTTCCCCACCCTGCTGACCGTGGTGGCGCAACTCCAGGGCGCCGACGCCGCGACCCTGAAGGGCCTGAACGCCGGACTCAAGGGTGCCGCCGACAAGTCTTTCACGGTCAGCGCCGACATCGATGCCGACCTCGACCAAGGCACCGCCAACGTGCCGAAATTCGACGCCCGCCTGCTCGGCAATACCATTAGCGGCCAGGTCCAGGCCAGCAACATCAGCGCCGACAAACCCGCGGCCAAAGGTTCACTGAATGCCAGCGGCGCGGACCTGCCGGCGCTGCTCGCGATCGCCTCGCAGTTGCAGGAGGACGGCAAGGGCCTGCGCGACATGGCCAGCGGACTGGCCAAGGAACAGAACAAGGCTTTCGATGTGCAGATCGCTTTCGATACCGATATGAAAAGCGGACGCATCGACGTCGAAAAACTCTCCGCCGATCTGATCGGCCTCGAGATCCGCGGCGGGCTCAAAGGCAAGGGCGTGGATTTCGAAAAAGGTAAAGGCGACCTCGACGGCAACGTCACGGTCACCAGTAAAGACCTCGGCCCGCTGCTGCGCAGCTCCGGCCAGGCCGACCTCGCCAAGTCGCTCAAGACGCTCGATCTGCGCGCCGGGGTCAAGGGCAGTTTGTCCGATCTGACGGTAGCGCCACTGACCCTGACCAGCCTGGTCAGCAGCCCGGAGGTCGGCAAACCGGTCGAACTCAAGATCAGCGCCGGCTCAGCGCGCGCCGACCTCGACAAGGACACCCTGGTCCTGAACGAGGTTGCCGTCACCGGTCTCGGGCTCAATGCCAGGGCTAACGTCAACGCCAGCAAAATTTCCACCGAGCCGAGCTACAGCGGCGATCTCAGCGTGCCGGCATTCAACCTGCGCAGCCTGCTCACGAGCCTCAACAAGCCGGTGCCGAAAACCGCCGATCCCAACGTCCTGACGCAGGTCGCGATGAGCGCGAAGTTTGCCGCCACCGCGAACAGCATGAAGCTCGACGACCTCAACGTGACGCTCGACAATACCAAACTCAAGGGCGACCTCGACATCGCCAGCTTTGACGGGCCGCACATCAATTTCGGCATCGGCATCGACCAGATCAATGCCGACCGCTACCTGGAGCCGAGCGCGCCGGGCAAGCGCGCGCCGATCACGCCCGAAGCGGCGGCCGCGGGCGCCGCCAGCGAACTGCCGGTGGAAACCCTGCGCGCGCTGAAAGGCAAAGGCGACCTCATCATCGGCAGCCTGGTGCTGTCCGGCGCCAAGCTGCAGAACATCCGCTTCTCGCTGAATGCCGACCAGGGTGTGATCCGGCTTGCGCCGGTCGGCGCCGAACTCTACCAGGGCAAATACGGCGGTGAGATCGTCCTCGATGCCCGCGGCGCCACCAGCGTGCTGAATCTCAATACCAAGCTCGACCAGGTCAACGTCGAGCCGCTGATCGTCGATACCGTCGGCAACAACATGCTGGCCGGCATCGTCAGTTTCGACGCTCAACTGCAGGGTACCGGCGGCGATGCCGACCTGCTCAAGAAGTCGATCACCGGCAACGGCCGGTTCTCCACCACCAGCGGCATATTCCGCGGCGTCGACGCGGTCGCGGTGCTGTCCGCGGTCGAGCAGATGATCGAATGCAAATGCCCGATCCCGGTGCCGAAGGGCGGCGAAACCCGCTTCAACACCATGACCGGCACCCTGCAGGCGAACAACGGCGTGGTGCGCAACGAAGACCTGGTGCTGAGCGGTGACGGCTTTCAGATCAACGGCAAAGGCATGCTTGCCGATCTGCGCAACGACACCGTCAACTACGAACTGGTGCTGGCGGTGAGCCAACTGGCGTCAAAAGGCGCCGATTCACAGTACAACCTCGGCGGCTACTCGGTGCCGATCCGCTGCAGCGGCAAAATCGAGAACCCGAGTTGCCTGCCCGACGTCGGCGGCATCCTGCAGCAGGTTGTGTCCAACGCGGCCAAGGAAAAAATCAACGAAAAGCTCAACGAGAAACTCAAGGACGCGGTCGGCGGCGAAGCCGGGGAAGTGTTGAAGAAACTGTTCAAGTTCTGATCGCGCATGCGGGCACGCATAACCGCCGGCCTGCGCCGCGCCCGTGGCGCCGTGCTGGTGTTGGCCCTGACCGGCGCTGCCCTCGCTTGCGCGACAGCACAGGCCGTCGACATCGAAACCGCCGAAATCGAGTATGACGACGGCAACGTCAGCTACACTTTCAGCGCGGTTCTCGATGGGCCCCACCACCAGGTCTGGGCCCTGGTTACCGACTACAACCGTCTCACCCGCCTGAATACGAATATCCTCACCAGCCGCGTTCTCGAGCGTTATGAAAACGGCGATTCGAAACGCCTGCTGCGGGTGCGACGCTGCATCCTCAAGATCTGTTTCAAGCTGCGGTTCGTCGAACGCCTGGTGGAAAAATCGGACACCATCCTCGCGACGGTGGTCCCTGGCGAAGGCAATTTTCTCAACGGTCGCGCCGAGTGGCGGGTCGCAGCCGTTGATGCACAGCACACGCGGCTGTCGATCAAAGCGCGGCAGGCGCCGGATTTCTGGATCCCGCCGGTCATCGGCCCTCTGATCCTGCGCCAGGTGTTCGTCAAGGAGCTCGAGGACACCTGCCTCAATATCGAGCGTCTGGTCGCTGCCGTCGCGGGTAAAACATGAACAGCCCGCATCAGGGTGCGGCTTTCGCCGACCTCGTCATCGCCTGGCAGGCCGCCCATGGTCGCCACGATCTGCCCTGGACCCTTGATCGCTCGGCCTACCGGGTGTGGCTGTCGGAGATCATGTTGCAGCAGACCCAGGTCACCACCGTGATCCCCTACTTCGAGCGCTTCGTGGCCCGCTTTCCTGGCGTCCGCGCGCTCGCCGCGGCCGACATCGACGAGGTACTGCACCTGTGGTCCGGGCTCGGCTACTACTCGCGTGCGCGCAACCTGCATCGCACCGCGCAGATCGTGGTCGACAAACATGCCGGCCGGTTCCCGAACGACGTGCCGGGCTTGAGCGAGCTGCCGGGGATCGGGCGTTCCACCGCCGGTGCCATCGTGGCCCTGGCCGGCGATCGACGCGCCGCGATCCTCGACGGCAACGTCAAGCGGGTGCTGGCGCGCTATCACGCCGTCGACGGCTGGCCCGGGCAGAGCGCGGTACTGAAAACACTCTGGAGACTGGCCGAAGCGCATCTGCCGCAGGCGAATTTTTGTGCTTATACCCAGGCGCTGATGGATCTCGGCGCAACCCTGTGTACGCGTCGTGCGCCGGCCTGCGAACGCTGCCCGGTGCATCACAATTGCGCTGCACGGAAAAACGGCGATCCCGAGGGCTATCCGGCGCGGCGCCCGCAACGCACCCTGCCAACCCGCGACACCTGTTTTCTGATCGTCGAGGATAACGCCGGTGCGGTGTTGCTCGAACGCCGCCCGGCGAGCGGGATCTGGGGCGGCCTGTGGTGTTTCCCGCAGGTCGACAACGAAAACGGATTAGACGTGGCCGCCGCGGCCCTCGGTCTGGTCGATTACGACATCGTCGAACGCCTGGCCGACGTTACGCATACCTTTACCCATTTTCGCCTGAACATTCAGCCGCTGCGATTGCGGGCGACGAATTGCGACGCACAGATCCGCGAGTCCGACGACCTGTGCTGGTATCGATCCGCCGCGGCGAATCGACTCGGTCTGCCGGCACCGGTGGCGCGATTACTGAAAAAACTGTCCGTCGGTGCTGCGTAGCTGCTAAGATCGACGCCATGTCCAGAACCGTACATTGCATCAAGCTCGATCGCGAAGGCGAAGGTTTGAAGATGCCACCTTATCCCGGCGAACTCGGCCAGCGCCTGTATGACAACGTCAGCCGCGAAGCGTGGCAGATGTGGCTGCAGCATCAGACCATGCTCATCAACGAGTATCGCCTGACCCCGATCGAAGCCAAGGACCGCGCCTTTCTGGAAGCAGAAATGGAGAAGTTCTTTTTCGGCGAGGGTTCGGAAAAACCGAAAGAGTTTGTTCAGCCCGAAAGCTGATCAGATTGTTGGCGCACTCAGCGCCAGCCCGACTCCCGCGGCGATCATAACCACACCCGGCAGGCGCGAAACCCACGGCCCTGCCGGCAGCATGCGTTCGGCCAGGATCAGCACACACAGCGCCACCATCGTCGCCACGCTCATCGCCCCGCCGGCAAACATCAGCAGCATCAATACCCAGCAGCAGCCGATACAGTACAGGCCGTGGTGCATGCCCATGCGCCAGGCGCCGAGGCGCCCGTCGGCCCAATGTTCCATAAAATAACTGACCGGTGAGCGACACCGCGCCAGGCAGGCCTCCTTCAACGGCGTGAGCTGGTAAAGCCCGGCGGCGACCAGGATCGCGGCGGCCAGCCTCGGCCCGCTCGCAAGTGTGTGGCCGTGCAGGGCGCCGCTGCTGTGCAAGCCCCATTGCAAGCCCGCCGCGAGCAGCGAAAACAACGACCAGGCAACCAGATAGCCGGAGGCAAACAGGCCGGTATCGAGATCCGCGTGGGCGCCGCGATGGATACCGCGAAACACCACCGCCATCGGCAGCACCGCCGGGATCATCATCGCCACCATCATCACGATCCACATCAGCGCGGCGGCGGCGAGATAGCCAGCCACCGCCTGCGGCGCCATCATCAGCCACATCAGCTGCATGACCACGCCATCGCCGGCCATCGACTGCATGGCCTGCTCAGAGGCGACCAGGAACCACCACGCGATAGCGGACGTGGCCGCCAGCGCGGCCAGGCTCAGACGTTTCTGTAATAAATAGAGGTTCAGGCCGGAGGCGTCACTCACGCAGCCTCGCCTACCCAGTCGAACGGCGCGAAGTGGCCGTTATTGCCACCGCTGTTGTCTTTCCATTCGATGCCAAAGGCGTTGATCACGTTGCGTACCGCGCTGGCGAGATTGAGGCGTTTGTTGACCGGATGGAAGGTGTTGTCGATGGCGACACATTCGCCTTCCGCGGAAAGGCTGTCGACGCCCTCGACCGCCTGGTCGAGCAGGCCATCGATCTTGACGCTGACGTGCTTGCCGTTTTTGACGAACGTGATCGGATGACGCTCAACGCCACGAAAATCGGTGATCAACGGCGCGAACTTGCCCGGGCCATCGCCGGCATCCGGCCCGCAGATGGCCGCGATCGCCGCGACCTGTTCATCGCTGGCGGAAGGATCGACCACCAGCCCGCCGATCCACTCACCCTGGGCCATGATCGCCTTCGACTGCGCAAAAAACACCCAGCGCACCCCGGCCAGGGAAACCCCGCCGAAATTGCCTTCGGCAATATCGAAAGCCAGCGCAACCTTGCAGAAATCGTGGGTCGCCGGGGTGGTCGAGTTTTTCGGGATACACGGGCACAGGAAATCGCAGCTACACGCTTCCATATACTCACCTTTCGCTGACCATTTCGTACCCATCGCCGTGCTCCCCGTGTTGAACCGTGGTTGTCAGCAGAATCTTTGACCCTCGACCGACAAAGGTCAAGTCCGGCCCGCCCGCACCCGGGTTGACTGCAACCCGGAGGCCGGATTTAATACCGCACCTTCAGCGCCGGCCCCGTCCGACGCACAGCACCAAATCCCGCACTCTGCTTAATCGTCAGCGCAGCGCGGCGATAGCCTTGGCCAGGTAGCTCAGTCGGTAGAGCAAGGGACTGAAAATCCTTGTGTCGGTGGTTCGATTCCACCCCTGGCCACCATTCGAATCAAAAACTTACACTTCAGAAGTTTCTTGAACCGTAGTTTGTCCCAAAAAGATTCCCAAAAAAGCTCTATTTGTCTTCAGTTAAATCGTCAAATTTGACAGCTCTAATCCCGTTCGATTCTGCCGCATCGGTGATTTGATCTAATAGCTGAGCAGCACCCTCCCAAGATCGAAAAACCGTTTCTCTGCCTATAATGATTTCGTTGGTTTCGTGTGCTATCCGATGACGAAGCTCAACTGTCTCCAAAGCAATGTGATTTACGTTTAGCGATGACAACTCTGCAATGCGCTGGATTTGCTTTTGGAATTTTCCGGATAACACAACGGAGGTCGCGCGCTTGCTAAGTTGCGATATCAGCACATCGTAAGATTTCTTGGAGTCGATGATCTCTTTTAGGCTGACGTGCCCTACGAGACTGTCATCGGTGGATGCTCGCAGGTAATTCCGCATTCGTTCTGGTGACACGCAAAATATTGCTTCAATGAATTCTTGGAGCATGCCTTCTATGATAGTCGCGGCCGCAACGACCATGTATCTCGAAAGCATATGTATCGCACTATCTAAATCCGCTCCTCTACCTGCGATGAATCGTTCCTTCTGTAATTCGCTCATCCTTTGAAGAGATAACTCATTCCCCGAACGTGTGGTGAATGCCTTACTCTTTAAGTGAGCTTCGTGCGCAGCAGTATCCGCCACGTAATCGCACAACTGAGTGTAATTTTCCCTGGGAAAATAGATCTTCGAGCTCCACTTAACCTGGTTAAAACATATGGTTGCCATGCAAACGTTCACCGAGTAGATGTTGTCTTTCCAGGTTTCCGATTATAGACCTCCGCCGTTTGCGCAGACTTATGCCCAGCTGCCTCTTGCTTATTGCCGTCGAAATCCGTCACGCCCTTTGCCTTTAAGTCGTGGAAGGTAAACCGCTCCTTAAGCCCTTTCTCCATCGCTTTGGCCATACGTCGATTCCAAGCCGATTGGAATGCAGAAACGCGTATAGGTTGTCCTTTGCGATCATGGGATAATTTAGGGACAGTATATTTATTTCTTCGCAGGCGCCGGTTTACGCCCGCGCTTTGCAGGTGTCAGAGATCGCTTCGCCAACCGTTCTATCGATTCTATAAAACCCTCTTTACCTAACGGGCGGCCGGTCCGTAAATATTTTGCAATTGTGTCCGCCGTGTCCGCCGCCACCGGCTCGGCAAGAAAAGTGTCCCATTCCGTGATCCGCTCCAGCATTGGCGAGACATCAACCAACCTGTCGTTGCGCCCGGATAAATGGGCTAGTGCGCTCGACCACTGCCATTGCGACGCGGTTTCGCTAATCCCAGCAGCGACCGGATTGCGTTCGACATAGCGGACAGTCGCCCGCAGATACGCTTCATCCATTGGGTTGGAAAAAAATCGTTCCTGCCACAAATGGCCACGCCATCCAAATCGATGGTTGATCATTCGGCTGTAGCGCCGATGGGCGTCAGATATGGCGGCACGCAAGCCGTCTTCAACCGCTGGGACCATCACCAGATGGACATGATTCGGCATCAGGCAATAGGCCCAAACTCGCGTCTCAGCGCGCCTACACGCTGTTGCCATCAATTTAATGTAGGTTTGATAATCAGCGTCGCAAAAAAACGTTTGCTGACGACGATTGCCACGCTGGGTGACATGATGCGGTAGTCCGGGGATCACAACTCGTGCCATCCTGGCCATGCTGCCACCTCCGTGTGGCTTGCGCTTCGAACGCTCGAATCTTAATGCTAACCAACCCAATCGTACGAATTAAATATACTGTCCCCGAATTTTGGGGATATATAAACAAAGCTACGAGGCTGACCTACGATACGCTTGGGGCGTGTCGCAATCACGCGCCTCAGAGGGGAAATACCATGGCCTGCCAAATCCTATTAGAAGCCCGTGTAAAAGACGGCTATTTCGACCAATACAAAAAGTGGTTAGTGGGGATCTTGCCTGATACACGTAGTTTTGATGGATGTGTCGACATATACGTCACCCGGGATCTGGACGACCCGGCAAAGATTGTATTTATTGAATTGTGGGAAAGTAGGAACCACTACGAGAAATATTTGGCGTGGCGCACGGAACGAGGCGATATGGATACGGTAGCCGACATGATGGAAGACCCGAAATGGTCGTTCCTTGAGAACATAGGCGTTTAATGCGGCGAGCTGAGCGCGCCGTCCACTCCAGGTCTGGGCAGTAGCTCTAGTTTCCAGATTCTCGCGACGGGCGCGCACTGTTCTGAAATTTGCTGGGCGTGGAGTGCGTTGCTGGTGGGGATATGTGTTGAGGGAAGCGGCCCACCCTGTCGGTTCTCAGCTGCACTCCCGAGTTCTCAGGTGTTGAGTTGCAGCAACTAGTGATTTGTTACTTGCTGTAACAGTTCGTCTACCTGTTCGCCCAGACTGCGAGTTGATCTTCTGGTTATTCGAGAATCAGTCATCGAGCCGCGCATCCATGTTTCTGCATGAGTGATGACGCGATCCTTCGTTACGTCAACAAGGTGGACCTTTAGTATCGATACCAGAAAGCTGAACTTGAACTGCGTGCAGATACCGACCCAATCAGCCCCGTGACTTCTACCCAGGTCGGCTGCGATTCGTGGGTGTGCCAGGAAGTATCCGGTTTTGGTCAGCGAGAGGTTTTCGTCTGAACCAACATAGTCCGGGACTGTATAGCCGAACTCTCGCAATGTTGCTCGAAGTACCGGAGCAACGGATGCGGTACGCGCCAGTTCGTCTGGAACGTCGGGAAGCAAGGTATCGTCCTGCAAGGCGCAATCCAGGATCAGCACACTGGGTCTCGCCAGAACGATTTCTGGCATGACTAGGAAAAGAGCCAGAATGCCGGACACAAGATAGACGGTGCGACGAACGAGTGACATGTTCATTCAGATCTCCAACAGAATCTCTTCGGGGTTTGGTGGAATTGGTTCTTTCGTTCTTATTCGTACTGAAGTGAATTCATGCTTATCGGTGAAGTTTTACGGGTAAAGCGGTATAGCCATGAACAAAGTTTGAGAGTACTCGCGTCGGTTCACCCACCGACTCGACGAAACTGAAGCGTTGCAGGATTTCCTCCCACAACACCCGTAACTGCATTTCTGCAAGACGATTACCCATGCAGCGATGGATGCCAAATCCGAACGCAAGATGATGTCGCGGATTTGCGCGGTCGATGACAAACTCGACAGCGCGGTCGATTATCGAATCGTCACGATTGCCAGAGATGTACCAAAGCACGACCTTGTCGCCCTGCCGTATCTGTTGATCGCGAAATTTATAATCCTGGGTGGCTGTTCGGCGCATATGGCTTAGCGGGGTTTGCCATCGCACGATTTCGGAAACCATCGACGGTATGAGCCCGGCATCTGCGCGTAACTTCTCATACTCACCTGGGAACTTGTTAAGGGCGACAACGCCCCCTGTGATCGAATTTCGAGTGGTGTCGTTTCCACCAACGATGAGCAATAGCAAGGTACCAAGGAATTCCAACGGGGTGTGGACAAGATCCGCAGTATTCGGATCTCGCTGCAACAGTCGGATCAGATCCATTCCGCCCTCTGTTCCTTCACGCTCGTGCCAGATTCGAGTGAAGGTTTGCAGACACTCCTGTAGCGCGGCAGTGCGTTCGGCTGGATCGACGTCGCCCCCTGCTATTTCGGGTGAACCCGTTGTCATATCTGACCAATAGGGAAGTTTATTGCGTTCTTCAAACGGGAAATCAAACAGGGTGGCAAGCATTTGGGTTGTGAGGTTCATCGATACGTGTTCGACCCAATCAAAGGTTTCGCCAACCGGTAGTTCGTCAAGCATTTCGCCGACGCGGCGCCTGATCGGTTTTTCCATCTCGACTAAATTTTTTGGCGCGACCGCAGGCTGGACCGCCTTCCTTTGTAGATCATGCCGCGGTGGGTCCATCGCAATAAAGGTCGGGATATCGTCGGTCCCTTCTTCCATCTTAAACTCCCCGATAGCGATAGTCGGGTAAGAAGAAAAGACCTGCCAATTCTTTTCGACTTCGGCGATGTCTTCAAAGCGCGTAATTGACCAGAACGGACCAAACGGGCTGCGCTGTTGATAGTGAACCGGTGATTCCTTGCGCAGCCGTTCGAAAAACGGTCGCCATGCGTCTTGCTGAAATAATCGTGGATCGGAGTAATCGATATCCTGAAACGGGGTAAACCACGGATCAGGTAGTGTTGATGTTTGATTCATGATGGCGCTCCGCTACATCTGAAATTCAGGCAGGTTGACGACCATACCGTCAAGCGCTTCGGTTACGTTGATCTGGCAACTTAAACGAGAATTCGGAGCGCGGTCCGGACGCATTTCTAGCATGCCGTTCTCCTCCTCGCTGGCATGTCCAGAGATGGTTTGCCATTGTTCGAGGACAAAGCAGTGACAAGTTCCGCAACTACACGCACCGCCGCAATCGGCATCAATACCGGGGACGGAATGATTAAGTGCGTTTTCCATCAAGGACAGTCCACTTTCGGCTTCTATTAAGAATTTTTCGCCGTCAAAGGCGACAAAAGTGATTTGCGGCATGCGATCCGTTCCTCCGGGTCTGCAGGTTTCGGCTGATTTCGCGAACCTGGTTAGCGAGATGGTTGGGGGTGTTTAACTTGCAATCGCTGTATTTGCATGTGCACTAAAGAGATCGAACCAAATCGACTTTCCGAGCGCATCGTAAGACAGCATTGCGTCATAGACTTCGAGACGGAGCGGGGCGTCGACGAACGATTCGGGCAAGAGCGGATCATGCGTCAGCACGCTGACCACAGCCGCCCCAATCTCATGGACTTCCCGGGCCGCAGCGGCTAAAGGTTTCGAACCCAGCTTCGCCTCGCTGCTCGCCATGGCAGTCAGCGCGGAGCGGTAACTCGATTCGAGTGCTTTGCGATCCCACAGTCTGCGTATGGCATCAAGATCCCGGTGAATGAGCTCCGTCCCTCTGAAGACGACAGCACCTTCATCGAGACCTAATTTTTCTAATTCGTTTGAGAGTTCCTCTGCCGTCAGCGACAAGTTGCTGGGTCTCACCCAAAGTCCTTTTTCGAGTTCGGCAAAACCACAAAGAACGAATGCACGATGACGGGCGCGTAGTGACTGCCGATTACTGCGGCCAAGGTGGGCGACATGCACACAGATCCAGTCACCTGTCCAATCTCGCAAGCGATCGTTCTGCCGCTGCCAGGTGCGTGAGGCTTCGTAAAGTGTCTTACCCTGCTCGCCAATTCCGTACCAGCCACGGTCACGCGACGACAACACGCCCTCATTGACTAACCGATTCGCTGCCATCCTGACGGCGGTTTCTTCAATATCAAAAACACTGGCCCCCACGATCAGCTTGGATATCGGCAGGGTTTCGTCGGGCAAGGCGCCAAACAGGGAAAGGACCAGCCGTTTAGCGGTGAATGGCGTTTTGAGTGTTTTCAGAAACGCATTTTTGGGGTTTGACATTCGATGAATATAACGCATAATGACGAATACTGCTATTAGAAGTTATAAATATGAACCTGACTGAGTATCTAAGCCGCGCCGAGATGCGTGAAATCTGCGCGCGATCTGACCTGGCGGCTGTCTGGAGGATCGTCGCAAACTACGGTCTGATAGCTTTCGGGTTCGCAATATTCGTTATCTGGCCAAACCCGGTTACCTTCCTAATCGGTGCAATGATCCAGGGCGGCCGGATACTCGGGCTCGCGGTTTTGAACCATGATGCGGCGCATCTCGCCCTCTTCCGTACTGCGAATCTCAATCGTCCTGTAGGGCGTTGGCTGTTAGCCGGGCCCAGCTTCGGGGACTACGATGCCTATAAGGAAGGGCATTTAGATCATCACAAATTCGCAGGAACACTCGACGACCCGGATATTCCGTTTGTTCAGGGTTATCCGACATCGGCCGCAAGTATGCGACGAAAGTTTTTTCGCGATATCACCGGGCAGACCGGCGTTAAAAACCTCGTTTATCTGGTCAAGTCATCAACGTTGAAGAAGCGTTTACCGTTTCTCGTTTCACATCTTCTGCTGATCGTTATGCTCGCAGCCGCTGGATCGGTCTGGGCTTACGCAATGTGGTGGGTGGGATTCCTTGTCGTTTATCCAACCGTCATGCGCATTCGCGTCATGGCCGAACATGGTGCTGTCGCTCAACTCATCGACAGGGACCCTCGAAGAAATACAAGGACGACGATAGCGAATCCAATCGAGCGCTTACTGATTGCCCCGAATTTCGTGAACTATCACTGTGAACATCATGTACTTGCCGGGGTGCCGGGAAACAAATTGCCCGAGTTGCATAGGGTCTTATCCGAACGAGGGTTCTACAAAGACCATGCTTACGCTGTAGAACATGGTTATTGGAACGTCATCAAGCGTTGTATCGGTTCACCGGAAGATCGCCCCGACGTCCCCGCGGTTCATGGCGCGGCTTCTTATGCCGACATGAGTTAGCAGGCTGGTGAAAAACTACTGCGGATGCCGTGGGCGGCGTTGTGCGTTCGCCTGCGGTCCTCATTTATCGACATAAACTCCGGTCCTCGTCTCGCGCACGCCTTGCCCACGGCATTCCTCGCTACGTTTTTCACCACCCTGCTGCAGGCAAGGCGAAAAACTACTGCGGAGGTCGTGCGCAGCGTTGCGGGCTCGGCAGCCAGCCTCATTTGCACCAGTAAACTCCGGTCCTCGTCTCGCCCGCGCCTTGCGCCCGACCTTCCTCGCGACGTTTTTCACCAGCCTGTTAGAGGAATCAAAGGGCTCAGACCGTTGATTATAGAAGGCGCTCGGTGCGACCCGTGCCGCTCGCATATGGGTGAGCAGAGCTGGCCCGAAATGGTAGAACTTGGCAGAATTGGGACAGGCATCATGTTCGTCATGTTCGCCCGTTAAGTAGGCGCTGCTAATGATGAAGCACTCCTGTTCGCTGCTGATCCGTGGCGCCCGCATTTTTGACGGCAGCGGCGCACCCCCGCGGGTGTCTGATATCGCTATCGAAGGTGACCGCATTTCTCGAATCGGTTCGCTTGATGGATCGACCGCCGCCATTGAAATCGAGGGTTCGAGCCTCGCGGTTGCTCCCGGATTTATCGACGTTCATACCCACGACGACTTCGCCGCGCTGCGCTACCCCGATCTTGCGTTCAAAACCCGTGGTGGCGTCACCACCTGCATTGTCGGCAACTGTGGCTTCGGTCCGGCGCCTTACGAACAGGCGGTGTCGATGATGGACAGCCTGACACCGGGTACCCGACTTGAACCCTGGGACGGACATGCCGGCTACGCCGCATTGCTCGAAGCACGCGGCATCGGCGCCAACGTTGGCGTGCTGGCTGGGCACGGTACTTTGCGGCTAGCCGCGATGGGACGCGACGCGCGGGCACCTGAGGCTCGCGAACTCGAAACCATGAAAGCAATGTTGCGCGAAGCACTCGATGCCGATGCGTTGGGTCTGTCCAGTGGCTTGATTTACGACCCCGGCCGACACGCCGCGACCGACGAACTGGCGGAACTCGCCACGGTCATGCGCGGTAGCGGCGCGCTGTATGCGACGCATATGCGCGATGAGGCCGAAGGGCTGGTCGCCTCCGTTGAAGAAGCAATTGCGATTGGCGCGCGTGCCGGTGTCCCGGTTCAGATCTCCCATCACAAAGCGGCCGGACGGGACAATTGGGGATTGGTAGCCGAATCACTGCGCTTGATCGAAGCAGCGCAGGCGCGCGGCGAATCGGTGCACGCCGATCAATACCCTTATACCGCCGGCAGCACCATGCTGCGCGCGATCCTTGAGAACGGCGCCTTCCTATCCGGCGCACCAGGCGGCATCGGCAGGTTACTCCCCGAGGATGTGCTGGTGGCGTCCGCGCCCGGCCAGATTGAATGGGAGGGCCGCACAATTGCCGAGCTGTCGAAGAAACTTGATTTGGATGCGCGTCAAGCTGCTGAACACTTGGTCGCGCAGGCGCCCGGGGCTACCGCGGTATTGCACATGATGAGCGAGGAAGACGTGCGCACCGTCATGCGCCATCGGTCGACCATGATCGGTTCAGATGGTTTACCGACGCTCGAAGGCCGCCCACATCCGCGCCTTTACGGTAGCTTTGCGCGGGTCCTTGGACATTACGCACGCGACGAAGGCGTGTTGGATATGGCGACGGCCATTCACCGCATGACGGGCTTTTCGGCCGGAAAGTTCGGCCTCGTCGACCGCGGCGTGATCCGAGAGGGCGCATTTGCCGACCTGGTCTTGTTTGACGCCGATACCATTATCGACCGTGGCACCTACGAAGATCCCAATCGCTACCCGGCCGGCATTGATACGGTGATCGTGAATGGCATACCGGTGGTGCGCGGCGGCGAGGTGCAGGGCGCGCTGCCCGGCCGCGTTCTCAGGCGCATCGCTTAAGCGCTTGCCGGATCGCGCCCCGGTCGGAAACAGGATCGCCATGACCCGCAGAAATCCTCGACGTCCAAAAATAAACTTGACACGCTTTCTACCTTTTTGAGCTACCTTTACTATTGGATCTCAAAGCAAGAGTTTCAGGAATTTCGCCATGAATGATCTTAACGAGCGTCGCAAACCTCAATTTTCAGACGTTGTATCTTACGACGCGATCGTAATCGGGGCTGGGTTCGCGGGCATGTATGCCCTCTACCGCTTACGTGATTTAGGCATCTCGGTGAAATGCCTGGAAGGCGCACGCGGCGTTGGTGGTACCTGGTGGTGGAACCGTTATCCCGGTGCGCGGGTCGATTTCCCCAGCGCGCCTTACTACGGCTATAGCTTCTCCGAAGAACTGCTCAACGAATTCGATTGGGAAGAACGCCAGCCGTCGCAAGATGAGGTTCTGCGTTACCTGAATTTTGCGGCGGACAAACTCGACGTCAGACGCGACATTCAATTCGAAACCTGGGTCGAGCGCGCCGAATTCGATGAGCAAACGAGTCGTTGGGAAATCACCACCCATACCGGCGAGCGCTATTCGACACAATTTCTAATCTGCGCAATGGGTTCTTTATCGGACACCAACAAACCCGATATTCCCGGCATCGATGATTTCGCCGGGCAGCTGGTTCACACCGGTCATTGGCCAGAGGAAGGCGTCGACTTTTCGGGTAAGCGTGTCGCCGTGATTGGTACCGGGTCTTCGGGCATCCAGTCCATTCCAGTCATCGCCGAACAAGCCGGGCACCTGACCGTATTTCAGCGTACCCCGCAATACAGCATCCCGGCCGGCAATCGGCCCGTACATCAGAGCGAGCTCGACGACGCACGTGAAAACTGGGATCAACGCAAAGCATTTATGGCGAAATCGCCATTAGGTATGCCTTATCCCATGTCTGAGAAGTCGGCGCTGGACGATCCGCCAGAGGTGCGCAACGAGCTTTACGAGCGCTTGTGGGCCGAAGGTGGTCTGCACATGTTGTTCAATAGTTATCACGATCTGCTGACCAATAAGGCCGCAAACGACACTCTGGCTGAATTTATTCGCGGAAAGATCAAGGAGATTGTGAAAGATGAAGACACTGCCAGAAAACTTTTGCCGGATTACATACTCGGCACCAAGCGCCAGGTGATCGATTGTGGTTATTTTGAATCGTACAACCGCGACAACGTTGCACTCGTTGATTTGCGCGAAGACCCGATCGAAAAAATCACGAACGACCGGATCATCACCAGGGATGGCGAACACCCGATTGATGTCCTGGTCCTGGCCACAGGGTTTGACGCCATCACGGGCAAGTTACTCAAGCTGAACCCGGTCGGGCGCAATGGCCTCGATCTCTCAACGGCCTGGAAAAGGAAGTTCTATACCTACCTGGGGCTCACCATTCCCGGCTTTCCGAATATGTTTATGATCCACGGCCCCCAATCGCCCTGTGTGCTGTTCAACATGCCAATGGGTGGAGAGCGCGCCAGTGATTGGATCCGCGAGTGCATCACCCACATGCGCGAGAACGGACATTCCACCATCGAGGCGATCCCTGGCTGCGAGGACGGTTGGGCCGAGAATGTCGATAAGGCGGCCAGAGAAACACTCTTTCACGGTACGGATTCGTGGTATTCCGGTGCGAACATTGCAGGCAAACATCGCCAGTTCATTGTTCATACCGGCGGCCAGGGATTTTTTGACCACATTAATGAAGTCGCTGCGAAGGGCTACGAGGGATTTGCCCTCGATGCGGATCCATCAGCGTTCGAGAAACTGAAAGCCGCCGCCGGCAAATGAGAAACAACGGGGTCAGACCCAGACCCCATTGATTTTCGAAGGCGCTCGGTGCGCCTCGGTCCGCTCGCACGTGCGAGCGAATGCGGCCAGCCGGTGCGCGGTTCGGGCGCCATGGAATTACTGCGGTAGTAATTCGGGTTTCGATCGAGTCTAACCCTATTGTTCCTGCCGGCACCGGCCGCAGTGTGTGCGATGATCGCCAGCCCATGAGCCCCGGCGTATTCCCAATAGCGGTTTTCTGGTTCCTGTACATGGCGGGGCTCGGGGTGATCTTTCCCTACCTGAGTCTTTACTTTCAGGAACATGCCGGGTTGACGGGCGCCCAGCTGGGTCTGGCCCTCGCCATGAATCCTTTGATGGGGATCATTGCCTCGCCGTTCTGGGGGCAATGGGCTGACCGAACCGGGCGACGTCGAGGCGCATTATTTTTACTGGCCTCCGGTTCGGCGCTTGGCTACTTTCTCGTTCCACACGCTTCCAGCTTTGCGACCCTGCTGTTGTGCCTGGCTTTTCTGTCGGCATTTGCGGCACCGGCCATGGCGGTGGCGTCGTCGCTGACCTTCGCGGTGCTGGCTGAAAGTGGCGCGGCGCGCTTCGGGCGCGTCCGGGCCTGGGGTACGGTCGGTTACCTGGTCATGATCCTCGCGTTTCCCGTGTTGCTCGCCTGGGCGGGTGGTGATGCGTCGGCGGTCGGCGACACACGTGGCCTGGAGTTGATGTTCCCGGTCGCCGCAGTGCTGTGTCTCAGCGCGGCGCTGGTGTTGGTTCGAGTGCCGGCCTCCAAAGCGATCGCCGTGCGTGCCAGGCGCGAAGACCTGGGCGTGCTTCTGCGCCAGCCGTCCTACCTGCGGCTACTCGTGCTGGCGTTCTTCGCTTTTGGATTGCTGTCTGGTCCGATCGCGCTGTTCCCGGTGTTTGTCACCGAGCGCGGCGGCAGCATCGAAACCGTGAGCCGTTTGTGGATCCCGATGCTGCTCCTCGAAATTCCACTCATCTACTTCGCCGGCGCGGGCCTGCGGCGCATCGGGGCGCGGGGACTGATCGCCGCTGGCATCGCCTGTGACGGTGCGCGGTGGTTGATCACCGCCCTGGCGCCGAATCTTTTTTGGATTTTTGGTATCCAGCTCCTGCACGGTTTCGTGGTGGTGGGGCTCATTGTCGGCATGCAGCTTTACGTTGAGGGCGAGGTTCCCGACCGCTTGCGTGCCACCGGCCAGACGGTTTTGGGGACCGTAATGAGCCTCGGCGCGGTGCTTTCCCACCTGTGGGCCGGAACCGCCCTGGGGCACCTCGGCGCCAACGCGCCGTATCTGATCGCAGGCCCGATTTCGATCGGTCTCGGCATCTATGCCTGGTTCTTTCTGCGTGCCCAGGCGGCGGCTGCCAGGCCCGTATAGATGGGGCGGTTACAGCATTCTGGCGTCTCGAAAGACCGTACCGGCTTTAAGTTTCCATCCCTGTTGTAGACTCCCGTTACATGTTTCACGATGGCCGTCGGAGACAACATTACGAGCGGTATTTTTCCTTGCGCGCAGCGACTGGCCTTCTGGATGAACTGGCGACCATGGTTGATGGTGAGACGAGCTTCCGCTTTATCGACTTCTTCGACCTTTGATGTGACACCGTATCGTGTTCGAAAGGATGCACGCTGTGGATGAGACATCGAGACTTTTTGCACTTTCTCAACTTCTGACGAATTCACCGTGAAAAACACAAAAAAACGCATGTACTTCAACGCGTTTCGCATGAACTGCGTGACGCATATGTCACCTGGGCTGTGGGTGCGCGACGACGACCACATGACCGATTACACCTCACACGCGCACTGGACCGAGTTCGCGCAATTGCTTGAGCGCGGCTGCTTCGATGCAGTGTTCATGGCCGATGTCGTCGGGCCGTATGACGTCTACGCGGGCAGCCGCGACACGGCGCTGAAGCACGCCACGCACCTGCCGATCAATGACCCGCTCATGCTGGTACCGGCGATGGCAACCGTCACCGAGCACCTTGGCTTCTGTTCCGCTACGCCAAGCAGACGCTCATCACTCAGCAAGCGTCGATATAAATCGCTGACGCGGTCCATCGCCGTGGTACCGAGGTATTCGCCACTTTCGGCACGTAAATGGGTGTCGGAATCGCGCTCGAAAAGGGTCGCTTGTGCCGCTTTCAGCGCCGCTATTTCGGCGCCGCTGAAGATCTCACGAAGAAACAACAGGCCTTTTCACGGTAGTCGGCAATTTGCTCCGGCTGCAGTCTCATTGTCTGAACCTCTCGAAGCTAAAGGTTAAGGGACGGCTGCGTGGTTGTCGCTTAAGCCCTCGAAAGACCCCGTCGCAATCGTTACTATCATACTCACGGTGTACCCGACCGATACCGACTTTACGGGTATTCCATCGATAAGCTGGCACGCACTACACCCTGCAACCAGACCCGGTAACGCCATTGTCCCACCCTGCCGTCGATCGCGCCGTTGTTGCTTATGCGGGTTTCGTGATCCGCTGGCGCTGGGCGGTTTTGCTCGGCGTGTTGGTGGCCACGATTGTTGCCGTTGCCGGCGCCCGGCACCTGGTTTTTGTCACCGACTACAAGTACTACTTCGGCCCCGACAACCCGCAGCTCACCGACTACGTCGCGGTTCAGGAAACCTATACAAAATCAGACACCGTGGTGTTTGTCCTCGAGCCGACGCGGGTGAGGTGTTCAAGGACAAGGTGCTGGCAGCCGGTCCTGATGATGACCGAGCAGGCCTGGCAGTTGCCGTATTCGGTACGCGTGGATTCGATTACAAACTTTCAATACACGCGGGCCGAAGCCGATGACCTGATTGTCGAAGACCTGGTCGCCGATGGCGCGACGGAACATATCGCCGACCAACTCGCGGATTGGATCGACGGCGGTGTGGATGGATTCAACCTGTCCTACGCAACCTTGCCGTCATCGTTCGAGGACTTTGTCGACGGTACCGTGCCGGTGCTGCAGCGTCGCGGGCGTATGCAGACCGAGTACCGACCGGGCTCCCTGCGCGAGAAACTGTTTGACGGGCGCGACGCACATGTCGCGCCCTCGCATCCCGCTGCGGCGTGCCGTCGCCCCTGGCCGCTATCAAATTCCGCTGGTTAGGGAACCTCTGAACAAGTCCTGGCCACTCAATGCGGCGAATTCATTTTCAATCCGGTCTTTACTTCGTTCTTGGCCTTCTTCGCGAGTTTCTTCTCTTTTGGCGTTAATAGCGCCTTCTTCTTGTCTTCTCGCTTGCTTTTCTGTTCCTTGCCCATCTCTTTTACTCCGATAAGGTCGACCGAGTGTAACCCGTCATCCCTGATTCCTTTAATTGACGATCAAAGCACTACGCGGCTCGACAACCTGGGACCCTGGCCTACGAAATGCGGCGACGCGAAACTAGAACGACGCGAGGTTCGTGAGTTGCGTTGCTCACCGGGTTGTAGCTCAGATAGATCAGTAGCCGCGGGAAAGGAGACAGGTTCTGACCCGATGAATGGGCTGTGCAGCTATCGAACAGCGTGATCGATCCGGCCGCTCCTTTCGGCGCCTCGAGACCGTTTCGTGTACATAAATCGCTGACCGTAGCGTCACTCAGGCTCGGGATCGGTGTCGTGCCCGGAACGTCGATCACTTCATAAGGCAACAGGCCATCGCGACTGCGAGCGCGGGCTTTGCCAATGGGGCCGTTGATAGCTCATCCAACGTGGTCGAGAAATTTGCCGACCCTGATCGTATGCGTCGGTTCGAGCATGCCGTCGTATCGAACTCAACGATCTGTTTGTCGAGTATTGCGACGAGCGGTGCTCAGCTTGTCGAACGGGTTTCAGGACCGACCACCTGTACTGGTATTTAGTTCGTCCAGTATTCGGTGATCGCCGGTACGCCAAACAGACGCTCATCGACCCGGCCAACGTCGACCAGTCGCTGACGCGGTCCATCGCCGTGGTACCGAGGTATTCGCCACTTTCGGCACGTTAATGGGTGTCGGAATCGCGCTCGAAAAGGGTCGCTTGTGCCGCTTTCAGCGCCGCTATTTCGGCGCCGCTGAAGATCTCGCGAAGAAACAACAGGCCGTTTTCACGGTAGTCGGCAATCTGCTCCGGCTGCAGTCTCATTGTCTGAACCTCTCGAAGCTAAAGATTAAGGGACGGCTGCGTGATTGTCGCTTAAGCCCTCGAAAGACCGCGTCGCAATCGTTACTATCACACTCACAGTGTACCCGGCCAATACCGACTTCAAGGGTATCCCGGCGATAAGCTGGCACGCCCTACACCCTGCAACCAGACCCGGTAACGCCATTGTCCCACCCTGCCGTCGATCGCGCCGTTGTTGCTTATGCGGGTTTTGTGATCCGCTGGCGCTGGGCGGTTTTGCTCGGCGTGTTGACGACCAAGGTCACGACCACCCTGCAGGGGGTTTCGGCCGCCAAATTGCGCGCCTTCAAAACGCGCACGGAACAGTGGCTGGAAAACAATGCACCCGCGGCGATGCACGCCCGGGGCGCGGGGTCGGCGTTGATGTTCGCGTTTATCTCCCTGCGCAATATCGAAAGCATGGCGTCCGAGACGCTGATCGCCTTCCTGCTGATCTCGCTGATCCTCACGATCGCCTTGCGCAGCGTGCGCCTGGGCGTGGTGAGCCTGATCCCGAACATCGCGCCGGCGCTGATGGCGTTCGGCCTGTGGGGCCTGCCGGTCGGCGAGGTCGGCATGTCGGTGGTGACGGTGACCGCCGCCAGCCTCGGTAGCATCGTCGATGCCACGGTGCATTTCCTGAGCAAGTACCTGTGCGCGCGGCGCGAATAATGCCCGCCGCCCCGGTGGCTCAGTGCCGCGCCCTGACCCGCATCTTCATTCCGTATTTCGGGATCAGGGTAACGCGCGGCTTGAGCCCGATCCGCTGGCCGGGCGCCAGCGCGAGGCTGAAGCGCTGCGCGACCGTGGCCAGTAGCAATACGGCCTCGAGGGTGGCGAACGTTTTGCCGATGCAGGTGCGTGCGCCGATCCCGAACGGCAGGTAGGCATGCTTCATGCGCTGGATACTGTCGGCATCGGCAAAGCGCTCGGGCTCGAACGCCTCGGGGCGCTCAAACCAGCGCGGATCGCGGTGCGGCATGTAGATCCACAAGCCGATCTCGGTACCGGCGGGCACGTCGTAGTCGCCGATGCGGGTGTCGGCAACCGCTTTGCGCGCCACCGCGTAGACCGGCGGGAAAAGACGCATCGATTCCTTGATGACCTGATCGGTGTACGGCAGCGCGTCGAAGTCTTCGAAGCGCGGCGTCCGTCCGCCGAGTACGCGGTCGACTTCTTCGTACAGCCGCTGCGCCGCCGCGGCGTGCTGCGACAGCAGGTAAAACGTCCAGGTCAGCGCATGCGAGGTGGTTTCATGCCCGGCGACAAAAAAAGTAACGAGTTGGTCGCGGATCTCCTTGTCCGTCAAGCCGGCGCCGTCACCTTCCTCGTCGCGCGCTTCAAGCAGTTGCTGCAATAAGTCCGCCGGTGCTTCCCTATCGCCGGCCGCGTAGCTGCGCCGGCGTTCGGCGATGAGCCGATACATCAACGCATCGAGTGAACGCAAGGCTTCACGCGCCTGCTTGCGCCGACGGTTCGGAAACCATTGCGGCATGACGTCGACTGTCGAAAAAGAATCCTGCAGCACGGTGACCGCGTTGGTGATGGCGGCAACCTCGTCGCCGACCTCGTGACTGAACAACGAACGCGAGACGATGCGCAGGGTGACCCGGGTCAGTTCTTCGCCGGCGTCGATCGTCTGGCCGTCGCGCCATCCCGCCATCATCGCCTGCGCTTCTTCGACCATCATGTGCGAGTAGGTGTGCAGACGTGCCTTGTGGAAAGCCGGCTGGATCATGCGGCGCTGCCGGCGCCAGACCTCGCCATCGGTATTCAGCAGACCCTGGCCCAGAACCCGCCCGAGGCGCACAAAGGCGCTGTGCGTTTTGGCATAACACTCAGCGTGGGTAACCAGCACTTCACGAATGTGTTCAGGGTGGCGGAGCACGTACAGCCCGCCATCGCGGTTGGGCACGTAATAAATGTCGCCAAGCGCATCGAAGCGCCGGCCGACGAAACCGATCAGATCGGTGGCGAGCGCAAAGTTGTTGCGCCAGCGTCGCAGCCAGCCGCTGGGAGGCGGTTGCGGCGGGCGGACAATGTCGGTACTTAAGGAATCTCTGATTTAGTTGTCTATTTGTACCGCGAGATTGGCCAGCGATGGTGAAAATAGCTGAAAACGTACCTATTCGACGCCGCTCGCGTCGCTCGTCGCGCTGTTTTCGGCGACTGAGCGGCGTACTGGGCAGATCTCGCCTACGCGATCCGCAGCAGCCGCCGTCGAACCATATACAGATTCGCCAACGCGCACGTCACGAACAATCGATGCGCGTTTTTCTCGAGCCCTTTGTAGCGGGTCTTCGCGAAGCCGAAGATCCGTTTGATGACCAGGAACGGATGCTCGACTTTGGCGCGCACCTTCGATTTCGTCGTGTTCTTCGCCCGCTCGACCTCGTCAACTACGCCATTGCGCCGGTAGCGGCGGTTGGTCATGTCCTGCGCATTGGGGGCGCAGTCCTGAATGCACTCGGTTTGGCCCTGGTAGGCCGAATCGCCCCAGACTTTGGTCTCCTCGCCATGGAGCAGGTCTGGCAGGCAGGTCGCATCATGGATATTGGCCGCCGTCGCAGCGACCGCGTGGATGACCTTCGTACGGCTGTCGACGCCGATGTGGGCCTTCATGCCGAAGAACCACTGATTGCCCTTCCTGGTCTGGTGCATATCAGGGTCTCGGCTCTTGTCCTTGTTCTTCGTCGACGGCGGTGCACTGATGATGGACGCATCGACGATGGTGCCTTTACCCACCTTGATACCGTTCCTCTCAAGGTACTCGAGCACGTATTGAAACAGGGCCTCACCGAGTTGATTCTTCTCGAGCAGATGACGGAAGCGGCAAATCGTCGTCTCGTCAGGGGCGGCTTCCTGACCCAGGTCGAGACCAATGAAGCGGCGCATCGAGACCGAATCATAGAGCGCATCCTCGGCGGCCGGGTCGGAGAGGTCGAACCATTGCTGTAGAAAGTAGATGCGGAGCATCATTTCCAGTTCACGCGGCGGCCGACCATTGCCGGCGACCGGATAGACTGGCGCAATCAGCTCGCAGAGCTCGGTCCAGGGGACGATGCGATCCATGTCGCTCAAGAATTGGCCGCGTTTGGTCGTCTTCGCGTACTTCTCGAAGCCTTCGCCCAGGGTCAGTTGCTTGCTCATCGTGCGGTCTCACGCCATGTCATTGGATATGGGATCTGATCGATGACTTATGCAGAAGTTCCTTAACGCCATGCAGCCATCATACGACGGCAGTTAATCTGATCGCAGGCGCAGGCGTGCCAGGGCCAGCAGCCGTTCGTTTCGAAGTAGCTGACGACGTTCCTGCTCGGCGGGCGCCAGGCCGGAGCCAAGCGTCGCGTCGAGTGCCCCCTCGGCAACGGCCGGCCAGTCGGCGAGCTGGCGCATGTCCTCGCCCATGCGCCGGTGAACGTCACCGAAAACCTTGACGTAGCCGCGCATGCCGCCCGGCACGTTCAGCGCCACGGCCTCGAGAGGGCCGAGCGTTGCCCAGCGCAGACCGAGTCCCGAGGACACCGCCCGGTCAATCGCCTCCGGGCTAGCGATCCCCCGTTCGAGCAACCTGAATGCCTCGTGCAGCAGCGCGGACTGCAGACGGCTCATCAGGAATCCTTCGATTTCCTGATCCAACACCACCGGCTGCTGCCCTATCGCGCGATAGCGAGTAACGGCGGACGCAATAATCTGCGCATCGGTCCAGGGCGCCGTCACGATTTCCACCGCCGGGATTAGGTGCGGCGGATTGAGCGGGTGAGCCACGAAGCAACGCTCACGCGAGTCCAGTTCCCGGCTCAGTTCCGATGGCAGCAAAGTCGACGTGGAGCTTGCAACCGGCACATCGTTCGCCGTCATCTGCATCACCTGGTTCAGCACGCCGACCTTGAGGTCGAGGTTTTCGGGCAGGCTTTCCTGAACAAAACAGGCGCCGTGCACGCTGGATTCGAGATCGGCGTGGAGCTGAACCCGCTGCAGACATGTAGCGGCGTCGGCAGCGGCAAGCAATTCGGCGTCGACCAATTGCTGAAACAAGGTCCGCAGGCTTTCACGGACCTTGTCATGGGCGGCGAGGTCGCGTTTATAGATCGATACGTTGTGACCGCCACGAGCGAATGCCACGGCCCAGGATTGGGCAATGACTCCCGCCCCGATCATGGCAACCTTGCCGGTAGATTCAGCGTTGTCGGGATTTGCCATGAGTCAGTTGTCCGCAAGGGTTAAAGGTGACGGGGGGGATTAGATTTACGCCAATGGTAAATTTGTGATCCCTCCGTCACCTTTATCCTTCCATTATCATGTAGGGCAACACGTGTTGCGACGAGCAAAATGTGTCCGTCCCCATGATCATTGCAAAGGTTTCATAACCATGAGCAAATCGACCGGCAAGCGTCACGATAAAACCATCCTGTGGGGCGGACCCGGGTCGGCTTACTCGGCGAGGATTTATTCGTACCTGGTCAAGAAAGGCATTCCGTTTCAGCGCATCTTTCCCGGTAACTCGCGTTTTCATGAAGAAATCGTGCCGATCGTCGGATATTTCGTTATGCCGGTCATGGAGCTGACAGACGGCACCCTGATCCAGGATTCCACCGACGCGATGCTTTACTGGGAAACGCAAGTTGCGGATAACCCACTGATCCCTAGCTCGCCACAGCAACGGGCGGTGAGCTGGTTGCTGGCCTTTTTCGGTGCGGAAATGATGCTCAGGATCGGGATGCATTATCGCTGGACCTACCTCGATGCCGATCGGCCGTTTGCCGAGGCCATGTTCGCCAACTTTTTTTCCAATGCGCGCGACCCTGATGCCAAGCGCAAGGACACGGCGCCGATCATGGACTACTTCGGCAGCTTTCTGCCGGATCTCGCCATTACCGATGAAACCATTCCGGCCATCGAAGCCGCTTACATCGATCTGCTTGAGATCCTGAACACACATTTTCTCAAGTGGCCTTACCTCCTGGGCGGGCGGCCAGGTCCTGCGGATTTCGGATTGATCACCCTGATGTACGCACACCTGTCCCGCGATCCGCACGCCTCCCATCTCATGAAAATGCACGGGCCTCAGGTTTTCCGCTGGACCGAAAGGATGAACGAGCCCGGGATCGTGGACGGTGAGTTCTCGGAGATCCCGCCAGCCTATCCTGCGGATGACACTCTGCCCGAGACCTTGCTGCCGGTACTGCGCTATCTCTGTGCCGAAAACAAGGCCGAGATCCTGGCTATGGTCGCGTCATTCAACGCCTGGTGTGCAGCCCGGCCAGATCTGCAATCCGGCGCGCCGCTGCGCACCGATCCCGATACGCTTAGCGCACATCCGAAACTTGGCGAGTTCACGTTTCACAATCGCGGCGTGACCTTCCGCATGCAGACATTGGCGAGCGTGCTTTTCACATTTCAGCGAGCGCTTGATGAAATAGACAAGCTTGACGGCCCCGGTCGTCAACGATTCGAGCAAACCATGAGCGCAGCAGGCGGGAATGACGTGCTGGGCGCGCGCTTGAATCGCCGCATCCGACTCGCGGTGAATGAATACACGATTGTCTAGGCCAGCCTCGAAAACGCGCGTACCAGTTTTTGAGTTTAACGGCGGCGAAAGTACGGGAACATATTTGTTTTTCACCGTCGTCGCCTGCGGCCTTCTGGCCGCTCGGCTCATCGTTGTTGCTGGTATGCCGACGGCGCCCCCGCTGAGCCCGCTCGCGATCCCGCGCGCCGTTTTTCTGTTTGCGGGCGACAGGGTTATGCTGCGGTTATCACAACGGGTGCGACAACATGAGCAATGGGGTGCAAGGCGCGGATGCGGGCGCAGACGTAACGAACGTGGATGCGATTGTGATCGGCGCGGGCTTCGGCGGTCTGTACGCGCTGTATCACCTGCGTAGCCTGGGTTTGTCCGTGCGCGCCGTGGACGGCGCCGGCGGTGTCGGCGGCACCTGGTGGTGGAACCGCTACCCGGGCGCCCGGGTCGATATTCCCAGTGCCCCGTTCTATGCCTTTACGTTTTCCGACGAACTGGTTCGAGAGTGGCACTGGCGCGAACGTCAGCCGGCCCAGGCCGAAGTGCTGGCGTATCTCGAATACGTTGCGGACAAGTTTGATCTGCGCCGCGATATTCAGCTCAACACCTGGGTCAAGTCCGCCGCGTTTGACGAGGGCAACGCACGCTGGGTGCTGGAAACCGATAGCGGACAACGGCTCTCCGCACAATTCCTGGTCTGTGCAATGGGTACGCTGTCAGCCGCCAACACGCCTGACATCGCCGGTATCGATAATTTCGCGGGTGAGGTTTATCACACCGGGCGCTGGCCGCGTGATGCCGTTGGTTTCGACGGCAAACGTGTCGGGGTAATCGGTACCGGTTCATCCGGCGTGCAGGCGATCCCGCTGATCGCCGCGTCCGCGGCCCATCTTACGGTGTTCCAGCGCACCCCCCAGTACACCATTCCGGCCGGCAACCGTCCGCTCGATCCGGCTGCGCTCAAGCAGGTGCAGGCGAACTGGCAACAGTACCGCGACACCATGCTCAACGCCGACACCGGCATGCCCTACCCGCCGGCGCAACGCTCGGCGCTGGAGGATACGCCCGAACAACGACAGACGGTGTTCGAAGCGTTGTGGCAGGAGGGCGGCTTCCCGATGTTGTTCGGCGGCTATAACGACCTGATGACGAACAAGGCGGCCAATGCCACGGTCTCGGAATTTGTCCGCGGGAAAATCCGCGCAATCGTGCGCGACCCCGACACGTGCCAGAAGTTGATGCCGGACTACATGCTGGGCACCAAGCGTCTGATCCTGGATGACGGCTATTACGCGACCTACAACCGCGACAATGTGACCCTGGTCGATTTACGCGGCGATCCGATCCTGCGCATCACCGCCGACGCGGTGGTTACCGAAAGCGGCGCGCATCCCCTTGACATGCTGGTGCTGGCGACGGGCTACGACGCCATTACCGGGGCGCCGCTGCGTCTCAACCCGCGCGGGCGCGACGGGCTGGATCTGAAAACGGCGTGGCGCGACAGCTTCACCACCTACCTCGGCATGGCCATACCGGGCTTCCCC
This sequence comes from uncultured Gammaproteobacteria bacterium, assembly GCA_942490995.1. Classification (GTDB taxonomy): domain Bacteria; phylum Pseudomonadota; class Gammaproteobacteria; genus UBA981. The sequence continues at coordinate 31,599 of CALOBG010000066.1, forward strand.
AACCTGTTCATGATCCACGGCCCGGAGTCACCCTCGGTGCTGCACAACATGCCGCTCGCCGCGGAACTGCAGAGCCAATGGATCGGCGACTGTATACAGGCGCTGCGTACCCGCCGGATCGCGACCATCGAACCCGAGCCGGGCATCGAACAGGCGTGGCGCAAAAGCACCGATGAAGCCGCCAGCCACTCCCTGTTTCATGAGGGCGAGTCGTGGTACACGGGTGCCAATATCGCCGGCAAACATCGCCAGTTCGTGGTCCACCTCGGCGGCAAGGGATACTTCGAGCACCTGAACGCGGTGGCCGAAAACGGCTACGAGGGCTTCATCCTGGCCAGGCAATAGAGCGTTCGCAGATCCGCTGTTTTCGGCAAGATGGCCTTTTAATGAACATGATGAACTTACACCTGCTTCGATTAGAAATCCGCAGCTACGGTGTCATTGCGGCGGAGAGAGCTGAAGCGCGGCACGAACGTTACAGGTGCGGCGCTGGCATGGTTGTGACCGTCATGATCGCCGTACTCGTTATTCTCGGCCACCCCGTCGCGGCGCAGGACAAGTCGAGTGCAAAGTTCGAACCGGCTCGCGCATGCGCGGGCTGCCACGCACGCGAGTACCGCGAATGGCAGTCGTCCTGGATGTCACGCGCGTTCTCGAACCCGGTGTTCCAGGCCGAGTACAGCCTGATGGCGGAACTTGCTAAAACCGAACGCCGGGCAGACCCCCGCCGGTGCCTGCGCTGCCACGCCCCGATGGCATTGATCACCGGCGATGTCGGAGTGCACAACGAACTTTCACAAGACGGCGTCACCTGTGTTCTCTGCCACAGCGTCGCCATGATCCGCGATCGCGAAGGGGTTGGCAGCCTGGGTATCGACCCACGCGGGGTGCTTTACGGCGCAAACACCAAGCCGGGCCTGAGCCCGCACCCGATGGCACCCAGCGAAGCCTTGCGCGATCCGCGCCTGTGCGCCGCCTGTCACCACGACATGTTGCCGGGTGATATTGCGCTCGAACGCACGTACAACGAATGGCGCAGCAGTTCGTATGCTGAAGCTGGGGTCGTTTGTGTTGATTGTCATATGGCACCGACTCCGGACGCGGATAGCGGGCGGGTCTCGCATCGCTTCGCCGGCGGGCACGCCACTTCGCCGCTATTGCCGGGCGCCGCCGCCGTAACGATACGCGCGGCTACCCCCAAGGCATTCGAGATCGAGGTCATCAACATCAGTGTCGGACACCATTTTCCGACCGCGGGTGCGCACCCGAACCGTCTCGTGCTGAAGGTCGTTGGTTTCGATGCTGACGAGCATGAAATCTGGCAGGAGGAACGGATCTATCGCTACACCTATCTGAACAAGGCCGGCACGGAAGTACACGCGACGGAACCGGTTGCCTCGGTGGTGGATACGACGCTCGCGCCGCAGGTGCCGCGGGTCGAGCGGATTGAACACGACAATGGCGTCCCAACCGGTCGCGTTGTTGCCACACTCAACTACGAACTCGTGCCGCCGACAGACCGAGGCCGCATCGGTGACGCCCTGTACGACGAACACTACCACCCGGTCGAAATCGACCGCGCAGAGCTGCGTCTCCCCCGGCTCTGAATTCCACAATCAGCCAGGATCAGGGCGTGGCGGCACCCTGATAGGTCGCCCGGGGTCGAATTCGCCCTGGGAACGCTTCGAGCTGCACGCGCTTACTGCCACAACGTAAGTACACTCTGGTCCTACCTGATCCGGCAAGGCAGTTTTTCCTCGGGAATGACTAGTGGAACATCGCCACGGAAGGTATTGTTGCGATGCAGCATAGCCAGGGAGATAAGCATGTATCGCGCCGCGGAGCTACCGCTTCGGCAGTGCCGGCCGGGCCTGATCTACAAGCTCGGCCCCAACAGCGCGACGGCGCTGTACGAACATTTCCTGCGCCTCAGCGCCGAGGATCGCTATCGTCGCTTCTGCGGCACGGTCGGCGAAGTGCACCTGCAGCGCTATTGTTACGCACCGTCCGCGCACAAGCGCGTGGCACTCGGCTTCTGGTCCGACGATATCCTGCGCGGCGTCGGCGAGTTGATTATCGGCGCTACTGCGTACTGGTCGGATGGCGCCGAAGTCGCCCTTTCCATCGAACCTGACTATCAGAATCTCGGGGTCGGCAGTGAACTCCTGCGCCGCGTGCTGGTGCTGGCGGCAAACCGTGGCGAAAGCGTGGTCCGGATCCTGACGCAACGGGATAACCGCCGCGTTCGCGCGCTGGCGAACAAATTTGCGGCGCGTTACGAAAACCATGCCGGCGAAACCCGGATCGTGCTTGACAAACCACGCGTCAGCCATTTCACCCTGCTCGAGGAATTCTGGAATGACGGCTATGCGCTGTGGCAGTCCCTACTCAGCCGGCCGGCGCTCACCGCATAGCGGGCGCACGAGGGTTCAGCGCTTCAGCGCAGCGTCGATGTCGTTGCTGCTGAGGGTCCAGTCGTTATCAAGATTGGCGATCACGGTGCTCATGAAGGTCTCGACCGCGTTGCGCGCCTGGTCGGCATCGTTGAAATGGTCGGCCAGGATCGCCAGCGCCAGCTGGCGCGGCGCGGTGCCTTCGTAGCTCCATTCGAAGCCCTTGTCGTCGAAAACCTCAATATCGAAGCGCTCGTCGAGCGGCTTGCCGTCGACGGTAACCTTGATGCCATCGATGGTGCGCGTGCCGTTGTACTGCTTCATCAAAAAACCTCGAAGTGCATCTCGACCGGTGATTCGGTCTGCTAAACGGCGATACCCGGGTCAACGGTAAGGCGGGTAAAACTTTCGACATAGTCGAGCAGGCGATCGCTGGCCGTCGCGGCGCCCTGGACGTCGCGATCGGCGATACGTTCTGCCAGTTCAGCGTGCAGACGCGCCATCAGCGGCATGTCCGCCGCCCGTTTGTAATGCACGTACCAGAACCGGCGCGACAGGCCCTGCAGCGCCTGGATCGCGCGGGCCGCGTATTCATTGTGCGAAGCCCGCGCAACCAGGACATTCAACTCGTTGTCGTGACGCATGAATTTCAGGTCGTCGTTTTTGAGCGCGGCCTGTTTCATGCCTTTCGCGATGCGACGGAACGCCACGCGCTCCGTCTCGGTGCTGCGCGTCGCCGCGGCGCGCGCCATCAGGCGTTCGAGTTCGCGCCGCACTTCGAGCACGAGTAACTGTTTACCGGGATTGATGTCGGTCACCAGGATGCCTTTGCGCGGCAGGACCAGGACCAGCCCTTCGCGCGCCAGTCGCTGCAGGGCCTCGCGGATCGGGGTCCGCCCGATCTGCAGGCGCTCACCCAGTTCGAGCTCGGACAGTACCGCCCCGGGTTCGAGCTGAAGGGTGACGATCATCTCCTCAAGCCGGCCGTAAGCCTTGTCGGTGAGACTTTCGCGCGCGCTCATACTTAACCCTGTTTATCCGTTGAACTGGGACCGGTGGATCGCACGAACAGGCCCATGCGGCGACTATTTCCTGGCCCGGTCACCGGCTTCCGGAAAGATCCACATCGCCAGCACCATGAACACGCTGAGACCCGCGCCGACCATGGCCACGTGGCCTTGACCGTGGGTCGTTTCGAGGTGGTAAAAGACCGCCCCGATCACGAGCGTGATGATCGAAACGATAATTTTGATATGAGTTGGCATGGCGGATCATCTTTCCCGTTGGTTCGAATTACGCTTCGAGCAGCATCGGCTCGGCCGCGGCGACATCGGGCCGCGTGGGCTGCCCGCGCAGATCCTTTTTCAGGTGTTGATCGTTATAACCGTTGAACACATGACCGAGCAGGCCGCGGTCGAGATCCGAGGTGCCGAACAGCCAGTCGGCAACCGGAAAGGTCAGGTTCATGTTCTTTTCCATCATCAACCGGGAATTGTGATGCGCGGTGTGGTGGCGGCGGATGGTGTTGACGAACGGCATAGTGCGTACGAACCAGTTTTCGTCGGTGTGACAACAAAAATGCATGAACTCGTAGATCAGGTAGATGCTGGTGGTGGTGGATATAAACAACCACGCGACGTTGGGCGTGAGTACGTAGTAACACAGCGTCGCGCCGGGGATCACGATCAGGGTCAGGACAACGATGGCGTAGGGCGGAAATACCGTCACCCGCCAGTCCTTGTGGTCGCGAAAACGCATTTCGCTGTCGGTAAAAAACTGGTGATGCTGCAGGGTGTGGCGGTTATAGATGGCGCGCAGCGCTTTCGATTTCTGCGGGCGATGCATGATGTTCAGATGCAGGTACCACTCGAAAATATTGCTGCCGAGCCAGAACACCGGCACCATCATCCATTCCCAGAGCTGCACGTTTTCGAGGTGCTGGGCGAAAATCCATAACGCCACGAATCCGATGGTGTAGACCACGCCCACATGGACCGGACCGTTGTACCAGTTCGATAAACGACTGCGATATTCCGCACGGTAGGCTTTCTGTCGTTCGTTCATCATGACCTGCGCCCTCAGCGTGATATATCACCAATACATCAATATTGGAGCGGTTTGTCAACAGCGGCGGCGAGGGCGAGCGGGAAGCCATAAAAAAGGGGCGGAAGACCTGCGCCCTCCGCCCCCTGGTTACCGCGGCATCAGCGGGATTCAGGCAACCTTGAAGCCGGCGTAGTCGGATGCCTTGATTTCGTCGCACAACTGGCGATAGGTCCCGACCCCGCCGATGTAGGACAACAACCGGATCGGCTTGCCTTTGATATTGGCGCCGGTGTACCAGGAGTTGGTTGTCATCAACAGCGTCGCGTTGGCGGTCTCATCGTGATGTTTGACCCATTCGTCCTGCTTTTCGCGGGTCGGCTCGATCGAGAGGCGATCCTTTTTACGCAGCCAGCCGATGCAGTCGGAGATCCAGTCTACCTGCTGCTGCAGGCAGGTGGTCATATTGCAGAAGGCCGTCGAGGGCGCAAGCGGTGCACCGACGGTAAACAGGTTGGGGAAGCCGTGGACCTGTAATCCCAGCGTGGTGCGGATGTCCTTGCGCCACTCGTCGCCGAGCGAAAGGCCGTCGCGGCCGTGTATATTCATCTGCGACAGCGATCCGGTGCCGGCGTCGAAGCCGGTCGCGAGGATCACCACATCGAGTTCGTATTCGCCGGCCGCAGTTTTGATGCCGGTTTCGGTGAAACATTCGATCGGCGCTTCCTTGACGTCGACCAGTTCGACGTTGTCGCGGTTGAACGCGGCGTAGTAGCCGTTTTCCAGCGGCACTCGCGCGGTCCCGAATCCGAACGAGCGCGGAACCAGCTTCTCGGCCAGCTTCGGATCGTCGATCTTGGCGCGGATTTTTGCGCGCACGAACTCGGATACTTCGGCATTGACCTTGGCGTCGGTCAGGATCTCGGGGTAGGTACCGGTCCAGAAGCGCAGCGAACCGTCGGCCCAGATCTCCTCGAGCAGCTTGAGGCGTTCTTCCGGGGTCGCGTCGTGCCAGGAGCCGTTGTCGAGCGTGAAGTCGAAGCCGGTGAACGTGGTATGCACGCGGTGCTTCAGATCAGGCGCCATGGCCCGCCATTTGGCGCGTTCGGCGTCGTCGAATTTCCAGTTGTTCATCGGCGCGGCGTATTGCGGCGTGCGCTGGAACACCTTCAGCTCGCTGACGATCGGAGCGACGGTCTGCACAACCTGGATCCCGGTTGCGCCGGTACCGATCACTCCAACCCGCTTGCCGGCCAGATCGATACCCTCGCGCGGATAGCGCGCGGTGTGCGCAATCTGGCCCTGGTATTTTTCGTGGCCCGGAAACGGCGGCACCATCGGCGCGGACAGCATGCCGCTGCAGCTGATGAAATAGCGCGTCGAGATTTTGTCGCCCTGATCGGTACCGATGTGCCAGCACTGATTGCTTTCGTCCCAGTCGGCCGAGGTGACCCGGGTATGAAACTGGATGTCCTTGCGCAGGTCGAGCTTGTCGGCGACAAAATTCAGATAGCGTTCGGTTTCCGGCTGAGCGGGAAAGCGCTCACTCCAGTTCCACTCGTTGATAATTTCGTCGGAAAACCAGTACTGGTAGACGTAGGATTGCGAATCCACCCGCGCGCCGGGGTAACAATTCCAGTACCAGGTACCGCCGACGCTGGTGCCGGCGTCGAGGGTGCGGACCTTGAGTCCCATTTCCCGCAGGCGGTAAAGCTGGTAGAGACCGGCGATCCCGGCGCCCACGACGATCGCGTCGAAATCTACTGCGGTGTTCTGCTTTGATGCTGTTGCACTCATCGATTCTTGTCACTCCATTCGGTGTTGGGAGCCAGTCACCTCGGACGTATCTTCGCGCGATATCAGGGCCTGTAGCGGGTATTGGCTCGACATGCTGCGATGCAGCACGGTTGGTCAGGGCGAAATATTACTGACTTTCGCCGGCCAACGCGAGATCGCCGGCCGCAGCACGAGCGCGGAACGACGAATTCAGCGATCCAGGACCAGGTCCGCCAGGGTCCGTAACTGCGCCGGGCTGCGCGCCGATACGTTGAGCGTGGTGACCGGCGTTTCGTCCCAGGCCTGCAGGCGGTCGCGGATCTTCTCGACCGGTCCGACCAGCGCGATTTCGTCCGCCAGGGCATCCGGAACCGCCTGCGCAGCCTCGTCCTTGCGCCCGGCAAGATAAAGTTTCTGCACCGTTTCGGTCTCGGCCTCGAAACCCATGCGCGCGACCAGTTCCTTGTGAAAATTGCGGTCCCTGGCACCCATGCCGCCGACGTACAGCGCGAGCATCGCTTTGACCGGCTGCAGTCCCGCCGCAACATCGTCGGTGATGTTGACCACGATGCCCTGCGCGATCTCAAAACCCGGCCTGGCCCCGGCCAGCGACGCGGCGTACACCTCCTGGCGAAACGGCGAGTAATACAGCGGCAACCAGCCATCGCAGATCTCGGCGGCCAGGGCAACGTTTTTCGGACCCTCGGCGCCGAGAAAGATAGGCACATCCTTGCGCAGCGGATGGACGATGGATTTCAGTGGCTTGCCCAACTGCCAGGCGCCGTCGCCGGTATAGGGCAAGGTGTAGTGCGGCCCGTCGTTGCTTACCGGGTGCTCGCGCGCCAGCACCTGGCGCACGATGTCGACATACTCGCGGGTCCGCGCCAGCGGTTTGGAAAACGGCGCCCCGTACCAGCCCTCGACAACCTGCGGTCCGGATACGCCGAGGCCGATGATCATGCGCCCGTTGGACAGGTGATCCATGGTCAGGGCCGCCATCGCGGTCGCGGTGGGGGTTCGCGCCGACATCTGGAACACGCCGGTGCCGAGACGGATGGTGGTGGTGTTCGCGCCGATCCAGGCCAGCGGCGTCAGCGCGTCGGAGCCGTAGGCCTCAGCCGTCCACACCGAGTCGTAGCCGAGCTGCTCGGCTTCCTGCGCGAGCTGGATATGGTTGGTGGGTGGCTGCGAACCCCAGTATCCCAGCATGAGTCCCAGTTTCAGAGCCACGGTCGCTGTCCTCTATTGTCAATAAAACGGTGCGTCATGTACGCAGCCACGCGCAGGCACGATCACTTCTCCGGCAAAGCAAACGCCATCAGGTAATCGCCGGGGGGTGCGCCGCCCGACCAGTGGCCGCCGACCGCGATGACCACGTACTGACGCCCGTCTTCGCGCACCCGGTAGCTCATCGGCACCGAGGCTGCCTGGGTCGGTAAAGCAAGTTTGTGAATTTCACGACCGTCATTAATGTCAAAGATATGCAGATTGTGATCGGCGGCCGCGGCGGTAAAAATCAGTCCCGAGGCGGTACTCAGTGCGCCACCGAAGCCCGGCGAGCCGTGCATGTAGCGCCCGACCAGCGGCACAGTGTCGGCGAGCGTGCCCAACGGCACCTGCCAACGGATATCACCGGACTTGAGGTCGACCGCGGCCAGGGTTGCCCACGGTGGTGGCGAACACGGCGCGCCGAGCGGCGAAGTCAGCAGTTCGAGTTGCACACAATACGGCGTGCCGGTCTGCGGCATCTGTCGGCGCGGATTGGTGCACTGTTCGCGCGCCGTCAGGGTCGCCGTAAACGGCACGTGCATGGCGCTGGCGATCATCAGCCCCCGTTCGGGATCGACCGCCGGCGAGCCCCAGTTGTTACCGCCGGTCGGCGCCGGGTAGAGCACCGTGCCGCGGGTACTGATCGGCGTGTAGATCGGTCCGTGGTCGAGCGCGGCGATCTTGTCGCGGCACACGCCACGATCCCAGAACGTCACGCCCCAGGCATCATCCGGTCCGAATTCAAGCTTGTGCAGCGCCGCGGGCTGGCGCGGAAACGGCTGGGTGGCGGACAGGTATTCGCCGGCCACCGCACCGTCCTGCGGCACCGGCCGCTCCTCGACGTCGAACAAAGGTTTGCCGTTACGACGGTCGACGATCCAGGTCAGGCCCATCTTCGTGACCTGTACCAGCGCCGGGATCACTTCGCCGTCACGCTGGAGATCGACCAGGGTCGGTTGCGCCGGCACGTCAAAGTCCCAGATGTCGTGGTGCACGGTCTGGACATGCCACTCGACCGCGCCGGTGGCGGCGTTCAGCGCCACGATCGAACTCGAATAATGATCGAGATGGCCTTCGCGATGGCCACCATAATAATCGGGCGAACTGTTGCCGGTCGGCACGTAGACGTGACCGAGTTTTTCATCGACCGAAATGACCGACCACACGTTGGTCGTGCCGCGGACAAAATTGCCGTCGGCGTCAATCGGCGAGCGGCCCGGCGCGACCGGGTTCCAGGACCACAGCGGTTCGCCGCTGCGGACATCGAACGCCCGCACCACGCCGGCCGGAACTTCTGTGTCCCAGGCATCGATCACGAACGCGCCGGTGACCAGGGTGTCACCGATAATTGCCGGCGGGCTGGTGATGCCGTACTCGCGCGCTCGAAACGTGCCGAGCTTGTCGGTCAACTCGATCTGGCCGTCGTCGGAGAAACCTTCGCAGCGCCGGCCGGTTTTGCCATCGAGAGCAATGATGCGACCGTCCAGGGTCGGCGCAAAAATGCGGTGCCGGCAGTGGGCATCGACCGCCGCAGCGCGATCGATCCAGCTCGACACCCCGCGGCAATGTGTGATCACCATGTCGCTGGTATCGACCTCGGGGTCGAACACCCAACGTTGTTTGCCGGTTTCCGGATCGAGCGCAAACACACGATTAAACGGCGTGCAGTAGTACAGGGTGTCCTCGACTACGATCGGTGTGGCCTGGAAAGAACTGCCGGGGGTCGCCGTGCGCACATCGATGTTCTGATCCTGCAGCGGCGGTCCTTCGCGAAAATCGCCCGACCGGTGCACCCACGCGACTTCGAGCGCGCGCACGTTGGCGGCGGTTATTTCGGCCAGCGGCGAATAGTGACCGCCGCCCGGACTCCCGCCCCACGCCGGCCAGTCTGCGCGCGGACCGCTTTCCAGGCTGACGGGGGTTACCGGCTTATCGCACCCGGCGAGGAGTAACAATCCGGCCGCAAGGACCAGTCCTGCCGGGCTGACCGGGATCCTCACGCAACCAGGTCGCGCAGGCGCTGCGAGATCAACAGATCGGCATCGCGCATGATGCGGTCGACGAGTTCCTTCACGGTCGGAATGTCGTGGATCAGGCCGGCCACCATGCCGCACGACCAGGCGCCGGCATCCATGTCGCCGTCGAGCATGACTTTGGGATAAACACCCGACACTTCCTTGATGATGTCCTCGAACTTCAGTTGTGCACCCTGGGCGCGCTCCTTTTCGAGGATGCGTTCCACCGCCGCGTTGGTGAGTACACGCTCGGTGTTGCGCAACGGTCGCATGATCAGGCGCGTATCGAGCTCGGTGGCCGCGAGTATCGCCTGCTTGACGTTGTCATGAACCGGCGCTTCGCGGGTGGCGATGAAACGCGTGCCCATGTTCATGCCATCGGCGCCCATCGCCAGCGCCGCCACCAGCGAACGCGCATCGGCCATGCCGCCGGAGGCAACGAACGGCACCTTCAGCTCGTCGGCGGCGCGCGGCAGCAGGATCATGTTCGGAATGTCGTCTTCACCGGGATGCCCACCACACTCGAAGCCGTCGATCGAAAGCGCGTCGCAGCCGACCGATTCGGCTTTCAGGGCGTGACGCACGGTGGTGCATTTGTGGATCACGGTGATGCCATGTTCTTTCAGCATCGGCATCCACTTGGCCGGGTTGTTGCCCGCGGTTTCGACAATGCGCACGCCGCCCTCGACGATCGCCTTCACGTAACCCGGATAGTCGGGTGCTTCCACCACCGGCAGGAAGGTCAGGTTGACGCCGAACGGTTTGTCGGTCATGTCCCGGCAACGGGCAATTTCGCGCGCGAGGTCGTCGGGGGTGCGCTGCGTCAGGCCGGTGATGATGCCCAGCCCGCCGGCATTCGACACCGCGGCGGCAAGTTCGGCAAAACCGACAAAATGCATGCCGCCCTGAATGATCGGGTGCTCAATACCGAATAGCTCGGTGATGCGTGTTTTCATGGCGTGTTCCGTATATGGCGCGGGGGGATGTGGACGAGTGCGCATCCTCCTGCATTCCGACAGGAAACGGAAGTGGGCGCTTGCGTGGGCATGTCGGTCGATCGCATCCTACAGTCGTGTTGTACTTAGGGACCCGCCGGGGAACCCGTCGGACCTGGACGATCGTGGTAAGCATGGTGGGAGGCTCGCGTAGGGGTAGGTACCAATGACACGGCATGATCGACGATCGTTTTTTGCGCGCCTCGGCGGCTTTGCCACCAGCCTCCTGGCCGCATCGTCCGCGTCGGCGGCGACCGCCGTCACCGCGCACGATACAACCAAGCGCCAGGGCGGTCCGGTCTCCGCGTATGGTGTGCGCTCGCGCTTCGAAACCATCGTGCGGCGACTGTTGCCGGTGCGCTACCGCTCCTCCACCGGCTCGTTCACCCCGCTCGGACAGCTCGATGGCATCATCACGCCGTCGTCGCTGCACTACGAACGCCACCACGGTGGGGTGCCGGAGATCGATCCCGCTGCGCATCGATTGCTGGTGCATGGACTGGTTGAGCGCGAACGGCTGTTTTCGATGGCCGATCTGCGCCGCTTCCCGGCCACCGCGCGGCTGCTGTTCCTGGAATGTTCCGGCAACACCGGCCTCGAATGGACCGGACCCGGCGCCGACAACGTCGAGGAAACGCACGGCCTGACCTCGTGCAGCGAATGGGCCGGAGTGTCGCTGGCCGTCGTACTTGCCGAGTGCGGCGTCGATCCGCAGGCCGCCTGGATCGTCGCCGAAGGCGCCGACGGTGCCGCCATGACCCGCAGCGTGCCGCTCAACAAATGTCTGGACGATGTGCTCCTCGCCTACAGCCAGAACGGTGAAGCCCTGCGCCCCGAGCAGGGTTATCCGCTGCGTCTCATCGTGCCCGGCTGGGAAGGCAGTATCAGCGTCAAATGGTTGCGCCGCCTCAAGCTCACCGACACGCCTTACTACACCCGCGAGGAAACCTCGAAATATACCGATCTGATGGCGGACGGCAGCGCGCGCGAGTTTTCGTTCGTGATGGAAGCAAAATCGGTGATCACCCAGCCGTCCGGATCACAGCGGGTAAACGGCCCCGGATTTCACGAAATTCGTGGCCTGGCGTGGTCGGGACGCGGCACCGTCGCACGCGTCGAGGTGACCACCGATAACGGTGCGAGGTGGCACGCGGCCGAACTGGTAGGGCCGGTACTGCCGCTGTGCCATACGTCCGCTTTCATTTCGCCGTGGCAGTGGGACGGGCGCGCAACAGTGATCGCGAGCCGCTGTATCGACGACACCGGTTACGTGCAACCGACCCGTGACGAGCTGCGCGCAGTGCGCGGCGACCATTCCTTCTATCACTACAACGGCATCCAGCACTGGCGGCTTGACGACGATGGTCAACTGCACGCGACGCCAGCGCCGCCGCCGGGCTGCGTAACTGGATGCGCGTGCGCGTCGCCGGCGCAATGATCGCCCTGCTGCTCGTCAGCGCCGCGGCAGCGGCGGCCGGGGCGGGCGACCGCGCCACCATACGGTCTTGGCGCGCCGGCCAACCCGGCGCGCCTGAAGTACGGCCTGGGATATTGCGATCGCGGCCGACGGACGTGAGCCTCCTGCCCGGTTCCGGCGACGCGCGCGGCGGTGCCGCGCTCTACGCCGCGAAGTGCGCCCACTGTCACGGCGCGAGCGGCCGCGAAGGCCCCGATCCGCCGCTGGTCGGCGGCATGGGCACGCTTGCCGGCAGCACACCGCTGCAGACCGTCGGCAGCTACTGGCCGTATGCGACCACCGTGTACGACTATATCCAGCGCGCGATGCCGTTTCTGGCGCCGGGCTCACTGAGCGATGCGGAGGTCTACGCCGTGACCGCCTTCCTCTTGCATCAAAATGGTATCGTTGCGGACAACTTCAGTGCGGACCGCAGATCGCTACCGGCGGTTGAAATGCCCAACCGACACGGCTTTGTGCCCGATCCGAGACCAGAACAATTCAACCGGCGACCTGAGCGCGCCAGGGCAGGGGAGTAATGAAAACCAGACGAGTAATGTTAAAAGCCGCGGGCGTGTTGCTGGCTTCGCTGGCGGTCACCCTCGTCCACGCCCACGGTGGCCATGGCGGCAGCGCTCAACTGCAGAAACACAACAACGATCGGGCCATCGCCGCGCAGGTTTACGGCGGTCTGCACGAGGATACCGGCAAGGTCACGATCACCTTCTACGGCAATATCGCGTTTGAGATCACCTCACCGCGTGGCGTCGAGGTATTCATCGACCCGTGGCGCAACGACATCACCGGCATGTTCCCACCCTGGTACATGATGGATATGCCGATACAACGCACCGACGTGGGTCTCGTGACCCACGCACATTTCGATCATGACGGCGTCGATCGCCTGCACGCCGACATGATCATGGAGCGCATGGCCGGCGTGTTTCGCCTCGCCGACGTCAAGGTCACCGGCATCGCCGAGAAGCACGTCTGTGAAACCCAGAGTGATGTCGAGTACCGCAAGCTCGTCAAGTCGCTGATCGACGAAGACCCCTGCCCGCCGAACGAAACCCTGCAGTGGGACAACAGCCTCTACGTGGTTGAAACCGGTGGCCTGCGCATCCTGCACTGGGGCGACAACCGCCAGAACCCGCCCGAACACGTGTGGAAAATGATCGGTGACATCGACATCGCGATCCTCGCCGTCAGCGACGAAGGTCACATCCTGAGCCAGGACTGGGCCGACAAGATCATGAAGAAGGTCAAGGCCAATATCGTCATCCCCGGCCATTACTACGTCAAAGGCGTCAATATTCCCGGCGCCTACGGCCTGGAAGCGGCCGACGAATGGGTCAAGCGCCACCCCCATACCCTGCTCGATTCGCCGACCATCACCCTGACCAAAGACGAGGTCCAGAAATACGACCAGCACGTGTTCTATTTCAAGGATCACGTTGCTTTTCCCACCGGCGGCGGGCCCGTGGTTCCGCCCAAGGTACAGCCGCCGCTGCCGGAACCGGCGCGCGCCTGGGAGCGTTTCGCACCGAAACAATAAACCCGGATGTCGAGCTCCTCGAACACGGCCGTCGCCAGCGGCGAGCCGATCGCGATGCATGAAAAGCGTTACCTGCTGCATCTGCTGTTTTTTATCTGCTTCGCGACCCTGTTTGAAGGTTACGACCTGCTCATCATCAACCTCGCCCTGCCGTACCTCGGCACCGACTTCGGCGCGGACTCGAAAACGCTGGGTGCGGCGGTCGGGCTGATCAATGTCGGCACCATCGTGGCCTTCATACCCGTACGCCTGGCCGACCGCTACGGGCGGCGCACCATGTTTCTCGCGGCGATCAGCGGCTATACGCTGTTCACGATACTGAGCGCGTTCTCTATCGGTCTGTATGACTTCGTTGCCTACCAGTTCATCGCGCGTATGTTCATGGTTACCGAGATTGGTCTGGGCGCCATCATCCTGACCGAGGAAATGCCCGCGCGCTATCGTGGCGCGGCGGTCACGCTGATGTTCGCCTGCAGCCTCGGCGGCGGATTGCTCGGCTCGTCGGTTTTTCCCTACCTGGTCGATACCGAGCTCGGCTGGCGCACGCTGTATCTGATCGGCGGCTCGATGTCTTCATGCTTGCCATCTACTGGGGTCGCATCCGTGAAACCCGTCGCTTCGAACATGACCGCAGCCTGCGCGATCCGGCGGCAGGCCTGCCGCTGGCGAGTTTCAAGGCCATGGCGGTGC
>CALOBG010000067.1:0-111162 GCA_942490995.1 uncultured Gammaproteobacteria bacterium
TGATGGCATCCGGTTCGGCAGTGAAGAGTTCGCGGTAGTTGCCCTCGCTCTCCCGTAACTTGGTCTCTGTCCGGGTATGTTCGGCAATTTCCGCCTTTAGTTCCTCATTGGCTTTTGCAAGCTCTGCTGTCCGTGTGTCAACCTTTCGTTCGAGTTCATCATGAGCGCGCTGCAAATCCTTTTGGCTTTTCTGCAATGAGGCTTCCGCCTGCAAACGTCCAAAGACCCCACCGATATGAGACGCAATTGATTCAATGGCATACCGAGCATCTACCGGTATTTCATCGTGATGATGGGAAGCCAGATTGAGCGTGCCGATAACCGTCAGTTTGTCGAGGATCGGGTACAACGGCGAGGGCTCGCAATCCTTCAGCCCTGCATACCGCATCTTTGGCGCTTGTTATTTGGGGAAACAGTCCATAGATCGGTTTCGCGGACAAGACCATTTGGACTTGCGGGGAATCAGGACTGTAGTGAGAGGCCATTTCGATAAAATCAGCCGGCAGCCCCCTGTGAACCATCAAATTCAGGTCTCCGGTCGTTTTGTCAAAAAAATATATTCCACCGCAATAGAACCCCACGATTCGGCACGTAGCAACGGGTATCAGGGTTAATGACTAAAGTTGGTCGCTGGTCGCACTGAGTGCCATACCGAGATCACGCTGGAGCCTCAGCAGTTTTTCTGGCTGTTCACGCCTGATCGATGATCTATCCAATTGATTCACCTCACCGCATGATTTTCGTCATTTTATAACCAGAACCCGGAACCCTGAACTTCAACCGGGAAACCGATCATTTCAATTATCGAATATTTCATTGTCGTTACGGTCGGTTCCAATTATGTATGCGATATCATAGCCCATCTATAGTTTCAAATAATTCTAAAATTTAAGCTTTCCTGAAAAAGTCCGATAAATAAGACGAGTTGCGTTTGAGCGGGGCATGTTAACAAATGCGGATGTGGTCCGGCATCAACTTCCCCCACCAGGCTCCACCCCTCCAACTCACCGCCAAGGGGGCATCGTTTAGAAAAGGTCCGAGACGATCAGTTATCTTATAAGTAATTGATATGTTTAAGGGTCACGGAAATAAATAATTCCACAATATGGCGCCGAATGTGGGTTCGTTCCCAAGGCGCATCCGCCGGTGCATATCGAGATATGGGCCGGCGGATGGAACGCAGGTGACGGAACCACAAGCAATCAAGTTGTGGTATTATTTTTTTTCCAGGGCCCTAAGCATCAGGCAAATTATACCACCCTCGAGATGAGCAACCTGAAGCAATCATATGCGAACTGGGTAAATCACATTTTACCTCGCCAATTTAGTAGAGGATACGCTATACGAAAAGACGAAAGTGATCATGCTGTATATTATCAGCGTCATCGCCGTTTTGACTCTGCTGCCCTTGGGGACTGTCGCACACTTCCAGGAGACGGTCCGCTTGGATGTATCGACCATTTCGTCGCCTTATTCCTTGCCTGCAATTTATTCTACATAAAAAAACGGGGCGGATCAAGTTCCCCATCTTCGCCGGCGTCTCTATTGCCGCAGCCCTGTTCTTGTTTCTTTTTGTAACCGGCGGGGTCAAGCAAACCGGTCATCTCTGGTATTATACGTTTCCGCTCTTCTCCGCTTTTCTTCTCGGCGCAAAAGGTGGTGCAATTGCCACTCTGATTCTATTTGGTTCCGCTCTTCTTTTCTCGGTATCTAGCCCTCAGAATTCCGAATTTTTCGCAACTTATGAAAAACAATTCCTCATCCGTTTTATTCCTTCCTTCCTGGTTGTTTTCGCTTATGCCTATACGTTCGAAACGCTGCGAGAAAAGGCCCAGGGAAAATTGGTTTCGAAAATGCCGAGCTTGAGCGGGCTGTCGTAACACTCACGGAAAAAGAAAATGCCCTGCAGAACTCCCAGTTATACCTTGAGAAAAAAGTACAGGAGCGCACAGCCGACCTGGTAAAAATCAACGCCGAGCTCAAGGCATCGCACGAACGCTTTACGTCCGTCCTCGACAGCATCCCGGCCCATATTTATGTCGCCAATATGGCAACAGATGAAATCTTGTTCATGAACAAGCACATGCAGGATGGATTCGGACTGGATTGCACCGGAAAACGTGTTGGGAAGTACTGAGGGCTCAACAATGAGCGCTGCCACTTGCCCAAACCCAAAAGTTGATTAACGCCGATGGCAAGTCCACCGGTGTCTACACCTGGGAAGACTTCAATGTCATCAAGCAGAAATGGTATCTGAACAATGACCGCGCCATCAACTGGGTGGACGGCCGGCTCGCTCGTCTGCAGATTTCCATTGATGTGACTGAGAGAAAAATAGCCGAAAATGCACTGCAGAATGTCAACGACGAACTCGAACAGCGGGTTGCCGAACGCACAGCCGAACTGGCCAGGAAAAACGAATTGTTAAACCGTGAAGCAACGTCCGCCAGCAAGCCGAATTGGAAAATTGAAAGGCCAAAGAAGAGTCCAAATTGCGCATACGATTCCGCCATCGCCGGGCTGGTATGGGTTGCCGTCCCGGGCTGTGCAGCATTCGCCGGCAAGGCGCAGGCAACCGTGATCAGCACCGCGATGAGGATGCCGTGATGGGGTCTTGCTGGTAGATTTTTTTTAATCATTCGGTTTTCTTTCACAGAACCCTAACGCCCCGATTTCAGGATCCGCGATTTCTCACGCTGCCAGTCGCGGTCCTTGTCGGCGGCACGTTTGTCGTGCTGCTTCTTGCCGCGCGCGACGCCGATCTCCACTTTTACGTTGCCCTTTTTCCAGTACAGCGCCAGCGCCACGACGGTCAGGCCTTTGCGCTCGACAACCCCGCGCAGGTGGTCGATTTCGCGCCGGTTGAGCAGCAGCTTGCGCAAGCGCTTGGGATCGGCGACGACATGGGTGGAGGCGGAGACCAGGGGCGTGATGAGGGCGCCATAGAGGAAAGCTTCGTTGTCCTTGAGCACCACGTGGGTGTCGATGATCTGGATTTTCCCGGCGCGCAGGCTCTTGACTTCCCAGCCTTCGAGCACGATCCCGGCTTCGATGCGCTCATCGATATGGTAGTCGTGGCGCGCCTTGCGATTCTGCGCAATCGAGCTGGACGCGTGGGCCTTGTTTTTGTCGTTCATCGAAAGAATGCCGCAACTCGGTTAGCGCGGGCAGCGGGGTTCGCAACGGCGCAGGGGATCGGGTCGCGATTATAGCAGCCGAGCGTGATGAAGCCTTGTCGCTTTGATGTCGATACACCAGAATGCTGGCAGTTGGTTACGGGGCAGAAGCGGACTATGGCGATGGCGCGCGAAAGCATCCACGGACTGTGGTCCTCACGCTGGGTGTTTATCCTGGCGGCGACGGGTTCGGCCGTCGGCCTCGGCAATATCTGGCGTTTCCCCTATGTCACCGGCGAGAACGGTGGTGGCGCTTTTGTGCTCGTTTATCTGATGTGCGTGGCGCTGGTCGGCATACCGATCATGGCCGCCGAGATCCTGCTCGGGCGGCGCGGCCGCCGCAGCCCGATCAATGCCATGCGCGCACTGGCCGAAGACGAGGGCCTGAGCGACTCCTGGACCTGGCTTGGCGCGATGGGCGTGGTGGCAGGTTTCCTGATCCTGTCTTTTTACTCGGTTGTGGCGGGCTGGTCGTTGGCCTACATCTTCTACGTCGCCGGCGGCGCATTCGCGGGCGCCACGATTACTGATTCGCAGAGTACGTTCGGCGCGCTGACCGGTTCCGCGCTCCGCCTGACCCTGTGGCACGGAGCGTTCATGGCCATGACCATGTTCGTGGTCGCACGCGGGGTCACCGGCGGGCTCGAAAAAGCCGTCAAGCTGCTGATGCCGGCGCTGTTCGTGCTGCTCGTGATCATGGTCATTTATGCCTGCGTTACCGGCGACGTCGTTTCCGGCGTACGTTACCTGTTCGAGCCGGACTTCGACAAACTCACCGGCGAAAGTGTTCTGGCCGCACTCGGACAGGCGTTTTTCAGCCTCAGTCTCGGCATGGGCTCGATCATGATTTACGGCTCCTATCTGCCGCGCGAGGCGTCCATTGCACAGACTTCGATCATCGTTGCCGCCGCCGATACGCTGGTGGCGCTGCTGGCCGGGCTGGCGATTTTTCCGATCGTTTTCGGCTACGGTCTCGAACCCGGACAAGGACCCGGGCTGGTATTCATCACGCTGACCATCGCTTTCGGGCATATGCCGGGCGGACAGTTTTTTGGCGGCCTGTTTTTTGTCCTGCTGACGGTGGCGGCGTGGACCTCGGCGATTTCGATCCTCGAGCCGGTGGTAGCCTGGCTGGTCGAGTCGATCGGCTGGAGCCGCCTCAAAGCCAGCCTGGTGGCCGGTACCGCGGCGTGGGTCCTGGGAATCGGTTCGCTGTTGTCGTTCAACTACTGGAGCGAATTTACCCCCGGCGGGCGCAATTTCTTCGACTGGGCGGAATTCATCTCCACCAGCGTGCTGCTGCCGCTCGGCGGCATGCTGGTCGCGATCTTCGCCGGCTGGCGCATGTCGCTGGCCAGTTCCATGGACGAATTCGGCAGCGGCCACTCAGCCGCCTACCGCGCCTGGCTCGGCCTGGTGCTGTTTATCGCGCCGGTCGGTGTGGCGCTGGTGTTCATCGAAGCAACCGGACTGCGCGCCCTGATCGTGGCCATGCTGGCGCCGCTGGTTGGCGCGCTGTTCGCATGACCGTGCCATGACTACCGTCCAGCGTTCGGCGTATGCACCTTTCCAGCCCGAGCAGATGTACGCCCTGGTCAACGATATCGCCGCCTATCCCGAGTTTCTGCCGTGGTGCGTGGGCGCCGACGTCCTGAGCCAGGATGAACAGATGATCCAGGCGCGACTCAACGTCAGGCGCGGTCGGTTTAACTACGCTTTCACGACCGCCAACCACCTGACCCCGGGGCGCGCCATCAGGCTCGACCTGGTCGAGGGTCCATTTCGCAAACTCAACGGCGTGTGGCAGTTCCAGCCCAGTGACGGCGGGTGTCTGATCCGGCTGCATATCGAGTTCGAGTTCGGCAATCGCTTGTTGAGTGCGGCGCTGTCGGCGGCCTTCAAGCCGATAACCGATTCGCTGGTCGATGCTTTCAAGACCCGTGCTTATAGCGTTTACAGTGTCTGATCGCCTGCCGGTCGTGGTCGTGATGGCGTGGCCCGAACGGGTCGAGCTGGTGGAACTCGAAGTACCGGCAGGGACCACCGTGCGTGGTGCGGTGGAGCGTGCCCGCAGCGCGGCAGGCTACGAGGACTGGGATCTTGCGGGTCTGAGTTTCGGTGTGTTCGGCGAGCGCTGCGCGCCGGAAACGCTGGTCAAGCCGGACGACCGCGTCGAGATTTATCGACCGCTGGTCAATGACCCCAAGACCCTGCGCCGGGCCCGCGCCGCCAGTCAGGACGCGCGCAACGACGGCTGAACCGGACCGCGCCGGCCGCCGCCCGACTCAGACGTCGTCCTGGTCGGTGATATCCCGGTAGCGCGGGTCACCCGGATCATAGTCTTTGTCATCTTCGTCATCAGCGGCGTCACCTTCGGCGCCGGCGCCGATCCCGATGCTGTCGAAAAAGCGCGTAACGATGCCTTTTTTCTTACCCGCACGCGGCGCATCGGGCGGCACGACGATACCTTCGCCCGGGCCGGCCTGGATATCGGCGTAGGGGTTGGATGGCTCGACGGCTTCAAACTCGAATACTTCCGCCGCTTCCTCTTCCTGGGCGTCGACCTTGGCAATCGTTTCGGCATCGACGGGGGCTACATTGGGATCTTCGGGCAGGTCTTCGATAACCACCTCCTTGGGTGGTTCAACGAACGGCATCTTGTATTTCAGGCGCGTCAGCAGGCTCTGTTTCTTGAAGCCGGGCACGCGCACGGAACGATCCTGGTGCACGGTCGCAACCAGCGGGGCGCTGGCCGGCGTGACGTCGCCATCAATGTAATCGAGCTTGTCGTCGTCGAAGACCAGGGTGATATGGCGGCGTTCGGTTTTGCCGCCGCCGTATTCATACGTGTAGATGTAGTCCCAGCGCTTGTTGTTGAACGTGTCCTGGATGATCGGCGTGCCCATGATGAACTGGACCTGCTTCTTGTCCATCTGCGGGCGCAGCTGCGCGACCATGTCCTGGGTCAGGACATTGCCCTGCTGAATATCGATTTTATGAATGAACGGCAGGTCGCGCGGACTCGGCAGGCGGCTGGCCAGCGGCAGACCTGAGCTCGAACATCCGGCCAGCAGGCCAAGGAATAACGAGGAGATGACGAAATGGCGCATGAGCAGAAATCCGAAAGTACGGGGGCGGCAGCGCATCGGAGTCCGGAGCGGGGGATGTTCCGCGCGCAGCGGCGAACAGGGCGCCCGCGCGAGGCCGGGCGCATACCCTTCAGATCGTAGCACAGCGGCGGCATTTCAAGTGAAAGTGCTATGATCAGGGTTCCAGGCTCCAATCAGAACTGAACACTGCGTATGGATACCCAAGAACTGAAAAAAGCCGGGCTCAAGGCGACCTTGCCGAGATTGCGCATCCTTGAAATTCTCGACGGCGCCGACGACCGGCACATGAGTGCTGAAGACGTCTACAAGGCGCTGATCGACGCCGGCGAGGACGTCGGCCTGGCGACGATATACCGCGTTCTGACCCAGTTCGAGGCGGCCGGCCTGGTGCAGCGCCACAATTTTGACGGCGGCCATGCTGTTTTCGAGATGAACCAGTCCGATCACCACGACCACATGGTGCGGGTCGATTCCGGCGAGGTCATCGAATTCTACGACGAGGAAATCGAGCGCCGCCAGCGCGAGATCGTCAGTTCCCACGGCTACGATCTCGTCGACCACAGCCTGGTGCTGTACATCCGACCGCGAGGCGAGGGCGCCTCGGACTAGTCTAGCTGCGCGCCATGGCCAGCAGGTCGCGGGCGTGGGCGATACTCGAACGGGTCTTTTTCGCCGCGCCGAGCATGCGTGCGATCTCGGTTTCGCGCGCCGCGTTATCCAGATGTACCAGGGTCGTTTCCGCACGGCCGTCATTGATCTGCTTATCGACCAGCAGATGGTGATCGCCGGCGCTTGCGACCTGTGGCGAATGGGTGATGCAGATCACCTGCCCGTGGCGGGCCACGTCGCGCAGACTCCGGCCGACGATGTTCGCGGTGTTGCCGCCGATACCGGTATCGACTTCGTCATACACGGCCACCGGCACCGCCGTATGCGCGGCGGTCGCCGCCTGGATCGCGAGCGTGATGCGCGACAGCTCACCGCCGGACGCAACCTTGTTGATGACCCCGGGCGGCTGATCCGGGTTCGTCGAGACGTGGAATTCGACACGGTCGCGCCCGTACGGCTGCGGGGTGGGTTCGTTGGCGGCCGAAATGGCGACCTCGAAGCGCGCGTGCGGAATACCCAGGTCGCGCATGCGTGCGCTGATATCAGCGTTCATTTTCTGCGCCGCTTTACCGCGCGCCTTGGACAGATCGGCGGCGCACCGCTCATAGGCTGAGAGCGCGCCGGCGAGTTGTTCGCGCAGTAAATCGAGGTTCTGGCGCCGGCTGTCAAACGCTTCGAGTTCGGCTTCGAGTCCGGCGGCAAACGTGCCCAGTTCGCTCAGCCCGACATGGTGTTTGCGGGCCAGATTGTGCAGCACGGCGAGACGCTGATCGAGTTCAATCACGCGCTCGGGGTCAGCATTGAGCCCGGCCTCGACGGCGTCGAGTTCATGCAGCGCTTCATGGGCGGCCATGCCGGCCTGCTCAATCGCGGCGGCAAGGTTGGCGGCCTCCGGGGCGATCCGGCCAAGCCGTCGCGCCTGCGCGGCGGCGGTGTCGAGCGCGCCGACCGCGCCGCCATCGTCGGCCGCCAGGAGCTGGCGCAGGCCGGCACAGATCTCGAGATTCTGCGCGCTGTTGGCGAGTTTCTTGTAGTCGCTTTCAATGGTCGCCAGTTCGTCTTCGTCAAGCCGCGCCTGGTGCAGTTCCTCGACCTGATAACGCATGAGATCCAGGCGCGCACTGTCAGCGCCGTCGCGTTCGAGCGCGAGCAGGGCCTCGTGGGCCGATTTCCATACCTGCCAGGCGTCGCGCACCGCGGCCCGCTGCGCATCGATTTCGGCGTAGCCGTCGAGGAGGGCACGCTGCACGTCGCGCTGTAGCAGGCGCTGACTGGCGTGCTGGGCATGGATATCGACCAGCAGCCCGGCGAGTTCACGCAGTACCGCAATGGTGACCGGGGTCGAATTGCAATAGGCGCGCGAGCGTCCGTCCCGGTTCAGGACGCGCCGCAGGATACAGTCTTCGCCGTCGTCGAGTTCGTGTTCGCGCAGCAGGGCCAGCGCGGCGGCGCTCGCCGGCAGCCTGAAGCTGGCGGTGACGACCGCACGTTCGGCGCCGGGGCGGATCAGCTGGCTGTCGGCGCGCTCGCCGAGGGCCAGACTCAAGGCTTCAATGAGGATGGATTTTCCGGCCCCGGTTTCGCCGCTTAGAACGGTCAGACCGGCGTCGAATTCGACTTCGATCTCACGCACTACAACCAGGTTCTGTACGTGCAGGCTGGTCAGCAAGGATCGCGACCCCAGTTGAGTTTCGCCCGCAGCGTCACGAAGTGGTCGTGGGCGGCCGGGTGCAGCAGTCGAATCGAGCGCTCACGGCGGAAAATCCGCACCCGGTCCTCGGGCAGAAGCTGTTCGATCGGGTTGCCATCGCAGGTCACGCGCGACTCGTCGCCGCGGTCGGCGACGATTTCAATTTCGATAACGCTGGCGTCGCTGAGGACGATCGGGCGATTGGTCAGGGTATGCGGGCAGATCGGCACCAGCACCAGGGCGTTGATGCTTGGATCGAGGATCGGACCGCCGCCGGACATGGCATAGGCGGTGGAGCCGGTCGGGGTCGCCACAATCATGCCGTCAGAGCGCTGGGAGTGGAGCAGCTTGCCATCGACCGAGGTATTCAGGGTGATGAGGCGGGCGCTGTTCCATTTCTGGATGACGACGTCATTGAGGGCGTCTTCGGCGACCAGTACCCGCCCATCGCGGATCACCTCGCAGCCCAGCACTGCGCGTTCTTCGCTCAGATAGGCGCCGTCGAGCATTGCGTTCAGCCCGCTGTCGATCTCGGCTGGCGGCAGATCGGTGAGAAAACCGAGGCGGCCGAGGTTGATACCGGTCAGGGCGACATTGCGCGGGTAAATCAGCCCGGCACACTGCAACAGGGTGCCATCGCCACCGACCGAGATCACCAGTTCGCAGACGTCGGGCAATTCGCTGCCGGGCACGATCTGAAAGGTTCCGGCCGGTTTCAGCGCGGCGACTTCACTGTCGACAAAAACCTTGCACTCACGCTGGTTCAGCACCCGCAGCACGCTCTCGATCGCGTCCAGGACCGCCGGTTCATGCAGTTTGGCTACTATCCCGATGCGCGTGAACATGGTCGGCGGGGTCCCCCCACGAAAGCTGCGGGCAAGTTAGCACTTCGGCTCTTGCAGCGGCAACGCCGATTTTGCACCCTGTCAGTGAGAGTGTTAGATTTTCGAGGTTGCCTACAGCGCGATAGTCGCAGTGTGAAATCATGGCACGAGAGAATTCCAGCTCCGGTTTGAGCGAACGTTCCCAGTACCTGTTCAAGGTTCTGGTCGAACGTTACATCGCCGACGGCCAGCCGGTCGGGTCGCGTACCCTGGCGCGCGACGCCAAGCTCGAGTTGAGTCCGGCCACGATCCGCAACGTGATGGCCGATCTCGAGGACATGGGCCTGGTCAAGTCACCACATACCTCGGCCGGACGCGTGCCGACGGTATCCGGCTATCGCCTGTTCGTCGATCAGATGATCACGTTTCGCAATGTCAGTTCGAACGATATCCGCCAGGTCGAGACCAGCCTGGAAGACCAGGACGACATCCAGGGCCTGCTCAACAACACCTCTCGCGTGTTATCGGACATCACCAACCTGGCCGGACTGGTCATGATCCCGTTCAGCGATTCGCGTGCCCTGCGCCAGGTCGAGTTCCTGTCTCTGAACGATAACCGCGTGCTGGCGATCCTGGTCACTAATGATCGCGAGGTCGAGAATCGCATTATCAAGACCAATCGCAATTACACCCAGTCGGAGCTGACCGAAGCCGCCAACTACCTGACTTCGGCGTTCGCCGGACGCGACATCGATGCGGTCAAGCAGCGCCTGATCCGGGAAATGTCGGCTACGCGCGAAGAGATGGACAAGCTCATGGCGCTGGTCATCGAAATGTCGCAGAAGGTTTTCACGGAATCCGAGCAGGGCAAGGACTACGTCCTCGCCGGGCAGACGAATCTCATGGAGATCAACGAATTATCGGATATCGACAAGTTGCGCAGCCTGTTTGAGGCGTTCAGCCAGAAGCGCGATATTCTGCATCTGCTCGAGCAGGCCATTCAGGCCTCCGGCGTGCAGATCTTCATCGGTGAGGAATCCGGCTACGAAGTACTCGACCAGTGTTCAATCGTGACCTCGACGTATTCCAACGACCACCGCACCCTCGGCGTCCTCGCCGTGATCGGACCGACCCGGATGGCCTATGAACGGGTCATTCCGATCGTCGATTTGACCGCCAGGATGCTCAGCACAGCCTTGAATTCTCGAAACTAGCCCCCATCTCCAGCGCTGCGACCGCGCCACGGCATGCGCTGCTTGGCTCGCGGACGGTCGGTTTTATTCCATCCGAGAGAGTTTTTATCCGTGAACCAAGAACACGAAGCCGACGACGCCATGGCCGCCCAGACGGCGAGCGCCGAAATGGACATGTCCGCTGGCGACGACGCCCCTGACGCGGACGCGGCGCTGCTCGAACTGCAGTCCCAGATCGAGGCCCTGAAGAACGACGTCCTGCGCGAGCGCGCGGAAACCGAGAACGTCCGCAAGCGCGCCCGCCGCGACGTCGAAGCAGCGCATAAATACGGCCTCGAACGGCTGGTACAGGAGCTGCTGCCGGTCAAGGACAGTATGGACATGGGGCTGCAGGCCGCCCTCGGCGCGACCGAAATCGAAGCCCTGACCGAGGGCATGGCGCTGACCGCGAAGATGTTCGATGACTTTTTCGGCAAGCTGAACGTGGTCGCGGTCGAGCCGGTCGGTGAACGCTTCGACCCCGAATTTCACCAGGCGATGACCACCGAAGAGTCGCGCGAGGTCGAGCCGGGTACGGTCCTTTCGGTGATGCAGAAAGGCTACCTGCTCAATGACCGACTGGTCCGCCCGGCGCTCGTGATCGTCGCCCGGGCGCCGGCCCCGGACGATGCTTGAAATATCGGCCACCACCCCCATCTAGTCGGATAACCACGCCGCCCCCCTGACCGGGCCGGCAGAATCAGGATTTTTTACAGAGGCACATCATGGGCAAGATTATTGGAATCGACCTGGGTACGACCAACTCCTGCGTCGCCGTACTTGAGGGCGGCAAGGCCAAGGTTATCGAGAACAGCGAGGGTACGCGGACCACGCCGTCTGTTGTCGCATTCACGAACGACGACGAGGTCCTGGTCGGGCAGTCCGCCAAGCGCCAGGCCGTCACCAATCCCAACAACACGCTGTTCGCGGTCAAGCGTCTGATCGGTCGTAAGTTCGACGACGAGGTCGTGGCGCGCGATCGTGACATGGTGCCGTACAAAATCGTCAAGGCCGATAACGGTGATGCCTGGGTCGCGGCGAAAGATAAAAAGATGGCGCCGCCGGAGATCTCCGCGCGGGTGCTGATGAAGATGAAAAAGACCGCCGAAGACTACCTCGGCGAAACGATCAGCGAAGCTGTGATCACCGTGCCGGCCTACTTCAACGATTCGCAACGACAGGCGACCAAGGATGCCGGTCGCATCGCCGGGCTTGACGTCAAGCGCATCATCAACGAGCCGACCGCGGCGGCGCTGGCCTACGGTATGGACCGGCGCGGCGGCGACGCCAAGATCGCGGTTTACGATCTGGGCGGCGGGACGTTCGACGTATCGATCATCGAGATCGCCGAGGTCGATGGCGAGCACCAGTTCGAAGTGCTGTCGACGAATGGCGACACTTTCCTCGGCGGTGAAGATTTCGACATGCGTTTGATCGATTTTCTTGCCGACGAGTTCAAGAAGGACCAGGGTATCGATCTGCACAACGATCCGCTGGCGCTGCAGCGTCTCAAAGAGGCGGCGGAAAAGGCCAAGATCGAGCTGTCGTCCAGCCAGCAGACCGATGTCAATCTGCCGTACATCACCGCCGATGCGAGCGGACCCAAGCACCTCAACGTCAAAATCAACCGCGCCAAGCTCGAATCGCTGGTCAGTGACCTCATCGACCGCACCATCGAGCCGTGCCGCATTGCGCTCAAGGACGCCGGGCTCAGCAACGCTGATATCAACGACGTGATCCTGGTCGGCGGCCAGACGCGGATGCCGAAGGTTCAGGAAGTGGTCAAGAACCTGTTCGGTAAAGAACCGCGTAAGGACGTCAACCCTGACGAAGCGGTTGCGGTTGGCGCTGCGATCCAGGCCGGCGTGCTTGGCGGTGACGTCAAGGACGTTCTGCTGCTCGACGTTACCCCGTTGTCGCTCGGTATCGAGACGCTCGGCGGCGTGATGACGAAACTGATCGAAAAGAATACGACCATCCCGACCAAGGCCCAGCAGGTGTTTTCGACCGCCGACGACAACCAGACCGCGGTCACGGTGCACGTCCTGCAGGGCGAGCGCGAGCGCGCCGATGGCAACAAGTCACTGGGTCGCTTCGACCTCGCCGACATCCCGCCGGCGCCGCGTGGCATGCCCCAGGTCGAGGTGACTTTCGATATCGATGCCAACGGTATCCTGAACGTCTCGGCCAAGGACAAGGCCACCGGTAAGGAGCAATCGATCATCATCAAGGCCTCCAGTGGTCTGGCCGACGACGAAATCGAACGCATGGTCAAGGATGCCGAAGCGCACGCCGAAGAGGATCGCAAGTTCCACGAAACGGTCAATGCGCGTAACCAGGCCGATTCACTTGTCCATGCCACCAGGAAATCGCTGGAAGAGCTCGGCGACAAGGTCAGCGAAGACGAGCGCAAGGAAGTCGATGCCGCCATCGCCGATGTCGAGAAGGCGCTCGAAGGCGAGGACGCGGCGGACATCAACGCCAAGGCGCAGCGTCTCGGCGAGGTCTCGGGTAAGATCGCCCAGAAAGCTTACGAGGCGACCCAGGCGGAGGGTGGCGGCGCCAAGTCTGAAGGCGGTGCCGATACCGAAACCGCCAGCGCCGACGACAATGTCGTCGACGCTGACTTCGAGGAAGTTAAAGACGACAAAAAATAGCCGCACAGTGCAGATTGAGCCGAGCCCGGTCAGGCCCTGAGCCTTTCCGGGCTTCGGTTTTGTTGAGGTTTGGACGGGCTGTAACGTTGCCACCCCGTGACCGCGGGCTGGCGACGCGCGCGTGGCGCAGGACGCGGTGCGGGTTCGCTCGGTTTCCGCGGTAGTTTTATGACGGCCTGATTAAGGATTTTTGAGACCACCATGGCGAAGCGCGATTATTACGAAGTGCTGGGCGTTGATCGCAACGCCGCGGAAGGCGATCTCAAGAAGGCCTATCGCCGTCTGGCGATGAAACACCATCCGGACCGCAATCCCGGCGATTCGGCCGCCGAAGAAAGCTTCAAGGAAGTGAAAGAGGCTTTCGAGGTCTTAAGCGATCCGCGCAAGCGCCAGGCCTACGATCAGTTTGGCCATGCCGGCGTTGATAACTCCGCCGGCGGGTATGGCGCGGCTGGCGGCGCCGGTTTCGGCGATATTTTCGACAGCGTTTTCGGTGACATCTTTGGCGCCGGCAGGGGCGGCGGTTCGCGCGCCTATCGTGGCGCGGATTTACGTTATGACCTCGAAATGTCGCTGGAAGACGCGGTCGCCGGCAGCGAAATCAAGATCCGCGTGCCAACCCTGGTCAAGTGCGAGACCTGTGAAGGCAAAGGGTCGCGCAGCGGTCGTGCGCCGAGCACCTGCGGCACCTGCAACGGGGTTGGACAGGTACGTATGCAGCAGGGCTTTTTTTCCGTACAGCAGACCTGCCCGAAGTGCCGCGGCGCGGGCTCGACAATCTCCGATCCGTGCGCGAGCTGTGGCGGATCGGGTAAATCGCGCGGCCACAAAACAATCTCGGTCAAGGTTCCGGCCGGGGTCGATAACGGCGACCGCATCCGCCTGTCCGGCGAAGGTGAGATTGGACAGAACGGCGGTCCGCCCGGCGATCTCTACGTCAACGTGGTGGTCAAGCCGCACGCCATATTCAGTCGCGAAGACACCGATCTGCGTTGCGAGGTGCCGATCGATTTCGTCACCGCGGCGCTCGGTGGAGAACTCGAAGTACCAACCCTCGAAGGGCGGGTGATGCTGAAGATCCCGCCTGAAACGCAGACCGGAAAGATGTTCCGTTTGCGCGGCAAGGGCGTGCGCTCGGTGCGCGGCGGCGGCCTCGGTGATCTGATCTGCAGTGTCATCGTCGAGACCCCGGTCAACCTGACCAAAGAGCAGAAAGAGACCCTGAAGAAGTTCTCCGATTCCCTGACCGGCGGCGGCGTCAAACACAGTCCGCGCGCGAGTTCGTGGCTGGACGGGGTAAAGAAGTTTTTCGAGGAAATGAAATTTTCGTGATCAGCGGCGGGGGACTGCGGGCATGGGCGATGACATAACCCGCGTCGGTATTACCGGCGCCGCCGGCCGTATGGGGCGTACGCTTATTGAACTGTGTGCGGCCGACCCGGGGCTCAAGTTGACCGTCGCGGTCGAACACCCTGACTCGCCGCATGTCGGCATCGACCCCGGCCTGCTGACCGGCGGAGAAGCGCTGGGATTCACGATCGGCGCCGATCTGGCCGCATCCGTCGAAGCCTGTGACGTGGTCATCGATTTCACCATCCCCGAGTCGACATTGAACAATGTCGCGGTGTGTCGCGCGGCCGCACGGCGTATGGTCATCGGCACCACCGGCCTCGGACCTGGCGTGGAAGTACTCGAAGCCGCGGCCGGGGATATGGCAATGGTGTTCGCACCGAACATGAGCGTCGGCGTCAATCTCTGTTTCCGCCTCGCCGAACTGGCAGCGCGCGCCCTGGGCCAGGATTTCGACATCGAGATCATCGAGGCTCACCACCGCCACAAGATCGACGCACCGTCCGGCACCGCGGTGCGTCTGGGTGAAATCGTGGCGGCGACGCTGGGCCGCGACCTCGCCGCGTGCGCAGTCTACGGCCGCGAAGGGCGTACCGGTCCGCGCGCCCGCGAGACCATCGGATTTGAGACCATCCGCGCCGGCGAGATCGTCGGCGACCACACCCTGCTGTTCGCCGGCGCCGGCGAGCGTATCGAGATCACCCACCGCGCGCAGGACCGCTCGACATTCGCGAGCGGGGCGTTACGCGCGGCGCATTGGGTGATGCAGCGTGAGCGCGGTCTGTACGATATGCAGGACGTACTGGGGCTGCGCGGCTAAACAGGCGTGCGAAAACTTCGTACACCATTCGTGGCGTGCGGGTCGCGCGTCCGGCTAGCGTTCGACCGTGCATCCGTGCACGGTCTCACTGCCTCGCGCTGCGCTGAACCCTCCTGGCCCGCTTGCGCTCGAGGCCGCCTGACGCGCGACCCGCACACCCGGCGCACCCCGGGTCCATTATTCCGCGCGGCTGGGGTCTCCATCGCCTCCCCGGCGACGGCGCTCACAGTGACGCAAGCACAGCACTAACGATGGCCAGGTTACGCGCAGCGGTTATCGGCGTCGGTTATCTCGGCAACTTTCACGCACAGAAATACGCTCAGAGTGAGGACGCGGAACTCGTCGCCGTGGTCGACAGCGATCGCGCGCGCGGCGAAGAAATCGCGGCAAAGTACGCCACCCTGGCAGTTACTGACTACCGCGACATTCTTGATCGCGTCGATGTTGTTTCGATCGTGGTGCCGCCGGCCTTTCATTTTCACATCGCGCATGACTGCCTTTCAGCCGGCGTACACACGCTGGTGGAAAAGCCGCTCACCGAACGCGTCGACCAGGCTGAAGAACTGATCCGCTGCGCGACCGAGAACGCGGTGGTTCTGCAGGTAGGTCACCTCGAGCGCTTCAATCCCGTGGTCCTGGCGTTGCGCAAGCATGTCAGACGGCCCGAGCTGATTGAAGCACAGCGGTTCACTGCCTACAAAACGCGTGGCACCGAAGTCGATGTCGTGCTCGATCTCATGATTCACGATATCGATATCGTCCTCAGCCTCAGCGACTCGCCGGTCGAAGCGATCCATTCCACCGGCACGGCGGTGGTTACCGACGACATCGACATCGCGCACGCGCGCATCGAGTTTCGCGACGGTCTGGTTGCCGAACTGGCCGCGAGCCGCGTGTCGCAGGAACCGACCCGCACCATGAAAGTTTTTGAAGGGCAGCGTTACATCGCCCTCGATTACATGAATCACGAGCTGCGCATCGGTACGATCGAGGACGGCCGCGAACGGCAGGACTTAAGCGAAATGACCTTTGAAACCGAAACTATCGTTCGTACCGACGTGCTGCGTGACGAAATCACCTCGTTCATGGCCGCCGTACGCAGTGGTACGGCGCCGCGCGTGACCGGCGAAGACGGCAAGCGCGCGCTTGAACTTGCGATCGAAATTTCGCTGCGCATCAACCGCCACCGGGCGACCCAGGCCAGCGCCCAGGGCACCCCCTAGCAGGGTGGTGAAAAACTACTGCGGATACCGTGGGCGGCGTTGTGCACTCGCCTGCGGTCCTCATTTACACCAGTAAACTCCGGTACTCGTCTCGCGCACGCCTGCCAACGGCTTTCGCTACGCCACCCTGCTGCGGGCAAAGGGTGAAAAGCTACTGCGGATACCGTGGGCGGCGGTGCACTCGGCAGCCAGCCTCATGTACACCAGTAACCCGGTCCTCGTCTCGCGCACGCCTTGCCCACGGCATTCCCGGCTCACGTTTTTGACCAGCCTGCACGACCGGTGAAAACTACTGCGGAGGCCGTGCGCCGGTGCGGGGCCTGAGCGGCTGTCCGGGCGCCAGCGCGCGCGAAGGCTGAAAAAACCGCCGGCCTTTTCTTGCATCGAAGCGGTCAAGTACAATGCCAGCCCTCGTAGCGGGAGCAGTTTATCGACTGTCTCCCGCTTTTCATGTATGGAATAAGATCGTGACCCAATCAGCTGTTCTTGCACTTTCCGACGGCACCATCTTCCGTGGCCGCTCGATCGGGATCGACGGACATAGCGTTGGTGAGGTTGTTTTCAATACCGCGATCACGGGCTATCAGGAGATCCTGAGCGACCCGTCGTATGCCCGCCAGATCGTCACCCTCACCTATCCTCACATCGGCAATATCGGGGTCAACCCGCTTGACGCAGAAGCCGGCAGAGTCCACGCCGCCGGCCTGGTCGTGCGCGACGCGTCCATCGTTCACAGCAACTGGCGCGCCGCCGGCACGCTCGGCGACTACCTCGAGGAACACCAGGTGGTCGGGATCGCGGACATCGATACGCGCAAACTGACCCGCCTGTTGCGCACCCATGGCGCGCAGAACGGCTGCATCGCCAGCGGCGACGACGGAGCGCGAGCCGTCGAACTGGCGCGCGCGTTCGCCGGCCTTGAAGGCGCCGATCTGGCCCGCGAGGTGACCACCGACGCACCCTATATCTGGAGCGAGGGTAGCTGGCAGATTGCCGGCAACGCCCACCGCGGGCCAGGCGCGGGGAACTGGCAGGTTGTCGCCTACGATTTCGGCGCCAAGCGCAACATCCTGCGGCTGCTCAGCGATCGCGGATGCAAACTGGACGTCGTGCCTGCGACAACCGCCGCCGAGGAGGTCCTCGCGGCCCGGCCCGACGGCGTGTTCCTGTCCAACGGCCCGGGTGACCCTGAACCCTGCGACTACGCGATTGCGGCAATCCGCGCCATCGTCGAGGCCGGCATTCCGGTATTCGGTATTTGCCTCGGCCATCAGTTGCTCGGCCTGGCCTGCGGTGC
The DNA here is from genome assembly GCA_942490995.1 of uncultured Gammaproteobacteria bacterium. Lineage (GTDB taxonomy): Bacteria > Pseudomonadota > Gammaproteobacteria > UBA981. Next base: position 17,989 of record CALOBG010000067.1, read on the forward strand.
ACACACCGAAAAAATGAAATTCGGCCATCACGGCGCCAATCACCCGGTCAAGGATCTGGTCACCGGCAGGGTCATGATCACCAGCCAGAATCACGGCTTCGCCATCGCCGAATCGTCCCTGCCGGCCACCTTGCGCGCCACCCATCGGTCCTTGTTCGACGGTTCGCTGCAGGGCATCCACCATGTTGAACGGCCGGCCTTTGGATTCCAGGGCCACCCCGAGGCCAGTCCCGGGCCGCACGACGTGCAGCCGCTCTTTGATCACTTCATAACGCTGATGGCCGCGCAGAAACGCTGATGGGTAAACGTACCGACATTCAATCGATCCTGATCATCGGCGCCGGCCCGATCGTGATCGGCCAGGCGTGCGAGTTCGACTACTCCGGCACCCAGGCGTGCAAGGCCCTGCGGGACGAGGGCTACCGCGTGGTCCTCGTGAACTCGAACCCGGCCACGATCATGACCGATCCGGACATGGCCGATGCGACCTATATCGAACCGATCCGCTGGCAGACCGTCGCACAGATCATTGAGCGTGAGCGCCCGGACGCCTTGCTGCCGACGATGGGCGGACAGACCGCATTGAACTGCGCGCTCGATCTCGTCGCGAAGGCGTGCTCGAGGAAGTTCGGCGTCGAACTGATCGGGGCCTCGGCAGAGGCGATCGACAAGGCGGAAGATCGCGAGAAATTCCGCGAGGCAATGACGAACATCGGGCCTCGATACCTCGGCGCAATCGTTCATTGCGCACACGATCGACGAGGCCGAGGACGCGCAGCAGAAGCTCGGTTTCCGGTCATCATCCGGCCGTCGTTCACGCTCGGCGGCAGCGGTGGTGGTATCGCGTTCAACAAGGAGGAACTCGCCGAGATCTGCCGGCGCGGACTCGATGCATCGCCGACCAATGAAATCCTGCTCGAACGTTCCGTGCTCGGCTGGAAAGAGTACGAGATGGAGGTCGTGCGCGATCGCGCCGACAACTGCATCATCATCTGCGCGATCGAGAACCTCGATCCGATGGGTATCCACACCGGCGATTCGATTACCGTCGCGCCGGCGCAGACGCTGACGGACAAGGAATACCAGATCATGCGCGATGCCTCGATCGCGGTGCTGCGCGAGATCGGCGTCGATACCGGCGGCTCGAACGTGCAGTTCGCGGTCAATCCGGAAGACGGGCGGCTGATCGTGATCGAAATGAATCCGCGCGTGTCGCGCTCCTCGGCGCTGGCCTCCAAGGCGACCGGCTTCCCGATCGCGAAAGTCGCGGCCAAGCTTGCCATCGGCTATACCCTTGACGAGTTGCGCAACGAGATCACCGGCGGCGCAATGCCGGCCTCATTCGAGCCGACGATCGACTACGTCGTGACCAAGTGGCCGCGCTTCGCGTTCGAGAAATTCCAGGGGGCCGACCAGCGCCTGACCACCCAGATGAAATCGGTCGGCGAGGTGATGGCCATCGGCCGGACCTTCCAGGAATCGCTTCAGAAAGCGCTGCGTGGCCTCGAGACCGGCGTGACGGGTCTTGACCCGGTCAAGCGGTGCCAGGTCACCGACGAGCGACGATCCTGCGCCGCGAGCTGATCGGCGCCGGCGCGCAGCGGATCTGGTACGTGGGCGAGGCCTTCGCGACGGGATGTCGTTCTCGAAGACGTGCTCTCGCCATGACGCGCATCGATCCCTGGTTTCTCGCCAGATCGCCGAGCTGCTGGGGCTCGAAGGCGAGATCGCGGCCGGCGGTCTGGCCGCGCTCGACGCCGAGCGTCTGCGTATGCTGAAACGCAAAGGGTTTTTCCGATGCGCGCATCGCGACGCTGCTCGGCGTGAACAGGAGAGCGGCGTGCGCGCGCGCCGCCACGAGCTGGATATCCGCCCGGTGTTACAAGCGCGTCGACTCCTGCGCGGCCGAGTTCGATGTCACCACCGCCTACATGTATTCCACGTACGAAGAGGAGTGCGAGTCGCGTCCCACCACGCGCGAGAAGATCGTCGTCCTCGGTGGTGGTCCGAACCGCATCGGGCAGGGCATCGAGTTCGATTACTGCTGCGTGCAGGCCGCGCTTCGCGCGCGCGATGCCGGCTTCGAATCGATCATGATCAACTGCAACCCGGAAACGGTCTCGACCGACTACGACACCTCCGATCGCCTGTACTTCGAACCGCTGACGCTCGAGGATGTGCTCGAAGTCGTCGCGATGGTATGCAACCCTATGGCGTCATCGTGCAGTTCGGTGGCCAGACGCCGCTCAAGCTGGCGCGCGATCTCGAACGCGCCGGCGTGCCGATCATCGGTACCTCGCCGGACTCCATCGATCTCGCCGAAGACCGTGAACGCTTTCAGCAGTTCCTCGAGAGAATTGCGCTCAGGCAGCCGCCCAACCGTACCGTGCGCAGCGCCGCGGAAGCCACCACGCGTGCAGCCGAGATCGGTTATCCGCTGGTCGTGCGACCGTCTTACGTGCTTGGCGGACGGGCCATGGAGATCGTCTACAACGATACCGATCTGGAAAACTACATGCAGGCCGCGGTGTCGGTCTCGAACGCGTCGCCGGTATTGCTCGACCACTTTCTCGAAAGCGCCATCGAAGTCGACGTCGATGCCATTGCGACGGCGATGACGGTCGTGATCGGCGGCATCATGGAACATATCGAACAGGCCGGCGTACATTCCGGCGACTCGGCCTGCGCGTTGCCGCCGCATACCCTGAGCGCTGCCATCCAGGATGAAATCCGCCGCCAGGTCGACATGATGGCACGTGGTCTGAATGTGATCGGCCTGATGAACGTGCAGTTCGCGATCCAGGGCGAGGATATCTATGTCCTGGAGGTCAATCCCCGCGCCTCCCGCACGGCGCCGTTCGTGTCCAAGGCCATCGGTGTGTCGCTGCCCTACATCGCGGCGCGCTGCATGGTCGGCGAATCGCTGGCCGAACAGGGCTGCACCACGGAGCGGGTGCCGACTTTTTATTCGGTCAAGGAGGCGGTGTTTCCGTTCGTAAAGTTCCGCGGCGTCGATCCGCTGTTGGGACCGGAAATGAAATCCACCGGCGAGGTTATGGGCATCGGCGCGACGTTTGGCGAAGGCGTTTGGCAAGTCGCAGCAGGCTGCGAGCATGGCGTTCCCGACCAGCGGCACGGCTTTTATCAGCGTGCGCGCGCAGGACAAGGCTGCGATCGTGGCGCTGGCCGGGACGCTGTCCGTGAGCGGCTTCCGGATCGTCGCCACCGACGGCACCGCGCGTGCGCTGCGCGATGCGGGTATCGAATGTGAGCGGGTCAACAAAGTTGCCGAGGGTCAGCCGCATATTGTTGATATGATCAAGAATGACGATATCGATTTGATCATCAATACCACTGAGGGCAAGCGCTCGATCGCGGACTCGTTTTCGATTCGAATGAACGCGCTGCACCGGCGGGTTGCCTATACCACCACCGTTGCCGGCGCCACCGCGGCGGTAATGGCGATCAGCGAACCGGCCGCGGCAGTGGTCCGCCGCCTGCAGGATCTGCACGAGGAGTGCAAGCAATGAGTAAAACTCCGATGACGGCCCAGGGCGCGCGAGGCGCTGCGCGCCGAACTGCAGCGGCGCAAAACCGAAGATCGTCCCGCGGATTACCGCGGCGATCGCCGAAGCGCGTGCGCACGGCGACCTCAAGGAGAACGCCGAATACCACGCCGCGCGCGAGCAGCAGAGTTTCAACGAAGGCCGTATCCGCCGATATCGAAGGCAAGCTGTCGAACGCCGAAATCATCGACGTCACGAAGATCGACGCCGGCGGCAAGGTCATTTTCGGCGCCACCGTCGACTTGCTCAACGTCGAGACCGACGAGGAGGTCACGTATCAGCATGGTCGGTGAGGACGAGGCGGACATCAAAGCCGGCATGGTCTCGGTCAGGCTCGCCGGTGGCACGCGCGATGATCGGTAAATCGGAAGGCGATACCGCCGTCGTCCAGGCGCCAGGCGGCGAAATCGAGTACGAAATCCTCGCCGTACGCTACGCCTGAGCGGCGTGGTTCATTGATAAATCCACGAGCTGGCTGATTTGGCGCGCGGCTCCTCCTCCAACCGCTGGCTCGAGCGCCAGTCGGCGGATAAATACGTCAAGCAGCGAGAGCAGCACGGCTACCGCTCGCGGGCCGCGTTCAAACTCATGGAAATCAACCGCCGTGAGAAGTTGCTGCGCAGCGATACCCGCGTGCTCGATTTGGGTGCAGCCCCGGGCGGCTGGACCCAGGTCGCGGCCGCGATCGCCGCGGCCAGGGGAACTGTGGTGGCGGTGGATGTCCTAAAGATGGAGCCCGTTGAGGGCGCTATCGTTCTGGAGGGCGACTGTCGCGACGCCTCGATGATGGAAAAAGTTGCGAGTGCGTTCCAAAACCAGCCGATAGACCTTGTAATGTCGGACATGGCCCCCAATATCACGGGTATCGCCATCCGCGATGAGGCCGCGGCAACCGAGCTGGCGCTGATGGCGATCGATTTCGGTACCGCATTCCTGCGCCCTGGAGGCGCATTCATTATCAAGCTTTTTCAGTTTGCCGAAACGGATGCCGTAGTCGATGAGATTCGCCGCCATTTCGCCGATGTTTCGCGCCGCAAACCGGATGCTTCGCGGGCCAGGTCACGCGAGTTTTATGTCGTGGCCAAACGGGATTTGGTATATAGTTTTTTGAGTCCACGGGCGGGGTTTGCCCGCGCGACATGACGCGCTGGTCGTGTGCCAGGATTCGTGACGCAGTTCTCGCAAGGTAGTTTATGGCCAGAAATCTAGTTCTTTGGATCGTCATCGCGCTGGTGCTGATGCTCGTATTCCAGAATTTCACTCCGCGTCACGGCGCCGCGCGCCCGATCGATTATTCGGACTTCATCTCCGAGGTGAAAAGCGGGCGCGTCGCGAAAGTGACCCTGGATGGTCCAACCGTCGAGCTCGAGCTGCATGACGGCACGCGCCTGTTCACCTACAGCCCGGAATCCGATAACGGTCCGCTGATCGGCACGCTGCTTGATAACAATGTCCGCATCGAGGCACAGCCGCCCGAGCGCCAGACCCTGCTCATGCAGATCTTCATTTCCTGGTTCCCGTTCCTGCTCCTGATCGCGGTGTGGATCTACCTCATGCGCCAGATGCAGGGCGGCGCCGGCGGCCGCGGCGCGCTGTCGTTCGGCAAGAGCCGCGCGCGGCTGCTCGGCGAAGACCAGGTGCGCGTGACGTTCAACGACGTGGCCGGGGTCGACGAAGCCAAAGAGGAGGTCAAGGAGCTGGTCGATTTCCTCAAGGATCCCGGCAAGTTCCAGAAGCTCGGCGGGAAGATCCCGCGCGGCGTGCTGATGGTGGGTTCGCCGGGTACCGGTAAGACCCTGCTCGCCAAGGCTATCGCCGGCGAAGCGAAGGTACCGTTTTTCACCATATCGGGTTCTGATTTCGTCGAAATGTTCGTCGGTGTCGGTGCGTCACGCGTGCGCGACATGTTCGAGCAGGCCAAGAAGCATGCCCCGTGCATCATCTTCATCGACGAAATCGATGCGGTCGGCCGCCACCGTGGCGCCGGCCTCGGCGGTGGTCACGATGAGCGCGAGCAGACGCTGAACCAGTTGCTCGTCGAAATGGATGGCTTTGACGGCAATGAAGGCGTGATCGTCATCGCCGCGACCAACCGCCCCGACGTCCTCGACCCGGCCTTGCTGCGACCCGGGCGTTTTGACCGCCAGGTGGTGGTACCACTGCCGGACATTCGCGGGCGCGAGCAGATCCTGAAAGTGCATATGCGCAAGGTACCGGCCGCCGACGACGTGCGGCCGTCGATCATCGCGCGCGGCACGCCGGGATTTTCCGGCGCCGACCTCGCCAACCTGGTCAACGAGGCCGCCCTGTTCGCCGCGCGTGCCAACAAGCGCCTCGTCGATATGGAGGAATTCGAGAAGGCCAAGGACAAGATCATGATGGGCGCGGAACGGCGCTCCATGGTCATGAGCGACGACGAAAAGAAGCTCACCGCTTATCACGAGGCCGGGCATGCCATCGTCGGGCGCTCGGTACCGTCCCACGACCCGGTCTACAAGGTCAGTATCATTCCGCGCGGTCGAGCGCTGGGCGTGACCATGTTCCTGCCTGAGGAGGATCGCCTGAGTTACAGCAAGGAGCGTCTCGAGAGTCAGATTTCGAGCCTGTTCGGCGGGCGTATCGCCGAGGAGCTGATTTTCGGACTGGAAGCCGTCACCACCGGTGCTTCGAACGATATCGAACGTGTCACCGACATCGCGCGCAACATGGTTACGCGCTGGGGCCTGTCACAGAAACTCGGACCCATGACCTATAGCGACGACGAGGGCGAAGTGTTCCTCGGTCACTCGGTGACGCAGCACAAGTCAGTGTCCGACGAAACCGCCCACCTGATCGACGAAGAGGTTCGCGATATCGTCAATCGAAACTACGCGCGTGCGCGTGACATTCTCGAGTCCAATCTCGAGATCCTGCACGTTATGGCCAGCGCCCTGATCAAATACGAGACCCTGGATACCGCTCAGATCGACGACATCATGGCAGGCAAGCCGCCGCGACCGCCGCAGGACTGGATGGATGACGATCCGCGCGGCGCACCGCCGGTTAAAGAGGACGCCAGCGAAGCCGATGACAGTAGCGGGAACGACGGCAAAATCGGCGGCCCGGCGAGCTCGCACTAGCAGGCGCTGCACGAGAGTCTGCTGCGCTGAGCGGCGCAGCCGCCGGCGACACGCGGCGGCGACGGTACGACGCGCGGGAAAACTCTTGAGGGCGGATTGATGAGCGAGCGACAGCGCAGATATTTCGGTACCGACGGTATTCGCGGTACGGTCGGCGAGGCGCCGATCACGCCGGACTTCGTCATGAAGCTCGGCTGGGCGGCGGGGCGCATTTTTACCCGCGCGAGGTTCAAGCCGGCGCAAGGTTCTCATCGGCAAGGACACGCGAGTGTCCGGTTACATGTTCGAGTCCGCGCTCGAAGCCGGACTGTCCGCCGCCGGCGTCGACATCCACCTGCTCGGCCCCATGCCGACTCCCGGTATCGCCTATCTGACGCGCACCTTCCACGCCAAGGCCGGCATCGTCATCAGCGCTTCGCACAACCCCTTCGATGACAACGGCATCAAGTTCTTCAACGCCGAGGGGGACAAGCTCGCGGACGAGGTCGAGCTGGCCATCGAGCAAGCCCTGGAGCAGCCGCTGACGACGGTAGAGGCGGCGGATCTCGGCAAGGTCAAACGGGTCGACGACGCACAGGGCCGCTACATCGAGTTCTGCAAGGGCACCGTACGCTCGAGCCTGAGCCTCGCCGGCATGAAGCTGGTGGTGGACTGCGCGCACGGCGCCACCTACCACGTCGCGCCCGCGGTGTTGGCCGAACTCGGCGCCGAGGTAACAACCATGGGCGCCTCGCCCGATGGTTTCAACATTAATGACGCCTGTGGTGCGACCGAGCCGGCGGCGCTGCAGGCGGCGGTGGTCGAACACCGTGCCGATGTCGGCATCGCGCTCGACGGCGATGGCGACCGGTTGATCATGGTCGACGCCGATGGCGAGGTTGTTGATGGTGACGAGCTGACCTTCATCATCGCCCGGCGGCGGCAGAATATTGGCGCCCTGCAGGGCAGCGTGGTCGGCACGCAGATGAGCAATCTCGGCCTGGAACAGGCGATCCGTACCCTGGGTCTGGGCTTCGAGCGGGCCAGGGTCGGCGATCGCTACATCCTCGAAAAACTCAAAAGCGGCGGCTGGTCCCTTGGCGGCGAATCCTCCGGCCACATCATCTGCCTCGACCTGACCACTACCGGGGACGGCATCATCTCCGCCCTGCAGGTGCTGGAAGCGATGATCTGCGGATCACAGCCGCTGGCCAATCTGAAACGGGGTATGAATAAATTCCCGCAGACCCTGGTCAATGTGCGCATGCAGAGCAAGCTCGACGTGATGTCGCTGCCTTCGGTGCAGCAGGCGCTCGCCGCTGCCGAGGACAGCCTCGGCGACAGCGGCCGTATTCTGCTGCGGCCGTCCGGAACGGAGCCTTTGATCCGGGTCATGGTCGAAGGGCGCGACCGCGCCACCGTAGACGCGATGGCCAACGATCTCGCGGCGGTCGTCGAAAACGCCGCCCGCGATGCCGCCGACGCCGCTGCCTGAAATCCTCGCGCGTCGTTGTGCCCCTGGCGCGGGCCTGCACCCGGCCTTCAGATATCGCGCAATAATTCGTTGATCCCGACTTTGGCGCGGGTTTTCGCATCGACGCGCTTGACGATCACCGCACAGTAGAGACTATGTGAGCCGTCCGCTGCCGGCAGGTTGCCCGACACCACCACCGAGCCCGGCGGCACGTACCCATGCGAAACCTCGCCGCTGGCGCGGTCGTAGATTTTTGTGCTCTGGCCGATGTAGACGCCCATCGAGATCACCGAGCCTGTGCCGACGATCACGCCTTCGACGATCTCCGATCGTGCGCCGATAAAACAGTTGTCTTCGATGATCGTCGGTGCCGCCTGGATCGGCTCCAGCACGCCGCCGATGCCAACCCCGCCGGAAAGATGGACGTTCTTGCCGATCTGGGCGCAGGAGCCGACCGTCGCCCAGGTATCGACCATGGTGCCGGAATCGACGTAGGCACCGATGTTGACGTAGCTTGGCATGAGTACCACGTTGGGGCCGATGTAGCAGCCGCGACGCACGGTTGCCGGCGGCACGACGCGCGCGCCGATTTTTTCGAACGCGGCCTGCTGCATGCCATCGAACTTGATCGCGACTTTGTCGAAATAGTTGGTGTGGCTGCCCGCCATGACCTGGTTGTGGCTGAGCCTGAACGACAGCAGCACGGCTTTTTTCGCCCATTCGTTGACCCGCCAGCCGTCGGCCGACGGTTCGGCCACGCGCAGGCTGCCGTCGTCGAGGCTGGCGAGGCATTGCTCAACGGCTTCGCGCACTTCGGCGCTGGCCGAGTCAGGGTCGATTTCGGCGCGATTCTCAAAGGCCAGGTCGATTACCCGTGCAAGGTCGCTCATGGTTCGTTCTCCGAATGGCTGATTAGTTGAAGTACCCGGCACATACGCCGCGCCGCTTCCTCGCACTGCTGCTGGTCGGCGACCAGCGCGATGCGGACGCGCCCGCGACCGGGATTCCCGGCGCGCGTATCGCGGGCCAGAAACTGACCCGGCAGGACCAGTACGCCGGCTTCACCGAGTAGCCGCTCACAGGCCAGGATGTCGTCACAGGGCAGCTCCGGCCACAGGTAAAAGCCCGCTGCCGGAATATCGACTTCGATTTCCTCGCGCAGGATCGCGGCCACCGCGCTGAACTTGTTGCGGTACAGGGTCCGGTTCTCGATGACGTGGGCCTCGTCCGTCCAGGCCGCGATGCTGGCGTGCTGCACGTACAGCGGCATCGCGCCGCCCTGGTAGGTGCGGTAACGAAAAAACGTTTCGATCAAATCGGCGTCGCCGGCCACGAATCCGGATCTGAGACCGGGTGCGTTGGAGCGCTTTGACAGGCTGTGCATGACCAGGCAGCGCCGGAAGTCGCCGCGCCCCGATTGCGCGCACCACTGCAACAGGCCCAGCGGCGGCCGCGACTCGTCAAAATACAGCTCGCTGTAGCACTCGTCGGCGACGATGACAAAATCGTGGGCATCGGCGAGCGCCGTCACGGTGGCGTAATCGGCGGCGCTGAGGATGGTGCCGGCGGGATTACCCGGCGAGCACAGATAGAGCAACTGCACCTGCTGCCAGATTTCCGGCCCTACGGCTGCCCACTGCGGCCGGAATCCATTCTCGGCCGGGCACGGCAGATAATAAGGCGTGGCGCCCGCCAGCAGGGCTGCGCCCTCGTAGATCTGGTAAAACGGGTTGGGCATGGCAACCAGGGCCGCGCCGCGGCGGGCGTCGACGATGGTCTGGGCGATGGCGAACAGCGACTCGCGCGTGCCGTTGACCGGCAGGATCTGGTGTTCGGCGTCGAGTCCGGCCGCGCCGAGTGCAAAACGCCGGCCGGCCCAGGCCGCGATCGCGGCGCGCAGTTCGGGCTGGCCGCGGGTCGCGGGGTAGCGCGCAGTGCCGCCGAGGGCCGCGGTCAGCGCTTCGTGTACGCAAGCCGGGGTTGGATGCTGCGGTTCACCGATCGACAGGTTGATCAGTTCCAGCCCGTTCGGCACGGCGACACGCTGGCGAATTTCAGCGAGGCGCTCGAACGGGTAGGGCTGAAGGGCATTGAGTCCCGGGTTCATATCGTGGCGGTACCGCGACGCGAAAGCGCGGCAGTATAACGGAATCCTGATCCGCGCATCGCGCAGGCCGCGGTCACGCTGCGCCGTGATCGCGGTCTGCCGTGAGTTTCAAAGGGCGCGGGCTTTCCTGTATTCTTGCGCCGCATTTTCGCTGCGGGGCAAACTCATGACGCATCACATCCTGTTGCTGGCGGGCGACGGCATCGGGCCGGAGATCGTCGGGGCGACCGAGCGAGTGCTTAGCGCGCTCAGCGAGCGTTTTGGCTTTGCCTGCGAGATCGAGCACGCCCTGATGGGTGGGATCGCGATCGACGCCCACGGTACCTCACTGCCGGACGAGACCCTGGCCCTGGCGCGGGCCGCCGATGCGATCCTGCTCGGCGCCGTGGGCGGTCCGAAATGGGATCGTGTCGAACGCTCGATCCGCCCCGAACGCGGCCTGCTGCGGCTGCGCTCGGAACTGGACCTGTTCTGTAACCTGCGTCCGGCGGTACTGTTCCCGGCGCTGGCAGCGTCGTCGACGCTCAAGCCCGAAGTGGTCGCCGGACTGGACCTGATGATCATCCGCGAATTGACCGGCGGCATCTATTTCGGCGAACCGCGCGGCATCGAAACCCTGCCCGATGGCAGCCGCCGCGGCTTCAACACCCTGGCCTACCATGAGCGTGAAATCGAGCGTATCGCTCGACTGGGCTTTGAAATCGCGCGCAAACGTCAGTCGCGCCTGTGCTCGGTGGACAAGGCCAATGTGCTGGAAGTCACCGAGTTGTGGCGCGAGATCGTGCAGAATCTGAGTGCGGAATATCCCGAGGTCGAACTCGAACATCTGTACGTGGATAACGCGGCCATGCAGCTGGTGCGTGCGCCCAAGCAATTCGACGTCATCGTCACGACCAACATGTTCGGCGATATCCTGTCCGATCTCGCGGCCATGTTGACCGGCTCGATCGGCATGCTGCCGTCGGCCTCGCTGAATGCCGACGACAAAGGGCTGTTCGAACCGGTGCACGGTTCGGCGCCGGATATCGCCGGCCAGGACCGCGCCAACCCGCTTGCGACCATCCTGTCGGCGAGCATGATGCTGCGTTATACGCTGAACGAAGCGTTGCTGGCGGACAAGATCGAGAGCGCCGTAGCGAGGGTCCTTGACGCCGGACTGCGCACTGCCGATATCGCCGCGGCCGGGCAGGCCAGCGTCGGCACCGTGGCCATGACCGACGCGGTAATCGCCGCGCTGCAATGAGATTCGAATCAGTGAGACTGTGGGCATGAGCAAAAAATTCAACGTCGCCGTGGTCGGCGCAACCGGCGCGGTCGGAGAGTCGATGCTGACCATCCTCGCCGAGCGGCGATTTCCGGTCGCCGACGTGCACGCCGTCGCCAGCGCACGCTCGGCCGGCGCGCGCGTGGCGTTCGGCGAGCGCCAGCTCAGCGTGCGTGACCTTGACGATTTCGATTTTGCCGGCGTCGACATCGCGCTGTTTTCGCCCGGGGCGTCGGTCTCGAAGATCCATGCCCCGCGCGCCGCGGCGGCCGGCTGCATCGTTATCGACAATACCTCTCAGTTTCGCTACGACACCGACGTGCCGCTGATCGTGCCGGAGGTCAATCCCGCCGCACTCGACGGTTATCGGCAGCGCAACATCATCGCCAACCCCAATTGTTCGACCATTCAGATGGTTGTGGCGCTGAAACCGATCCACGATGCGGTCGGTATTGCGCGTATCAACGTGTGCACCTATCAGGCGGTTTCCGGCTCGGGCAAGGAGGCCATGGAGGAGCTTGCCGGGCAGACCGCGAGCCTGCTCAACGGCCAGGACATCACCCCGTCGGTGTATCCGAAACAGATAGCTTTCAACGTGTTACCGCAAATTGACCTGTTTCAGGACAATGGTTACACCAAGGAAGAAATGAAGATGGTGTGGGAAACCCGCAAAATCATGGGCGACGACAGCATCGAAGTGAATCCGACCTGCGTGCGGGTGCCGGTGTTTTACGGCCATTCGGAGGCCGTACACATCGAAACGCATAAAAAAATCAGCGCCGCGGCGGTCACCGAGTTGCTGAAAAAGGCCCCCGGTGTCAGCCTTGTCGACCGGCGTGAGGATGGCGGCTATCCGACCGCGGTCAGCGAGGCGGCAAACCAGGATCCGGTGTTTGTCGGGCGGATCCGTGAAGACATTTCTCACCCGCGAGGAATCGACCTGTGGGTGGTCTCAGATAACGTTCGCAAGGGCGCCGCCCTGAATAGCATCCAGATCGCGGAACTGTTGGTAAAAAGTCATTTATAAGCTATAGTTAGTCACCAAATGTAAAGAATGTTCGAAGGTTTGAAGGCGCGCATTGCGGGTTACAGTCGACGGGTATCAACGGACCCGCGGCGACCGCGGCGCTTTCCGATCGAATACCAACCGGTTTTGAGGAATCACGTCATGCTACGGAATCGAGCCGTCGCCCTGATACTTGGCCTGTTTGCGAGCCCGCTCGTGATCGCCCTCGGACTTGGAACCCTGCAGTCCAGTTCGTCTCTGAACGAACCGTTTACCGGGCGCATCGAACTTATCGGCGCAAGTGCAGGCGATTTCGATGCCCTGACCGTCAAGCTCGCCTCACTGGAACAGTTCAAGCGCGCCGGCATTTCCCTCAATCCACTGCTTTACCAGCTGAAATTCAGTCTCGAGGAAAATCGCTCGGGCAAGGATTTCATCTCGATTACGTCGAAAGATCCGATCCGTGAGCCGTTTCTCAATTTTCTGGTTGAATTGAACTGGTCGAACGGCCGCCTGTTGCGTGAATACACCGTGCTGCTCGACCCGCCGCTGTACGACGCCAATCGTCGTCGTGCGCAGGCAACTACAGCCGCGGCGCCGGCGCCCGCAGCGACAAGCCCGCAAGCCGCCACGGCGCCACCTGCCCCGGCGCCATCGCCGAGCGTTGCAAGCTACAGCGCCGGCAACCAGTACGGACCGGTAACGTCGACCGACACCTTGTGGTCGATCGCTTCGTCTATCCGTCCCGACGAATCGGTAACTGTCCAGCAGATGATGCTGGCCTTACTGCGCGAGAACCCCGAGGCTTTTGGCGAGGGCAACATCAATCTGTTGCGGCGCGGCGCGGTCCTGCGGCTGCCGGACGCGGATAGCTTAAGGACGATTTCGGCCGGTGAAGCGTTTGCGGAAGTCCAGCGTCAGCACCAGTTGTGGGAAAACTATCGCAATCAGATCGCGGAGGTCCCGACCAGCCAGCCGGTTGGCGCACCAGCCGCGGCGACCGACGATACCGCACCGGCGGCGCCTGGCAGTGCCGCCGACTCGCGTCTCGAACTGATTGCACCGGGCGGTACCGACAGTGGCGGCAGCCCGGGCCGTGGCGCCGCGGGCGGCTCGGACCTGCTGCGCGAAGAAATCGATGCGCGCGCCCAGCAAAACGACGAATTGAGCGGCAAGCTTCTCGAGGCGGAAGAAATCATTGACCTGCTGCAACGCCAGGTCAACATCAAGGATGAAGAACTCGCCGCGCTGCAGGCGCGTCTCGCCGAACTCGGCATCGAGCATGGTGACGCCGGTATGGTCGAGGACGACGCCGCGAGCAGCGACGATCCTGACATGGCCGACGACGAACCGGACGAAGAAGTGCTGGCCGGCGACGAGGTCGTCGATGATAGCGATCTCGACGCTGACAGCGATGACGACATGGTCGCGGTTGATGATGAGGTCGCCGACGAAGCGGCCGATGACACCGGTCCCGCCCCGACCGCGGCAAGCGAGCAGCCGACTCCGGCCCGCGCGTTCCCGCACAGCCTGATCCCCGAACACATCGCCGCCATGGTGCCTGGCGGCGCCCTGACCGTGCTCGGTTTGATTGCCGCGGCTATCCTCGGCCTGTTCGCGGCAGTGATCGGTTTCCTGATGAAATCGCGCGGCGGCGAGTCCGAAAGTCGTCCGGCCGTGTCGGTGGCCAAAGCGAAAGCAGCGCCTGAAATCGACAGCGAAGATCCTACCGTCACCGCACCAACCGATATTCCGGATGATGATTCCGAGGCGGTTACCGAGATCGGCGCGAGCGGAGATGCACAATCCGAATTCGACCCCAATGCCACCGTGGAGGCGGCCGCCGACGGCGACGCAGCCTTTACCACGACCGCCACTGATCTGCCGGCCATGCCCGCGGCACCCGGCGCCGACGAGGAAGACCCGCTCGAGGAGATCAACGTCTACCTCGCTTACGAGCGTTTCGATCAGGCCGAGGAACTCGTCAAGCGCGTCATCGGGCAATATCCCGATCGCCACGAATACAAGCTGCGTCTGCTCGAAGTGTATTACTCGTCCAATGACCGTGCCGAATACGAAAACGCTGCCCGTGACCTGTTCGATGCGGTTGGCGACAGCGATCCCCTGTGGGAAAGCGCGGTCGCGATGTGGACCGAAATGTCGCCCGATCGGGCACTGTTCGCCGAGGGCGCCGTGGCGGACGTGGAACCGGCTGGTGAAGCGGCCAAGACCTTCGTCGATATCACCGGCGATGCCGAGGCCTCCGAGGCTGGCGAGCGGACCCTGGCGCACGCTCCAGGCGGCGATTCCGAACCTGATTTCGACCTCGCAGACAGCGGCGACGACGATGTACTCGATTTAACCGCCACCACTGACGACGATGTGCTCGACTGACCGCGACTACTGACGACGACGACGTGCTCGATTTGACCGCGACTACTGACGACGACGACGTGCTCGATCTGACCGCCGCTACTGACGACGACGACGTCCTTGATCTGACCGCGGCCGCCGACGACGATGACGTGCTCGATCTGACCGCGGCGACCGACGAGGGCAAGGCGTCAGATAGCGCCGACGCTGATGACGTGCTGGACATTACTGACGGCGGCGACGACGAAGTTCTCGATATCACCAGCGGCGGCAGCGACGATTTGCTCGACATCTCCGGCGGTGGCGCGCCAGACGACAGTGACAACGGCGATCTGCTCGATGTTACCAAGACCGGCGACGTGTCGACGGTCGACGATGGTGACCTGCTCAACGTGACCTCGCCCGGACTGCGGGCCGAGGATCTCGCTAAGGCCGCACCGGCAGAGCCGCCCAGCGAGGACGCCGCGGATCTGGAAATCACCGACATCACCGGCGGTGACGAGGATGATCAGGCCCTCGACTTCGACATCAGCGATACCGTTGCGCCGGCGTTCGAGGACGCTGCTGGCGCCGCCGCCGACGAGATCCTGGATCTCACCGGCGGCTCCACTTCGGATGACGGTGATCTGCTCGATTTCGATATCGGTGGACTCGATGACGATCTCGGAGATACCAATTCGCCGGCCGAACAGAACGAAATCGACACCCTCGATCTCGATTCCGTGCCGGCGGTCGCCGACGCCGAGCCGGTGCTGGAAGATGAGCTCGATTTCGATATCACCATGGACGGCGACGACCTGACCAAGGGCGTTGCCGTCGTCGAAAACGAGGACGAAGAAGGGCGCCTCGAGATCACGATGAGCTCACCCGACGAGCCGCCGGTCGATGGCACGCCGAGCGAAAGCGACGAATTCGATTTTGCGCTCGACGGCACGACAGAAATGGACGCGATCGCGGCTGACGACACCCTCGATATGGGTAAAGTAGATACCGGTGACGAGGCCGAAATTGATCTCAGCGACGATGCATCGCTCGATGACCTGACCCAGCAGCTCGATGGCGCCCTTGACGATTCGGCGCTCGAAGAACTCGACATCGGTGGTATCGAAGTCGAGGGCGAGAGTGACGACAATGGTAGCGAGGAACACATCGAAACCGTGGCTCTGGACAGTGACGAACTTCCCGAAATTGATTTCGGCGATGAAAAAACCGTCGCCATGCCGGTTGGAGACGATGTCGAGCGGCAGAGTGACAGCGACGAAGCCGATACCAAGCTCAACCTCGCCAAGGCCTATATCGAACTTGGCGATACCGACGGTGCGCGTTCGATCCTCGACGAAGTCGCGAACGAAGGTAACGAGGCGCAACAGGCCGAAGCCAAGTCACTGTTGTCACAGCTTTAAAGGGCGCCGCGCACGGCCGCCGCAGTAGTTTTCACCTGGCCTGCAGCAGGGTGGTGAAAAACGTAGCGAGGAATGCCGTGGGCAAGGCGTGCGCGAGACGAGGACCGGAGTTTACTGGTGTAAATGAGGACCGCAGGCGAGTGCACAACGCCGCCCACGGCATCCGCAGTAGTTTTTCACCTGGCCTGCAGCAGGCTGGTGAAAAACGTAGCGAGGAATGCCGTGGGCAAGGCGTGCGCGAGACGAGGACCGGAGTTTACTGGTGTAAATGAGGACCGCAGACGAGTCCGCAACGCCGCGCACGGTATCCGCAGTAGTTTTTCACCTGGCCTGCAGCAGGGTGGTCAAAAACGTGAGCCGGGAGTGCCGTGGGCAAGGCGTGCGCGAGACGAGGACCGGAGTTTACTGGTGTAAATGAGGACCGCAGGCGAGTGCACAACGCCGCCCACGGCATCCGCAGTAGTTTTTCACCTTGCCTGCAGCAGGGTGGTGAAAAACGTAGCGAGGAATGCCGTGGGCAAGGCGTGCGCGAGACGAGGACCGGAGTTTACTGGTGTAAATGAGGACCGCAGGCGAGTGCACAACGCCGCCCACGGCATCCGCAGTAGTTTTTCACCAGCCTGCTAATGCGCATCGCGCTTGGGGTCGAGTACGATGGCAGCCGCTTTCACGGCTGGCAGCGTCAACACCACGCCCGCACCGTGCAGGGAGAACTTGAGGCTGCCCTCGGCGTAGTCGCTGACACGCCGGTCAACATCATCTGCGCTGGCCGTACCGACAGCGGGGTACACGCCTGCCACCAGGTCGTTCATTTCGACACCGACGCGCCGCGTAGCGAACGCTCGTGGGTGCTCGGTGCCAACTCGAATATGAGTACCGACGTCAGCGTGTTGTGGGCACGGGTTGTGCCAGAACACTTCCACGCGCGTTTCTCCGCACGCAGTCGCGTCTATGATTATCTGATCCTCAATCGCCAGGCGCGCGCCGGCTTGTGGCAGGCTAAAGTGACCTGGGAATGCCGGCCACTGGACCCCGAGCGCATGCGCGTGGCCGCGCAACACTGGATCGGGGAACACGATTTTTCGTCTTTTCGCGCCAGAGATTGTCAGGCCGCGCACGCGGTGCGAACCGTGTTTCGGTTCGACGTGATCAAAGACAGCGCCATGATCGTACTCAGGGTTTCGGCGAATGCCTTTCTGCAGCACATGGTGCGAAATTTCGCCGGTGTCCTGATCGAAATCGGCACCGGCAGGAAACCACCGGCCTGGGCCGGCGAAGTGCTCGCGTATCGCGAGCGCGAACGCGGTGGGGTGACCGCGCCGCCGCATGGCCTTTATCTCAGCGCCGTGGAGTACCCGAAAGCTTTCGACCTGCCGTGCGGAAACGCACCGACGCCGCGTTTACCGGCTTACACCGGTCCGGGTTTCAGCCACCAGAACCCGATCTGAGCCGTCAGCCGCGCCCTATCTGTAGGTCCGGCGAGATGGGATAATCCCTTGCTCAGTGTGGCAATGGAAAAGACCTTGAGCCGTGTGCGCGTCAAGTTTTGCGGGATCACGAACATCGATGATGCGCGGGTGGCGGTGGCATTGGGTGTCGACGCCCTGGGCTTTGTTTTTTACCCGCCGAGCCCGCGCTACATAGCGCCCGCGGTGGCGGCGCGGATCATCGCGGCGCTGCCACCGTTTGTCGCCAAGGTCGGTTTGTTCGTCAATGCGCCGCCAGCAGAAGTGGAAAGCGTCATCGCTGAGACCGGCATCGATGCCGTGCAGTTTCACGGCGATGAAGCGGCCGCCGACTGCCGGCGCGTATCGCGGCCGTGGATCAAGGCGCTCAGGATCGCTGAAGACACCGATGTGCTGCGTCTGGCGGCGGATTACCCCGAGGCCCACGCCTTGTTGCTGGACGCGTATGATGCGCAACTGTTCGGCGGTACCGGTCGCAGCTTTGACTGGTCGCGCTATCCGGCCGATCTTGCCCGCCCGCTGATCCTTGCCGGCGGCCTGACGCCGGACAACGTCGCCGCGGCGATCCGTGCCACGGCCCCTTATGCCGTTGATGTCAGCGGGGGTATCGAGGCGCGTAAGGGTGTCAAGGACATTGAGAAAATGAAAAGGTTTATTACCGAGGTGAGTCAGCTTGAACGCGAGACATAACACGAGTGCTGCATCGGAGGGTGTTGCGCAGATGCCCGACGCACGCGGACATTTCGGTCCCTACGGCGGCCGTTTTGTCGCTGAGACCCTGATGGAGCCGCTGCTGGCTTTGGAAGCGGCGTACCACAAGTACATGGGTGACGAAGCGTTCCTGGCCGAAATTGACGCCGATCTGCGTGATTACGTCGGTCGCCCGTCGCCACTGTACCTGGCCCGCCGCTGGTCGGATGAAATTGGCGGCGCGAAGATTTATCTCAAGCGCGAAGACCTCAACCATACCGGCGCGCACAAGGTGAACAACACTATCGGCCAGGCGTTGCTGGCGCAGCGTATGGGCAAAACCCGGATCATTGCCGAGACCGGCGCCGGGCAGCACGGCGTGGCGACCGCGACCGTGGCCGCCCGCCTGGGCATGTCGTGCTGTGTCTACATGGGCGAGGAAGATATCCATCGCCAGTCGCCGAATGTTTTCCGCATGAAGCTGCTCGGCGCCGAAGTGCGGGCGGTAACTTCCGGATCGCGAACCCTCAAGGACGCACTCAACGAAGCCATGCGTGATTGGGTCAGTCAGGTCGACGACACTTTCTACATCATCGGTACCGTCGCCGGACCGCATCCGTATCCGGCCATGGTGCGCGATTTCCAGGCTGTGATCGGTCGCGAGACGCGTGCCCAGTGCCTGCAGCAGGTCGGTCGCCTGCCGGACGCGCTGGTCGCCTGCGTGGGCGGTGGCTCCAACGCGATCGGTCTGTTCTACCCGTTCATCAACGACCCGCAGGTGGCCATGATCGGGGTCGAGGCCGGCGGTGACGGCATTGCTACGGGACGCCATTCGGCGCCGCTCACGGCGGGCGCGCCGGGTGTGCTGCACGGTAACCGGACCTATCTGATGCAGGATGAATGCGGCCAGATCGAGGCCACCCATTCGATCTCAGCGGGCCTTGATTATCCCGGCGTCGGGCCCGAGCACGCCTGGCTCAAGGACAGCGGCCGGGCCCGTTACGAAATCATTACCGACGGCGAAGCGTTGGCCGCTTTTCACCGCCTGACACGCCTGGAAGGAATCATCCCGGCGCTGGAATCGAGCCACGCGCTGGCCTATGCGGAAAAGCTGGCACTGCAGCTCGGGCGTGACGAGTTTATGGTCGTGAACCTGTCCGGTCGCGGCGACAAGGATATCCAGACCGTCGCGGCGCTGGAAAAAATCACCCTGTAGCGATGTTAGGGTAGGGTCTATGAGTTTGATCGCACCACGTTTTGCGAGCCTGCGCCAGGACGGACGCAAAGGCCTCATTACGTTCATTACCGCCGGCGATCCCGAGATCGCGACGACTGTCGAGTTGATGCATGCGCTGGTCCGTGGGGGCGCCGATGTGATCGAACTCGGGGTACCGTTCTCGGACCCCATGGCCGATGGCGAAATAATCCCCCGCGCCAGCGAGCGCGCGCTCAGCGCCGGCACAACGCTCGGCGATGTGCTCGATTGCGTGGCCAGTTTCCGCACTCGCGATACCACCACCCCGGTGATCCTGATGGGTTATCTCAATCCGTTCGAGCACATGGGCGCGGCGCGGTTCGCGGCGCGCGCCGCGGCCGCGGGTGTCGACGGCGTACTGGTCGTCGATCTGCCGCCCGAAGAGGCGGCCGAATTCAATGCCGCGCTGGTTGACGCCGGTATTGATCAGATTTTTCTGGTCGCGCCGAATTCTTCGCTCGAACGGATCCGAACGGTCTGCGCGCTGGCCTCCGGCTTCGTGTATTTCGTTTCGGTCAAGGGTGTCACGGGCGGCAAGGCCCTGGCGGTAGAGGACATAAGGCAGCAGATCGAGCTGACCCGCGACATCGCCGGGATCCCGGTCGGGGTCGGGTTCGGGATCCGCACGCCGCAGGCCGCCGCGCAGGCCGCGGGTATCGCCGATGCGATCATTGTCGGCAGCGCGATCGTTGAATTGATCGCCGATGGTGGCCCGGCTGCGGCTATCGCCGACAACACAGAAAGTTTCGTCGCTTCCCTCCGCCGTGCCATCGACGATCGCATCGATGCGAAAAATCTCAAAGCTGCCAACTAGGGTGTGACGCGTGAACTGGTTCAAAAAACTGCTGCCGACCAGCATCCGCACCGAGGGGCGCGGTAAACGTTCGATCCCCGAAGGGCTGTGGACGAGCTGCCCAGAGTGCAAGGCGGTTCTTTACCGCGCCGAGCTCGAACGCAACTACGATGTCTGTATCAAGTGCGGGTTCCACATGCGCATGGGCGCGCGTCGCCGCCTCATGAAATTTCTCGATGCCGACAGCGGCGTGGAAATCGGCGGCAGCGTAAGCCCGGTGGACTTTCTCAAGTTCAAGGATTCCAAACGTTATCGCGATCGCCTCACCGCGGCGCAGAAGGCCACCGGTGAAGCGGACGCACTGGTAGTCCTGCGCGGCACCATCAACCAGATCCCGATTGTCGCCGCGGCGTTCGAGTTCCGATTTCTCGGCGGGTCGATGGGGTCGGTGGTCGGCGAACGCTTCGCGCGAGCGGTGCAACACTGTCTCAAAGCACGCGTCCCGTTCGTGTGTTTCTGTGCCAGTGGCGGCGCGCGCATGCAGGAGGCGCTGGTATCGCTGTTGCAGATGGCCAAAACCAGTGCTGCCGTGGCGCAGATGCGCGAGCAGCATCTGCCCTATATCGTGGTTCTTACCGACCCGACCACCGGCGGCGTGTCCGCCAGCCTCGGCTCGCTCGGCGACATCATCATCGCCGAGCCCGGCGCGCTGATCGGCTTCGCCGGGCCGCGGGTGATCGAACAGACCGTCGGGCAGGTACTGCCGGAAGGGTTTCAACGCAGCGAGTTCCTGCTCGAGCACGGCGCCATCGACATGATCGTCGATCGCCGCGAACTCAAGGCCACGATCACGTCGCTGGCGGCGATCCTGGGGCACCTGCCGACGCCCACCTTGGCGGCGGCGGCACCTGCGCTGCAGGAGTCGCCGGTCAAGACCGAAGTAGCGCAGGGCGCCCCTGAATGAGCGTCATCGGGCCGCAGTTGCTGGATCGTGCCGAACTTTGCAAACCGGATGCAATGACCCCGCTGGCCGCGTGGTTGAGTTGGCTCGAAGCGGTCCCCGGTGAACCGATCGTACTTGGGCTCGAGCGCTGCCGCAGCGTCGCCGCGAGCCTCGGCCTGGGCAAACCGGCGCCGACCGTAGTTACGGTCGCCGGGACCAACGGCAAGGGTTCCAGCGTCGCCCTGCTCGAGTCGATCTGGCGCAATGCCGGCTATCGCGTCGGCACGTATACCTCGCCGCACCTGCTGCATTTCAACGAACGGATGCGTATCGCCGGGGTACCGCTGGAAGGTGGTCGGATCTGTGCCGCGTTTGATGCCGTCGAACGCGCACGCGGTGATGTCGCGCTGACCTATTTCGAATTCGCCACCCTTGCCGCGTTATATCTGTTCGAACATGCCGAACTCGATATCGCGGTCCTCGAGGTCGGCCTCGGCGGCCGGCTCGACGCGGTGAACATCATCGACGCCGATGTTGCGCTGATCGCGGCAATCGGTCTCGATCACGAGGATTGGCTCGGCGCGACCCGCGAACTGATTGGCCGCGAGAAGGCCGGCATCATGCGCCGGGACACACCCGTAGTGTGCTCCGATCATGCGGTACCCGACTCGATCCCGGCGACCGCGGCTCACGTCGGCGCGGAGTTGAGCCTGCTCGGCGTAGATTTCGCCTACGAATCGGATGCCTGTCACTGGACCTGGTGGTGCGCGACCGACACGCTGCCCGATCTGCCGCTGCCGGCGCTGGATGGGGCGCACCAGTTGCGCAATGCCGCTGGCGTGCTGCAGGTCGTAGCCAAGCTGCAATCGCGCCACCCGGTCAGCGCCGCGCAGATCAGCGCGGGGCTCGAGGATGTGGTCTTGAGCGGACGATTCCATCGCGTCCAGGGCCGTTTCGAATACGTGATGGATGTCGCGCACAACCCCCAGGCGGCCGAGATTTTTACCGCGACCCTGCGTACGATGCCAACCACGCAGCGCACCCGTGCGCTGGTCGGTATGTTGAAGACCAAGAATCATCGCGAGTTTCTCAGGCCGTTGCTCGACCTCGTCGACGACTGGTATTTCGCCGACCTGCCCGGCGGCAATGGTGCGCGCGCGGTCGATCTGCGCGACATACTGGGCGAACTGGATCGGCGCGCGAACGCGAGCTGCCACGCCAGCGTCGCGGCCGCTCACGCGGCCCTGGAAACCGGCGCCGAGCCCGGTGACCGTATTCTGGTCATCGGTTCCTGCCTGACCGTGGGCGCCATGATGCGCGAACTGGAACTCCAGCCGGGGCCGGCTTCATGATGGACCGGCAGCTGAAACAACGCGTTGTCGGCGCCGCCGTGCTGGTCATGCTGGGCGTGATTTTTATCCCGATATTCCTCGACGACGGCGGTATCAGCAACGGCGTACCTGATGTTGCCGATATCCCCCCGCCACCGGACGATGATTTTGCCACACGGGTGGTGCCGCTCGACGAAGCCGATATCGATGACTTGAGTGCACGCGCACAGGCGCCGGCGCCGGCAACCATCGTCAGCGATGTGGTGGACGATCCGCCGATTGACGAGGAACCCGCCGCGGCCGATGTCGCGTCCGCACCACCGGCAGCGAACGAGCCGCCGACAGCGCCGGCGATCGAGACGGCCGAGACGGTCGAGACGACCGCGGACGCGCACTCATCGTCGGCGCCGGCCGAAGTGGCGGTCGCCGAATTGCCGTCGCCGCGGGAGGCAGTCGAGGCGTGGACCGTACAACTCGGTAGCTTTTCCAGCGACACCAATGCCAGGCGCCTGATCGACAAGCTGCGCGCCGGCGGCTATCCGGCTTATTTGGAGCGGCGCGTGGACGGCGATACCACCGCTTTCAAGGTACGGGTCGGGCCGCAGATCCGCCGTGAGGAGGCCCTGGAGGTGCGCAATCGACTGGAGCAGGAGTTCGAGCTGAAAGGCATGCTCGTGCGTTATCGCTAGCGGGTCGGTGCCAAGCGCGAGCCTGCGCGCTCATTTTTCGGCGGTTTGCTGCGGGCCCGACGCGGAAATCCGGCAGCGACCGGATGCGGTACTGCTGGCGTGGTCGGTCTGCTAAACTCCGCCCGGTCAGGCGCACCGGACTCACGGCGTACTGATGGCGCGGCAGCGGCCGGTTTATCGCACGTTCAACCGTGGGCCTGAGCAAGCTTGAGACCGCTTCTGATGAACTGGGCGGATATCACCATCATCTCGATCATCGCGATTTCAGTCGTCATCAGCCTGTTTCGCGGTTTCGTCCGCGAGGTGCTGTCGCTGGTCGCCTGGGTCGCGGCGTTCTGGGTTGCTGCGCAGTTCGCGGTCCAGGCCGGCGCCCTCCTCGAACCTTATCTCACTATCCACAGCGCGCGGGTGGTGCTGGGATTCGTCGGCGTGCTCGTGCTGACCTTGCTGGCGGCCGGACTGATCAATCACCTGATCGGAAAAATCATTGAAGGTACCGGGCTCAGCGCTACCGATCGCACCCTCGGTGCGCTGTTCGGTGTGGTGCGAGGCGCGGCGATCGTGGTCATCGGCGTGCTGGCCGCGGGTCTTACCACGGTCACTGCGGAACCATGGTGGCAGCAGTCTCGTACCATTGCGCCGTTCGAAACGGCGGCCCTGATCATCGTCGACTGGCTGCCGCCGGATCTGGCCAAAAACTTCAGCTTCTGACACGGGTATCCCAAGGTGTGTGGAATTATCGGAATCGTCGCCCGCTCGGCCGTCAACCAGATGATCTACGACGGCCTGACCGTACTCCAGCATCGCGGCCAGGACGCTGCCGGGATCGCGACTTATGACGACGGGCGTCTGTATCTGCGCAAATCGAACGGCCTGGTGCGCGATGTATTCCATACCCGCCACATGCTCAATCTGCGCGGGCGCATGGGCATCGGCCACGTCCGTTACCCGACCGCCGGGGTATCTTCGAATGCCGAGGCCCAGCCCTTCTATGTCAATTCACCATACGGCATCACGCTCGCTCACAACGGTAACCTGACCAATTCCGCGCAGCTCAAGCAGGAGTTGTTTGAAGACGAACTGAGGCATATCAACACCGAATCCGATTCCGAAGTCCTGCTCAATGTTTTTGCCCACGAGCTGCAACGACTCGGCAAGCTGCGTATCGACGCCAACGACATCTTTGCCGCGGCGACCCGGGTTTACGAACGCTGTACCGGCGGGTTCGCGGTAGTCGCTATGATCACCGGGGTGGGTATTGTCGCGTTTCGCGACCGCTACGGAATTCGACCGGTGGTGTTCGGCAAACGCGAGACGCCGGACGGCGACGAATACATGGTTGCGTCCGAGTCCGTGGCGCTCGATGCGCTGGGCTTCGACCTGGTTCGCGATATTGCGCCAGGAGAAGTCATCTTCATCAGTAAAACCGGCGAACTGCGCACCCAGCAGTGCGCAGACTCACAGACCTACGCGCCGTGCATATTCGAACACGTCTACTTTGCGCGCCCGGATTCGATCATCGACGGCATATCCGTGCACAAGGCGCGCATGCGTATGGGTGAGGCGCTGGCCGAGAAAATCGCCCGCGAATGGTCGGGTCACGACATCGACGTCGTGATCCCGATCCCGGATACCGCCCGCACCGCCGCGCTCGAGCTGGCCAATACGCTGGACGTCAAATATCGCGAAGGCTTTATCAAGAACCGCTACATCCCGCGGACGTTCATCATGCCGGGGCAGGCGCTCAGGCGTAAGTCGGTGCGGCAGAAACTCAACGCCATTGATCTGGAGTTTGAAGGCAAAAACGTATTGTTGGTCGACGACTCGATCGTACGCGGCACAACCTCCGGTCAGATCATCGAAATGGCGCGTGAGGCCGGCGCGCGCAAGGTCTATTTTGCCTCGGCCGCGCCGCCGGTGCGTTATCCAAACGTTTACGGCATCGACATGCCGACCAGTGAGGAGTTGATTGCTTTCAATCGTTCGCTGGAGGAAATATGCACACAGATTGGCGCCGACGGGCTGATTTACCAGGACCTCGACGCGCTCGTCGATGCCGCCCGCCGCGGCAATCCGGCGATCCTGGAATTCGAGGAATCGTGTTTCAGCGGATGCTACGTCACCGGTGACGTCAGCGACCTTTATCTCAACCACATCAGCGTGTTGCGTTCAGACGAGGCGCGCGAGCAACGCGCCGACGAAGAGGATTCGCTGCGCGATCTCTACGCCACCGGCGGCGCCTCGAGTGAAGCCTGAACACCGGCCAGGTTGACACTAACAAACGGCGTAAGTACGCTTGCGCCGCATCTTAAGCGCCGATTTGAGTTCAGCTTGCGGGCGCTATAAAAAAACCGCTAAAGCGATCCAAACCTGCTTTTGGATCCTCCATGGCGGGTTTTTTTTCGCCGCCGCGAGCTGTTGTGTCTACAGGTTCAGCCCGGAATATCCATCATGATCGACGACTACCAAGACCTCGCCCTGGCGACGCTTGCCTGCCAGGCCGGACGCACGCAGACCAGCGAGCTCGAACAGAGTGAAGCGCTGTTTCTGAGTTCCAGTTTCTGTTTCGAATCTGCCGCCCAGGCCGCCGCTCGTTTCGCCGGCGAAGAGGACGGCAACGTCTACAGTCGTTTCACCAACCCGACCGTGCGCATGTTCGAGACCCGGCTCGCCGCGCTGGAGGGTGGCGAGCGCTGTATCGCCACCGCCTCGGGCATGAGCGCCATTCTTACCCTCGTCATGTCGACACTGTCGGCCGGCGACGCCGTTGTCGCTTCGCGCAGCATCTTCGGCACCTCCGTCAGTCTGTTCAAGAACATTCTGAGTCGTTTCGGGATCCAGACTACGTTTGTCGACATGACAGCTCTGTCGGCGTGGGAGGCGGCCATCACGCCGGCCACACGCATGCTGTTTCTTGAAACCCCGTCGAATCCGCTCACCGAGATCGCCGATCTTTCCGAGCTGGCAGAGCTTGCGCAACGCCACCACGCGCTGCTGGTGGTCGACAACTGTTTCTGTACGCCAGCGCTGCAGCGGCCGCTGGAATTCGGCGCCGATATCGTCATCCATTCGGCGACCAAGTTTCTCGACGGCCAGGGTCGTTGCCTGGGTGGTGCAATCGTCGGCCCACGCGAGCTGTTGGAGGATAAGGTTTTTCCATTCCTGCGCAGCGCCGGGCCGTCGATGAGCCCGTTCAATGCCTGGGTGTTTCTCAAGGGTCTGGAGACCCTGCCGATCCGCATGCAGCGCCACAGCGCCAGCGCCGCGACCCTGGCTACCTGGCTGGAGGCCGATGTGCGCGTCGCGCGGGTGCATTACCCGGGGCTCGACAGCCACCCGCAGCACGCGCTTGCCTGCCGGCAGCAGACCGGCTTCGGTGGCGTGGTCAGTTTCGACGTCGGCAATCGTACGCGCGCCTGGCATGTGGTCGATCATCTGCGGCTGTTCTCGATCACCGCCAATCTTGGCGACGCGAAAAGTATCGTTACCCATCCCGCAACCACGACCCACGGGCGGCTCAGCGGCGCCGAACGCGCGGCAATGCAGGTCGGCGAAGGCTTGCTGCGCCTGTCGGTCGGACTTGAAGAACCTGCCGATTTAATCGCCGATCTCGACCACGCGCTGGCCGGCGCGGCCTGAATGAACGTGGAACGCATTCGTGCGACCCGTGCTGAAGACAGGTGTAGGCGATGGACAAGCCGAAAGTAATTCTTACGCGCCGCTGGCCCGCGCTCGTCGAACGCGAGCTGAGTGCGCGTTACGATCTGGAGACCAACCCCTCGGATCGGCCATTCAGCGCCGCCGAGCTGGCCGGCGCCCTGCAGCGTGGCGATGCCGTATGTCCGACCGTCACCGATAGCCTTGATGCCGCACTCATCGGCACACCGCAACGGCGTGCACGGATCGTGGCCAATTTCGGCGTCGGTTTTAATCATATCGAC
Source organism: uncultured Gammaproteobacteria bacterium (assembly GCA_942490995.1). GTDB lineage: Bacteria > Pseudomonadota > Gammaproteobacteria > UBA981. Next base: position 45,388 of record CALOBG010000067.1, read on the forward strand.
ATCGCCGCGGCGCGCGCCGCCGGACTGGTGGTGACCAACACCCCCGGAGTACTGACCGACTGTACCGCGGATCTGACCATGACCCTGCTGCTGATGACCGCGCGACGCGCTGGCGAAGGCGAGCGTATGGTGCGCTCCGGCGCCTGGCCGGGCTGGTCGCCGACCCAATTACTGGGCTGTCACGTGAGCGGCAAAACCCTCGGCCTGGTCGGTTTCGGTCGCATCGCCGCGGCCGTGGCGCACCGCGCCCACCATGGTTTCGGCATGCGTATTCTGTTTTACACGCCGCGCCCGCCGCCGGCGGCCGACTATCAGGCACTGCAGGCAGAATCCTGTGCCAGCCTGGAGGCGCTGCTTGCGCGTGCGGATTTCGTTTCCCTGCACTGTCCCGGCGGAGCCGCGACGCGCCACCTTATCGATGCCACGCGTCTGGCCTGCATGCGCCCGGAGGCATTCCTGATCAATACCGCGCGCGGCGAGGTAGTCGACGAGTCAGCCCTGATCGCGGCCCTCGAGGGCGGTCGCATCGCCGGCGCCGGGCTCGACGTTTATGGTCAGGAGCCGCGGCTGCCGGACGCGCTGCTGCGGCTCGAGAACGCGGTCTTGCTGCCGCATCTCGGCAGCGCCGCGATGGATACGCGCATCGCGATGGGGCGGCGCGCGATGACCAATCTCGAGGCGTTTTTTGCTGGCGGCGACGCTCCCGACCGGGTCGCCTGAGCCGCGCTACCATCGCCGCCACGCCAGTGGCACAATGCCCGGCCCCTAACCAGTATCCACGCGGAGGTTCACGTGACAATAAAAGTTGGCGACAAAATGCCCAAGGGTTCATTCGGGATCATGACTGCCGAAGGTCCCGGCGCGCTATCCAGCGACGAGCTGTTTAACGGCAAAAAGGTCGTGCTGTTTTCCGTACCTGGCGCGTTCACTCCGGCCTGTTCGTCGAAACATCTGCCCGGCTACGTTGAGAAAGCGGCAGCGCTGAAAGCCAAAGGCATCGACACCATCGCCTGTATGTCGGTCAACGATGTGTTCGTGATGGGTGCATGGGCCAAGGACCAGGGCGCCGGCGACAAGGTCACCCTGCTTGCCGATGGCAACGCGGATTACACCAAGGCCCTCGGTCTGGAACTCGATGCCAGTGGTTTCGGCATGGGCACGCGCGGCCACCGCTTCGCCATCGTGGTCGATAACGGTGTGGTCAAGCAGCTGCATCGTGAAGCGGCGGCGTCCGACGTCAAGGAAAGCGCTGCGGAAAATATCCTGAGCCAGTTGTAGCGGTCGCACACACGCCCAGCGGTCGGGTCGAGGAACGGCCGCTGGCAGTACACGGCAAGATGCCGCACGGGAGCAAGCGTGACCGCATCGAAACCTGAAGCGGCGTCACAGCACATGTCGGCCGAAGCATTTCGGCAGGCCGGTTATGCGCTGGTCGACTGGTTGGCCGACTATTCTGAACGCGTCGCCGGCCTGCCGGTCATGTCGCGGGTTGAGCCGGGTGATATCCGCGCGCTGTTGCCCGAGGCGCCGCCCGAGGACGGCGAACCGTTCGCCGCCATACTCGCCGATCTCGAACGTATCATCGTGCCGGGCCTGATGCATTGGCAGTCGCCCAACTTTTTCGGTTACTTCCCTGCCAACACCTCGCCGCCGTCGATCCTCGGCGACCTGCTCAGTGCCGGCCTCGGCGTACAGGGCATGTTGTGGCAGACCAGTCCGGCGTGTACGGAACTCGAAAGCCACGTCCTCGACTGGCTGGTAGACATGCTCGGACTGCCGGCGCGATTCAAGTCCGGGACCCGTGGCGGCGGTGTGATCCAGGACAGCGCGTCCAGCGCAACGCTGTGCGCGCTGCTGGCAGCGCGCGAACGCAGCAGCGGCTATAGCGCGCGTGAATCCGGCAACGATCAGCGACTGGTCGCCTACTGTTCCGAAGAAACTCATTCCTCGCTGGAAAAAGCGATCGCCATCGCCGGACTCGGCCGTCAGCGCCTGCGCAGGATAGCCACCGACGAGCGGCTTGCGATGCAGCCCGAGGCGCTCGCCGCGGCCATGCACGCCGATCTCGAAGCGGGAGCCAGGCCGTTTTTTGTTTGCGCCACGGTTGGCACGACCTCGTCGCTGGCGGTCGATCCGGTCGCCGAAATCGCGGCGCTGTGTCAGGACTTTGGCGCGTGGCTGCACGTCGATGCCGCCATGGCCGGCAGCGCGACCGTGTGTCCGGAACTGCGTTATCTGAACGCTGGTCTCGAACTTGCCGACAGCTATTGTTTCAACCCGCATAAATGGCTGTTGACGAATTTTGACTGCGATTGCTTTTTTGTCGCTGATCGCGAGCCCCTGATCCGGGCCCTGACCGTGATGCCTGAATACCTGCGCAATGCCGCCAGCGAGCGCGGCGAGGCGATTGATTACCGCGACTGGCAGGTGCCCCTGGGACGGCGTTTCCGTGCCCTCAAACTGTGGTTCGTGCTGCGCAGTTACGGGGTCAAAGCGCTGCAGGCGTTCATCCGTGGTCATCTGGAACTGGCGGCGGAGTTCGAGCGCTGGGTCGAGGATTCGGCGGATTTCGAACTCGTCCAACCGCGCTCACTGAACCTGATCTGCTTCCGCCGCCGCGGCAGCGACGACGACAACCGCGCGCTGCTCGAACGCTTGAATCGCAGCGGCCGCCTGTTTCTGAGCCATACCGTGATCCACGGTCGTTTCACGCTGCGTATGTGCATCGGCCAGACCTACACTTCGCGCGAACACGTGGTCGCGGCTTGGGACGCGATCCGGAACGGGTAAATCACTGCCGGCCGCGTCCACGACCATCCGCATCGGAGTCGACCATGTACCGTCTTGCTTTTATCGCTTTTTGTCTGAATATTGCCGCGCTCACCGCCACAGCCGCCGAGCTGCCGCGCGAAGCCAACCGCGTTTCTTTCCAGGTCAGCGTCAGTGAGGACATCGCCAGCGATCTGCTGGTCGTTCGTATGTTCGTCCAGCACCAGGCGCGGCAGCAGGCGCAGGCCGCCAATCGCGTCAACGAGGACATGGCGTGGGCACTGGCGTTGGCAAAAAGCGTTACCGCGGTGCGCGCGCAAACGCTCGATTACCGCACCAATCCGGTCTACCAGGAGCGCAGGATCGAATCGTGGCAGACGCGCCAGACGCTGCGTCTGGAAAGCGCCGACATGGGTGCGCTGACCGCATTACTGGGCACCCTGCAGGAACGCCTGGCGATCGAATCGCTGGGTTATGAAATTTCCGACGACGTACGCGCCGCCGCAGAAGAGCGTCTGATCGCGCGTGCAATCGAAAACTTCAGCGCGCGGGCGGCCGGCATAACTACAGCGTTCGGGCGCGACCGCTACACCCTGGTCAATCTCGGCATCAATACCCAGGGCGAGGCGCCGCCGCCAATCGCCTATCGCGGCCGCGCACTGGCCATGCAGGCCGAGGTCGCCGCGCCGAGCATCGAAGCCGGACAGCAATCACTGAGCGTCGCCATCAATGGCACCATCGAGCTTTCAGAGCAATAACCGGGATCGCGCCGCCGCTCAGAATAATCCGGTAATGCGGCCGTCGGCATCGACATTGATGCGCTCGGCGGCCGGCGCTTTGGGCAGCCCCGGCATGGTCATCATATTGCCGGCAATCGCGACGATGAAACCGGCGCCGGCGGCGACCCGTACTTCGCTGATCTCGACCTCGTGGCCGTGCGGCGCGCCGCGCACACTGGGATCAGTCGAGAACGACATCTGGGTTTTGGCGATGCAGACCGGAAAATTCGGGTAGGTCGCGCCGAGTTCGTCGATCTGCCGGCGCACCGCGCTCGACGCGCTGATCCCGGCAGCGGCGTAGATTTTTGTCGCCACCGCGGCCAGCTTGTCCCACAGCGGTGCATCGTCGGCATAGGCGTAACGGTGCTGGTGCGGGCCGGCGTCAATGGTGGCGGTCAGCGCGCGCGCCAGGTCTTCGGCGCCGGCGCCGCCATCGGCCCAGTGCCGCGCGAGCACCGCGGTGGCGCCCAGCGCTGCGATTTTCTCCGTGAGCAGGGCGATCTCGGCATCACTGTCGGCGGTGAAATGATTGATGCAGACCACGCACGGCAGGCCGAAATGCTCGGTGATGTTGTGCAGGTGACGCTCGAGGTTGACGCAACCGGCCGCGAGTGCCGCGAGGTTTTCCTCGTGCAGATCGGTGACCGCGACGCCGCCGTGATACTTCAGTGCGCGCACGGTCGCCACCAGCACCACGGCCTGCGGTTGTAATCCGGCCATGCGGGTTTTGATGTCGATGAATTTTTCCGCGCCGAGGTCGGCGCCGAACCCGGCTTCAGTGACCACGTAATCGGCCAGCTTGAGCGCGGCTCGGGTCGCGGTCACCGAGTTGCAGCCGTGCGCGATATTGGCGAACGGACCGCCGTGGACAAACGCGATGTTGTTCTCCAGGGTCTGCACGACGTTCGGGCTGATGGCGTCTTTGAGCAGCGCCGCCATCGCGCCGTTGGCTTTGAGGTCGGCTGCCGTGATCGGCTTTCGCTCACCACGGGTATAGCCGATCACGATACGCCCGAGCCGTTCGCGCAGGTCACTGAGCGAAGTGGCAAGGCAGAAAATCGCCATAACCTCGGAGGCAACGGTGATGTCAAAGCCGTTTTCGCGCGGCAGACCGTTGGCGGTGCCGCCGAGACCGATGACGATATCGCGCAGCGCGCGGTCGTTCATGTCGACAACCCGTTTATAAGTGATCAGACGCGGGTCGATACCGAGCGCATTGCCGTGCGCGATGTGGTTGTCGATCATAGCCGCGAGCAGGTTGTGCGCCGCGCCGATGGCGTGGAAGTCGCCGGTGAAATGCAGGTTGATGTCTTCCATCGGTACGACCTGGGCGTAGCCGCCGCCGGCTGCGCCGCCCTTGATACCGAAACACGGGCCGAGTGAAGGTTCACGCAGGCACATGATAGTGCGGTGGCCGAGGCGGTTCATGGCGTCACCGAGGCCGACGGTGGTGGTGGTTTTGCCTTCGCCGGCCGGGGTCGGACTGATCGCGGTGACCAGGATCAACTTGCCATCTTCGCGCGATTCGAGTTCGCGCACGTAGTCGAGCGCGAGCTTGGCTTTGTAGTGGCCGTACGGCACGAGGTGTTCGGGCGCGACGCCAAAGCGCTCGCCGAACAGCGCCATGATCGGCTGCATGCGTGCGGCCTGGGCAATATCGATGTCTGACATGAGGTATCCTCAGCGCTCCGTTCTACGCCGTAGCCGGACCCGCCGCGAGCGGCGGAAAGCTACGTTTGAGGCGCCCGCGGCAAACCTCGCGGGTGCGATCGAGGCGCAGGATATTATCATCACCGGTCGCACGACGATTTGATCCAGCGCGCTGCACCGCGGTGCCGTAGCCGCGTTTATCACCTCCGGGTTGTGCTGCCACGTCGACGTCGACGCGCATGGCGCCGTAAAAATCGGCCAGCCATCGGTCCGTTGCCGCGCGCTGAATTCTCTTCAGCGAAACCTTTCAAAGATCCAGATGGCGCAAACAACTGCCCGTCTCGGGCTCGACTAACGCAGCGCATCGATGGCCTCCTGCGACTCGCGTCGGCCTCGCCAGGTCGGGTTGGCGCAGCCGGCTCATTGGCCTCATCGAGGCCTGCTCGCCGGCAGCGTCATCGTAATTTTCCGCTGGACCATCGCTAATCGGCCCAGGGCACGTTCATTCCGTTTAGCGAGTTTCGGTAAATTCGAGACTGTCGGCGCCGGTGCGCTTGCGCCTGCCGGTTGGCGGCGCACTCGTGATCGGGATTGCCTTTCAGTTGCTCCACCAGCGCACGCGCACCGTCGGCGTTGTTCACGTGCTCGAACGACTGCACTATCACGAGGGGCATCATGCCGTGGCGCAATCTCTCGTGCAGTTTCGTTGGCGGCGCGGTGGCGTTTGCGTCCGGGCAGTCGGTCGGACGCGAAGGGCCGAGTGTACATCTTGGCGCGGCGGTGGCGAGCCTGTCGGGCGCGGCTGCGGTTGCCGAACAACGCAGTATCCGCACGCTGGTCGCGTGCGGCGCGGCGGCGGCGATCGCGGCCTCGTTCAACACGCCGCTGGCCGGCGTGGTGTTCGCCATGGAAGTGATCATGGTCGAATACACCATCGCCGGCTTCGTGCCCGTCATCCTCGCCGCGGTTGCAGCGACCGCCATCACGCGCGCGGTATTCGGCGCCGATACCGCCTTCATTGTCCCGCTGCTGGGCCTCGCCTCGCTGTGGGAGTTGCTGTATATCACTGCCATGGGCGCCATTATCGGGGTGGTGTCCGCGGCTTTCGTCAAAGCCATCCGCTGGCTCGCTGATTTCACCGCCATGCTGCACGTCGGCCTGCGTATCGCGCTCGGCGGGCTCGGCGTAGGCGCGCTGGCGAGCCTGGTTCCGCAAGTCATGGGGCTCGGGTACGACACCGTCAGCGTAACCCTGGGTGGTCGCCTCGGACTGCTCACCATGCTGACCATCCTGGTCGCCAAGTTCGCCGCCAGCGCGCTGTGCAGCGCGGTACGGATGCCAGGTGGGTTGATCGGACCAACGGTCGTGATGGGGGCATGTCTGATCGGCGGCGCCTTCGCCGACATCGTTGCGGTGCTGCCGGGGGTGTCGTCGAGCGCCGCGATGTACGCCATGCTGGGGATGGCGGCGTTGATGGGCGCGGTTCTGCAGGCGCCGCTGGCGGCACTGCTGGCGCTGCTCGAGATGACCGGCAATCCCGCATATCATCCTGCCGGCCATGCTGGCGGTGGTCAGCCGCAGACCCTGACCGCGCGCGTGGTGTTCGGGCAGGAATCGGTGTTCACGTTGATGATGCGCGACGCCGGGCTCGACTACCGTCACGACCCGTTATCGCAGGGCCTGCGCCGGGTCGGCGTCGCGGCCGTCATGAACCGGCGCTTTCGAACGCGGGGAACGGTCGATCTCGCCGCCGCGCGAGACCTGCTTCAAACGCGCGCCGCAATGGATTATTTTCGAACGCGAGGTCGGTGCTGCGGTTTTGCTGCGCGGCGCCGACCTGGCGCGCTATTGCGCGGCCGAGGATGATGCCAGTCAAGACATCGATCTCGGCGCGATCCCAGGCGAGCGCTTCGACCTGCGCCCGGTATTGCTCGAGGCGAGCCTGTTCGAAGCCCGTGAGATCATGCTCAACGAGGGCGTCGAGGCGTTGTTTGTGCGGCGCCCGCTGGCGCCCCTCACGTTCCGCACGTTCGGTGTCCTGCTGCGCGCCGACATTGATGCACAGCTACGCGTGCCGCGGCGCTGACGAGCCGGGCCATACCGGGTGGCTTGCGCCATTGAGTATCAGCGGGGGGTTCTGGTAGCTTCGCATCGCCTGATCGAGCGGGCGTCATTCGGACGCCTTTTCGCCCCCGAGACCTGGACCTGCAAGCTGGAATCAGACCCGCTATGACCCGTTATATTTTTGTCACCGGCGGCGTCGACTCTACCCTGGGCAAAGGCATTGCCGCGGCGTCCCTGGGCGCCATCCTCGAGGCTCGCGGTCTCGAAGTTGCGATGGTCAAACTCGATCCGTATATCAACGTCGACCCCGGCACCATGAGTCCGTTCCAACACGGCGAGGTTTTTGTCACCGAAGACGGCGCCGAAACCGATCTCGACCTCGGTCATTACGAACGGTTCGTGTCGTGGCGGACCTCCTCGAAAAGCAACTACACGACCGGGCGCATCTACGCCAATGTCATCCGCAAGGAGCGCCAGGGTGAATACCTCGGCGCCACGGTGCAGGTTATTCCGCACATCACCGACGAGATCATCCGCTGCATCAAGCAGGGCGCGCGCGATGCGGAGATCGCAATGATCGAGATCGGCGGCACCGTCGGTGACATCGAGTCGCTGCCGTTTCTCGAGGCCATCCGCCAGATGCGTGTCGAACTCGGCCAGCAGAACACCCTGTTCATTCACCTGACGCTGGTGCCGTTCATCGGCTCGGCGGGCGAAATGAAGACCAAACCTACCCAGCATTCGGTCAAGGAAATGCGTTCCATCGGTATCCAGCCCGACATTCTGCTGTGCCGCGCCGATCGGCCGGTGCCGCCGTCGGAAAGGCGCAAGATCGCGCTGTTCACCAATGTCGAAGAACGCGCCGTGATCACCGCTCGTGATGCCGACACCATCTACAAGATCCCGATGATGCTGCACGAGGAAGGGCTCGACGACATCGTGGTCGAGAAGCTCGGTCTCAACGTTCCGCCGGCCAACCTCGAGCAATGGTACAAAGTTGTGCATGCCCTCGAGCACCCCGAGCATGTCATCGACATTGCCATGGTGGGGAAGTACGTCGATCTGACGGAATCCTACAAGTCATTGTCGGAGGCGCTGATCCACGCCGGTATTCATACTCGGGCGCGGGTCAACATCCATTACGTCGATTCCGAACGCCTTGAGACCGAAGGCGTCGCCGCGTTGAGCGGTATGCACGCAATCCTGGTGCCGGGCGGCTTCGGCGAGCGCGGCATCGAAGGCAAGGTGCTGGCGGTACAGTACGCGCGCGAGCACGGCGTACCCTATCTTGGGATCTGTCTTGGCATGCAGGCAGCGGTGATCGAATTCGCGCGCCACCGCGCCGGTCTGGCCGGCGCGCACAGTACCGAGTTCGACCCCGCCACGCCGCACCCGGTCATCGCCCTCATCACGGAGTGGAAAACCGCCGAAGGTTCGATTGAAATCCGCGCGGCAGACAGCGACGTAGGTGGGACCATGCGGCTCGGCGGCCAGCCGTGCAAACTCGCTCAGGACAGCTTCGTTGCGCGCGCTTATGGCACCGATCTGATCAACGAACGTCACCGCCACCGCTACGAGTTCAATAACACCTACATGATGGAACTGGAGGCCGCCGGACTGCGTATCGCCGGCCGCTCGATCGACGGCAATCTGGTCGAGATCATCGAGATCTCCAGTCATCCGTGGTTTGTCGGTTGCCAGTTCCATCCCGAGTTCACCTCGACGCCGCGTGACGGGCACCCCCTGTTTTCGGCCTTCATGCACGCCGCCCTGGCGCACCAGGCGCGCAGCGCGACAGAGGTAAGCGATGCGCTTGTGTGATTATGAGGTCGGCACGGAGCACGCCTTTTTTCTGATCGCCGGACCCTGCGTCATCGAATCCGAAGCACTGGTGCTCGATACCGCCAGTGCGCTCAGGGACATGACCGCCGCGCGCGGCATCCCGTTCATCTTCAAAGCCTCGTTCGACAAGGCCAATCGCACCTCGCACAGCAGTTATCGAGGACCGGGCCTGGAAGCCGGCCTGCGCGTGCTGCAGCGTGTGCGTGAGGAAGTCGGGGTGCCGGTCCTGACCGATGTGCACGAAGACACGCCGCTCGACGAAGTCGCGGCGGTGGTCGATGTGCTGCAGACCCCGGCGTTTCTGTGTCGGCAAACGAATTTTATCCAGAACGTCGCGCGTCAGGGCAAACCGGTTAATATCAAGAAGGCTCAATTCCTGGCCCCCTGGGACATGAGCAACGTGGTGGAAAAAGCGCGCGCGACCGGCAACGACGACATCATGGTCTGCGAGCGCGGCACCAGTTTTGGTTACAACTTTCTGATCTCGGACATGCGCGGGCTGGTGATCATGCGTGACACCGGCTGCCCGGTGGTGTTCGATGCCACCCATTCCGTGCAGCTGCCGGGCGGTCAGGGCACGGCTTCGGGCGGGCAGCGCGAGTTCGTGCCGGTGCTGGCACGCGCGGCGGTAGCGGTGGGCATCGCCGGCCTGTTCATGGAGACCCACCCCGATCCGGACCAGGCGCTCAGCGACGGCCCGAATTCGTGGCCGCTGGCGCAGATGCCGGCGTTGCTCGATACCCTGAAAACCCTGGATGAGGCGGTCAAGCGCGCGTAATGCGGGTGCGGCAAGGTTGACGATCATCCCTACCGACGAACACAAGATGGCCAGAATAGAACATATACAGGCACTCGAAATTATCGATTCGCGCGGCAATCCAACGGTACGCGCCGAAGTGATCACCGATGGCGGTGCGCGCGGCGCGGCGGCGGTGCCGTCCGGCGCCTCGACCGGCGAACGCGAAGCGCTTGAACTGCGTGACGGCGACGCCAGCCGCTATCTCGGCAAAGGCGTGCTGCAGGCGGTCGCCAACGTCGACGGCCCGATCGCCGCCGCGCTGCGCGGACACGAGGTCAGCGACCAAAGCGGCATCGACCGCGTCATGCGCGAACTCGACGGTACCCCCAACAAAGGCAAGCTCGGCGCCAACGCCATGCTCGCGGTATCGATGGCGGCCGCGCATGCCGCCGCCAACGCCAGCCGCCGACCGCTGTTCGAATCGCTGCGCGAACGCCAGGAATATGTCATGCCGGTGCCGATGATGAATGTCATCAACGGTGGCGCCCATGCCAACAACAGCGTCGATCTGCAGGAGTTCATGATCCTGCCGGTCGGTGCGCCCAGCTTTCGCGAAGCGCTGCGTTACGGCGCGGAAATTTTTCACGCTCTGAAAGCGCTGCTCAACGCCGAGGGTGCGAGCACGGCGGTCGGAGACGAGGGCGGCTTCGCGCCTGACCTGCCGTCCAACGAAGCCGCGCTGGAGCTGATCGCGCGTGCGATCGAGGGTGCCGGTTATCGCCTTGACGACGACATCGTGCTCGGCCTCGACGTCGCCAGTTCCGAGTTCTATCGTGACGGCGTCTATCATCTCGAGTCTGAGAAGCGTCAGCTCGACGGCGCGGGCATGGCCGAGATGCTCGATTCGTGGTCGCAGCGTTATCCCATTCTGACCATCGAAGACGGTATGGATCAGAACGACTGGGACGGCTGGCGGACATTAACCGAAAAAATCGGCCAGCGTGTGCAACTCGTCGGTGATGATTTGTTTGTTACCGACGCGGCAACCCTGCAGCGTGGCATCGATATGAAAGTCGCGAATTCGATCCTGATCAAGGTCAATCAGATCGGCACGCTCAGCGAAACCTTCGAAGCCATCGAACTCGCGCGTTCGGCCAACTACACCGCTGTCGTGTCGCACCGCTCGGGTGAAACCGAGGACGCAACCATCGCCGACATCGCCTGTGCCTACTGTACCGGTCAGATCAAGACCGGCTCGATGTCGCGCTCCGACCGCATCGCCAAGTACAACCGGCTGCTGGCCATCGAGCAGATGCTCGGCGAGCGTGCGGTGTACCCGGGCCGCAAGGCGTTTTACAACCTTGGCCTGTAACGGCATGCGAGCCGGCTCGAGCGGGAACTAGTCAGTGCGCGTGTTCATCGCGCTGCTCGTACTGGTAACCATATATCTGCAGTACGCGCTGTGGTTTCAACGTGGCGGGACACGCGACGTCGAAAAGTTACGCGCGGCGGTCGCCGAGCAACGCCAGCAGATCCAGCAGCTGCGCGACCGCAACCAGGCGCTGGCCGCCGAAGTCATCGATCTCAAACAAGGCCTGGAAGCTATCGAGGAGCGCGCACGCAGCGATATGGGCATGATCAAGGAAGGCGAAATATTTTTTCGCACCACCGAGCCGGGAACGGCGACGACGACCCAGCGTGACGTCGACGGCAGGGCCGAGCTCAATGACTGAACCGCCGGCGCGGATTTACGCAGTGGTACCCGCCGCCGGTGTCGGTCGCCGCATGGGCGGCGAAATGCCGAAGCAATATCTCGAAATAAGCGGCATCACGGTGCTCGCGCACACGCTCGCCAGGCTCGCCGGGCATCCGCGTATCGAGCGCGTGGTTGTGGCGGTGGCTGCCGATGACACGCGCTACAGTCGTGTGGCTACGACGCTGCCGGCCAAGTGCGTCGCCGTTACCGGTGGCGCCGAACGCTGCCATTCGGTGCTGGCCGGTTTGCACAGCCTGGCCGGCGACGCCGGTAACGACGACTGGGTGCTGGTCCACGATGCCGCACGACCCTGCCTGCGCACTACCGATATCGACCGCATGCTTGAGCAACTCGCCACGCATGCGGTTGGCGGGATCCTCGCGGTGCCGGTGCGCGACACGCTGAAACGCGGCGACACCACGGCCGACATCGTCGAGACGGTGGATCGTGATGGCCTGTGGCAGGCACAGACGCCGCAGATGTTCCGCCTCGGGACCCTGACGGCGGCGATCGAGGCGGCGCTGGCGGACGCCGTGATCGTGACTGACGAGGCGCAGGCGATCGAACGCCAGGGTCACCGTCCACGCCTCGTCGCGGGACACGCCGACAACATCAAAATAACCCGCCCCGAAGATCTCGCGCTGGCCGGTCTGATCCTGGCCGCGCAGACCGGGGCGGCGGGAGCATGAGACGATGAGAATTGGTCAGGGTTATGACGCGCACCGCTTCAAGGCCGGCGATCACGTGGTCCTCGGCGGTGTCGAGATCGCGTTCGAGCACGGCCTCGCCGCGCATTCCGATGGCGACGTGTTGCTGCATGCAATCTGTGACGCGCTGCTCGGCGCGGCGGCGCTGGGCGACATTGGCCGGCATTTTCCTGACAGCGACCCGGCCTACGCCGGTGTCAGCAGCCGCGTGCTACTGCAGCGCGTTCGCGAGCTGGTCGAACAAGCCGGGTTCGAAATTTGCAATGTCGATGCCACGATCATCGCCGAGCGGCCGCGCGTCGCCGCCCATGTCGATGCCATGCGACGCAATATTGCCGCCGATACCGGCCTCGGTCTGGAGGCGATCAACGTCAAGGGCACGACCACTGAAAAAATGGGTTTCACCGGTCGCGGCGAAGGTATCGCGGCGGCGGCGGTATGCCTCATCGACGATCGCTCTTGAAAAAGTGCGCGAGACGAGAACCGGCGTTTTACGCGAGACGAGGACCGGAGTTTATTGTTGTAAATGAGGCTGGCTGCCGAGTGTACAACGCCGCCCACGGGATCCGCACTCGTAAATTTCAAGTCGGCGTGCAGACCGGCGAAAAGCGTGAGCCGGGAATGCCGTGGGCAAGGCGTGCGCGAGACGAGGACCGGAGTTTACTGGTGTAAATGAGGACCGCAGGCGAACGCACAACGCCGCCCACGGTATCCGCACTCGTAAATTTCAAGTCGGCGTGCAGACCGGCGAAAAGCGTAGCGAGGAATGCCGTGGGCAAGGCGTGCGCGAGACGAGGACCGAAGTTTACTGGTGTAAATGAGGACCGCAGGCGAGCGCACAACGCCGCCCACGGTATCCGCAGTAGCTTTTCGCCGGTCTGCTAGCGGCTGCGGAGAAGGACATACATCGCCCCGTGCCCGCCGTCATGCGGCGGTGCCGGGACAAACGCCAGCACCCGCGGATCCTGCCGTAGCCAGTGTCGTACGCGCGGCTTGAGCACGGCTTTGAAACCCGGCGAACTGAGCCCTTTACCGTGGATGATGCGCACGCACTGCAAGCGCGAGCCACCGGCGTGGGCAAGAAATCTGAGCAGCAGCGCATGGGCCTGCGGGACGGTTAGTCCGTGCAGGTCGAGTTCGTTTTCGATCGGGTACTGGCCGCGCCGCAGTTTGCGCAGCACGCTGGTCTGCACGCCATTGCGATGATATTCGTCTTCGTCGTGGTCAGCTTCGTAGGCGCCGTAGGTGTCGATTGCCGGCGTCTGTTCCGGCATCGGCGCGCGTCGCCGCGCCGGCGGGCGCCGCGGCTCGAATTCGACGGTATCGTGGTTGAGGCGCCTGACCTTGCCGATCAGCGCGGCGAACTCCGACCCGCTCGCGTCGGGTTTATCCTTGTCAGCCACCGGCCGCGAGTCCGAGATCAGTCGATGTCGGCGGCGGTGACAACTTTGGCATAGACGCTGCCGAGCGCGGCCATGAATGCCGCGTGGACCTTGGCCGCCGCGACGGTAGTGTCGTCGTGGACCAGGTCGCGGGTTGCGCAGGCGTCACCGACCAGGGTACAGCTGAAGCCGAGATCGAAAGCCGCGCGGGTGCTGGCGTCGATACACATATGACTCATCGCGCCGCAGATCACGAGCTCCTCGATACCCGCGTTGCGCAACCTGGTTTCGAGATCGGTGTCCCGAAACGCATTCGGAAAATGTTTTTGGGTCAGCGATTCACCATCGGCCGGCGCCACGGCGGGATTGATTTCGGCACCCTCGGTACCGGGCAGGAAAAAACCGGCCTCGGGCCGTGCGGCGAGGTGCTGGACATGAAAAACCGGCCGGCCCGCGCCGCGAAAGCGCTCGAGTACCGCCGCCGCCTGAGTGGCGGCTTGTTGCATGCCGACCAGCTCCATGGCGCCGCCGTCGAAATAGTCGTTCTGGATATCGATGAGTAGTAAGCCACGAGTCATGATGATCTCCTTGAGCAGGCTGTTGAAAAACTACTGCGGAGCCCGTGCGCGGCGTTGCGCACTCGCCTGCGGTCCTCATTTATACACATAAACTCCGGTCCTCGGCTCGCGCGCGCCTTGCGCCCGGGCTTCCTCGCTACGTTTTTCTTTCAGCCTGCTAGCAGGCAGAAAGAAAAACTACTGCGGAGCCCGTGCGCGGCGTTGCGCACTTGCCTGCGGTCCTCATTTATACACATAAACTCCGGTCCTCGTCGCGCGCGCGCCTTGCGCCCGGGCTTCCCGGCTCACGTTTTTCTTTCAGCCTGTCCACTCGCGGGCATTGTTGAACAGCGCCATCCACGGACTTTCCGCGCGCCGCCAGGACGGCGGCCGCCATGACAGCCGGTTGGACTGAAATACCCGTTCCGGATGCGGCATCATGATGGTCACCCGCCCATCCTCGCTGGTCAGCCCGGTAATGCCGTACGGCGAGCCGTTGGGATTGGCCGGGTAGGTGGTGGCCGGCGCGCCGTAATTATTGATATAGCGGACGGAGGAAATCGCCGACTCCGGCCCCGCGCTGAATTCAGCCCGCCCTTCGCCGTGCGCGACCGCAACCGGCGCGCGCATGCCGGCCAGGCCGGCAAGCAGGATCGACGGCGAGGGCATAATCTCGACCAGGCTCAGGCGCGCCTCGAACTGTTCCGAGCGGTTGCGCTCGAAACGCGGCCAGGCCTGCGCGCCCGGGATCAGATCCTTGAGATCGGCGAGCATCTGGCAGCCGTTGCACACGCCCAGCGTGAATGTATTCGGGCGCGCAAAAAATGTTTCGAACGTATCGCGCGCTTGTGCGTTGAAGCGGATCGCAGCGGCCCAGCCGCGCCCCGCGCCGAGCACGTCACCGTAGGAAAACCCGCCGCACACCGCGAGGCCGGCCATGGCGCTCAGGTCTTCGTCGCCGGCAAGCACATCGGTCATGTGGACGTCGATTGCCTCGAACCCGGCGGCGCTGAACGCGGCGGCCATTTCGAGGTGACCGTTGACGCCCTGTTCGCGCAGGATCGCGACCCGCGGTCGAACGGGTCCTGTGACGCGGCGCTGCAATCGTGACAGCGCCTGATCTGGAACGACGATAGTCAGGCCGGGGTCGTTGTCGTCGAGGACCGTTGCCAGTTCCTCGTCGGCGGTGACAGGGTTGTCGCGCAGGCGTTGCATGGCATGGGTGGTGGCGCTGTATGCGCGCAGCAGGGCGCTGAGTTCGGCCTGGTAAACGGTGGTCCCGTGGTGTGCGATGGACAGGCGACGGTCGTCTCGAGGGCGCGCCACGGCATGGGTAAACGGCGCCAGAGCGGTACTCGCGGCGAGAAAAGTCATGACCGCCTCGACGTCGGTGTCGCGAACCTGGATCACTGCGCCGACCTCTTCGGCAAACAGGATCGCGAGCGCTTCGCCGCCGAGTGGCGTGATGTCGATATCCAGGCCGCAGCGGCCGGCAAAGGCCATTTCGGCTAGGGTCACGAACAGACCACCGTCAGAGCGATCGTGGTAGGCCAGCAGGTAACCGCTTTCGTTCAACAACTGGATGGCTCGAAAAAAATCCGTCAGCAGGGCCGGCTCCTCGCAATCGGCCGGCTCGCCGCCCGGCGTCTGCCAGGCCTGTGCCAGCACCGAGCCGCCGAGTCGATGGCGGCCGCGGCCGAGGTCGATTACCAGCAGCGTGGTGTCGGTGGCAACGTTGAGCTGCGGTGTGAGACTGGCATCGATATCGATGACCGGCGCAAACGCGCTGATCACCACCGACACCGGCGCGACGGTCTGCCACGCTGCGCCGTCGCTGTGCCAGGCCGACTGCATCGACATCGAATCCTTGCCGACCGGAATGTAGATGCCGAGCGCCGGGCAGAACTTCATGCCCAGTGCTTCGACCATGTCGTACAGGCGCGCGTCCTCGCCCGGGTGGCCGCCAGGACACATCCAGTTCGCCGACAGTACGACATCGCTCAACTGTTTGATGCGCGCCGCGGCCAGGTTGGTCAGCGCTTCGGCAACCGCCAGGCGCGCCGAAGCCGGACCGTCGATCAGCGCGACCGGGGTACGTTCCCCGATCGCCATGGCCTCGCCGACGATGTCGTCGAATGCGCCGGCCGTGACCGCGCAGTCGGCGACCGGCACCTGCCAGGGCCCGACCATCTGGTCGCGCACCACCAGTCCACCCACGGTGCGATCGCCGATCGTGATCAAAAAGCGTTTATCGCCGACCCCCGGGAAACGCAATACGCGGTCGACGGCCGCGGCGACATCGACGCCGCCGGTGAACGCGGCGGGCTGCGCGGTGACAGTTTCGACCTGTTTACTCAGGCGCGGCGGTTTGCCAAACACGACGTCCATGGGAATATCGATCGGGCGTTCGCCGAGCAGCGCGTCCTCGACGATCAGGCGTTGCTCGCTGGTCGCCATTCCGACGTCGGCCCACGGGCAGCGTTCGCGGGTGCAGATCGCGGCGAAGCGCTTGAGGTCGTCGGGCGCGATAGCGAGCACATAGCGCTCCTGCGCTTCGTTGCACCAGATCTCGAGCGGGGTGAGGCCGGATTCGGCGCTGGGAATGGCGCGCAGATCGATGACTCCGCCGCGACCGGCGTCGTGCAGCAGTTCGGGGATGGCATTCGAGAGCCCACCGGCGCCGACATCGTGGATCATGGCGATCGGGTTGGCCGCGCCGGCCGCCGAGCAGGCATCGATGACCTGCTGGCAGCGCCGTTCCATTTCCGGGTTGTCGCGCTGTACCGAAGCAAAATCGAGTTCCGCGCCGATCGTGCCGGAATCGACTGACGAGGCCGCGCCGCCGCCCAGCCCGATCAGCATCGCCGGGCCGCCGAGCACGATCACGCGTGCGCCGGGTTCGATGCCGAGCTTGTCGACATGGCCGGGGCGCAGGTTGCCGATACCGCCGGCAAGCATGATCGGTTTGTCGTAACCGCGTAGCAGGCCATCGGCGGCGAGGTGTTCAAAGCTGCGGAAGTAGCCGGCCACGGCCGGGCGACCAAATTCGTTGTTATAGGCGGCGCCGCCGAGCGGTGCCTCGAGCATGATCGACAGGGCGCTGGCGAGGCGCGGATTGAGCGGCCGCTCGACCTCCCACGGCGCCGGGTGGTCGGGCAGGCGCAGGTGCGATACAGCGAAACCGGTCAATCCGGCCTTGGGTTTCCCACCGCGCCCGGTCGCGCCTTCGTCGCGGATCTCGCCGCCGGCGCCGGTCGCCGCGCCGGGATAGGGCGAAATACCGGTCGGATGATTATGGGTCTCGACCTTGATGACGATGTGGATCGGTTCGATACGCGTTTCGTAGCGACGGCTGTCGGCATCGAGCATTAAGCGCGCGCCAGGATAGCCGCGCGTGACCGCGGCATTATCGGCATATGCCGACAGTACGCTGTTCGGATTGAGGTTGTGGGTGTTGCGGATCATGGCGAACAACGAGTGCTCGCGCCGGATGCCATCGATGGTCCAGTCGGCATTAAAAATTTTATGCCGGCAGTGTTCGGAATTAGCCTGCGCAAACATCATCAGTTCGACGTCGCTGGGATCACGACCGAGTTCGGCGTAGCGCTGCACCAGGTATTCGATTTCGTCGTCGGCGAGGGCCAGGCCGAGGCTGGTGTTAGCGGCCGCCAGCGCCGCGCGTCCGTCGCCGCCCAGGGTGACGCGGGTGAGCACGGTCGGTGCCGCCTGCTGGTAAAGCCCGCCGATGTCGGCGCGCTCGAACAGCACGGTTTCCGTCATGCGATCGTGGACGCGCTCGGCGATATCATCGAGGCGTGGTGGCGCTATGCCGGTGCAGGTCCAGGCTACCAGGCGCTCGACACGCAACAGCCCGGTGAGACCGCAGTTGGCGCAGATATCACCGGCCTTGCTCGACCATGGTGAAATCGTGCCGCGCCGTGGGGCCACCAGAAAGGACTCGGATTGCGCCTCATCGGGTGCGATCCAGCGCTCGGCGCGCAGCAGGGTCTGCAGTCGTTCGCGCATCTCGGCGTCCGGTTGCTGAGCAGTCTCGAACCACGCGGCGTAGAGATATTCCGGAACGATGGCAGCGCCGTCGTCCACCCCTACGTCGAGGCCGGTAAGATGTTGACGGACGCGGAATTCGGAAAGGGCCCGGCGGCCGTGGAGCAGCATCAACATCGACTTAAGAGGCCTTGTAGAGGTTTGCGCCGCGCACGGTCGGCGCCGGTATTGTCGTGAACTTAACAGGGCGATGCAAAACTACCGTGCCGGTGGTGGGCGGTGATACCCGCTGCCAGGTGTTTGAGCACCCTGTCAGGGGATGACATCCACCTTGACCCAGACGTCGTAGCTGTTGCGTCCGGACTGGCGCGAACGATACAGCAGCCCGGCTGCGCTATCACCGCCGGCCTGGCCGGCGCCGCCCAGTGCAATCCATTGGCCGAGTTGACCGTGCACCATGGTCGCCAGGCCGCGGCTATCGATCGCGCCGCCGCCGCGCGGGTCGAGCTGTTCCGCGTAGGGCGAAATTTCCAGGCTCACGCTGTTGCCGCCGCCGAGGCGGGGGGTGACGTAGAAGCCGGCGCCGACGTTACGGTAGCGCACGGAATCCTGCACGGTTGTGCCCCACGGCGAGTAGTGCACCTGGCGGTCGGCCAGCGGCACGGCCTGTCCGGCGTTGATGAACGCCGGCTGTCCTTCAACGGTGGTCACGAAATGGGCGTGTTCGGTGTCCTGTTCGCGGCGCGTGCTGAAGGCGTGGTATTCGACGCGCTGGTCCGCCTCACCAATGCCGATGCGGGCGCCCGGCCCGCCCCGGGGCTGGCCCACGCCGGCGCTGGCGTCGCCGCTGCGTATGCGCGCCGAAAGCTCGTCTTCGCGCAGTTGAGTGTCGGCCTCGATATCCTGACGTACGGTGATACGCAGCTGGTGGAGTTTGCGGTCGAGCGCGTCCAGGACCTGCTTGAGGTCGGCGAGATTTTCCGGCGAGGTGCGAATGATGAGCTGATCGTTCATCCCGGTCACGGTGCCGCCCGGCGCGACGAGCTGCTGTAAGGTCGGTAACACGTCGGACACCATACGATGTTTGAGCGGGATGATTTCGAGGACCTGTTCGCCGGCGCTTGCTGCCGATGTGAGCGCTACCAGTAGCAACACGCACATGAGCCGGCGCGGCACAGTGTAAATCGCTTTCAGTAACATCAGATGTGCAGCCTTCGAAAGCGCGTTTCGGGCACGCCGCGCTCCCACATGTTCTCAAACCGATCAATGTAACCGGCAGTCAGCCGGCGGTCGGCGAAATCGGCCTGGCCATCGAAGCGATCGGAAAACTGACGATGGATATAACCCTCGTTATCGGCCACCAGGAACGCTTCATTGAATCCTTTGTGCTGCGCCGCCGGCGCCCGCACGTCGATGAAGGTCGGCAGGCGATTAGCGAGTTCGATCAGCCGATGGCCCTGGTTGATCAAGGGTCGTGCGTCGATGATGAGCAGGCGGATGCGGGCCTGGCGGTGATCGAGCGCGAGTTGTTTGACGGCCTCTACGAAGGCGTCGTTGTCGTAGACGTCGGGGTCGAGATGGCGACTGACGAGGTCGAGGCGGCGCCGGCATTGACTGACCATGGCGAGGCTCAGCGCAATGAGATGGTCACGCCCCTCGATATCGATCTCGCCGCTGTCCTGGCCGAGGATCGGCAGGTCGGGCAGGAGTTCCTCAGACATCGCGTGCCAGCCTCGCGGCGATGCCGGTGTAGGCGGCCGGGGTCAGCGCGGTCAGCGCGGCCTTAGCCGCGTCCGGAATAGCGAGCCCGGCGATAAATGCGTGCAGGGAATCGCGATCGATGTCGCGACCGCGGGTCAAGGCTTTGAGCTGTTCGTAGGAGTCGCCGATGCCGTGGGCGCGCATTACCGTTTGCACCGGTTCGGCGAGGATCTCCCAGGCGCCGTCGAGGTCGCGCGACAGCGCGCCGCGATCGAGTTCGAGCTTATCCAGTCCACGCGCCAGCGAGCGGCAGGCGATCAGTGCGTAGCCGAGCGCGCTGCCGAAATTACGCAGCACGGTGGAATCAGTGAGATCGCGCTGCAGGCGCGAGATCGGCAGCTTGCGTGAAAAATGGTCGAGCAGAGCCGAGGACAGGCCGAGGTTACCTTCGGCATTTTCGAAGTCGATCGGATTGACCTTGTGCGGCATGGTCGATGAACCGACCTCGTTGTCGATCCTGCGCTGGCGGAAATAGCCGATCGAGATGTAGCTCCAGACGTCACGGCACAGATCGATGGTGATGGTATTGATGCGCGCCAGCGCATCGGCGTATTCGGCAATGCAGTCGTGCGGTTCGATCTGGGTGGTGTAGGGATTGAATTCGAGTCCCAACCCGGTCACGAAATCCGCCGCCAGTGCCGGCCAGTCGACGTCGGGGCAGGCCACGACGTGGGCGTTGTAATTACCGACCGCGCCGTTGATCTTGCCGCGCAGGGCAATCGTCGACCAGCGGTCGAGCTGACCCTGCAGGCGCCTGACCACGTTGGCCAGCTCTTTGCCGACCGTGGTCGGGGTGGCGTTCTGACCGTGGGTGCGCGCAAGCATGGCATCGTCGGCGTAGGCGACGGCCTGGCGTTTCAGGGTGGCGACGATGGCGGCGAATTCGGGCGCCAGGCAGGTATCGCGCGCGTCGCGCAACATCAGGCTGTAGGCGAGGTTGTTGATGTCTTCCGAGGTGCACGCGAAATGGATGAAAGGGATCGCGGCTTCGAGTGCGGGATGACCGGTGAATGCCTCGCGCAGGTAATATTCGACCGCCTTGACGTCATGATTGGTCTGCTGCTCGATGGCCTTGATACGTGCCGCCGCGCTGACATCGAAATCGTTGACCAGACGGTCGAGTTCGGCGCTGCTCGCCGCATCGAAAGCCGGCAGGGCGTCGAGCGCGGCATTTGCCGCGAGCGCTTTCAGCCATTCGATTTCGACCCGGACCCGGTAACGGATCAGGCCGAATTCGCTGAACGTGGCTCTCAGCTCGGTGCTATGTCGAGCGTAGCGGCCGTCGAGCGGCGACACCGCGGTCAGTTCGCTGAGTGCCGAAGTCTGCGTCGTCGAGGGGGTCAGGGACACGGGTTGGATATCTCCTCGTGCACGGCGTCGATCGCTTTCTCGACAGCACGCGGCAGTTCAAAATTGAGCGCTTCGAGGTTGTGCTCGAGTTGCGCGATGCTGGTCTGGCCTATGATAACGCTGCCGACCCACGGTTTCGATGCATTCCATGCCAGCGCCATGTGTGCCGGGTCGAGCCCGGCTTCGCGCGCGATTGCCAGGTAGCGCGCCGTAGCCTGCATGCCGCGCTCGCTGTTGTAGCGTTTGTATTGCGTGTAGCGCTGCAGGCGCGCCTCGGCGCCGGCGCTGCCATCGTGGTACTTGCCGCTGAGCAGTCCGAAAGCGAGTGGCGAATAGGCCAGCAGGCTCAGTCCTTCCCGCCACAGTACCTCGGTGAGGCCAACCTCGGCACTGCGGTTCAGCAGGTTATACGGGTTCTGCACACTGACGATGCCGGCCACGCCCTCGGCGCGTGCAACGCGCAGGAATTCCATCACGCCCCACGGCGTTTCGTTGCACAGGCCCAGGTAGCGGACCTTGCCGCTCGCAACCAGTGCGGCGAGCGCGCGCACGCTTGCCGCGATATCGAAATCGGTTTCCTGCCGGGCCGGCTTGAAGCCGAGCTGGCCGAAAAAATTGCTCGCGCGGTCGGGCCAGTGCAATTGGTAGAGATCGATATAGTCGGTGCGCAGGCGCTGCAGGCTGCCGTCCACGGCGCGGGTGAGATTATTCTGATCGTGACGCGACTGGCCGTTGCGCAGCCACGGCAGGAACGCCCCCGGACCAGCGGCCTTGGTCGCCAGCACGAACGCGTCACGGCAGCCACGCGCAGCCAGCCAGCGACCGATACAACGCTCGGAATCGCCGCTGCTTTCGGCGCGTGCCGGGGCCGGGTACATTTCCGCGCTGTCGATGAAGTTGATGCCGGCCGCCCGTGCACGATCGAGCTGCAGCTCGGCGCCGGCCTGATCGTTCTGTTCGCCGAAGGTCATGCTGCCCAGGCAAAAGCGGCTGACTTCGAGCGAGCTTGGACCAAGTTTGCGTGTGTACATGGTTAAATGACTTCTTTTCCGAGCCCAGCGCGCCATGATCCTGAACACCCACCCGCCCGTCGTTCGCTCACGCAATGACTGAACGTATCGTAGGCACGCGCTTTCGCGGTTTTCTGCCCGTCATCGTCGATGTCGAAACCGGTGGATTCAATTCTGAAACGGACGCCCTGCTCGAAATCGCGGCGGTGCTGGTCGAGCATCGTGATGGCGCCTGGCGGCGCCGCGAGACCCTCGCCCATCACGTCACGCCGTTCGCCGGCGCCAATCTCGATCCGCGCTCGCTGGAATTCAACAAGATCGATCCTTTCCATCCGTTTCGCCTCGCGGTCAGTGAGGACACTGCGCTTGAAGAAATATTCGCGGTCGTGCGCGAGCAGATCAAGGTCCATGAATGTACCCGCGCGATCCTGGTCGGCCACAACCCGGCGTTCGATCTTGCATTCGTCAAGGCGGCCAGCGCGCGCGCGCGCATCAAGCATTTTCCGTTTCACAATTTCAGTACCTTCGACACCGCGGCGCTGGCCGGCCTCGCGTACGGCCAGACCGTGCTGGCCCGCGCGGTACGCGCGGCCGGCTTCGATTGGGACACCGAGGCTGCGCATTCGGCGATTTACGATGCCGAGCGCACCGCCGATCTGTTCTGCGAAATCGTCAATCGCTGGGATCGTTACGCCGCCGCCGAGCGCTGAACCAGTGGTCAGCAACTTCGTATGCTGTCTGTGGCGTGCGGGTCGCGCGTCAGGCGGCCACGAGCGCAAGCGGGCCATGGATGGTTCAGCGCCGCGCGAGGGCAGTGAGACCGTGCAGGAACGCACGGTCGAACGCTAGCCGGACGCGCGACCCGCACGCCACCAATACCTGTGCAACGTACCGTTTCGCACGGCTGTTCAGGCCGGCGTGTCGGCAGCGGCGATGCGGTCGCGCCACGAGCGCGCGGTGTCGGCCAGTTCGGCGGTGTCGAGGGTCAGCAGAACGCGGTCGGCAACGACTCGGCGGCCGCCAACCCAGACGTTGTCGACCTGGTCGCGCTGGCTGCTGTAGACGATCTGTGAAAGTGGGTCGTAGAGCGGCTGGCTGACCATGCCGCCGAGATCGATAGCGACGATGTCGGCGGATTTACCCGCCTGCAATGATCCGATTTCACGTTCCAGACCAAGCGCGCGGGCGCCGTTCAGAGTCGCCATCGTCAGTGCGGCAGCGGCCGGCACCGCGCAGGTATTGCCGGCCACGCCCTTGGCGAGCAACGCGGCGGTGCGCATTTCGCCGAGCATGTCGAGATCGTTATTGCTCGCCGCGCCGTCGCTGCCGAGCGCGACATTGATGCCATGTTCGAGCAGACGCGCGACCGGGCAGAAGCCGCTGGCCAGTTTGAGGTTGCTTTCCGCGCAATGCACGATGTTCACGCCGCCGAGCGCCAGCAATTCGAATTCGTCGTCCGCGATGTTGGTCATATGTACGGCCTGCAACCGTGGCGACAGCAGGCCGAGTCCGTGCAGACGGTGGAGCGGCCGCACGCCGTGTTCGGTCAGCGCCGATTCGATTTCGGCGGCGGTTTCGTGGACGTGCATGTGCACTGAGCAGTCGAGTTCTTCGGCCAGGGTCGCGATGCGTTTGAGGGCGACATCGTCGACCGTGTACGGCGCGTGCGGGGCGAAACTCGTGGTGATCAGCGGATGGTCACGGTAGCGGTCGTGAATCTCCTGACCGCGACGGAAGTACTCGTCGACGTCGCTGGCCCAGGCGCTGGGGAAGCCAATCACGATCATGCCGATGGCGGCGCGGATCCCGGCCTCGATGGCCGCGGCGGCGGCCTCGTCGCCGAAAAAATACATATCGTTGAAACAGGTCGTACCGCTGAGCAACATCTCGGCGGCCGCCAGGCGTGTGCCATCACGAACGAACTCGCGCCCCACGACGCGCGCCTCGGTCGGCCAGATATGGCCCTGCAGCCAGTCCATCAGCGGGATGTCGTCGGCCATGCCGCGGAACAGGCTCATGGCGGCGTGGGTATGGGTGTTGACCAGCCCCGGGATCAGGGCGTGGCACGGGAGTGCGATTGCTTCGTGCGCACCGCTCTCGGCGCGCCAGGTGGAACTCGGCACGATGGCCTTGATACGGCTGCCTTCGATCACGACGGTGTGGTCTGTGAGGACCACGCCTTCGGGTTCGACCGGGATCACCCAACCGGCGTGGATCGCCTGTACCTTGTCCATTGCGCTGTTCAGTAACTTTGACTCGGAATAAAGTAGCACACCGCAGGAACTCGCATCCGGGCGCGGAGACAGCCCACGATATGAACGCAGGCGACAATCCGACCGATCCGATCCTCTGGCGTGACGACCAGCTTGTGCTGCTCGATCAGACTCGTCTGCCGCACGAACGTGCGTACGTGGCATGTCGCGAGGCCAACGCCGTGTGCAGCGCGATCCGCGACATGGTCGTGCGCGGCGCGCCGGCGATCGGCATCGTGGCGGCCTACGGCGTGGCCTTGTCAGCACGTTCGAACTGGAGCGCGACGCCGCACGCCTGGCGTGCCGCGGTCGGCGCCGACATCGAGCGCCTGCGCGCGACGCGCCCGACCGCGGTCAATCTGGGTTGGGCGCTCGATGTCATGGCTGCCGCGATCGCCGCGCTGCCGGATGACGCCGATCCGTTCGCGGCACTGCTCGGCCGGGCGCGCGCCCTGCACGCCGACGACTTCGCTGCCAATGTGCGAATCGGCGATCTCGGCGCGGCGGCGATCACTGTCGGCAGCGGCGTATTGACACATTGCAACGCCGGCGCGCTTGCCACCGCCGGCTACGGTACCGCGCTCGGTGTGATCCGCAGTGCGTGGCGCGACGATCGACTCAGTGCGGTGTACGCGACCGAAACCCGCCCGTGGTTGCAGGGTGCGCGTCTGACTGCCTGGGAATTGCTCCAGGACGGCATCGACGTGACCTTGATTGCCGACAGCGCGGCGGCGTGGCTGATGCACAACGGCGCCGTGCAGTGGGTCGTGACCGGCGCCGATCGCATTGCCGCCAACGGTGACACCGCCAACAAGATCGGCACCTACGCCCTGGCTACCCTGGCGCGCGCGCACGGTATTCGATTCATGATTGCCGCGCCGTGTTCGACCATCGACCGTGACACCCCGGACGGCGCCGCGATCCCGATCGAACACCGTGACGCTCGCGAGCTGACCCACCTCAACGGCAGCGCCATGGCGGCCGCTGGGGTCGCGGTACACAACCCGGTTTTTGATGTCACGCCGGCCCATTTGATCGATTGTCTGGTCACCGAACGCGGTCTCGTCGAGCGACCCGATCGAAGCGCCATCGCGCGCTTGTTCGAGGACTGAAAAAAGTCTCTTTTCGAGATGCGCACGCGGTCCTTTCCATGCTACAATGGCGGCTTCCCGTGCGCGGGATTTAAACCATATTAATCAATAAGTTATTTTGCCTCTGATGGCCGATTTCGCCCGCCAGCTCCTGCCCGTCAACATCGAAGACGAAATGCGCGCGTCGTACATGGAATATGCCATGAGCGTGATCGTCGGCCGCGCCCTGCCGGATGCTCGCGACGGGCTCAAACCGGTCCATCGTCGCGTGCTCTACGCGATGCAGGAATCGAACACGGTATGGAACCGCCCGTACGTCAAATGCGCCCGCGTGGTGGGTGACGTCATGGGTAAATACCATCCCCATGGCGACAGCGCGATTTACGACACTCTGGTCCGCATGGCGCAGGATTTCTCGCTGCGCTATACGCTGATCGACGGGCAGGGTAACTTCGGTTCGGTCGACGGCGACGCCGCCGCGGCGATGCGCTACACCGAATGTCGTCTCGATCGCATCGCCAGCGAACTGCTTGCCGATATCGATCGCGAAACCGTCGATTTCGCGCCCAACTACGATGGTAAGGAACAGGAGCCGACGGTGTTGCCGTCGCGCATTCCCAACCTGCTGGTCAACGGTTCGAGCGGGATCGCGGTCGGCATGGCGACCAACATTCCGCCCCACAACCTGACCGAAGTGATCAACGCCTGTCTGGCGATGGTCGATAACCCCGACATCGATGTCGAAGGCCTGATGGCGCACGTGCCCGGGCCGGACTTTCCCACCGCCGGCATTATCAACGGCGCGGCCGGTATCCGCGAAGCCTACCGCACCGGACGTGGCCGCATTTACGTACGCGCCCGCGCCGAAATCGAAAACGGCGACAGTGATACCCCGGTGATCGTCATCACCGAGCTGCCGTATCAGGTCAACAAGGCGCGGCTGCTGGAAAAGATCGCGGACCTGGTCAAAGAGAAAAAAATCGAAGGTATCCGTGCCGACGGTCTGCGCGACGAATCGGACAAGGACGGCATGCGCGTCGTCATCGAGCTGAAACGCGGCGAAAGCCCTGAAGTACTGCTCAACAACCTCTACCGCCAGACCCAGATGCAGTCGGTGTTCGGTATCAATATCGTCGCCCTGATCGACGGCCAGCCGAAGATCCTGAATCTGCGTGACCTGATCGATTGTTTCCTGCGCCACCGCCGCGAAGTGGTTACCCGGCGTACCTTGTTCGAGCTGCGCAAGGCCCGCGAGCGCGCGCACATCCTCGAAGGCCTGGCAGTAGCGCTGGCCAGCATCGATCCCATCATCGCGCTGATCAAAGCGTCGCCGACCCCGAACGAGGCGCGCGAGGCGCTGATGGCCCAGGCCTGGCCACCGGGCCTGGTGATCGGGATGCTGGAGCGGACCGGCGCGGAGGCCTCGCGGCCGCTCGACCTCGGCGAGGCCTACGGACTCAAGGCCGACGGCTACCACCTCTCGGAGCGTCAGGCCAAGGAGATCCTCGAGATGCGCCTGCAGCGCCTGACCGCGCTCGAACAGGACAAGATCCTCGACGAATACCGCAGCATACTCGAGCGCATCGACGACCTGCTCGATATCCTGCAGCGGCCGGAACGCCTGATGCAGGTCATCCGCGACGAACTCATCGAGATCAACGACCAGTACGGCGACCCGCGCCGCACCCGGATCGTCGACGTGCAGGAAAACCTGTCCCTGGAAGACCTGATTTCCGAAGAGGACGTCGTGGTCACGTTATCGCACGCCGGTTACGCCAAATCACAGTCGCTCGACGTCTATCGCTCGCAGCGTCGCGGCGGTAAGGGCAAGACCGCAACAACGACCCGCGACGAGGATTTCGTCGACAAGCTGTTCGTTGCCAATACTCACGACACGCTGCTGTGTTTTTCCAATCGCGGACAGGTTTACTGGCTGAAGGTCTACGAGTTACCGCAGGCCAGCCGCGCCGCGCGCGGTCGCCCGCTGGTCAATCTGTTGCCGCTCACGGAAGCCGAGCGCATCACCGCGGTGCTGCCGATCAAGGAATTCGATCCGGACTTGTTTGTGGTCATGGCGACTGCGCAGGGTCTGATCAAAAAAACCTCGCTGGCTAATTTTTCACGACCACGCACGTCGGGCATCATCGCCGTCGATCTCAACGAAGGTGACCACCTGGTCGGGGTCGCACTGACCCTCGGTGCGAGTGACATCATGCTCGTCAGTTCCGGCGGTAAGGCGATTCGCTTCGCCGAACAGGCGGTGCGACCGATGGGGCGCACCGCGCGCGGCGTACGCGGTATCCGCCTTGGCCAGGACCAGGAGGTGATCGCGCTGATCCCGATCGCGGGCGAGGGCACTGTGCTACTGGCCACCGCCAACGGTTACGGCAAGCGCACCTTGTATACCGAGTTTCCGACCAAGGGGCGCGGCGGCCAGGGCGTTATCGCCATCCAGGCGAATAAACGCAACGGCGCGGTAGTCGGCGCGGTTCCGGTCAGCGATGAGGACGAAATCATGCTGATCAGCGATCACGGTACGCTGGTGCGCACGCCGGTCGCCGGCGTTTCGGTGATTGGTCGCAACACCCAGGGCATTCGTCTCATCAGTCTCGGTGAAGGCGAAAGTCTGGTCGGCCTGGAACCGATCGCCGACCTCGGCGGCGAAAACGGCCATCCCGACCATGACCCCGCGGGCAGCACGGGCGAGGGTGGTGACCAGCACGGCGATGCCGACGATAGCGATGTCGACAGCGCCGCGGACGGTGGCGACGCGAACGAGGACGCCTGAGCCGCCAGGCCGGGCAACGGTGAGCGGCACGATGTCGGGGGACAAACGACTCGAGCAACTGCGCGAGGCCATCGACGCGGTCGATAACGAACTGCTGGAGCTGCTCAACCGGCGCGCGGGACTGACCATTGAAGTCGGCGAGGTCAAACGCGCTGCTGATGAAAACGCCGAGTTTTATCGTCCCGATCGCGAAGCGCTGATCCTGCGGCGCCTGCTCGAACGTAATCCCGGGCCGATGCCGGCCGATGACCTGGTGCGCCTGATGCGGGAGGTCATTTCGACCTGCCTGTCGCTGGAACACAAGCTCGCCGTCGCCTACCTGGGGCCGGCCGGAACCTACACCCACGGCGCCCTGCTGAAACATTTCGGCGCTGCCGTCGAACCGGTAGCGCAGGCCGATATCGCGGAAGTGTTTCGCGCCGTCGAAGCGCGCGCGTGCGATTACGGCGTGGCGCCGATCGAGAATTCGGTCGGCGGCTCGGTGAACGAGACACTCGACAGTCTGGGCCGTTCATCGTTGAGCATCTGCGGCGAAATCACCCTCGAAATTCACCATCAACTGCTCGGCGCCGATACCGGCCTGGCCAGCGTGCAGCGGGTCTACGCCCACGCCCAGGCGTTTCAGCAGTGCCGCCACTGGTTGCAGGCCAATCTGCCTGGCGTGGAACAGATCGCGCTCGGCAGCAACGCCGCGGCCGCGTGCCGCGCGCGTGACGAGACCGGCAGCGCCGCGATTGCGAGCCGTGAGGCGGCGCGTCTGTACACGCTCAACACGCTCGCGCAGAACATCGAAGACTATCCGCACAACACCACCCGCTTTGTTGTCCTTGGCCACAACCGGCCTCGCTCGACCGGCGACGACAAAACCCTGTTGATGTTCAGCATGCCGAACCAGCCGGGTGCCCTGCACGGCATACTCGGCGTGCTCGCCGAACGCGGCATCAGCATGACCCGCATCGAGTCTCGCCCGCTGGCGAGCGGGCAGTGGGACTACCTGTTTTTTGTCGACCTCCTTGGCCATGCCGAAGATGCCGAGGTCGCCTCGGCGCTGGCCGAGATCCAGACCCGTGCCGCGCTGTTCAAAGTACTCGGCAGCTGCCCGCGCGCGGTGCTCTAGCGCAGCGCGCGACCGACTCATGATCAAGCGTCTGTGTGTCATTGGGGTGGGGCTGATCGGTGGTTCGCTGGCGCTGGCCCTGCGCCGTGCCGGCGTGGTCGAAGAAATTGTCGGGGTCGGACGCAGTCTCGACAACCTCGAACTCGCGCGCGAGCGCGGCATCATCGACAGCCTCAGTCGCGATGCGCGCGCGGCGGTCGCGGGCGCGGACATGGTGGTGCTGGCCACCGCGCTGGGCGCCACGGCCGCGGTTCTGGACCGCATAGGCGCCAGCCTCGAGGCCGGCGCCACGGTCACCGACGTCGGCAGCACCAAGGCCAGCGTCGTCGCCGCCGCGCGCCGCGCGCTCGGTGATCGCTTCGCCGCTTTCGTTCCCGGCCACCCGATTGCAGGTACCGAACGCAGCGGCGCCGGCGCCGCGTTCGCCGAACTCTACATTCGCCACAAAGTGATCCTGACGCCGCTGTCGGAAACCGATCCACGGGCGGTAGAGCGGGTCGGCGAGATGTGGCGTGCGGTTGGCGCCGAGGTCGTCGAAATGTCGGTCGATGGTCATGATCGTGCGCTGGCCGCAACCTCTCATCTGCCCCATCTGCTGGCCTACAATCTGGTCGACACCCTCGCCGGACGCGAGGATGCCGAGCGGATCTTCAATTTCGCGGCCGGTGGTTTCCGTGACTTCACCCGTATCGCATCGAGCAATCCACGCATGTGGGTGGAGATCTCACTGGCCAATCAAGCCGCGTTGCTCGATGCCGCGCGCGATCACCACGCGCGTTTCGCGACTTTGCTCGAGGCTCTCGAAGCCGGCGACGGAGCGACCCTGCTGGCCGCATTTGAACGCGCCAAGCGGGCCCGCGACGAGGCCGTGGTACCGGAAGCCAATGGCCCGGAATGACACCCTGGTTGTGACTGGCGGCGGTCGGTTGCGTGGCGAAGTGCGCGTGCCGGGTGACAAGTCAATTTCGCACCGCGCCGTGATGTTCGCTGCGCTGGCCGATGGCGTGAGCAGCATCGACGGTTGCCTGCTTGGCGAAGACGTCATCTCGACCATGGACGCGATGCGCGCGATGGGCGTGCGCATCGACCTTGCCGAGCACGGACGCCTGCAGGTTCATGGGGTCGGCGTCGATGGCCTGCGGACTCCGGCCGCGGCGCTGGACGTCGGCAATTCCGGTACTTCCATGCGTCTGCTGTGCGGCATCCTTGCCGGCGCCGGCATCGGCGCAACCCTGACCGGTGATGCCTCGCTCAGCCGCCGACCCATGCGTCGCGTGGCCGATCCGCTGGCCGCGATGGGTGCGCACATCGAAACCGGCAACGACGGCACGCCGCCGCTGCACATTGCGCCGGGGCGCCCGCTGCACGGCATCCATTACCATATGCCGGTGGCCAGCGCGCAGGTCAAATCGGCGTTGCTGCTGGCCGGCTTGTTCGCCGACGGGCGCACCACGGTACGCGAACCGGCGCCGACGCGCGATCACAGCGAACGTATGTTCGCGGCTTTCGGGGTCGCGCTCGAGACCGCCGACGGCGAAGTCGGCATCAGCGGTGGTCAGCGTCTGCGGGCAACCGACCTTGTCGTGCCCGCGGATATTTCCTCGGCGGCGTTTTTTATCGTTGGCGCCGCGCTGGCTGCGGACAGCGACGTCACCCTGCCCGGGGTCGGCATCAACCCCACCCGCACCGGCATCATCGATATCCTGCGCGCCATGAATGCCGACATCCGCATCGAACGCGAATATACCTGCGGCAACGAGCCGGTCGCCGATCTGCGCGTGCGCACGGCGAGCCTGCGCGGAATCGAGGTGCGGCCGGAACTGGTGCCGCTCGCGATCGACGAGTTTCCGGCCATTTTTGTCGCCGCCGCCTGCGCCGAGGGACGCACCGTGGTGCGCGGCGCGGCTGAGCTGCGCCATAAGGAAAGCGACCGTATCGCGGTCATGGCCGCGGGTCTCGAGCGGCTCGGCGTGCGGGTAGAAACCTTTGACGACGGCATCGCCATCGATGGCGGCGTGCTCACAGGCGGGCGTATCGACGCCCACGGCGACCACCGTATCGCGATGGCTTTTGCGATGGCCGCGCTGCGCGCCGGCGAACCGATCGAAATCGAGCACGCCGCCGCGATCGCGACCTCGTTTCCGCACTTCGCCGTGCTGGCCGCCGACGCCGGGCTCGGGATCGCCGTATGACGCTGGCCGCGGACGCCGCGCCGGTGATCACCATCGACGGACCCGGCGGTACCGGCAAGGGTACGGTGGCGCGCTGGCTGAAAACCTGGCTGGGATGGCATCTCCTTGATTCCGGGGCACTTTATCGAGTGCTCGGGGTGGCGGCCGCGAACCAGGGGATCGCACTGAGCGATGCCCCCGCACTGGCTGCCGCGGCCGCCACGCTGGCGGTTGAGTTCCGCGATGGTGACAGCCGCACCGAGGTTCGCCTGGCCGGCGCGGACGTCTCCGATTTGATCCGCAGCGAGGAATGCGGCGCTGCAGCATCAGAACTCGCAGCCCACCCCGCGGTGCGCGAAGCGCTGCTCGACCGCCAGCGGGCGATGCGCCGGCGACCCGGCCTGGTCGCCGATGGACGCGATATGGGGACTGTCGTTTTCCCCTCGGCGGCGCTCAAGATCTTCCTCACCGCAAGTGTCGAGGAACGCGCCCGGAGACGCTATAAGCAGTTGAAAGAAAAAGGAATGAGTGTTAATCTCGCGCAGCTTTCGGGTGACATCAGTGAGCGTGATCGACGCGATCAAGAACGTGCTGTATCTCCTTTGAAGCCCGCAACTGACGCCGTCATCCTCGATACGACCCGATACGATATTCGCGCCGTGGAAGAGCAAGTAAAGCGCCTGGTTGAAGACAGGGGACTCGCGCCAGGCGATTGCTGAGCGGCGCCGGGTCATACATTAACAACTACTTAGGAGAAGAGGACGTCTTGCGGCAGCCGTAGATGATGCAATCGCGGCCGGTCGGACCTCCTTGATAAATACACACCATGGCGGAAAGTTTCGCAGAATTATTTGAACAGAGTCAGATAGAAGCAAAAATGCGACCGGGCTCGATCGTGCGCGGCACGATCGTCGAAGTGCGCTCGGACTTCGTGGTCGTCAACGCCGGACTGAAATCCGAAGGCATCATTCCGGCTGAGCAGTTTCGCAACAACGAAGGCATCGTCGACGTCAACGTGGGCGACGAGATCGACGTCGCGCTCGACGCGGTGGAAGACGGTTATGGCGAAACCAAGCTCTCGCGTGAGAAAGCCAAGCGCGCCAAGGCCTGGGAAGAACTCGAAGCGGCGTGTGAAGAAAGCGCCACCGTCACGGGCGTGATCACGGACAAGGTCAAGGGCGGATTTACGGTAGATATCAGCACCATACGCGCCTTTCTGCCGGGCTCACTGGTCGACGTGCGGCCGGTGCGCGACACCAGCTACCTGGAAGGCAAACCGCTCGAATTCAAGGTGATCAAGGTCGATCGGCGCCGCAACAACGTGGTCGTGTCGCGCCGCGCGGTAGTCGAGAACGAAAATTCGGTCGAGCGTGAAGCGCTGCTCGACGGGCTCACCGAAGGCACCATCATCAACGGCCTGGTCAAGAACCTTACCGACTACGGCGCGTTTATCGACCTCGGTGGCATCGACGGCCTGTTGCATATCACCGACATGGCGTGGCGCCGCGTCAAGCATCCGTCGGAAGTCGTCAACATCGGCGACGAAATAGAAGTCAAGGTGCTCAAATTCGATCGTGAGCGCCAGCGTGTCTCGCTCGGACTCAAGCAACTCGGTGACGATCCCTGGGTCGACATCGCGCGCCGCTACCCGGAACACTCGCGTCTGTTCGGCAAGGTGTCGAATATCGCCGATTACGGCTGCTTCGTCGAAATCGAGGAAGGCGTGGAAGGTCTCGTCCACGTGTCGGAAATGGACTGGACAAACAAGAACGTGCACCCGTCCAAAGTGGTCCACCTCGGCGAAGAAGTGGAAGTCATGGTGCTGGACATCGACGAAGAGCGGCGGCGTATCTCGCTCGGTATGAAGCAATGCCGTTCCAATCCGTGGGAAGAGTTCGCTGCCACCCACAACAAGAACGACCGCGTCGCCGGAACCATCAAATCGATCACCGATTTCGGTATTTTTATCGGACTCGATGGCGGTATCGATGGCCTGGTGCATCTTTCCGACCTGTCGTGGGACGCACCGGGTGAGGAAATTGTGCGTGACTACAAGAAAGGCGACGAACTCGAAACCGTCGTTCTCGCCGTCGATGCCGAACGCGAGCGCATTTCGCTGGGGGTCAAGCAACTCGCCCAGGACCCGCTGTCGACCTACCTCGCGGAATATTCACGCGGCGTTCGCGTCAAGGGCAAGCTCATCGAAGTCGATGCCAAGGGCGCGACCGTAGAGCTGGCCGAGGGTGTAGAAGGCTCGTTGCGTGCATCGGAGATCTCCATCGATCCGGTCGACGATGCACGTAAATTCCTCAAGGAAGGCGAGGAAGTCGAGGCCATGATCGTCGGCGTTGACCGTAAGCGTCGCGTCATCAATCTCTCGATCAAGGCCAAGGAGAGCGAAGAAGAAGCGACTGCCCTGCAGGAATACAGCGCCGAAAACGAAAACACTCGAACCACCCTTGGCGACCTGCTGAAGGAGCAACTCGACTCGCAGTAGGCAAGCTGATCGTGACCTGAGACTGATTAAGTATCGAGAACAATAATGACGAAGTCAGAACTTATTGAATCGCTCGTGAGAAAGCAGTCTCAGCTGGGTTACCGCGACGTGGAACTCGCGGTCAAGACCATGCTCGAGCATATGGGTCAGACCCTGGCTTCCGGTGAACGCATCGAGATCCGGGGTTTCGGCAGTTTTTCCCTGCACTACCGCCCACCACGCGTTGGTCGTAATCCGAAATCCGGCGATCCGGTGTCCTTGCCCGCGAAATACGTTCCCCATTTCAAGCCGGGCAAGGAACTGCGCGAGCGGGTCAACCTCGGGGCGGCCTCGGCGCCGGAGATCAAGCTCGCCCGCGGCGGCGATAACGACAACGATAACGATGGCGACTCGGATTCCGACTCCGATGGCCTCAGCATGACGCGCTAGAAGTGGTGGTGAACTCCACGCAACCCGCGATGACCTGACCGCCATGGCCATGTCGCGCGTTTTTTATATCCTTCTGGCGCTCACGGTCGCGCTTGCCGGACTCGCTTTCCATGTGCGCAACAGCCAGGAGATCGTGCTCGATTACGTGCTCGGCACGGTCGCGGTCGAGTTGTCCTGGGTGGTGGTCGCGGCCGTCATCATCGGCGCGGCGCTCGGCATGCTGGGCATGACCAGCTCGGTGTTCAAGCTGCGCCGGGAACTGTGGCGGTTGAAACGCCAGCACGATCAATCCAACCGGGAACTGTCCAGCCTCAAGGCCATCGCGCTCAAAGATGGCGGTTGAATACCTGTTCGGTATCGTCGTATGCCTGCTGCCGGTGGCGGCACTGTCCGGCTGGTACCTCGGCCGGCGCGAGGCGAACGCGGCAACGCCGGTCGGCGCCAAGAGCGCGATGTCACCGGATTATTTCCGCGGGCTGAACTATCTGCTCGAGGATCGGCCGGACAAGGCCATCGAAGTTTTCATCAAGGTGCTCGAGGTCGAGAGCGAAACGGTCGAAACACACCTCGCCCTCGGTAACCTGTTCCGTCGTCGCGGTGAAGTTGACCGCGCGATCCGTATCCACCAGAACCTCGTTGCCAGACCGAGCCTGGAATTCGAACAGCGCACCACCGCGTTGCTGGAACTGGGTCTCGATTACATGCGCTCCGGTCTGCTGGACCGGGCCGAAAGCCTGTTCAAGGAGTTGCTCGATACCGGCGCTCACCAGCGGCAGGCGATCGATCACCTGGTCGATATCTATCAGCAGGAACGCGACTGGGACAAGGCGCTGGAATATACCCAGCGTTTCGAGAAGCTGGCCAACCGGTCATTGGTCGAGCGGCGCGCGCATTTTCTGTGTGAGCAGGCGCAAACGATGATCGAACAGGGCGACGTCGAAGACGCCAGCGACAAGTTACGCCAGGCGCTCGAGGTCGATCCGAATTGCGTGCGTACGACCCTGATGCAGGCCGACCTGGCCATGACCGCCGGCGCCTACGCAGCCGCGATCCGCCACCTGCGCCGCGTGGAGTACCAGGATCCGGCTTTCATTCCGGAAGCCATCGAACCCCTGGTCGAAAGTTATCGTGCCGTGCAGCGCGTGCCGGAGTTGCTCGAATATCTCGACCACCTGTGCGAAAAGAGCGCTGACATCATGCCGGTTCTGATCATGACCGAAATCATGAACGAACAGGGCGATACCGAAACCGCCAGGGCGCGCCTGATACGCGAACTGCACAAACGCCCGAGCGTGCGCGGCATCGATCGGCTGGTCGACTACTCCCTGGTTGGCGCCAGCAGCGATGTGCGGGCGCATCTCACCCTGCTCAAGGAGTTCACCCTCGGCTTGCTGGAAAAGAAGTCGAGCTATGTGTGCGGGAACTGCGGCTTCAACGGACGCACCTTGCATTGGCAATGCCCGAGCTGCAAATTCTGGAACTCGGTCAAGCCGGTGCACGGCGTCGACGGCGAATAGGGCCACACCTGAACGAACAGGCTCGGCGCCGTCGTCGCGCGCCGCGCAGGACTATTGCCGCCAATCGCGCCAGTGATCATGAACGAAAACCCGAAACCCGTCATTGTTGCTCTCGACTTTCCAGGTCTGCGCGAGGCACTGGATCTCGCCGATCGACTCGATCCTGAGCGGTGTCGAGTGAAAGTCGGCAAGGAACTGTTCACGCGTGCCGGACCCGGCAGTGTCGAGGCGCTGACTGCGCGCGGTTTCGAGGTATTTCTCGACCTCAAGTTTCACGACATTCCGAACACCGTCGCCAGCGCCTGCGCCGCGGCAGCCGATCTCGGTTGCTGGATGATCAATGTCCACGCCGGCGGCGGCCGCGCCATGCTCGAAGCCGCTGCCGCGGCAATGCAGGCGCGCCGCGATGCGCCACTGCTGATTGCGGTAACGGTCCTGACCAGCCTCGATGCCGCGGCCTTACGCGAGCTCGGCGTGGAAGACACACCGGCCGACCAGGTCGCGCGCCTGGCTCGACTCAGCCACGATTGTGGACTCGACGGGGTGGTTTGTTCGCCGCTTGAGGTTGTCTCGTTGCGCGCCGCGCTCGGCGCCGGCTTTGTACTGGTGACGCCGGGCGTGCGTCCTGCCGGTGCCGCCAGCGACGATCAGGTCCGCATCGCCACCCCGGGCGCGGCGTTGCGTGCCGGCGCCAGTTACCTGGTGGTGGGGCGACCGATCACCCAAGCCGACGATCCGGGCCGCGCGCTCGCTGCTATCAATGACGAATGCCGCGCCGTGCGCGTCGCTTGAAACCGCACTGAAAATCGCCATGTCGCAGCCACACCGTACCCCGACCGCGCTCGCCACCGAGGCCGCATTATGCAGCCCGCTTGCACCCCCCGCGCTCGGTGCGGGGGAGACGGCGCAGGTCTGGAGTCGATTGTACGGCGCCGCGCGTTCCGCCGCCGTCGCCGCCGCGGCACAGGCCGAACAGCGTCCGTTCATCTATTTCGCCCGCGACGTCGCCAGCGCCGCGCGCATCGAGCAGGAACTCGAATTTTTTGCACCCGAGCTGCCGCGCTACCACCTTACCGACTGGGAGACACTGCCCTACGATCGCTTCAGTCCCTACCAGGACATCATTTCCGAACGCATCGCGACCCTTTCGCAGCTACCGACTCTGACCGCCGGGGTCACCATCGTCGCGATCCAGACCGCCCTGCATCGCTTGCCGCCGCGCGCCTGGCTCGGCGGCCGGGCTTTCACGCTGCGTCGTGGCGATACCCTCGACCGCGACGATTTCCGGCGTCAGCTCGAGGCGGCCGGCTATCGTGCCGGCACCCAGGTCACCGAGCATGGCGATTACGCCGTGCGGGGTTCGCTGATCGACGTATTTCCGATGGGCGCCGAGGTGCCGTTTCGTCTCGATCTGTTCGACGATGAAATCGAAACCGTGCGCGTGTTCGATATCGAAACGCAGCGCTCAATCGAAGAAATCGAGATGATCGAGATCCTGCCCGGTCGCGAATTTCCGCTCGACAGCGCCGCGATCCGCGAGTTCCGGCGCGCCTGGCGCCTCGAATTCGAAGGCGCCGGGGCGCAGGCCGCCATTTATGACGACATCTCCGAGGGCCTGGCACCGGCATCGAGTATTACCTGCCGTTGTTTTTCGACCAGCTGGCAAGCCTGTTCGACTACCTCCCCGAAGACTGCCGCCTGCTGATCGATGACGCCGCCAGCGCTCATGCCAGCAGTTTTATCGAGCAGGTCGAGCAACGTTATGAATCACGCCGCTACAACCTCGAATGGCCGTTATTGCCACCGCAGGAGCTGTTTTTGGCCAGGGAAGAACTGCAGCAGCGCCTGCAATCTCACCGACGTCTGTACTTCTCCGCGTTCAAACTCGACAGCATCGACGGCCAGGCCGTCAATGGCGACTCGCACTCGATTCCACAGCTGACCCTGCAGGCGAATGCCGAGGTCCCGGACAAGGCGCTGCGATCTTTTATCGGCAAGCCCACGTTTAAACGGATTTTGTTCAGCGCCGAATCCCCCGGCAGACGCGAATTTCTCAATGAAATCCTGCGCCATTACTCAATCCACGCGAGTGCCGTGGATAGCTGGCAGGAATTCCGCCAACGCGATGACGAGCGCTATTTTCTGATCGCCTCGGACCTGCAGCAGGGCATGACCCTGCCCACTCAGGGTATTGCGGTGATTACCGAGAGCCAGCTGTTTGGCGAACGCGCGGTGCAACGCCGACGGCGCAAGTACCGCAAGACGCGTGAT
This sequence comes from uncultured Gammaproteobacteria bacterium, assembly GCA_942490995.1. Classification (GTDB taxonomy): domain Bacteria; phylum Pseudomonadota; class Gammaproteobacteria; genus UBA981. The sequence goes on from CALOBG010000067.1 coordinate 83,892, forward strand.
CCGAATCCACCGATCCAGAGCCTTGCCGATCTGCAACTGGCCGCGCCGGTGGTGCACGAAGACCACGGCGTTGGCCGCTATCGGGGCCTCGAAACGCTCACCGTCGGCGGTATCGCCACCGAGTTCCTGTGTATCGAGTACGCCAACGAAGACAAGCTCTACGTACCGGTGTCATCGCTGCACCTGATCAGCCGCTACGCCGGTGCGAGCGAGGAAAATGCGCCGCTGCACCGCCTCGGCGGCGATCGCTGGCAGCGCTCGCGCAAGAAGGCGCAACAGAAAATCCACGATATTGCCGTGGAACTGCTCGACATCCAGGCCAGGCGCGAGGCCACGCAGGGCTTTGCGCACGCGGTTGCGCTCGACGAATACCAGCAGTTCGCCAGTGAATTTCCGTTCGAGGAAACGCCGGATCAGCAAACGCGCGATCGAAGCGGTTATCGACGATATGCAGCGCGGAGCAGCCGATGGATCGCATCGTCTGCGGCGATGTCGGTTTCGGCAAGACCGAGGTTTGCATGCGCGCGGAGTTCATCGCCGCCAGTTCAGGTTCACAGGTCGCGGTGCTGTTGCCGACCACGCTACTCGCCCAGCAGCACTACCAGAACTTCCTCGACCGCTTTGCCGACTGGCCGATTCGCATCGCCAACCTGACTCGATTCACCCATAAGGGGATGCTCGACAAAACCCTGGCGGAGCTCGCCGCGGGCAAGGTCGATATAGTCATCGGCACGCACAAGCTGTTGTCCGAGAGCATCAAGTATCGCAACCTGGGGCTGGTGATCATCGACGAGGAGCATCGTTTCGGCGTCAGACACAAGGAAAAACTGAAGGCCCTGCGCGCCAACGTGGATTTGCTGACGATGACGGCAACGCCAATTCCGCGCACGCTGAACATGTCCCTGTCCGGCATGCGCGACCTGTCGATTATCGCCACACCGCCAATGCAACGCCACGCCATCAAGACTTTCGTCTCGCGCTGGAACCAGGACACCATCGTGCGCGAAGGCTGCCATGCGCGAACTCAAACGCGGCGGGCAGGTCTATTTCGTGCACAACGAGGTCGAGAACATCGAGAAAATGACCGCGCGCGAATGCAGCAGCTAGTGCCCGAGGCGCGCATCCGCATAGCCCACGGGCCAGATGCGGGAAAGCGACCTCGAACAGGTGATGCTGGATTTCTACCACCGCCGCTGCAACGTGCTGGTGTGCACGACGATCATCGAAACCGGCATCGACGTGCCTAACGCCAACACTATCTTCATCAACCGCGCGGACAAGCTCGGCCTTGCGCAACTGCACCAGATCAGGGGCCGCGTGGGTCGCTCGCATCACCGCGCCTATGCCTACCTGATCGTGCCGCATCGCAAGGCGATGACCGCCGATGCGGTGAAGCGACTGGAAGCCATCGAGTCGCTGGAAGAACTGGGTGTCGGTTTCACGCTCGCGACCCATGATCTCGAGATTCGCGGTGCCGGTGAGATTCTCGGCGAAGAACAGAGCGGGCATATCCAGGAGATCGGTTTCGGCCTGTATACCGAACTGCTCAATCGAACTGTAGCGGCGCTGAAATCGGGTCGCGGACTCGACGCCGACGCCGCGATGGACGGGCGTATCGAAGTCGAGTTGCATATCGCGGCGCTGCTGCCCGAAGATTACCTGCCTGACGTACACGCGCGCCTGATGCTCTACAAACGCATTGCCAGCGCGCGCAGTAACGACGAGCTCGGTGATTTGCGCGAGGAGATCATCGACCGCTTCGGTGTCTACGAGGAACCGGTAGAAAATCTGTTCCGGCTGGCGGCGCTCAAGCTCGAAGCCGAGCGCTTCGGCATCAGGCGCATCGACCTCGGCCGGCGCGGTGGTCGTATCGAATTTCACGCCACCCCCGATATCGATCCGATGGCGATTATTGAGCTGCTGCAGACCGATCCGGACTACCGCATGGAAGGCGGAGAAAAATTCAAGATCAGCAAGGAATTACCCGATGCGCAGGCGAGATTTGATGAGCTGGCGATGCTGTTCCGACGCTTCGCGAAGCGCAATGCGGCGTAGCACCGGCCCGACCCTGCTGTTACTGGTGCTGCTGGCGCCGGTGGCGGCGCACGCGCGCTGGTACCAGGTCGATGTGGTGGTTTTTCGTCAGCTCAGCAGTCTCAGCAGCGGCGGTGAGGCGTGGTCGGAATTGAATACGCTGCCCGATTTCGTCAATACCGTCACCCTCAGCAGCATCCCCATCGAAGCCGGCCCCGCCGGTGCGGCGCAGATCGAACCGGCGGGTCCGTTCCAGCGCCTCGCGCCGTCCGATATGCACCTCGCCGGGGTGGTTCGGCGTTTACGGCAGAGCGGTGCTTATGCGCCGATCCTGTCGGCGGCATGGCGCCAGCCGAGCTACGGCGTGGTGCGGGCGCGGCGCGTGTACCTGTCCGATCTCGAAGTCGAGGCCGGGCAGACGCCGCCGCTGACGACAGGTCCGGCGGCGGCGCCCGCGCCGGTAGTCCTGTCGCATCGCCAGGTCGAGGGTATCGTCAGCATCAAGGTCGCCCGGCTGCTGCATATCGAGGTCGACTTCCTCTATTACCATGAAGGTACGCCGGTACGTCTGAGTGCGACGCGCAAAGCGAAGCTGCGCGAAATCCATTATTTCGATCATCCGCTGTTCGGTGTCATCGTGCAGGTTTCACCTTACGTGCTGCCCGACGTGCCGGATACCGTGGAGGTCGCTCCGGACGAGCCGCCCGATCCCGGGTCCGAACCGGTCGGCGCGGCCACTCAATAAGCGGCGCAACACCCTCGCTCTGAAGTCACCTCCGCTCGGCGAGGATACGCGCGAACTGCTCGATGATGGCGCGGATGGCGCGCATGCCGTGTATCAGTTCTTGTTCGATGTCGACCATCGTGATCGGGCCGGCCGCGCGCCCGGCGGCGGCGTTGACGACCACGGAAATATTCGCGTAATCGATCCCGAGTTCGCGCGCCAGGCCCGCTTCCGGCATGCCGGTCATGCCGACCAGGGTGCATCCGTCGCGCTCGAGGCGATCGATTTCGGCGGCGCTTTCCAGGCGCGGACCCTGGGTCACGCCGTACACGCCACCATCGATCACCGGGATATTCGCCGCCGCCGCCGCCCCACACAGGTCGCGGCGCAGCCACGCCGTATAAGGCTCGCTGAAATCGACATGCAGTGGCTGCGGCTGCGAGCCATCGCTGTAGGTGTGTTCGCGTCCATAGGTGTAGTCGATGAGCTGGTGCGGGACCACGATACTGCCATTGGCCAGGCCGATGCCGCCGGTTGCCGCAGTCGCGACGATCGCGGTAGCGCCGAGGTCCGCGAGCGCGGCAAGGTTGGCGCGGTAATTGACCAGGTGTGGCGGCAGGTGATGGCCGCGGCCATGGCGAGGCAGAAACAGCACCTCGATGCCGTGCAGCGAACCGCAGGCGATCGGCGCCGAGGGTTCGCCCCAGCAGGTCGTGACGCGCCGGCTGGTCACCTGTTCCAGTGCGGACAACTCGTACAGGCCACTGCCGCCGACCAGTGCCAGTTTCATGGCGCCGACGTGACCGCGAATATTCCGGGCGCATTGCGCAGGTAGGTTTTGTAATCCATGCCGTAGCCGAAAATATACTCGTCCGGCACGGTGACGGCGGAAAAGTCGGTGCTCTCGAGTCCGGCCCGGGCTTCGACCTGCTTGGTGATCAGCACCGCGGTAAGGACGTTGGCGGCGCCGAGTTCATAACAGGCATCCGAGATCGCCTGCAGGGTGATGCCGTGGTCGAGCAGGTCGTCGACGACCAGCACGGTGCGACCATTGACCGCGGACGGTGGACGCCTGATCCAGCGCAGCTCGCCGCCGGTCGTGCGCATACCGTAACGGGTCAGATGCGCGTAATCGACCTGCAAAGGAAACTCGAGCCGCATCAGCAGCATCGCCAGCGGCACGATGCCACCGTTCATCACGCCCAGCAGCAGTGGATTGGTCTGACTGAGTTTCTCCGTGATCTCAACGGCCATCCTGTCGCAGGCCTGGTCGATCGCGGCGCGATCCACCAGGCAGCGTGCCGTCGCCCTGACCTGGTCCAGTTCCGGTGGCACTCGTGCGTCAGCCATCGTTGCGCTCCAGGGCCGTGCGCCCGGCCCGGTCACGGGCAAACTGGTAGGCGCTGCGCCCGCTGCGCGAGCCGTGTAACAGCGCCCATTCCAACGCGGCCGCACGCACGCTGTCGAAACTGCCGAGATGCTGGTCGAAAACGCGCAGCCAGTGTTCGGCGATATCGAGGTATCGATCCTGGCTCAGGGGGTGGAATGACAACCACAAGCCGAAGCGCTCCGACAATGAGATCTTTTCTTCGATCGCTTCCGCGTGATGGAGCTCGCCTTCGATAATGCGTGTGTGTTGGTTGTCTTCGCTGTGCTCCGGGACCAGGTGGCGGCGATTCGAGGTGGCGTAAATGACGATATTGTCCGGCGTATCGAGGATCGATCCGTCGAGGACGGTCTTGAGGGCGCGATAGGTGGCGTCGTTATCGTCAAACGACAGGTCGTCGCAATAAATCACGTAGCGCGCGCCACCGTCTTCGAGCCGATCGATAATGTCCGGCAGGTCGACCAGATCGAGCCGATCGACCTCGACCATGCGCAGACCGCGCTCGGCATAGTCGTTCAGCAGGGCTTTGACGAGCGACGACTTGCCGGTCCCGCGCGGCCCCCACAGCAGGGCGTTATTGGCGGGCAGGCCGGCAAGAAACTGGCGCGTATTGCGCTCCAAGGCCTCCTTCTGCCTGTCGATGTGGAGCAGGTCGTCGAGCCTGACCGGATTGAATCGCGTGATGGCTTCGAGTCGAGGCGTGCCGTTACCACTGCGCCAGCGCCACGCGATCGCATCTTCGAGTTCCTCGTCGAGGTCAGCCGGCAGGAGTTTTTCCAGACGTTCGAGCAGGCGCTCGGCGCGCGCAAAAAATTTCGTGGTCTTGCTCAAGCGATCGATCCGGGTTGCGAGGGACGAGCGCTATTCTACTGCATCCACGCGGCGCGGCAGATGCATCCGGGGCCAACTCAGGAGGCGAGCGTGACGGCGCTTCCCGGCTGGGTGGTGTCGTTCAGCAGCGCGCGCGTGAGCTGGTACTCGATGCGCTTCTTGTAGCTCAACAGGTCGAATGGTCTGAGCGCCTTGACCCCAACCAGCTGGCGGAAGCGTGTCGACAGATCGAGGTCGGTAATATAAATCGGATAAACCTCGCCGGTGCCACGCTGGGCGAGAACAAACTCCGCGACATGGGAAAACAGCGCTACGCCGTGCTCCCAGGTCGAGAACTCGCGGTCGCCGGTATAGATCGTGAACTGCTGGTGCCCTTCCGAGTCGGCATCCGCCAGCACGTGCAGGGCAAGGTAGTTCTGGTTGTCGGAAAGGTCTTCCGGGTAATGTTTGATCTGGGGATGCTTGTCGCCGACGCTGAGTTCGCAGGCTTCGATTTCGAGCGGCAGGTCGCCGTTAAAGCCGGGTTCGCAGCGCTGCAGGGCGGCGTTGAGGAAACGGCGATAATGCTGCAGCAGAACCGCCATGGAATAACATTCCTGGCGGTGAACCAACAGGCGGCCGCGCTCGTCGACTACGAACACGTCGGCGGCCGGCCCGCGGCGATGGGCAAAAATCTGGATCGTGCCGATACGGTTGTGACGGTAAATATAGGGCAACAGGCCGGCGCGTGTGCAGCTGCGGTCGAAGCGCACGTTGAGCGGGCTATCGGCATCGGTGCTGCCGAGGGCGCGCAGCAGCAGCGCCTGGCTGTTGTATGACTCGATCAGGGGGCGGCCTTTTTCGAGCCTCAGGTGGTGCAGGTTTTCGTCCGCCTGGATTACCAGGTGCGGCGTTTCACGGCGCCAGTTGCGGGTCATGAACGTCATCGCATCACCGAACAGGCTTGCCACCCGCTTGGTAATTGCCTGCGCGCATTCGGCATTGAAGCAGCGCGTTTCGATGTCGGGGAGATCGCTGTCGGTGCGTTCGGTCACGACCCATTGCAGACATTCCGCGAGTGCTTCGAGCACCGCGCGCGAGCCTTCGTAGCGAAACGCGAACGCCTCGTTCCAGGTCGTCATGAACAGCAGATCGATGGTCCGTACCAGGTTCATGCCGCGCCCGCCGTAGGCGAGCGGGTCGACGTGGTCGCTGGTCAGGACATTGCCCGAGGAAAAGGCTCCGGAGAACGGATCGACACCGACGTTAACCAGTAACACGACGCGCGAGATGCGGCGCCGGCCGCCGGCTTCGCCACCGACCGCCTCGCCGTCGTTGCCGATCAGGGTTTTGGCCAGGGTCGAGTTGACACGTTTGACCTCGGCGGCGGTCAGGCGGCTGTTGGTGGTAAATACATGCCAGGTGGTGCCCTCGCCGGCGAGGCGGTTGAGATGGCACCACAGAATGATCTCGGCGGCCGAGCCGGAGCGCTTGGCCGGCTGCAGGGCAGCGCTATCCGCCGGACTCACACTGCCGACAAACAGCAGCCAGAAATGGCTGTTGCCCTCGCCCCTGACTTCGTGGAGCGAGAGACTGTCTTCGACCGGATCGGCACAGATCCCGCGCGTCACGACTTCTATCTTGGACGGTTTTTTCTCAAACGCGGCGTAGAGTTTGCGGCCCAGTGCATGCAGATCGGTCTTGGTGATCTTGCTGTCGTTGGCGTGGTCACGGGCAAAGCGCGACAGGGTTGCGTAGCTGCGTTTGAGGGTGTTGGTCAGATCGCGGCGTTCTTCGATAGCGACGTCCAGTCCCCAGTCCGCACGCTGGTCGAGGCGCTGGATCTGCTCGGGCGACCAGCCCCAGTCACCGACCAGGCGTTGCATGACGGCGACCCGCCAGTCGTCGTTGGCGCGGCGATCGGTGCGACTGATCAGGACATTCGCCTTGAGGTAGAAGCTGCGCCGCAGAACGTCCAGGCGCATGGCGTCATCGCTCGATTTCAGATACTCCTCGACGTGTCGGTACATGAGGATGTAGGGGTCGAGTGCATCGAGGTCGAGTTCGCCGGCTTCGACGTCGAGTTTGAAGCGCACGCTGAGCAGGGTGGTGTCGGGGTGCTTGGCCGCGTAGGCCTCCATCAGCAGGAGCTTGAGCACCGACTTGTACGGTGAATGGATGCTTTTGTACAGCTGCCATACCGCGGCGCCAAAAAACTCGTCGACCGGGATATCCGGCAAAGCGCCGAAATCGATGTAGTTGCCCCGGTCGATTACGCGCCGCGCTTCGACCGCTTCGACGTAGGCTTCGTAATCATGCTCGTGGCAGCCGGGCACGCGCCACCACAGCGGCGGCAGGCCGGCGACCAGCAGACTGGAGCGATAGAATTCATCGAGCAGCAGGTAGTGCTGGGTGCTGCCGCTCGATTCGTCGGACAACGACAGGTCTTCGCCGCTGCGAAAGCTGGTCGCATCAAACACGAAGAAATGGACTTCCAGCGCCAGCGTTTCGGCGAATTGCTCGATACGCCGGGCCTTTTCCTTGAGTTGTTCGACGGCCTTGGCGTCCAGCCCGGGCGCATGCATCAGCCACATGTCGAGATCGCTTTTGCGCGAATAGGCGATGGTGCCGGGGCTGCCCATCATGTACAGCCCACTGAGCGCCTGGCGCGAGACCGAGCGCCGATCGAATTCGAATGATCGCGACAGGTTGCGCGCGGCGCGAATGTTTTGCTGTCCGGGGTTGAAGTTGGCGATGCCGGCGGGCGTATCTTTGGCGAGATAGCCGGGCAGCAGCGGATGATTGGTATGAAACAGCAGCGGCAGAGCGTCGAGGAAGTCGCGCTGGCGACCGGTCAGGCTGTCATAGACGCGGCTCAGCCGCTCGCCGTTGAGCGCGGTGAAACGCTTCTCGGTGGTCTCGTTGGACACTGCGAATGCGGGTTGTGCGGCCTTCTCCATGTTTTTTAATAGCGGCCATATGGGGCTTTTCTTCAGCCCGGCGGCGGCCCGCTGCCGCGGCCGCGCGTGTACAAATAAAGCCTGTAAATTCAAAGCTTTTGGATTGTGTCCGTGAGCCCGATCGCCGATAATCTGCAGCCATCACGAGGCCGCGTCGACGCTGCCTGACGACCGTATCGGGCGACCTTCCCCGCGGCCGCAGCGCCGGGCGCGGACTCCACAGCGGGCCTTCGAACCCGGCTCGAGCAGGCCCAATTGAATCGTTAAGGACATACATCCATGTTTCCCAGTTCCATGAGCATCGCCGAATTCGACCCCGAACTGGCCGCGGCACTGGATGGTGAAAAACGCCGTCAGGAAACCCACCTCGAGCTGATCGCGTCGGAGAATCACGCCAGTCCACGGGTGCTCGAGGCCGCTGGAACCCTGTTGACGAACAAGTACGCCGAGGGCTACCCGGGCAAGCGCTATTACGGCGGCTGCGAGTTCGTCGACATGGCCGAAGAACTCGCGATTGCGCGTGCGCGCGAACTGTTTGCCGCCGACTTTGCCAATGTCCAGCCGCATTCGGGTTCGCAGGCCAACGGCGCCGCATACCTGGCCCTGCTCGACGCCGGTGATACCGTGCTGGGTATGAGCCTCGCTCACGGCGGTCACCTGACCCACGGCGCAAGCGTGAATTTTTCCGGCAAAACCTACCACGCGGTGCAGTACGGGCTGCACGAAACGACCGGAGAAATCGATTACGACGAGGTCGTACGCCTGGCGCGCGAGCACAAGCCGCGCATGATCATGACCGGCTTTTCGGCCTATTCACGCATCGTCGATTGGGCCCGGTTTCGCGAAATTGCCGACGAGGTCGGCGCGTTTCTGGTCTCCGACATGGCCCATGTCGCGGGACTGGTCGCGGTTGGACTGTACCCGAGCCCGGTGGCGCTCGCCGACGTTACGACCTCGACGACCCACAAAACCCTGCGCGGACCGCGCTCCGGACTGCTGCTCGCCCGCCGCAACGAAGCGCTGGAAAAGAAACTCAACTCGGCGGTTTTCCCGGGCAGCCAGGGCGGCCCCCTGATGCACATCATCGCGGCCAAGGCGGTGGCGTTCAAGGAAGCGATGACGCCGGAATTCCGCACCTACCAGGAGCAGGTTCTGGTCAACGCCCGGGTCATGGCCGAGACTTTTATGGCTCGCGACTACAAGGTCGTATCGGGCGGTACCGACAACCACTTGTTCCTGGTCGACCTGGTCGATCACGGACTGACCGGTAAAGCCGCCGATGCCGCGCTCGGGCGCGCCCACATGACGGTCAACAAGAATGCGGTGCCGAACGATCCGCAATCGCCGTTCGTGACCAGCGGGATCCGGATCGGCTCACCGGCGGTAACCACCCGCGGCCTCGGCGAATCCGAGGCGCGCACGCTGGCCGGCTGGATGTGCGATGTGCTCGACGCCATTGACGACGAGGCCGTCAACACACGCGTGCGTGGCCAGGTCGAAGAGATGTGCGCGCAATTTCCGGTCTATGGTCCATGAGCGGCGGCGCCGGCCACGGCCCACCATGAACGCCAGCTTCTGATCGCGCGGAGATTTATGCCATGCATTGTCCGTTCTGTACCCACGCGGATACCCGCGTCATCGATTCCCGCCTGCTCGGCGACGGCGATCAGATCCGTCGGCGGCGCGAATGCCAGGGTTGCAAGGCGCGTTTTACGACCTACGAAACCGCCGAACTCAGCTTGCCGCGCATCATCAAGAGCGACGGTCGCCGCGAGACGTTCAACGATGAAAAACTGCGCGGCGGCATTGTGAAGGCGCTCGAAAAGCGTCCGGTGGCGATGGAGCGCGTCGAAAACGCGATCAACCAGGTCAAGCGGCGTATCCGCGAAAGCGGCGAACGCGAAATCGATTCGGTCCGGCTCGGCGAACTGGTGATGGATGCACTGCGCGGCCTCGATCAGGTGGCGTACGTGCGTTTCGCCTCCGTGTATCGCAGTTTCGAGGACGTGCGCGCGTTCCTTGAAGAAATCGAACGCCTGGAAAACGACCTGCCGCCCGATCTGCGTGAACAGCAGCTCGAATTGCTGCAGCCTGACAAGCCGGGCAAACCCGGCTGAGTTCTGATATTCCGGTTTCCGCCGCAGGTTTCGCCATGACCGCTGCTGAACAGGACCGCGGTTTCATGCTCGAGGCCGTTGCCGAGGCCGAGCACGGGCGCTACTCGGCGGCGCCCAATCCGGCCGTCGGCTGCGTGCTGGTCAGGGACGGCGCGATCATCGCGCGCGGTTTCCATGCGCGCGCCGGCGAAGCGCACGCCGAGGTTGCTGCCCTGGCCGCGGTTGGCGGCAGTGCGGTGGGCGCAACCGCCTACGTCACGCTTGAACCGTGCAACCACCATGGCCGCACCGGCCCCTGCGTCGACGCCCTGCTCGCCGCCGGTATCGCGCGCGTGGTCTATGCCGAAGCTGATCCGAGTGCGCATGCCGGCGGTGGCGCGGCGCGTCTCAGCGCCGCCGGGGTGGCGGTGGAAGCAGGTTGCGCGGTCGACGCGGCGAGCGGCCTCAATCGCGGGTTTTTTCAGCGTCTGCGGCTCGGCCGTCCGCGCGTGCGCGTCAAGCTCGCCATGAGCCTGGACGGCGGGGCGGCGCTGGCCGACGGTCAGAGCCAGTGGATCACCGGCGCCGCGGCGCGCGCTGACGTGCAGCGCCTGCGCGCCGAATCCTGCGCTATCATCACCGGCATCGGTACGGTGCTGGCCGACGATCCGGGACTCAACGTGCGTGACCCGCGTTTTGAAATGCGCGGGCGCCAACCCATGCGGGTCGTGCTCGATTCGCAGTTGCGCATGCCAGGCACCGCACGCATGCTGAGCCTGGCTGGCGAAACCCGCGTGTTTACCACGCGCGCCGCCGACCAGGCTGCCGGCGCATTCGCCGCCGGGGTGCGGCTCGAACGCATGCGCGATACTCGCGGCGGCCTCGACCTCGGCGCCGTTGTGCAACGCCTCGCCGAACTCGAGTGTAATGAAGTCCTGGTCGAAGCCGGACCGACCCTGGCGTCGCGCTTCATCGCCGAGCGTCGCTTCGATGAATTACTCGTCTACGTGGCGCCGAAGCTGCTCGGCCGCGAGGCGCGGCGGGCGTTTGACCTCGCTTCGCCGCTCAATCTCTCCGACGCGCTCGGCCTGCGCCTCGATGGTATGGTTCGCATCGGCGATGACATCGCGCTTACACTGCTGCCGCCGAGTGGCTGAACGCTTGAGAATGACGTCATGTTTACCGGAATAGTCGCCAGCGTGGGGCATATCGCCCGGCTTGCCAGGAGCGGAGACGCCATGCGCCTGGGCATCGATGCCGGCGGTCTCGATCTCGGCGATGTCGCGCTCGGCGATTCGATCGCCGTGTCCGGGCCGTGCCTGACCGTGGTGTCCTTTGACGCTCGCCAGTTCGAGGTCGACGTGTCGAGCGAAACGCTGGCGCGGACCACCATCGGTCAGCTCGGGGTTGGCGATGCCGTCAATCTCGAAAAAGCCCTGCGCCTTGACGAACGTCTCGGCGGCCATCTGGTCAGCGGACATATCGACGGCATCGGTTCAGTACGCCAGCGCGATACGCTCGATGATTACGTGCGTCTGGTCATCGAAGTTCCGCAGTCACTGGCGCGCTACTTGGCTTTCAAGGGCTCGGTGTGTCTCGATGGCGTCAGTCTCACGGTCAACGCTGCCGGCGCGGATTGTTTCGAGGTCCTGACCATCCCGCATACGCTGGAGCGCACCACCCTCGGCGCCCTGGCCGCTGGCGACGCGGTCAATATCGAGGTCGACCTCATCGCCCGTTACATCGAACGCCTGCTCAGCCAGGGCGCGGCCGCCACACCCGGCGGGCTGTCACTGGCAAGCCTGGCGGCGGCTGGCTTCACCACCCCCGACAGCGGAGAAAACACCGCCTGACGCCGGTCGCCACGGCTGGCATGTGGCGTTCGCAGGGGCGCACCCGTCGCGCCCGCCATGCGTTTATAATCTCTGCGTCCTCCACTTCTTCTGGTCCACCATGCCGCTCAATTCGACCCAGGAACTCATCGACGATTTTCGCGATGGCAAGATGATCATCATCATGGACGATGAAGATCGCGAAAACGAAGGCGATTTCATCATCGCCGCCGAACACTGCACCGCCAGCGACATCAATTTCATGTCGAAACACGGCCGCGGATTGATCTGTCTGACCCTCACCGAGGAGCGCTGCCGGCGTCTCAAGCTGCCGTTGATGGTGCAGGACACGCGTTATACCCACAGCACGAATTTCACGGTCTCCATCGAAGCCGCGGAAGGCGTGACGACCGGCATTTCGGCCGCCGATCGAGCACGCACGGTAGAAGCCGCGGTGGCGCCCGATGCCGGCCCCGGCGACCTCACCCAGCCGGGACACATCTTCCCGCTCATGGCGCAGTCGGGCGGGGTGCTGACCCGTGCCGGCCACACCGAAGCCGGCTGCGACTTTGCCCGCTGCGCGGGGCTGGAACCGGCCGCGGTTATCGTCGAGATCCTGAACGACGACGGCTCCATGGCCAGACGTCCGGATCTGGAACAGATCGCCAAGGAATTCGACCTCAAGATTGGCACCATTGCCGATCTGATCCGCTTCCGTATCGAAAATGAAAAGACCGTCAGCCGCGCCGCGCACTCGATCCTGCCGACCGAGTTCGGCGACTTCGACCTGTATGCCTACGAGGACACGGTGCATGGCGATCTGCACATGGCGATGGTCCGGGGCGAAATCGATGGCGAGCGGCCGACCCTGGTGCGGGTGCACATCCACAACCCGTTCGAGGACCTCACCGCGAGCGTGCGCAAGGATGCCGGCTGGCCCCTGCGCGACGCGCTGAAGCGCGTCAGCGAAGCCGGCGAAGGGGTGGTGGTGGTCCTCAATAACCAGGTCAGCAACGAAGACCTGGTGCGCCAGGTAACGCGCTACGACGAAGACCAGGACAGCAAGTTACCGCGCCGCGACGGCAATCCGATGGACTGGCGCCAGATCGGCCTGGGCGCCCAGATCCTTGCCGATGTCGGGGTGCGCAAAATGCGGGTCATGAGTAATCCGCGTAAGTATCATGCGATTTCGGGCTTCGGCCTCGAAGTTGTCGAATATGTATCCTGACAGGTAACGAGTCATGCAAAACGTCACCACTATCGAGGGCCACATGGTGCTCGACAAGCCGACCTCGATCGCGGTCGTGTGCGCGCGCTGGAACAGTTTCATCGTCGACCACCTGGAGTCGGGATGTCTCGACGCCCTCGCTCGTCATGCCAGCAAGAAACCCAGCGTCACGGTCGTGCGCGCACCGGGTGCGTTTGAGTTGCCGCTGGTCGCGCGCAAACTGGCGCAGTCGGGTAAGTACGATGCGGTGATCGCGCTCGGTGCGGTCATCCGCGGCTCGACCGCGCATTTCGAGCACGTCGCCGGAGCCTGTACGCGCGGCCTCGCCAGCGCTGCCGAACAGACCGGCGTGCCGGTGATTTTTGGCGTCCTGACCACTGACACTATCGAACAGGCAGTCGAGCGCGCCGGCACCAAAGCCGGCAACAAGGGTGCCGAAGCGGCAGCCACGGCGATAGAAATGATTTCCCTGTTGCGTCAAATTTGAATATGGCCGCGCGACCAGGGAACCGCGGTCGCATTCGTGCCCGGCGGTGCGCCGTTCAGGCACTCTACCAGTGGCAGATGGCCGGTCAGGAACCCGGTGATATCGTCAGGGAGTTTGTTGCCGACCGCGAACTGGTCAGCGTCGACATGGAGTACTTCAACGTACTCGTGAGCGAAGTCCCGCAGCAGTTCGCGGCGCTCAGAGCCGACCTTGAAGGCTGTCTGGATCGGGACTGGACCCGGCTCGACCCGGTCGAACGCAGCGTCCTGCTGATCGGCGCCTACGAAATGCGCCATTGCCTGCAGATCCCCTACCGGGTCGTGATCAACGAAGGCGTGGAATTGTGCAAGATGTTCGGTACCGCCGAAGGGCATCGCTATGTCAACGGCGTCCTCGATCGCCTGGCGCACGCACGGCGCGCGCCCGAGATCGCGGCCAGCAGCTGAGCGGCCGCCGCGGCTCGAAGTCTGAGCGCTGAGCGGCATGGACGAGTTCGAACTCATCGGTCGCTATTTCGCGCCGCTGGGGCGGTCCGGTGGCGACGTCATCCGTGGTATCGGTGACGATGCCGCGATCGTGCAGCTGCCGCCCGGGCAGCGTCTCGTGGTGGCCGTAGATACCCTGGTCGAAGGCCGGCATTTTCCGCCCGATATTGCACCCGAGGCGCTCGGCTACCGCGCCGCGGCGGTCAATCTCAGCGATCTTGCGGCGATGGCGGCGCAGCCGCGCTACGCGCTGCTGGCCCTGACCATGCCGACTGCCGAACACGCCTGGTTGAGCGCGTTTGCCCGCGGTTTCGCCGCCGCGCTCAGCGGCGCCGACTGCGTGCTGATCGGCGGCGACACGACCCGCGGCCCGCTTACGGTCACGGTCCAGGTTCTGGGTACGGTCGCGGACCACGCGTTAACACGCGATGCGGCGCAGCCTGGCGACCTGGTCCTGGTTTCAGGCACGCTCGGCGATGCTCGCGCGGCACTCGATGTAATGGACCGGGTTGGCGATGCCGATGCCGACTTCCTGCGCGCGCGCTTCGAACGACCGACCCCGCGCCTGGCGCTGGCCACGGCACTCGCGCCGTGGGTGCACGCCGCGATCGACGTCTCGGACGGACTGGTCCAGGATCTCGGGCATATTGCCGCCGCCAGTGCGGTCGGGCTTGAAATCGAACTCGCGAAACTACCCCTGTCAGAGTCCCTGTCGCGCACCGTCGACGCAGCGCAGGCGCTGGTCTATGCCGCTACCGGCGGCGACGACTACGAGCTGGCGTTCACCGTCGCCGCGGCGCAACTCGACCGCGTGCTGGCCACGGCCGCGTCCGCTGGCGAACGCGTCAGTGTGATCGGTCGAGTGTGCGAAGGCAGCGGTGTGCGCTGCTTTGGCGCGGATGGCCGCCAGGTCGTGCCGGCGCAGCCCGGCTATCGGCATTTCGACTGAGTAGCCTGAGCAATCTACAAACGCACGAAGCCGGCTTCGCGCAGGCGCTCCAGTTCGCCTGGCCCGTAAGGCACGAACTCGATAAACGGCGGGACCTGTTCGGCGTCGATGCCGAGGCGGTTGGCGGCTACCGTACAAACCTTGAAATCGAAAACCCCGAAGGCATCGAGTTTCGCCGCGAGGTCGACGATGTCCTGGTGTTCGGCATAGTTGTGATTGGCGAAATAGGCAATATCGGGTCCGTGCCGCACCATGATCACCTCGAGCGCGGCGCGCGCCGCGGGTGGTGTCTGTTCGTAAATCGCATAGGCGCGCTCGAGCAGCGCGCGAAATTCCTCGGCGCTGTGGTTGCTCACATCGAAATAGTATTTGCCGGTCGCATCGCGGCCCGCGGGGCCGGTGTCGACCGGGCTTGCCGCGCTCTGGTCGGGCGTCGTCTGCGGGGTCGGTGCTTTGAAACGGTGCGGCTTTTCCGGCGCCGCCAGATAAAGCAGCACCAGTATGGTGACGACGGCGAATACGGTCAGGGTCAGGAATCTGGCGGCGCTTTTCATGGCCATTCGAATTATGCCCGTTTTACCCGCCCGGGGTCTGAATTCGCGCGCCGCCAATGGTTATAATCGGGTCTGGAAACCAAAAACGCCGCGCACGGTCCAATCGACTACATCAATCAGCCGCCGACACCGTGATCGATGCGCCGCGCACGAGGAACCCGCCCATGAACCGTGAAAATCCTGTCCCAGAGCGACGCCGCGGACGCAGCGCGGCGCTACTGCTGAGTGTCCTGCTGGCAATCGTGGCCGCGCCGGCGGTCGCCGAACAGTCCCAGGTCGACGTCTGGGAAACCCTGCTCAGGCCGAATTACTTCGGTACCACGGAACTCATTGAGGGCCGTTCGGTAATCGACATGAAGACGCCCTACCGGGCCGAGGATGCCGCGTTTACCCCGGTTTCGATCACTGCCGGCATCGCCCAGACCCCCCAGCGCTACATCGAAAAAATCTATCTTTTCGTCGAAAAAAATCCGCAGCCGCTGGCCGGCGTTTTTCATCTGACCCCCGACATGGGTCGCGCCGACCTCGCCATGCGCGTGCGTGTCGACATGTATACCAATGTCCGCGCGGTGGCGGTTCTGAACACCGGCGAACATCACCTGGTGACAAATTTCGTCAAGGCCCAGGGGGGCTGCTCGGCGCCGCTGGCGGCGGATTTCAACGTCGCCATGGAACGCATCGGCTCGATGAAATTCCGCGCCGTGCCATCCGAGCAGGCCGAGGATCTGCTGGTCGGGCAGTTTCTGCTCAGCCATCCGAACGTAACCGGCATGCAGAAAGATCAAAAAACCCAGCTCATCCGTCCGGAGCATTACGTCAAAACCATCAAGCTCTACCAGGGCGATACCCTGATCATGACCGCGGAGACCGGGTTCTCGGTTTCCGCCGACCCCAGCTTCCGCTTCTTTTTCCGGCCCAACGGCGCCGCGGCGCTGCGCGCGGAAGTAGTCGATTCGAAGGGTCTGAGCTGGAACAAGGAGTTCGAAATCAAGAGCTGAGTGGCGCGACCCTGTCCGCCGAGGGCGCCTTGAGCGCCCTTTTTTGTTCGCGTGTTGCGCAGCCGCGCGGCCAGTCCGGCCGGGCTGATAGAATCCATGGCTCATCAGCCAGGGAGCGATCGCGAGCATGTATGCCGAATTCCGGCGCCGGCTGCTGGCCGGCGATAAGCTCTACGGCACCATGGTGACGCTGCAGTCGCCGGAGCTGGTGGAAACCCTGTGTTACCTCGGTTTCGATTGGTTGTTTATCGAAACCGAACACGCGCCGCTGCTGCCGCTGGCGGTGCAGGACATCGTACGCGCGGCGGGAACGACGCCCTGCCTGGTGCGCCTGTCACGCAGCGACGAAATTTCGATCAAGCGGGCGCTCGACGCCGGGGCGGCGGGGATTATCGTTCCGCAGGTAAATTCCGCGGCCCACGCGCGGCTGATCGTCAGTTTTGCCAAATACGCACCGATGGGCAGCCGCGGCATCGGCCTCAGCCGCGCCAGCATGCACGGCCTCAACTTCGCAAACTATCTGCGCGAAGCCAACCAGGCGACCAGCATTATCGTTCAGGCGGAACACGTCGACGCGGTGGAAAACATCGAAGAAATCTGCGCGGTCGAGGGCATCGACGCGGTGCTGGTCGGCCCCTATGACCTGTCAGCCAGTCTCAACAAAACCGGTCAGCTCGATCACCCGGATGTGCGCAAAGCCATCAATCACGTACGCGATGTGTGCCTGGCCAGGGGCATGCGCCTGGGCTTTTTCGGCGCCACGCCGGAGCTCGTTACACCACGCGCTGAGCAGGGCTTCAATCTGTTATGCAGCGGTGCGGACGTCGCGGTATTCGCCGCCGCGGCGCGCGAGCTGCTGTCGTCGCTGAAAGGGGAACAGGCATGATTGATGCCGAACTGCGCGCGCAGCTGCTGGCGCTCGACACCGCGGCGCTCGCAGACGCCGACAAATCATTGTCCGTCATGGACCCGGCAATACGACCGCTGCGCGGCGGGCTCAAACTGGTCGGCATGGCGCGCACGGTGCGCTGCCACGAAGACTTCCTGGGGGTCATCCAGGCCCTTGACGAGTCGCTCGCGGGCGAAGTCCTGGTCGTCGATACCGGCGCGAGTACGCGCGCGGTGGTTGGTGAGCTCTTCTCGCTGGAAGCGCGCCGCCGTGGTCTCGCCGGGGTGGTGGTCGATGGTCCGGTGCGTGACGTCAGTACGCTGGCTGCACTCGATATGCCGGTTTATGCACGGTCGCTGTGTCCGTGCTCCGGGACCACGGTCACGATCACCGAGACCCAGGGCCGGGTGTGCTGCGGTGGCGTCGACGTCGAACCCGGCGACGTACTGGTCGGTGATGACGACGGGATTATTGTCGCCAGTGCCGCGCGCCTGCGCGAACTGGTGCCGCAGGCGCAGAATATCCAACGCCAGGAGGCCGAATTGCGCCGCCGCATGGCGGCCGGGCAGCCGCTGCTTTCCATGCTCAACTATGCCGACCACGTTCGCGCGCTGGAGCGCGGCGAAACCAGTAAGCTTGCGTTCAAGCTCGATGATTGAGTGTGTGTTGTGGCGGCACTGGTCGAAAATGTGCGTCGCGACGGCCTTGCTCGCCGGCACGGTGCTCGCCATGGCGGATGTGACAGGGCAGGACTCGAACCATGCCGGTGAGCAGCGCGCGGCCGAACTCGCGACCTGCGCGGCCTACTACTTCAATGCTTCCAACGCGCGTCCGCTGCGCGATTATGAGGCGTTGTACAGCGCCGGTGAGCTGGCCATCAACCGCGCGCGTCGCATCCTGCCCGCGGCCGCAGTCGATCGCCTGGTTGGTGATGCGTCGGCCACGATGACGACTCTGATCGGCGGCGACTGGCGCAGGTTTGCACGGGTGAGCGAGATCTACGCGGCCGACTGCGACGAACTCCTCGGCAATACCCCATGAGCACTCAGCCGCCGGGGCGCAGGAAATAGATCAGGTCCATTTCCGGTACCTGCAGGCCGGCGCCACTGAGCGCGGCGGAGATCTGCCCACGGTGATGCGTGGCGTGATTGAACACGTGCAGCAGGATCGCCGACAGCGGGGTGGTGTATTCGCGTCCGGCCAGGTTTCGATACACCACATCGGCTGCCAGGCCGGCTTCGTCATGGGTCCCGATCAGGTCCGTCCAGGTTCGAGCCTGGGCATAAATCGCCGACTCGAGTTCGTCGCGACTGCGGTACAGCTCTTCGTCAAGAGCGGCGAACGTACCGGGTTCGTTGCGACAGCGGCAGTGCCATACGCGTTCGGCGAGCAGGATGTGATTGAGGGTGCCATGGACGCTGCGGAAAAACAGACCGCAGTCGGCGCGGTAACGACTTGCATCGAGTGCGGCGAGTGCGGCGAACAGCGTTTCATAGGCCCATAAGTGGTAGTTGGCGAGCATCGCCAGCTGCGTTTTCATGTCGGCTCCCACGATCCACGAATATGACCGGCTCACGTTGCCTTGCGAATTATTCGATTGCAAGGCACGGTGTTTGCGCTCCTGGCACTTCAGCATTCGCGCTGGTGCGGCTTCACCACGGGTTACGTGCAGGGTTGCCAACTTGCGCCACAAATTGGCGGCAACGTACTATGCCGCAGCCTGAACAAGATACCGCCAAGGATTACCTATGAATGGTGCCCATGCCCTGCTCGACAGCCTCGTGAAAGCGGGCGTAGAAGTGTGCTTCGCTAATCCTGGCACCTCCGAAATGCATCTGGTAACCGCGATCGGTAAAACCGAGGCCGTGCGCCCGGTGCTGTGTCTGTTCGAGGGTGTAGCCAGCGGCGCCGCCGATGGCTATGCGCGCATGAGCGGCAAGCCGGCGATCACCCTGCTGCACCTCGGACCGGGTTACGCCAACGGCATGGCCAACCTGCACAACGCGCGCAAAGCATTTTCGCCGGTGGTCAACATCGTCGGCGATCACGCGGTCTGGCATATTCAGTACGACGCGCCGCTGACCTCTGATGTAGTTGGCCACGCGAAGCTGCATTCGCATTGGCTGCGGGTCTCGGAATCGGCCGAAGATCTGGCCCTGGCCGGCGCCGAGGCGGTGCAGGCCGCGCTCGGCGGCTGGGGCAAGATCGCGACCCTCATTGTGCCCGCCAATCACGCCTGGGAACCTGCTCACGAATCCTATGATCGGCTCCAGCCGCAGCCGATGGCACAGGTCGGCGAGGCCGCTATCGCGGCTTGTGCCGAGGCACTTGGCAACGGCAAACGCACGGCCCTGGTACTCGGTGGACGGGCGCTCAGCGCCGATGCGCTGGATGCCGCCGGGCGCATCGCCGAGGCCAGCGGGGCGGCGCTGTTGTGCGAAACGTTTCCGGCCCGATTGCAGCGCGGCGCCGGTCGCGTCGCGGTGCAGCGGATCCCGTATTTCGCCGAACAGGCGCTGGAGTTCCTCAAACCGTTCGAACAGATGATCCTGATCGGTGCGCCCCGGCCGGTGGCATTTTTTGCTTATCCCGGCGTAGCCAGCGTGCTGGCGCCGGAACACTGTGCCATGGTCAAACTCGCTGGGGTCGACGACGATGTGCCGGCAGCACTGCTCGCGCTCGCCGAACACATGCACGCCGAGCGGCCGTACCCGAAGCAGGCACGCACGCGCGCTGAGGCGGTAGGCGAGGCGCTTACCCCGGCCGCGATCGGAGACGTCATCAGCAACTTGTTACCGACTGACGCGATCGTCTCGGACGAGGGCATCACCTGCGGTCTCGAGCTTTTTCTGCGCACCGCCGGCGCCGCGCCGCACGACTGGCTCGCAATTACCGGTGGTTCGATCGGACAGGGACTGCCCCTGTGTCTCGGCGCCAGCATCGCCTGCCCGGATCGCAAGGTTGTTGCTTTCCAGGCCGACGGCAGTGCGATGTATACCGTGCAAGCCTTGTGGAGCATGGCGCGTGAGCAGACCGACGTCACCGTGGTGCTGCTCAACAATAACAGCTATGCGATCCTCAATGTCGAGCTGGAACGGTTGAAAACCGATGAGCCGACGGCCAAGACATTGTCCATGCTCGACCTGTCCAATCCGGGCATCGACTGGGTCAGCATCGCCACGGGCATGGATATCGCGGCGACCCGCGCCACCAGCGTGGCGGAATTTGAAGCGCAGTTCGGCGCCGCTATGGCGACGCCGGGGCCGCGCCTGATCGAAGTGATGGTGGCGCAGAACCTGGGGCCAGGGCTGCGCCGCTGAGTGTGGCTCAGGGGTCGACTTTGCGCTGCAGGTCGCGGCGCACGTCGAAAATTCGTTTCGCGCCCTGTTCGTCGAGCGTCTTGTTGATGCCGTCGTAGAGTTCGCCCAGCAGCGGCATGACGCGAGCCAGCATGGCCTGGTGCAACTGCTTCTGTACGCGCCCAGAATCGCTGTAACTGGTCACCGCTTCCCAGAAAATGCGGCATGCGCCGCCCGGTACCAGCGGGTTGGCGCGATCGTCCAGCTGGTGCCCGAGCACGTTCGCCAGGCGTACGCTGAGCTCGAAAAACTGCGATTTGTAACGCTCCTCGACGCGTTGCGCGAGGGCCACGATGCGAGCGTTGTGTTCGGCGACGCGAGTGGCGACGACTTTGCCGTCGCCACTCGCGGCGTCCTTGGCCTTGGACGTCGCCTTGAGCTGCATCAGGGTCATTTCCTGGGTCTGCTCCAGATCGCTGACGGCGGCGAATCCCTGCAGAAATTCGTGTTCGATGGTACGCGTGATGCCCATCGCCTTGCTTTCGATAAGGTCGGCTTCGGCGGCCGCTTCAGCGGCTTCCGCACCTTTGCTCTCGTCAGCCAGTGTGCGCAGTCGGTTGACGAGTTCGGTACGCATACTCCAGATGATGTTCGGCAATAACTTCTGCAGGGTCTGACGACAGGCCTTGAGGATGGCGCGCTGTTCGGCGGTGGGGCCCGTCGTTCGTCCAGACGCGATGCGCTCGTTGACGGCGTTCTGAGCGATCACGCGCAGGCCCGCGCGCAGGGCCGGGGTCGGTTCGGCGAAAGCGATGCCAACCGCGATCGGTGCTCGCCACATGATGCGTACCGAGGTCGAGACCTTGTCGTTCGGGGCACGTTGCGGATCCGGCGCGAACACCAGTGTTGCCAGGGTGCCCTGCTTGAGCGGTTCGCGGCTCGGTTCGCTGGGTACTACCTGGATCGCTAGCAGCATGCCGGTGCTGCTGACGTCTTCGATCATACAGTCGACTTCGATCCCGAGCATGTCGGTAAGCACCGCGGGTACGGCAACGTCGTGGCGCATATTGGCGCGCCGGTGGCCCCACTCGTCGGCGTCCGGATCAATAATTTCTGGCTTCTCGTAGCGCACGGTTCGAGGCCTTGTATACAGTCCTTTAAATGTCGGTCAGGTGCCGGAAAACTTGAGTCTCCAGAAGGCTTTGCATCCCCTCGGAGAGGTAGTTTGTCGCACTATCGGGCAGTGCACAACAGGTGCCGGCCGTCCCCCCGCAAAGGCGGTCACAATGCAACCGGCCCCACCGACGCCGGCGCCACGGTGTGCGGCGGGTCCTGATCCCGCCTCCTGCTCAGGGTATCGACCGCGCGGGCTCAGGCTTCAGGGTTGGCCGCGGCGCGGCGCAGGGCGTGCGTGGCAGCACTGTCCAGCACCAGTCCCTCGGGGTCGAATTCGGGGTCGCCGCTGATCACCACCCCGTAATCGGCGCGCGCCCCGCCGATGCTGACATAGCCGTCACGAACATCGGCCAGCACCCGCTCCGGATCACGCGCGTAGGGGTCGCCCCAGCCGCCGCCGCCATTGGTGATGTAGCGCGAAAACGCGCCCGAGCGCGTGCGCCAGACCGGCTCGCGGGCGAAGTAGAAATATTCGCCGTCAGGGTCGGGCGCCCTCGACTGCGGATCGAGCACCCCGGCGATCGGGGTCGTCGCGGCATAGACCTCGTCGCTTACCGCGACGAGTTTGCCGGCCACCGTCAGCGCCGGGTCCTCGGGTTCGAACAGCCAGCAGGCGCCGGCGCGCCCGGTGTGTCCGCCGCGCACGCCGAAACCGGTGCCCTGTTTGAGACGAATGGGGATGCTGTAGTGTTCGCCGTCGGTTTCCCAGTAGGCGTCCTTGAGTACCGCCGCGCCGCCGCGGTTGAAGCCGGCGCCGCCCGAGTCGGTTACATACTCCTTGCGCATCAACAGTACCGGCGAATCGAGCTCCGAGGCTTCGGTCGATGGATCGAGGCCGTTAACCATATACGGCACGGTATAGGATTCCCCGTCGTGGTCCTTGTCGGCCCCCCACGGACCGTGTTCGCCGCCGACGATGCCGATGTTCTGCCACGACGAGCCGTCAGTACGCAGGCCATGAGCGTTGTGTACGCACACCGCGCCGTAATCGCCGGCGAAAGCGTCCTTGCCCAGCACCTTGCCGATTTCGCGGATGATGCCGTTCAGCAACGCCGCCGAGATTTCCCAGTACAGCATGATCGCACCGTCCGGTGGCAGCGCCGACATGATGGTGCCGGGCGGCACGACGATGTCGATCGGACGGTAAGCGCCCGAGGTGAACGGGCTGTGGCGATCGACGAGCAGCTTGAAGGCGGCGCCGACCGCGGTCTTGGCGTCGAGCGGGCCGGCGTTGATGCAGGTCCGCGCCTGGCGCGAAGAGCCACTCAGGTCGACTTCGAGGCGACCACCGTGCTTGATGATGCGGGCACGCACTACCAGCTTCTCGTCGTCGCCGGCGCCGTCAGCGTCAATCGGCTCCTCGGTCAGGTATTCGCCGTCGGGGATGCGCTCGAGCGCGGTACTCATGGCTTCAGCGGAGACGTCGCAGCAATAGCGCACGGTGCCGCGATAAGCCTGCTCGCCGTAGCGGGCTATGCTTTCCAGGAGCAGTTTCTCACCGAGCTTGAGCTGCTCCGCCATGGTGATGAAATCCGGCTTCAGGAAGCCCGCGAAGCGGGTGTTGTCGAACACCAGCGAAAACGTTGAACGCACCGGCTTATCATGTTCGAACAGCAGCATGGGGCCGATCACGAGGCCGTTTTCGTAAACATTGGCCTTGGTGCCGCTGAAACCACCCGGCGTGATCCCGCCCATATCGAGCTGATGGGCGCGGGCGTTCATGAACGCGACCGGCCGACCGCCGTGAAACACCGGTCGAATGAAGCAGGTATCGTTGACGTGGTTGCCGGCGCGATAAGGATCGTTGCAGATCAACACGTCACCGGGTTTCAGGTTTTCGACACCGTACTCTTCGACGATGTTACGCACCGCGTCTTCCATCGTGCCGAGGAACACCAGCAGTGAACTGGACACCGCCGGCATCGGATAGTCCATGTCCGGCGGACCGGAAATGGTGATAGCGAAGTCATACCAGTCGCGGATGATCGGCGAAAACGCGCTGAACATCAGTCCCGTGCTCATGTGGTCGACCAGGTAACGCAGGCGGTTCGACAGCACCATCGCGGTAAAGCGATCGCAATGATAGGCCCGCTCGAACTGATCCGCGCTCCAGTCGCGCAATCGTTGCGGTAGTGCGTCGCCAATGCAGCCGTCGAGATCGGGTTGGGTACTCATACGGGTTCCTCTCAGGGCAAACGTCGGATATTGATTTCGCCGTAGCGGCCGACCGTGCCGAGCTGGTTCTGGGTGATATAGGTGGTCGACAAGGCTTCGCGCACGATCGCCGGGCCGTGAATTTCGTCGCCCTGGCGCAGGTCCTCGCGTGCATAGATCTGGGCCAGTTCCTCGGCATCCGAAACGTAGCGCAGCACGCTGGTGCCGACTGCACGCAGCGCCGCGCCACTGCGCGGTGGCAATTCGGGATAGCTGACCTTCTCGGTCCTGACCACCGCGCGCAGGCGGTAGGTTACGCCCTGCACCGGGATCGCTTCGAAACGATTGCCGTTGCGGGCCTGGTAGGCATCGTGGAAATTGCTGATCATGGTTTCGATGGTGGCCGCGGTAATGTCACCGTCCGGCACCGGCACGAACGGCGTCTCCCAGGTCTGACCGACGAGCTGGGCGTCGAACGCACGTACGATGGCGACATCCTGGTGCGCACCGAGCCGGGCGCGCAGCTTCTTTTCCATGCTCGCGTAAATCGTCCGGATCGAATCGACCGCCGCCGGTTCAAGCACCGTGTAAGCACTCTGGCTGATACCGTAAGCCTGGTCGGCGCTGAGCAGCCCGAGGGCGGAGAACAGGCCCGGGTGCGGCGGCACGATGACGCTTTTGACGTGGACCATATCGGCCAGCGCCGGCAGCAGCAGCGGGCC
The DNA here is from genome assembly GCA_942490995.1 of uncultured Gammaproteobacteria bacterium. Taxonomy (GTDB): domain Bacteria; phylum Pseudomonadota; class Gammaproteobacteria; genus UBA981. The sequence goes on from CALOBG010000067.1 coordinate 108,676, forward strand.
CGCCGCGCCGAACGCCATCAGTGCGTAATCGCGCGGATCGATGCCGTGCTTGATGGCGATGTTGAAGATCCCTTCGGCGATGTTGTTGAGGCCGATATCGAAGCCGTAGCGCACGCGGCTTTCGAACGGCAGCGGCGTGTCGAGGCGCTCAAAAGCCTGGCGCGCGAGCGCCACGTCGAGCTGCATCTTGCCACCGGCAAAGCCGTCCGGGTCGAGCAGGCCGGCGAGCAGACAGATGTCGGTCATGGTCGGCTGCTGGCCGCCGCGACCATAACAGGCCGGCCCCGGATCGGCGCCGGCGCTGCCGGGACCGACCCGGATGTCGCCACTCGGTGAGATCGCAACCAGGCTGCCGCCGCCGGCGCCGATGCTCGAGATGTCGTTCGACAGGGCGTTGACGATGAGATCGTGTTCGAGTTCGAAGGTTGTGTTGACGAACGGCTGACCGTCGGTGACCAGGCTGATATCACATGAGGTGCCGCCGACGTCTGCGCACAGCAGATTGTTTTCTTCGATCAGCGCGCCGAAATGGGCGCTGCCGACGGTGCCTGCGGCCGGACCAGCAAACACCACCCGGAACGGCGCTTCCATCGCGTCCGCGACCGGGATCAGGTTGGCGGTGCAGTCGGCGAAATTGAGCTGACCGCGGAAACCCTGATCGCTGAGACCACTGGCGAGCCGTTCACTGTAGGCCTCGTAGATGATTTTCATGAATACGTCGACGAGTGTCGTCGAGGTTCGTGCATATTCTTTCGCCAGCGGCGAGATCTCGCTCGACACGGAGCAGGGGATGTCGCCGAGTTCCTCGCTGACCAGCTCGCGCAGACGTTTTTCGTGCACGTTATTGGTATACGCGTGCAGCAGGCAGATGGCGACGCCCTCGACCTTGCAGCGCCTGAGAACCTGCAGCTGTTCGCGCGCCTGGCGTTCATCGAGCGGGGTAAAAATTTCTCCGCCAGGCTTGATCCGTTCGACTACCCCGCGGCGCAGGTAGCGTGGCACCAGCGGCCGCGCGGCATCGCCGAAACTGCGCCGCCAGCTCGGGTCGGTCAGGGCCGCGACCGGACGCCAGGTGCGACCGATGTCAGGAATATCGCGGTGACCGATGGTGGTGAGCAAACCAATCTTGGGTAGCGAGCGCGTGATGATCGCGTTCAACCCGTGGGTGCTGGCATGGTTGAACACCGGTGCGTCGGCCACCCCGAGTTCGGCCGCGCCGGCGACGACCCCGCGATCGGTGTGGTGGACGTCAGTGGAAACTTTGGCCGTTCGGATCACGCCGTCGCTGACCGACACCACGTCGGTGAAGGTGCCGCCTACATCAACTGCCATCATGGGAACAGGTTCCTTGTGAACGTCACAGTGAATCGGTCATCAGGGTGACATGCCCGAGCCGCGTCCATTTTTCGCGGCTCAGGCTGTGCAGGCACCGCTGACATTTGACCGCGACGAACCAGCCGCCTTCGGACAGCACCGGATAGCGCATCAGGGCCTCGGCGCCGCACGCCGCGCAGTTGCCGGCGACAGCTTCGCGGGCCTGCACCGGGGCCGGATCCTGCGGTCGAGGGAAAGAAAAATTGCTCATGCAGGTGATCTCCGGGTCACATGGTGGTGGCGGCGCGGCGTTGTTGCAGCCGCTGAATTCTGGCACAAGGGGCGCGGCGCAGCCACGCTCGCACGGTGAGCGCGGGCGTGCACGCGCGGCCGCGTGTTGCATTGCACGGTACGGCGGTGGCCGGAAGCGGGTAGGATCGGTTGCGGCGCCGGGCCAAGCCCCGCCACCGATGACCCTATCGCGCGCTGCGGCGCCGCGGACTGAACATGAAAGAAGAACTCGCCAAATATAAACACGCGCGCATCGTCGAAGTGGCGAGCGAACTGTTTTACGAGCGCGGTTTCGTCGGCACCACCCTTGACGCTATCGCCGAGCGACTCGACGTCAACAAGCCGTTCATCTACCAGTTTTTTCGTTCCAAGCACGAGATCCTGGCCGCGGTCGTGGAACGCGAAATCAAGCGCGTGATCGATTTGCTCGATGCTTCCTATCAACGCGAAGCGACAGCCGCGCGGCGGCTGCACAGTTTCGTTGACGCCTGGGTGCGGGAAAACATCGAGTTCCGCATGATCGCGATCATCTTCTGGCAGGAACACCACCATTTTCTGCCCGAGACCGAAGAAGAAACCCGCAATCTGCAGAAAGTGCTCATTCGTCGCCTCACTGAACTGATCGAAACCGGTATCGCCAGTGGCGAGTTCGAGGTCGACAATGCGCGCCTCGCCTCCTACGCGCTGATGGGGATCGCCCAGTGGATCCCGCGCTGGTACCGGCCCGACGGCGATCTCGAAGTTGACGAGATCTGTGCCTATTTCGCCGCCCAGGCGCTGCGCATCGTGGGCTGTCATGCGGCCCCGCAGGCGCGTGTAGCACCCGGGTAGCGCGCTCGGCTGGCCGACAAAAGCGGTGTTTGAGGGTGACAGGGCGGCCAC
>CALOBG010000068.1:0-11173 GCA_942490995.1 uncultured Gammaproteobacteria bacterium
CATCACCCTTGCGCTGCGCGATGCCGGTGTCGATGTGATCTACACCGGCTTGCGCAAAAGTCCGGAGTACATCGCGCGGGTAGCCGTGGATGAAGACGTCGACGCGCTCGGTCTGAGCATCCTGTCCGGTTCGCACCAGGAGATCCTCGAACAAACCGTTGCTCAGCTCAAAGCCCGCGATGCCGAGGACATCAAGGTTTTTGTCGGCGGCAGTATCCCGCCGGATGATCACGCGGCGCTGCGCGCTGCCGGCGCGGTCGGCATTTTTACCAGCGAGATGACCATCGACGATATCCTCGCCGAACTCGAAGCGGTGCTGTCCGGCGCGGCCTAAGTGCAGACACCGGTAACACCATCGCCGCACACGATTATGGCCACGCCGGCACTGAATCGCCGCCAGCTGAGTCGCGACTTGACCGAGGCGAGCCGGGCGCCGGCCCGCGCCGGCCTCGACACGCCGCGGCCAAACGACGACGCCGGCGCCTACCGGATCGGATTCACCGGCCCCCCCGGCGCCGGCAAAAGCTCCCTGATTGCGCGCCTGGCCGGCGCGCGGATCACGAGCGGCGCACGTATCGGCGTGCTCGCCATCGATCCGACCAGCCCGCTCAGCGGCGGCTCGATCCTGGGCGATCGCATCCGCATGGACGACATTGCAGATAACGCGAACCTGTTTATCCGCTCGGTTGCCAGTCGCTGGGCCAGCGACGGCCTGGCCAGCAACGTGGTTGAAATGATGCGCGTCATGGACCGCCATGACTTCGACGAGGTTTATCTGGAAACCGTCGGCATCGGCCAGATCGATCACGCGGTCAAAGCGCTGGTCGACACCGTGGTGCTGGTGCTGGTACCGGAGTCGGGGGACTCGGTGCAGGCCATGAAAGCCGGCATCCTCGAGATGGCCGACGTGTATGTAATCAACAAGTCCGATCGTCCCAACGCGCAGCGCATTGCCGGTGAAATCGAAGGGGTGGTGGGTTTGAGTTCGCGCCACCGCGGCGGCTGGACGCCAGAGATCCTGCTGACCTCGGCGGCCAATAACGATCTGGCGGAACTCGACCAGGCCCTCCACCGCCATCGCGACTGGCTGGCGCTACACCACGACCGTCACGCCGAACAGCGACGCCGCGCGCGGCACCAGGTACAGAGCCTGTTGAGCACAGCAATTGCCGAAATCAACGCCGCGGCGCCGGACGAACTGTTTGACCGCCCCCTGCGCGAAGTCCACGACTATTTTCTGCGCCGGCTGCGCGGCGAAGGGTAGCCGCGACCTCACGACTCGCCGGGCCATACCTCGCGGGCGATATCGACCACCAGGCCGAGCTTTGTCCACTGCTCGTCCTCACTTAAGACGTTACCTTCCTCAGTCGAGGCAAACCCGCACTGCGGACTCAGACAACACTGCTCGAGCGGCACGTGGGCGCTCGCTTCTTCGATCCGGCGCAGGACCCCGTCACGCGCCTCGAGTGCACCGGACTTGCTTGTGATCAGTCCGAGCACCACGCGCTTGTCGCCGCGCGGCACGAACCGCAGCGGTTCGAAACCACCGGCGCGGTCGCTGTCATACTCGAGGAAATAGCCGTCGTAGTCGGTCCCGCCGAGCAGGGTTTCGGCGACCGGTTCGTAGCCGCCTTCGGAGATCCAGGTGGAGCGGAAATTACCGCGGCAGACGTGGGTGGTAATGATCATGTCGGCCGGCTTGTTGAACAAGGCGTAGTTGATCATCTCGCGGTAGCGGTCTGGCAGCGGGTCGGGATCGTCACCGCGCGAGCGCGCCGCGTCGCGTTCTTTCTCCGAGCACAAATACGCCCACACGGTGTCGTCGAACTGCAGGTAGCGACAGCCGGCGGCGTAGAACGCGGCGATGAGATCGCGGTAGGCGGCCGCTGTATCGACGAAAAACTCGTCAAGATCGGGGTAGACCGCGGTGCTGATCGAGCGCCGACCGCCACGAAAGTGCAGCACCGACGGCGCCGGGATGGTCATTTTGGCGACCGCGCCGTTGCTGTGCGCGGCGAGATAACGGAAATGCTCGAGCATGTAGTGGCCGCTGAAACGCACCTTGCCGGTCACCGCGATGTTTTCGTGCTTGGTGAGCGCGCCCTGAAAAGGCAGGCTTTCTCCGGTTGCGACCCGTTCAACGCCATCGAGGCCGGCAAGAAAATCGAAATGCCACCAGGCGCGGCGGTATTCGCCGTCGGTCACCGCGCGCAGACCGAGCCCCTGCTGCGCAGCAACCGCATCGCGCACAGCCCGGTCTTCAATGTCGCGCAGGGCCGCCATATCGATTTCGCCGGCAGCGTATTCCGCGCGGGCACGCTTCAGTGGTGGTGGCCGCAGCAGGCTGCCAACGTGATCGGCGCGGAACGGCGGGTGTGGTGTCGACATCGTCAATGCTGCTCCAGAAAACGATCAAATAAACGTGCGAAAACGTTGTACACCGTCCGTGGCGTGCGGGCCGCGCCTCCGGCTAGCGTTCGACCGTGCGTCCGTGCACGGTCTCACTGCCCTCGCGCTGCGCTGGACGCACGCTCAGACCTATTCGCGGCGGCATTGGCGCCAAAAAAGTTCGTCTGCAAGGCGCAGTGCGCAGGGAATAGTGGTTCTATTGCCAAGCGGTGCAACGAAGCAGGCGGACTTCTTTGGCCCAACCCGCAGGGCCAGCAACTGAGTGGGTGCATTTCGGCGTTGCTCGTCACTCATTTACGGCAAGTAAACCTCACTCCTCGCGCCTTGAACTGCACCCACTCAGTTGCTGGTGGCGCCGCGAATAGATCTGAGCGTGCGTCTCACCCTCCATGGCCCGCTTGCGCTCGAGGCCGCCGGAAGCGCGACCCGCACGCCACCAGCGTCTGCGTTGCCCTTTATTCCGCACACGTGTTCAGGCAATTGCTGTCATGATCGCGTAGCCCGCCACCCACTGCGGAATGGCGCGGTAATAACGTTGCTCGAAATTCTTCAGTCCGGCCGTGCGTGCGGCGACAGCGACCGCCAGCCAGGTGCGCAGCTCGTGGCCGCCACAGCCGGCCGCGGTGGTGATGGCGTCGTCGTCGAGCGCGCAGATCGAGGCAAAATCACCGGCGCGGACAAAATCCAGGAAAGCCTGGTCCCAGGCCGGATTCAACGGCCTGCGCGGACTGACCCCGGCAACCTGGTCGCCGGCGTCGTTCAGAACCTTGTCCTGACGCGCGGCGCGCGCTTGTGCGCTGAGTACGCCACCGTCGATCAGGCGCTCGCGTACCGGCGGCGGTGCGTCGACGAGGCTCGGGATCGGCGGATCATGACTGAGTCCGCCGGAGGCCGTCAGCAGCACGCGGCAGTTTGCCTCGCGCGCAAACGTACCGAGCGCGTGTCCGAGGGCCTGCACCCGTGCCAGCGGCGGCAATGGCGGCGCTGCGCAATTAATAAAGACCGGGATCAGCGGCGGCAGCCGCGACCACTCGAACATCTGCATGAGCAACTGGGTGATGCCATGATCGACATCCATGCGGTGCGACAGCGCGACGTCGACGCCGGCCCGGTGCAATGCCCGGACACAGGCCTCGGCGCGTGCGGCGGACACCGGCAGGGCGCCGGGTGGCGTACGCCAGTCGCCGACCGAGCTTGCCGCGGTGCCGATACAGAAACCCGGCATCAGCCGATAAAAAAAGCCGTTGAAGTGATCGGGTCCGAGCGCAATCACCAGCTCGGGGTCGTAGTCCGCGACCCAGGCACGCACGGTGGCGAGGGTGGCATCGACCTCGCGCACAATCTCCGCCGCCGGCGCGCGGAAATCCTTGAGCGGCGTATGCGAGGCGAACAGCGCGGCAACCGGCATGAAGTCAGCCGCGACCGCGGAAAAAATCAAGGTGAATGCGGTTGAAGGTGTCCGCGTCTTCGAACTGCGGCCAGTGCCCGCAGTTGTGCATCAGCACGTAATGGGCATTGGGAATGAGTTCAGCGATGCGCTGGCCGACGGTTTCCCTGGCGGTCGGATCGTGCGAGGTCCACAGCACCAGCGTCGGGTGGCGAATAGCCGACCACTCGGCATCGGTGAGGTTATTGCGCTGGCGGGTTTCCGGCTCCTGCAGGACCAGGATGTGTTCCAGTGCGGCGACGAAACCGGGTTGTTCATAAATCGCCTTACGGCAGGCGATCAGATCGTCGGTGACAACCTTTGGGTCGGCCATCAGCCATTCCAGCCGCGCGCGAACCGTATCCCAGGTCGGGTTGTGCACCGCCGCGCGGGTCGCGGTTTTAATTTTTTCCATCACCGCCGGGATCATCGTCGCGCCGCCGGTGGTGTTGAGCGCCAGGCGCTCGACGCGCTCGGGGTACTTGAGGGCGAAACGCGCCGCTACCCAGCCACCCAGTGACTCACCGGAGATATGCGCGCTTGGGAAACCAAGTGCGTCGAGCACGGCGCGCAGGTGTTCGACATAAACATCGATTTCGTAATCGATATCCGGCTTGTCGGTGAAACCGTGGCCGACCAGATCGATGGCCCAGGTATTGAAGTGCGCACCATGCGCGGCGAGATTGCGCGAATAACATTCTGCATGCCCGCCGGTGCCGTGCAGCAGGATCAGCGGCGCGAGTTCAGCGTTGCCGGCGTGCAGGTAACGGGTACGGATGCCGCCGGCGTCGAGATAGCCCTGCTCGAAACTCGCGCCGCGCAGATCCGACCAGAAGCTCAGGTACGGTTCGCGACGATCGCTCATAACGCCTCCAGGAAATGATCCAGGTGATCGAGACAGGCCTGTTTGCGCCCGTATTCGCGCTGAATACCCGCCATCAGCGCGCTGCGCTCGCCGGCATAATTCATTTCGTAAAGCACATGCCGCGCGCCGAACTCGCTGCCACAGAGATCCCACGCCAGCTTCAACAATTGGGTTTTGTGCACACCTGAAATCTCGGCGCCGCGCAGCGCTTTCTCGAGCGCCACACCGATCGGGGAATCGAATTCAGCCATCGAGGCCGGCTGCTGCATCAATGCGCCGCCGCCCATACGCCGGACCATGTTGACCAGTTCCGGGTAGTACACCGGGCCCAGCGCACGGCCGGCCTGAAGGGCAAACAGATCCGGGTAACACGCGTTGTTTTCACTGTCCACGCTGGCCTGCAGTTCGGCCGATCGGGTGGTCGAACGGATCACTTCCACGCGCACCGCGGCCTCGCCCAGCATTTCCATGATGTCCGGCTTGCCGGCTAGGCCCTGGGCTTCGGCCAGGCGCACGATCAGCGCGTAGACAAAACCGAGCTTGACCTCGAGGCGGGCGTTGGTCTGGTGCGCGGTCAGTTCGCGCATACGCGAATCTTTGTACATGCGATTCAGCAGCGGGATGTTCCGGTGGACAAATACCCGGTCCCAGGGCACCAGCACGTTGTCGAATACCACGGTTGCGTCCATTTCATCGAACCGGGATGACAGCGGAAAGTCGCGCGCCGCGCCAGTGTTGGTAAACGTCGGGCGGCAGATGGTTTTCAAGCCCGGGGTATCCATGGCCACGGCAAAAACGTTGGCGTAATCCTCCTCACCGTCCTGGAAGGTCGGCGGAAACGGCCACACCAGGATCTCGTCGGCGAACGGTGCGACGGTGGCGATGCGTTTGATGCCGTCGAGCACGATGCCGTCGGCGTTCTGGTCAACCTGACGCAGACAGATGCCGGGATCGGACTGTTGGTGACGCAGCTTACCTTTGTCGAGCTGCGGGTCGAGCAGGGCGTGGGTGAGGAACAGATCGTTTTCGGCGACGTGGCGGTAATAATTGACCACCGCATCGGCGCGTTCCTCACCCGCTTCGGCGAAAAACGAGCGCTTGGCGGCGAGCGCCGCGAGCATGACATTAAGAAAATCCGGGCTGCGCCCAAGCATGCCGCAGTTGGATTCGGCGAAGGCGATATAGGCCTCGCGTTTAAGGCGCAGATGCGCCGCAGTGCGCGGGATCTCGAACGCGCGCGCGATCGGCGTGTCGAATTCCGGCGTGTCGGCAACCAGCACGTCGCGATAGGCGGGCAGGTGCTGCATGTCGTAAAGGTGGGCAATTGCCGCGATCGCGGCTTTGAACTCGGGCACAGCGGTGACGTCGGCAACGCGTTCGCCCTGGTACCAGACCTCGCGCCCGTCGCGCAACGCGGCGCGGTACTGGTCGCCGTTACGGATCGCCATAAAAAAGATGTCCTATTCTCGCCAGCCGTGGCCGTCGAAGTCCGCGCGCAACTGCGGTTTGCGCTGCGTGAGCTCGATGCCGATCCGGGGCAGTACTTTTTCGATCAATAACTCGTTGGATTTTAGCAGGCCGTCGATCGGTGCCGGACCGGAAGCGATCCAGGGCACGATCAGATCGGTATTGGTAGCCCTGATCATGGCCTCGAGCTGGCGCGCAACCGTGTCCACCGACCCGGCCAGGGAGTAACCACGCGCGCGGATATTGCCCGGCGTGTTTTCTATCGCGCCGGTTTCCCCGGGACGCCGCAAGGCTTCGTTGAAACCGAACCAGTCGTGCCAGCGCGTCCAGATATAACCCAGCCCGCGCTCCTGGATGGCGTGTGCTTCAGCGTCGGTATCGGCGACCACGATTTCGCGAAAATGCCCCAGGCCGCGACCGCGTTCGAGCTCACGGCCGGCTGCGCGTACGGCGTTGTGATAGAGATCCACGGCCGCATCGACGTGCTCGGGGATCGGCGAAAAGATGATCGGGGTAAGCCCGCCGCGCGCTGACCACTCGATCGTTTCCGCGCTCATGGTAAAGGGGATAAAGGTTTCGATCGTATCGGGTTGCTGCAGGGTCAGCGGCGCGATGCCGACCCGCGCGAGTTCACCGTGCTCATCGACCATCCCCGGCGCCATGTGCAGGGTCGCCGGATGGTCCCACTTGATACCGGCTGGCGGGATCTGCCAGTGCGGCCCCTGGTGGGTGAACAGCGGCTCGGACCAGGCTTTGCGGATGATCGCGTAGTGTTCGTTGAAAAGCTCACGATTAACCCGATCGTGTTCAGCGAAATCAGGATCGTTGGCTGCCGTCCAGGCGGCGTTCATTTTCTGGCCGACGGTCATCACGTGACGCGACTGGTAGCCACGGGCGAATCCCGCGCACATGCGCCCTTCGGAAAAGTGGTCGAGCATGGCCAGGTCTTCGGCCAGCAGCAGCGGGTTACGCGCCGGCAGCACGTTACCCATCTGCGCGATGCGCAGGCGGCGGGTCTGCATGGCCGCCCAGCTGCCAAGCAGAACCGGATTGTTTGACACCTCGAGGCCTTCGACGTGGAAGTGGTGCTCGGTAAAGGCGACAAAATCGAAGCCCAGCTCTTCGAGCTGGCGCAGAATCCGGGAGCAGTCGCGCAGGCCACGCTGGTAGTAGTTCGAATTCTGCCCGGCGAAGCCTTCCTCGAACTGCCGTGGCGTGGCGCCGGCACTGGGTAACATCATTGCACCGAGACGTATTTTCATAGCTGCTGAATTACGCAAAAGGCCGGCGCCGGGAACCTGAATCCGGCGCTAGTTCAGTTTATATACGCGGGTCGCGGTGCCGCGAAACAGGCAGTCTTTCTCGGACTCCGTATAGCCCGCAACCATCTTCTTGAACGCGTTCCACAACACCGCGTAGGACATGGCGCATTTATCGACCGGGAAATTACTTTCGAACATGCAGCGTTCCGGGCCGAAAATTTCGATCGCCTGCTGGTAGTAGCGTTTTTGCCGCGCGACGATATCGTCCGAGCGCGGTGGTCTGCCGGCGTTTTCGAAACCGAAGCCGTTCCATGGCATGGCCAGCCCGCCGAGCTTCATGGTGACGTTGGGGCAGGCGGCGATATCTTTGAGATCGCGCTGCCACTGGCGGTAGATGGCCTCGCGATGTTCGGCATACGGACCCACTCCGAGCGGGGTGCCGAGATGGTCGAGGACGATTTCGACGTTCGGAAACGCGCGCGCCAGTTCGGCCAGGGCCGGGGTCTGGTGGTGATAATGATAAGCATCAAATACCAGCCCCATCTCGGCGAGCACGGCGAAGCCTTCGCGGAACGCCGGATCGCCGTATAGGTTGCCATCCTCCAGGCCCGGCATCGACATTAATTCTTCGCTGGCGTCCCATGCCGCGGCCTGGCGAATACCGCGGAACAGCGGGCTGGTATCGACATGCGCCTCGAGGACCTCGCGCACCGCAGCACCGGCGCGCAATTCGGCGGTGCCGATGATCGCGCCGATCTGGGCACGCTCGGGCTGCGTGCGGGCACGGGCCGCGATGGCGTCGACCCATGCCGTCTCGCCGACCACCCGCAGCGCCTCCGGGCCGCTGTCGCGGTAACCCTCCCAGCACTGCAGGTAAACGGTCTGCTCGACGTTGTGGGTGGCGGTATCCGCCCACAGCGCGTCGAGGTCGTAGTGTGGAAAATCTTCGCTGACGGCAAAAAAGTGATGGTGCGGATCGACGATGCGTCGCTGCGGTTCGATGATCGGTTCACTGACCTGAGCCAGCCATTCCTCGCGGACTTCCAATGGCATGCTGCTGTCTCCCATTCAATCTCGGCACCGCGCGCTAACAGGCTGATGGCATACTGCGGAGGTCGTGCGCGGCGTTGCGGACCCCGCCTGCGGTCCTCTATTTACACCAGTAAACTCCGTCGTCTCGCCCGCGCCTTGCGCCCGACCTTCCTCGCGGCGGTTTTTGACCAGCCTGCCCAGGCTGGTGGAAAACTACTGCGAGAGGTCGTGCGCGGCGTTGCGGGATTCGCCTGCGCCGGGGGGACGGATGGCTACCACGGGCTCTGTTCCTCCCCGCCGCCGGCCCCATGTGGTGGACTTCGTCTGGGCCGTCTGCGAAACGCAGGTGGCGCATGTCAGTGTACATGTTTGCCAGCGGCGTCCATTGTGAAATGCCGGCGGCGCCGTGCATCTGGATGGCCTGGTCGATGATCAGACAGACTTTTTCCGGCACCATCGCCTTGACCGCACTCACATAAACCCGCGCTTCCTTGTTGCCCAGCACGTCCATGGCCTTGGCGGCCTGCAGCACTGACAGGCGCATGGCGTTGATCTCGATGCGCGCGCGTGCGATCACCTCGAGGTTCTTGCCGAGCTTGGCGATCGGTTTGCCGAACGCGACCCGCGTGCTGGCGCGCTTGACCATCAGTTCCAGTGCTTTCTCGGCCTTGCCGATGGAACGCATGCAGTGATGGATACGGCCCGGACCGAGACGCACCTGTGAGATCTCGAAACCGCGGCCTTCGCCGAGCAGGATGTTTTCGCGCGGCACGCGCACGTTCGTAAAGCGGATATGCATATGTCCGCGCGGCGCATGATCGTGGCCGAACACTTCCATGCCTTCCAGGATCTCAACTCCAGGCGTATCGGTCGGCACCAGGATCTGCGACTGCTGCCGGCTCGGCGCCGCATCGGGGCTGGTTTTGACCATGGTGATCATGATCTTGCAGCGTGGATCGCCGGCCCCGGAGATGTAGAACTTTTCGCCGTTGATAACCCACTCGTCACCATCGAGCACCGCGCTGGTGGAAATGTTCTTGGCGTCCGAAGACGGCAGGTCGGGTTCGGTCATGGCGTAGGCGGAGCGGATCTCGCCGTCGAGCAGCGGCTGCAGCCATTCACGTTTCTGCGCCTCGGTGCCGACCCGCTCGAGGACTTCCATGTTGCCGGTATCCGGCGCGCTGCAGTTGAGTGTTTCGGAGGCCAGATCGTACTTGCCGAGTTCGGCGGCGATGTAGGCGTAATCGAGGTTGGTCAGACCATCGCCGAGCGCCGAATCGGGCAGGAAAAAATTCCACAGGCCGGACGCCTTGGCTTTGGCCTTGGCGCCGTCAAGCAGCTCGAGCTGGCGCGGATGCCAGCTCCAGCGATCCGATTTTTCCTTGTCGAGCGAAAAAAATTCCTCCGTGATCGGTTCAACGTTTTCCTTGATGTGGCGCTGCACCGCATCCATCAGCGGCTGCGCTTCGGCGGACATGGCAAGGTTGAACAAATCGCTGTCGAGATCGGACACGGCACTACTCCGGCTGCAGGTGAAGTAGCGCAATTTACGGCTTCGGCGCCGCGCTGGCCACGCTTTCGCGCAACCGCGGGCAGCGCCGGGCCGCTTCAGGACAGGTGGGCGAGGGAGCGGATCATGACGGTGTTTTCAAACAAGGTGGCGGCGACAGCGCATCCGAGCACCATCCAGATCACGCGCGCCAGGGCGTCGGCGGTGCGCTCGAAAGCGTTGCGCCGGTACCGTTTCAGGCAATTCATGGCAGCTTTCCTTGCGGCCACAGGGGCCGTTCTATTGCGATGCAGCAAGTCTATTGCACCGCAACATGTCCGCCTAGATCCGGTTCTGGAAAGAGCTTAGTGAACGTTTGATGGGTAGTGTCGAGCGCGACGCGAAGGCTATTGAAGGGTCATGCGGGTCATCGCGTCCCACACCATGCGCACAAACGTTTCGGGGTTGATGAAACCCTGGCCCCAGTCGCCGTCAAACGCGGCCAGGGGCCGGTTGGCGACGGCCTCGTCGACGCTGTGGCCGGCAATCATTTCATTGGCGATGGCATGTTCGGCCGCCTGCAGCATGTCCCGGTAAGCCTGCAGTTCCTTGCGGCTACTCAGCGGACCGTGGCCGGGAATGATCCGGGTGTGATCGTCGCTGAGCGCCAGGATCGTCTCGGCGGCAGCAATCATGCCGCGTATCGTGCCGCCGCTGCCGGCGTCGATAAAGGGATACCGGCCGTTAAAAAAAACGTCGCCGGTGTGGATGACATTGGCGGTTGTGAAGTGCACCACCGCATCGCCGTCGGTATGTGCGTTCGGCACATGAAAAACGCGGATGGTTTCACCGTTGAAGTGAAACGTCAGATCGGCGGAGAAGGTCACCACCGGCAGGGCCGCGGCCGGCGCGGCGGGGCGCGCGGATTTGAAAAACTCGATCATCTGATCGCTGCCGAGACGCACGCGCACGTTGTCGTGGGCAACGATGACCGCGCCGCCCGTGGCCAGGGCCTCGTTGCCGCCGGCGTGATCGCTGTGCCAGTGGGTGTTGAGGACAAACTTCACCGCGGCACTCGAAAGCGCGGCGATGGCTTCGGCGATCACACCGGCCTGCACGGCGTATTGGTCGTCGATGACGATGGTGCCGTCGGCGCCGGTCGACACTGCGACGTTGCCACCGCGCCCGATCAGCATGGCAATACCGTCAGTGACCTCGATGGT